>NZ_JBHTFO010000001.1:0-180380 GCF_042666275.1 Paenibacillus sp. GCM10028914
ACCGGGAAACGGTTGCTGCGTAAAGGTGTCTTTTTTGTTCTGTCTACTTGACAGGGGTATGACCATTTATGTGGTTTTTTTGATTTATGTACCCTAGTGCTTGTCCTCTTTTTCTTCCATTAAATTAGAAGCCTTACGCGTATTCGAAATGGGCATTAGAGACATAACAAGTTAGTTAGGAAGGTAGGGTTCTCCCCGGGGAAATAGACCATAGGGAGAACCTTTATCTGTATTAAACGCGTTTAATGCTTTCAATAATAATATCGTGACGATGAAGTCTAGTACCACTCACTCGAATTGGCACACTTGTTCTGCCAGATATAAGGTGCCTATGACCGTCTGCGAATCGAGTCAATTGACGGAAACGATGGAAGTGACGAGGTCCTTGACCATTGATTGCGGGTCCAGTTATACCCGAATAGCGATGTCTATGTCCGTCAGCTATTTGAGTAATCCCATTGAACGTATGACGATGTGTACCTACACCAGGAATAAAGCGAACGGTTAAGTTACGAAAGCGATGTCGATGTCAAGCAGTAATGGATGTGTTGCCAGACATCCGATGCTGAAAACGACTGGTGGTTTGTGAGCAGTGTACGTTCTTGCATGAGCGCTTTCCTTTATTCATCCTCACATCTCCTTACAAATCAATAATCTGAATCATCATAATGTATGAAGAAGGCATCAGTGAGGGAACGGCGATTGCAACTATTTTGACTTAAATACAATCAATACGGATCAAGATCTCATATGATATCTGGAATCTATTATATGGGGAGGAGAATATATGCCAGTATCCAAATGCCGCCAGATTAAGCGGATTACGTTTCGACAATTTCTCATATCATCGATTGGCGATCAATTATTTTTGAATGAAAGAAACAAAAAAGCATTTTTCTCGGTGATCACAAAAGTAGGATTAAAAACCGTCGTTGCAGAATCTGCAGACAGCGGGGAATTCCCGACAAGAAGGATTAAGATATCGAATATCGTCGCCATTAGTAAAGAAATACAACCTTTTAAACGAAACGGCAAGGTCGCAATTCGTACCAAATCGTTGGGTGTGATCAAGGGGTTTAATCTTCGGAAGAGACCTACTATCAAGGAGGTCTACTTTTCTTATGAAATTAAAGCAACAAGGGTATGGCTATAAAAGTTTGAATTATATTAATATTAAGATTATAATTAATTAGCATACATATTATTTGTATACATATTATATGTAGACATATTAATTTGAAAGGGAAGGTACAGATGAATCTCAGTACAGAAGAAATTTACGGGTATTCCTTAACTAAAACGAGCAGATCGATACTTCGTTTTCTAACAGTACATCTTAAAAGTTATTCCATTACACCAGAGCAGTGGACTGTATTAAAAAGAGTGTATGAAAATGATGGTATAAGACAAAAAGAGCTTTCAACTCTAGCGGATAAGGACCCTGCAACCTTGGCAAAGATACTTGATATATTGGAAAGAGATCAAATTATTATTCGTAAAATGAACCACACAGATCGTCGCTCATACTTCATTTTCATTACTGAAAAAGGAACCGAACTAAGAAATGCGATCTATATACATTTAGAAGAGGTGTTTAAACAAATACTAGAAGGAATTTCAAATGAAGAATTAACGATCTTTACCAAAGTGCTTCAGCAGTTTGAAAAAAATGCGATAAATGATATGGGCAATTAGTTTTGAATTGAGGTAAATAAATATGAATAGTCACAATACTTACAGTTATAGACGACGTGCTAAACACACGTTCCCAAAGAGAACAACGTACAAAGAGGTCTTCCGGATAAAGCCTATTCCTTTGAATTGGTTTAGAGGAGTTGGATCTGCTATCAGTGTAGGAACTCCCGCTTTGTTGGGTATCTTAATGGGGAACCCAGCCTTAGGAATTTTGGCTTCCATAGGTGGATTTACTTTTTTATATGTATCTAATGAGACATATGCACAGCGTGCTGCTCGATTATTTTGGATTGCAGTTGGATTAACAGCTTCCTTTACGCTTGGAGCGTTCTGCTCTTACAATACGAGTTTAATGGTGATCATGTTCGGTATAGTAGGGGGATTATCTACCCTTATGTTTAATCTTTTTCGGATTACTGGACCGGGCGGAATGTTCTTTGTTCTAGCGTATGCGGTCGGTACCTCTATGACATCGAATCTGAATGAAATTCTCCAAAATGCGTTCATTCTATTCCTTGGTGGATTGTTTGCTTGGATTGTAGGAATGGCTGGGGTTATTAAAAATCCTCACCGCACGGAAAGTAGAGCAATCTCAGCCGTATATCATAGTCTGGCAAATCTACTATCTGCAACCGGGACTGAACATTATACTAGCTTACAGCATCAAACGGCTTCTCTTATGCAACAGGCTGATCATATATTAATAAATTCGAAATTATTCGGACAGAAAGACAAACAATTTACTGAAAAATTAAGAAGCCTTAATGCCCAGGCTAAGGATATCTTTCTTTCCATACTTGATGTCTCATTAATGCCAAAACATGAAGTAGAGGAACAACTCTGCAAATCTCTACAAATCATAGCTAATCAGTTACAAGGAAAAGAGAAGGAAGTAAGATTTGCAGTGCAACCAGTGGATGACGAATTAAATAATTCCTTAAGTAATCTCTATCTTAATATTAAGCTTGCTTTTGAGATTAATTCAGAAACCGTTATTCATTCTACGGCGAATCCTGAGGAATTAGAAACAAAAGTAGGATTTCGATTGCTGCTGAAAAATGTTTTCAAATCGGGATCCAATACCCCCTTTATAGCACTTCGATATGGAATCGTTCTTATTATTTCAGCCGCCATTGCATATGGTTTCCATTTTGACCGCTCTTATTGGGTACCTTTATCAAGTGCCGCTGTTATGGGTGGGGGAACCTACGTCAATAATCTACATAGAGGTATTCAGCGTTCTGTGGGAACAATCATAGGGATTATTATAGGCGCATTTTTATTATGGCTTCATCCTCAAAGCTTAGCTATTCCGTTAATATTAGCTAGTCTGCAGTTTATTGTTGAGCTAATCTACGGTCGGAATTATTCATTAGCTGTTATCTTTATTACACCCAGTACTTTGTTAATCGGCTCAACATTACAACCAGCATTGACAAGCGAATATTTTATTTCTGCTAGGATCGTTGATATTATCATTGGAAGTCTAGTAGCAATCGTAGGTACTTCGTTGCTATGGAGGAAGACGGCATCAAAAAGACTACCTTTAGTATTTATGGATACTGTTGAGAAGGAAGGAGAGCTATTATCAGCCATTTTAAACCATGAAAGTAACCAAGTGAAAAAATCAATCGAAGCAAAACTTCAAGATTCTCTTATTCAACTGAGACTTGTGTATGACAACGCATTTGCTGAATCGATGAGAAGAAATGCACGAACAACAATTTTATGGCCTGCTATTGGGGATAGTTTACATCTTGGTTACATGTTATTAGCTGCGTCTCGTAATAATATTAATAATGTTCCAAGAGAACGAATTGGGAAGTATGAACACTTTTTCGCAGGACTTGCGCAGTCTATAAAAAATAACAAGAAACCGGTAATGGATATTCCAGCGTTGCCTGAAATCCCTTCTGTATTTGAGGATATGATTCAGCTAAAGCGTTCTCTGCGTGTTCTTGATTTTTCATTGAAATACACAAAGTGATCTTTCTCTTTCGGTTTTCTGCTGATTCTTTTAAGCTAACCTGACACGATAGCTTGTAAGATTGATTAATTTCATAACATTTATAACCCCAAAAAGCATGCGAAATCAAAAAAAATGATTCGCATGCTTTTGATTTAAACAACAGAAGCCAAAATGACGATTATACTCACGACACCAATCCAAGTAAGCGAGGATACAGCATTATTTCAGCTAAATCCTTTCTTTACTAACAGATGGCTGATATCTGTTTATTCATCTTGCTGCTTTTCGTCGGTATCTCCTGTAACATCACCCGCTTTATTACCTAGTGCTGCGCCTACAGCTCCGCCAACAACGGTTCCAATTGGACCAAGTGCTGAACCTACGACAGCACCTACAGCACCTCCGCCAACAGTTCCTACGGTTTCTCCAGCATTAAAGTCATCTGTGTTATTACGTTCAGATGCACCATTTCGATTGTTGCTTTTGTTTTTAGTCATTTAATATCACTCCCTCATTTTTTAAGGACTCATCTTTACTGAATAAGGTCCAAAAATTATAATGCCCTAAGAAGTTCGTAAGGATTCAAGAAAGATCTCATAAGCAGGCAGAATGGTTAAGCATTGTCCTGCATGCGTTACATATTATTTATGGCATATCCGGCAAGAAACATGTCGCTTACCGCTAGTTACAAAAGAGTCATTAGAGGGATAATATAGTAACTGTCCAATTAAATAGGCAGGATACTAAATTGCAGCTTGAACTAGTTTAAGGAGGACCATATATATGAAGTCTCATGCCTCTGACCGAATTAAAATTCCACAAGGATTTTGGACAGGATTACATCAATTGGGGATTGCAGCTAGCGATGTAGCATGCAAAGCACGACTGCCGCTTGCCATTATTACGGAACCTGTAGTTACCACCGCACAATATTTTGCGATTTGGCAAGCTTATTCCGATCTAGTAGGTGACACTGCGAATGCAATCATCAAACTAGCAACCGTCTTTGAAGCATCACAGTACCCTCCGAGTGTCTTAGCGACTTATCATGCTCGTGATTACCGTGATGCGCTTTACCGAATGGCTCGGTACAAACAACTTTGTCCCCCTGAAAGCTTACGCATCGCTGAAAATAAGGAGCATTGTACAATCGATCTCGGATGGCTGAATACCGATCAGTCAGGTCCATCGATGCTGGTTGGAATTACGCTGGCATTTCTTCTGGAGCTTGGGCGGCGGGGCACGGGACAACCTTTGACGGCTCAGTGCGTTAAATTTACACATGAAATGGGTGATATAAAGAGCCTCGAAGCTTTCTTTGGCTGCCGTATTCAGATTGGTGCAACATGTAACCAGCTGACGCTTCATCGAAGTGATCTGCTCCGTCCCTTTGTTTCGTATAATGAAGAGTTACTCGAGATCTTGACTCCTGCTCTGGACCAATCATTATATGAACAGCAGAGTAGCCGATCAATTACCGAGACAGTCAAATGGATTATGAAACGTAGTCTCACTGCAGGCCGCCCCGACATTCAGACTATCGCGAATGAGTTGGGTATGAGCCATCGCACCTTGCAGCGTCGGCTAGCTGAAGAAAATACGAGCTTCAAGCATCTGTTGACAAAATCAAGACAAGAGAAGGCCCGAGAGTACTTGGCAGACCCTTCACTCGACATTAAAGAAGTGGCTTTCTTGATTGGATATGAAGACCAGAACTCATTCTACCGCGCATTCCGTTTTTGGGAGGATGATACGCCTGCGAACTGGCGTACTGATTATTTAAATAAAGCCTGATATTTTAAGAATAGTTAAGAAATGCACGGGACTAATAATTGAATTTCAAACTGACATAAGTGAATTTAAAGGGGAAATCTAACTTGGATATGGGATTAAACAGTAAAACAGCTCTAGTTACAGGATCATCTAAAGGCATAGGAAAAGCTATTGCTATTGAACTGGCAAAAGAAGGTGTTAATGTCCTGATAAATGGACGGAATTACGATGAGGTAGAACAAGCTGTGAATGAAATTAAGGCAGGTTTCCCCGATACTTCTCCACAAAATGCTACGGCCGATATTGTGAATATTGAGCAAAGAGAAGCTTTATTTGCCAAACATCCTAGTATTGATATTTTAATTAACAATGCAGGTATTTATGAAATTATGCCATATGAAGAAGTTGACGATGAGATATGGGAAAATTACTTCCGCACAAATGTGCTTGCTGCAAATGGATTATCTAAACTTTATTTGCCTCAAATGTTGAAGAAGAATTACGGCCGCATTATCTTTATTGCGAGTGAAGAAGCAATTATGCCTTCAGGACAAATGCCTCAGTATTGTATGACCAAATCAATGCTATTATCTTTGTCAAAAAGCTTATCTAAATTAACCATCGGAACAGAAGTTACAGTCAATTCAATTATGCCAGGACCAACACTTTCAGAAAATGTGTATCAAATAATTGATGGTATGTACTCTAATGAAAATATGAGCTTTTCGGAAAAAGAGAAAGGATTTATGACTACAAACATACCTCAATCTGAAATACAGCGATTTATCAAGCCTATTGAAATAGGCAGACTTGCAACATTTTTATGTAGTCCTTATGCATCCGCATTTAAAGGTTCCCCAATTCGTATGGATGGGGGAATGGTACCAACTATTTTTTAACATGCTAAAAGTCGCGGAATACGCGACTTTTTTCTATTGATTTCATATATATCCAATGGAGAAACCTAGATATTATCGTATAATTCCTTCTCCTAACGGGTAATTAATAAGACTATAGTATTCGCGAAACGATGAAGCGAGAAAGGGGCCTGAAACGAATGAAACGCAAACTGTTATTAACAGGAGCGGCAGGTACCATAGGGAAAGTAATCTATAAGGAGCTGCAAAAAGACAATCGGTATGACATAGTCGGAACGGATATAGAAGCGGACGAGAAGCAAGGCATCGTGCAGTTGAACATCGTGGACGAAGCACAGCTGAGAGAGCTGACGCAAGGAGTGGATACGGTGCTTCATTTTGCGTGGATTAAGGACGACGGGGATTTTCTTGGTAAGGTGTTGGCGGGAAATGTGAGTGGTGCATACAAGTTGTTTGAGGCGGCGGTACAAAATGGCGTGCGCCGCATTATATTCGCAAGCTCCAATCATGCGACGGGTTTTTATAAGACCTACGAGAAGATAGATCCTGATGATCCATACCGTCCAGATAGCTTTTATGGTTTAAGCAAATGCTATATTGAACTGCTGGGCCGACTATATTCGGATCAAGGTAAGATCTCTTCGGTAAATATTCGTATTGGTAACTTTCCTGGAGATGATCGTCCTCATTCCGAGCGAGCGGGTCATATCTGGATATCTGAGCGTGATATGCTCCAGTTGATTATTTGTTGTATTGAAGCAGATGACGAACTAAAGTATTTAAATCTGTACGGCACCTCCGCTAATCGTGATAATTACTACAATATAGATTATTTAGAGGAATTGATCGGATACAAACCTCAAGATGATGCAACAGAGCTACTAGAGTTAGCCAAGGCTGCGGGACGTAAGGTACAACAGGATGAAACATCTTTTCAGGGTGGACAAGAGCAGTAGCATATACCAATTGCTATCCTTAAGGGAGATATAAGCTTATTCTGTCTTGTAAACCTTCTAAGACTTCATCGGGTATCTTCCTGATATGAATATCTTTACCTAGGAACAGCAGCCAATTTGTTATTTCGCTTAGTTCTTCTGAATGATGAACATTGATAAAAGTCTTTAGAGTGGCTGTAGTTTGATAAGGATTCGTATATGAAATAGATAACTTTAAAGGATGATATTTTTTAAACTGGGCGATCGCCTTGGGACCAAGTTCAATGATCAGGTTAATAACTTCCTCCTCTTGCTTGGATAGTTGTTCTAATATCTTTTTCTTGTTTACTCTTTTTTTCGTAGGATAAGGTTCTACATTGATAAGATGATCGACAGGAATAATCCGTCTCTTTCCTTCCTCTAAGTCAAAACCTTCAATTAGCCATAAGCTTTTTTCACGGTATAAGTGCAACAGATAAATAGGATAAGACTTTATTTCGTTCTCTTCTTGGATCGAAACCAATAAATAGCTGTCCAACAGAATGATTTGGATGAGTTTCTCTAACATTGGATGGGGCAGATCTGACAGATCAAGTAAGTCGGGATTATTGGGATTGGTACCTTCAAATAGCAATATTTGATTTAAAAGAACAAGGTCATCCTGCTGGTTCTCTGAGATGAGGCCAAGTAATTTCTCCGCTAAAGACTGGCGACTCTTTAAATAAGGAAGCTGTTGATTTCTTGTGGCCATAAAAGCAATAAATAGGGCTTTAATTTCATTATCGGTAAAGCGGACCGTAGGCAAGACAGAGTTGTTCATGACAAAATAACCCCCATCCCTTCCAACTTCAGCGACAAGCGGCATACCCATAGCTTCAATTTCTCTGATGTCTCGAATAGCAGTTGAACGTGAGATGTTAAACTCTCTCATGATTTCAGAAATCGTAAAGTGAGCGCGGTTATTGATGTACCGCATGATGATATTAATCCGTTCAACCTTTTTCATTGAGACCTCCTAAACAGTATCATTTTTTGACATGATTTAAGGCTATTATAAACCTATCAAGTGAAATGACAAATCACATGATAAATTATTAGAAGGAAGGTTTTGAATATGGCAAATTATACTCTGGAGGAAAAAGACAGTTTTACCGTTTTAGGAATTGGGACTGAGCTTAAGAGCGATTACACAGATTATGCTGGCATAAATAAGGAAAAGGCAGATTTTTGGTCAGCCGTCAAAGAAGATGGAAGGCTTGATACTTTAAAGGCTTTAGCCGAAAATGAGTACATTTTTGCCGTTAACGAAGCAGTGAATAACAAGATGATGCATTATGCTGGCGTTATGACGGAAGCATCTCTACCGGAAGCTACTAGGGCCATTCAATTTCCTAAGGGGGAATACCTCGTTGTAAAAGGGGAAGGGAAGACGGCTGACGAGTTGAGTAATATGCTTACTGGTATTGCTTTTGGTCAAGCCTTACCAGAAGCAAATAATGTTGCCTATGTCGGTGGGCCGAATGCAACGGTTGAGATGGGACAGCGGAACGGATTCGTGTATGGGGAAATGTGGATTCCTGTTGTAAGGAAATAAGAGATAACAGAATGCTTCCGAAGCGAGTTTTGCTCGAAGTAAATCTGAGAAGTAGAGCTCGCAAAACTAGGTAAATGCTTCCGAAGCGAGTTTTGCTCGAAGTAAATCTGAGAGGCAATGCTCGCAAAACTATGGTGAATGCTTCCGATGCGAGTTTTGCGCGAAGTAGATCCAAGAAGCAAAGCTCGCAAAACTTTTAGGAGGGTTAGAATGTCCTACATCGTTGATTTTAAAAATGTATCTATGGTTGGTTTAGAGTCCTCACCCGTAGCCGAAGCGCTTGCTGGTTTACGAGCGAACGAAGCCCGTTATTTTATGAACAAATATAAACATGAGTTTACGGTTGTACCAGCCAGCGAAAGCCAGGAGACTCTTGATTATGTAATACGAATCTTGAAAGAAGAACGTAATATTGAGTTTTCAGCTAAACCTTTAGAAACATCGCGTTTTCAAGTGGAAAACATCCAGTTCTCCTACGTATTTTACGAGGATGGTCTCGGACTCAATGTCATGTATACGGTTGATGATCCCAAGAAGCGGGCCGTTGGTTTTAAGCTTTCTGAAGGGATGGAGGTACCACAGGAGTTAGAGGGGAAGTTTAAGTTTGCTAGACAGAAATCTAAATTAGCGGGGACCATTCGAGGCTCATTTTTTGTAATTAAAGGACAATACTAATGAATTATTGAGAAGAGCAGCGATCGTTCGCAGCTCTTTTATTTTTCTTTCTGAGAGCGATATGAACAGATTTGTTGCAGTGAGGGATCATGCACAACTTTTTCTAAGAGATTATCGTTATAAAGTAGTATTGAAATTTACAGTTAGTGGGAGGAGGTTGCTTGCTAATGAAACTTTGGAAAAATGCGGTTCTCATTATATTTATGATATCAGTGGTTTTACCGCTGGGAGCTCAACATTCTGAGGCGGCTTCCAAGTACGTCGAGCTGGAATTGCAATGGGAAGATGGCCGCACTTCGCATATTGAGACGCTACATAAGGACGGAGTGACTTATGGAAGTTTTTTTTCGCTAGGCAGCGGGGCAGGTCTGCAATGGGAGATGAAAAATGACAATATGGCGGTTCTCAAGAGAGATAAGAAGCAGATTATTGTCCACATGGGAAGCAGAATTGCGGAAGTAGATGGTCGAAAAGTGGATATGGGCAGAGAACCTGTACGGTATATTAGTCATCTATATGTGCCAATTAGATTCCTCGCATCTGCATTAGATGGAGAAGTGTCCAATCGGGACACAAAGACAGGGAAGGTAACTGTGACTGGACTTAACAATTATAAAGATACCTTTTATGGCAGCATGATGGGATACAGCTATATGATTAGTGCAGCCAACGGAGATCTTGAGATTACTGGTGTTTATTCGGGACATAAAACCACGATTCCATTAGGCATAAAGGACATTAATATGAATACTCATGATCTCGCATTAGACTTCAAGTGGACACCCAAGAATCTACTTATTGTAACCATTGATTATTCGAATCGAAAGACTGGAGAGTATGATCTGTATTCGTTGGTGTTTAAGAATCAAGGGTTGATTCGCAAATCCGTAGCTCACGGATTAAAGGAGCAGCATGAAATCTTAAAACAGGATGGCACAATACACCTCATTGATGACAAAAATCTACGTATTATTGATGATGGAAGTGGTAAGGTACTTGATGTGACAAATAACTCTAAAGAAAATAGTAGTAAGAAGACCACTATTTCTATTGGTCTACCAGATGTCGGGAATGATTCCACATATGAATATTTACAATTCAAAAGAGATTTAGAGGAGAAGTTTAATATCGAAGTTGACTTACAAGAGCTGTATCCCGAGACCAAAAAGGGGGCCTTAACGGAGCAAGACGTGATTGATTATACCTATAAAAAAGTGAAAAACGGTGAACTGGATTTAATTATTGGATTAACTCCAAACAAATTAGCTCCCCTCGTTAAAGACAATCTATTATTTGATATAACTGATCACATAGAGAATAAGAGTAATTTACATAAAGGGGTTCTTAATAGTAGTGTAAAAGGCGGTAATGGAAGAATATATTATATTTCTCCAGTAATAAATACCATGTATTTTGTTTTGCAGAACGAAAATGTTTTTAATGATCTCGGTGTTGATTTACTACCCTTGTATCCTGATTATAGCGAATTTCTGAATACATTGAATCAGTTGAGATCTTCCTCAGAAGAACAAGATCGCACTTATAGTCCTATAGCATTTGCAGTAAAGAATGTTGACGAAGACGAGTTGTTTATAGGATCTCAATTAAGGATGTTTGGTTATAATTTAGAAACACCATTTTATAAAGACGGGCAACTTATGAATGATGAATGGAAAGCGTTATATAGATTTTTTGCTACTATGGTTAGGGATTATGGGAAAGGTTATGAAGAGTATGAAAACGGAATCTACCCTAATGATAATATTTTTTCTAACGGCGATTATGGGATGATGTTTTCTAATTCTTTTAATATGGAGTTATATTTAAATGAGAATTTCAGTAGAGAATGGAATGCACAATCTCCTATGAAAATAAAGGCCGATTTTCCGATAAAAGTTTCTTTTTTGCCTAATAAAGTTGAAGGTGAACAGCAAAATATAAGACAATCCTCATTGGCATTGGTTAAAGAAAGTGACAATAAAGATATTCTGCTGGAAATAATGAACTATATATTTAGTGAAGAATATACTTTGAAAATGATTGAATCCAGAGGGAAATATAATCATTTTAGTAGCTATCCTCTCTCGTATCCAACTTTTTATAACGATAAAACAATATCTATTCTAAATCGATCTTATAATGAGAACTTTGATGTATCCATGATTTATGATGTGGATAATGGATCAGCTGTTGAGGCGTATCCTATTCCAGATTGGTACAATGATTTCGATAGTGCTGTTAACAAGGCGCTAACTGATGTTTACTATGAAGATAAAACAATAGATGAATCATATGAATATATTTTCGAATTATTTGAACAATAAATCCTCATCAGCTTACTGAAAATTTGTGCGATTCTTGAACGGGGATATCCTATAGGGATTAAGCTCTTACACTAACATATTTTTGGTTGGAGATAGCGCGGTGTAGTTCTATAATAGGAATAATCAAGTAGGGTTAGAAAAAAAGAGCATCGAGATGAAATGGAGCTACTAGAATGAACATAAGAACAATTCAAGCTAAAGACAACAGCAACATAGAAGCGATTATCCGGCAGTGTTTAATTGATTTTGGCGGAAACCGCGCAGGGTTAGCATGGGAAGACGAAAGTTTAAGCCATCTCTTCGATTACTATAACCAAGAGGGTCGGGCTTATTGGGTCGCTTTCGATGAAAACGGCAAGATGCTTGGCGGGTGTGGGATCGCACAATTTGGCTCCGCTGAGGATAAAATCTGCGAACTGCAGAAGATGTATTTAATACAAGAAGCTAGAGGAACAGGAATTGCGAAAGAGTTGTTGCAGACCGCACTCCAATTTGCAAAACAGCATTATAAGGCTTGTTATCTGGAAACGCTGCAAAATATGCAGGCAGCTAATCGCTTTTATACCAAACATGGTTTTCAGATGTTGAAATCACCGCTGGCCGGCTCCGAGCATTTCGCATGTGACGCATGGTATATCCAGGATCTATAATTCTGTTGCGGGGAAATTCTTTATGCAACCTGAACCTAAATAAGTACATATAAGGAGTGTATAAAAATGATTAGTCAAATTGGCCAAGTTATGTTGTATGTGAACAACCAAGACGAATCTAAAAATTTTTGGACAGAAAAACTAGGGTTTGAGGTTATTGCTGAAGAAGTGAACGGTCCGATGAAGTGGATCGAAGTTGCTCCTAAAGGTGCAGCAACGAGCATAGTTCTTCATAACAAGGAACTCGTTGCTCAAATGAATCCTGGAATGAATCTAGGAACACCATCGATCATGTACTTCACGGAAAACATCGATGAATTATATAACGATTTGAAGACTAAAAATGTCACAGTTGGCGATATCGTTGAACTTCCTTCCGGCAGAGTCTTTAACTTCGCTGATCATGAAGAAAATTACTTTGCTGTAATGGGAAAATAGATTTTAAATTGTGTATGTAATGAGTTACACAAGCAGCTAATCCATATGATCAGCTGCTTTTTTATGTTCCTTAATCTAATTGAACTGATTACGAATGGAGCAGTACATTTCTCGTCAAAAAAACACTTATGATATAATTCGAATAAAGAAGAGGAGAGTGTAGTGTTGCTTTCTCGGGAGAGTTTAGAAGAGAACCAAGTCGGCGTGTATGCCGTGGCTTTAATAATTGGGGGAATTGTTGGTTTGGTAAGTCCACGAATAGGAGGCTTATTAGAACCCTTAGTTTCAATTGTGATTGCGATTCTTTTATTCAGTATGTTTAGTCAAATTCCTTTTCTTAAATTAAGGGAGGCACTCTCTAATAGGCGCTTCATAGGAGCTTTACTGCTTGTAAATTTTATATTAATTCCTTTGCTTGTGTTCATATTAATTAAGATTTTTCCCCAGCCTAGCCCAGTTTTGATAGGAGTTTGCTTGGTACTATTAACACCATGTATAGATTATGTTATTGTTTTTACTCAGTTGGGCAAAGGGAATGAAAAGTTAATTCTTGCGTCTACTCCAATTCTATTTGTTGTCCAAATGATTATGCTACCTATTTACCTTTGGCTATTCATAGGTACTGAGGCATCTGAAATCGTAAGGATCGGTCCATTCGTTGAAGCTTTTGTTTACTTAATTATGGTCCCTTTATTCTTTGCATTGGTCATCCAATTTTTAGCTAAAAGAAACGCTGGCGGTATTAAAGCTTTACACTTTACAGCATGGTTGCCTGTCCCGTTTATGGCAATTGTGCTCTTTTTGGTGATAGGCTCTCAAATTGACAAGGTTGTAAAGGATTTTAGTATAATAGTAGCGGTTATACCAATTTATTTGTTATTTCATATACTATCCCCTGTAATTGCAAGAATAATATCAGCTTTATTCGGTATTGGTCCATCTGACGGAAGAGCTCTTATATTCAGTGCTGGAACTCGCAATTCGCTAGTTGTACTTCCTCTTGCTCTGACCTTGCCAGGGGAGATGGCCACTGTCGCAGCGTCTGTGGTTGTAACCCAAACAATTATTGAGCTGCTCGCGGAGCTTTTGTATATAAATCTAGTACCTAATTATATTTATCGAGAGGTATGAATGAATGAGGGGTGGTGTTTAGTTCTCAACATCATCTATAATTAAACAGAGCGACAATACCATAACCGCCACAGCGGAATTAGAACATGTTGTATAAGGAGCAGATATGAGACATAACGATTTTTTACCAATTATACTAGGCAGCGATGAAAATGCATATGGTAACGCAAGAATTATCCATGAGACTTATCAAATTAAGCCGCTTTTGTTGTGCACACGGCTGTTGATACCAACCATGAACAGTAACTTGTTTCATCTCGTTCAAATCGATCGCTTTGACAATGATGAAGTATTTCCCGGAGCTCTACTATCCGTATTGGAGAAACATGCAGCTCCCGGTAAAAAAATAGTTGTTATACCTTGTTCGGATTACTATGCTGGCCTGTTGACAAGACATTATTCCAAGTTCAAAGGTCTTATTGCGAATCACTTTGTTTCCGAGGAATTGCTTGATACGTTTGATACAAAGGATAAGTTTTATAAATTATGTGAAAAACATGGACTGGATTATCCGAAAACGATTGTTTGTGAGCCGCATGAGCGTGAAAGAGCATTGGATACAATGGACTTTGCCTTTCCTATTGTTGTAAAGCCAGAAAACAGCAATGCTTACGAATATTTGCATAGTGAATTTGAGGGCAAGAAGAAGGTCTTTTTCTTTAATTCTAAAGATGAATACTTAAACATGGTTAAAAGCATGAATGCGTCTGACTATAAAGGGAAATTAATCATTCAGGAATTTATCCCTGGTGGAGACAATTCTATGCGAGTTATCAATAGCTTTTCTGATGATAATGGAAAAGTAAAAATGATGTGTCTCGGACAGCCTGTGCTTGAGGAATATGCACCAAAAACATTAGGAAACTACGCAGCCATTATCTCTCGTTCGGATATGGAACTATATCAGAAAATTAAGACTTTCCTAGAAGAAATCGGTTATGTCGGCTTTTCCAATATTGACATGAAGTATGATAGCAGAACAGGTAAGTATATGATGTTTGAAATTAATCCTCGACTTGGTAGAAGCAGTCTATTTGTCAGAGCAGCAGGGCTTAATATGTTAAAGGCACTAATAGACAATGTTGTCTATGGTAAAGATGAAGAATGTGTATACGGTAAACAGACTGGTCTTTGGACAAATGTTCCGAAAGTTGTATTACAAAAGTATGTCACTGACCCGAACTTATCTAAAGAAATAAAAGAACTGTATAAGCAAAAGAAGGTACTCAGATCACTTTGGTATAAAGAGGACCTGAACCTAAAACGAAGCATAAGAATTGCAAGATATAACTACTCTCATATTAAGAATTTCCGTAATTACTTTTTTAGTAAGCAATAAGTTGCACTCATTCAAATAAGAGGATATAGGGAAAAGGCAGCCGGTCAACATGCGATCGGCTGCCTTTCCTTTTCTCAACTAACGGGCTTTAGTATGATTTGACAATAAGAAATAATCATAGGTGAATAACATTTGAAAAGCACCAAATAATAGGAGCATGAAGAATTAGGGCAATATGACAGGAGGGGCCAGAACGTGAGTCTAACTGCTAATAATTTGATAATTGCTGCTTTAGGCGGTGTGAATGAAATCGGGAAGAACATGTATATGCTTCAATATCATGAGGATATTGTTGTCATTGACTGCGGATCTAAATTTCCAGATGAAAGTCTGCCAGGTGTTGACCTTATAATTCCGGATATAACTTATTTGCTGGAAAACCAGAGTAAAGTCAAAGGACTCATTGTAACCCATGGGCATGAGGATCATATTGGTGGGATTCCTTATCTGTTAAAGCAATTGAATATTCCGGTATATGGAGCATCGCTCACGATCGGTCTCATAAAAATCAAGCTTAAAGAGCACGGTCTTCTGCGAGACGCTGAGCTACATGTCATCGATGCCAATTCCGCTATTAAAGCTGGAGCAATTCAGGTTTCTTTCTTCTCTACGAGCCACAGTATCCCAGATTGCTTGGGCATTGTTTTTCAGACACCGGAAGGAAATGTAGTACATACAGGCGATTTTAAATTTGATATGTCACCGGTGAGTGGCCCTTATCCGGATCTGCATCGCATGGCTGATATTGGTAAGCAGGGGGTTAAGGTACTCCTATCGGAAAGTACAAATGCAGAGAGACCGGGTTTTACGCCTTCAGAACGCTTGGTTGGCGAACATATTCTAGATGCATTCGTAAGGGCGGATCAGCGGGTGTTTATATCTACCTTCGCTTCCAACGTGAATCGGGTTCAGCAAATTGTGGATGCAGCGGTCGAAACAGGACGTAAACTAGTTCTTCTAGGCAGGAGCATGGTCAATGTTGTATCCGTAGCAAAAGATCTCGGTTACTTAAACATTCCGGAAGATCTGCTGATTGAACCAGACGAGACTGAGATGTATCCAGCTAGTAAAATCTCCGTTTTATGTACAGGAAGTCAGGGTGAACCCATGGCGGCACTTTCCAGGTTAGCCAGCTCTAGGCATCCTCATATCGAAATTTCACCTGGTGACACCGTGATCATTGCAGCTGGGCCTATTCCAGGTAACGAACGAAATCTGTCGCGTGTAATTGACAATTTGTATGTACGTGGGGCAAAGGTGATCTATGGGTCAGGGTCTTCATCAGGTATGCATGTTTCGGGACATGGCAGCCAAGAAGAGCTCAAATTAATGCTGACTTTAATGAAGCCTGAGTATTTAATCCCCGTTCATGGAGAGTTTCGGATGCTGTATCAGCATCGGTTGTTGGCGGAGTCAGTAGGCATCCCGAATGATAATGTCTTTATTATACGCAATGGGGATACGGTTGAAATCGAGCGGGGTAAGGCGTTGCTTGGTAAAGCAATCCCTTCAGGGAACAGTTTGGTAGACGGCTTAGGGATAGGCGATGTAGGGAATATTGTGCTTAGGGACCGCAGACAGCTATCCTCAGACGGCATGTTAATTATCGTTACCACACTGAGTAAAACGGAAGGTCATATGCTTGTGGCACCGGAAGTGATCTCCAGGGGGTTTGTATTTGTTAGGGATTCCGAAGCGTTGATGAGTCAAATTCTTACACGTGTGAATTCGGTTATGGACAATTTGACGGATTCAGAAATGAGTCAGTGGAATTTAATTAAACAGACACTCAAAGATCAGATTGGTAAGTTTATATACAGCCAGACCAAAAGAAGGCCGATGATCTTGCCAATCATCATTGAAGTTTAGTTCTCAAGCATATAGAATACTCAAAACCGCATCAGTTGCGGTTTTTTTGTTGTAGGTATATAAGTTCTTGTCATAAATCAATGTTTAGAAAATAAATACTTGGCTTGATTAGAAGAATTTAATGTGATTGCGAAATAGTTTTCAAAAAAATGGTTGACGCCACCTGCTACTCAGTGATACGATGTACCTGTAATAAGTAATACTTAATAGCTCTTGGTTTCCAATAAGCTAATAAGTAAATATTCCCCTTGGTGCTATGCTGTACTGAAAATTAGTCAGACTAATTAGAGGAGGGACGAAATAGAGGAGGCTTTTGAACATGGAAAATTTAACTGAAATGCTGAAGGGTTCGCTGGAAGGCTGCGTACTGGAAATCATCAGCCGCCATGAAACCTATGGATACGAAATTACTCGCCGACTGAACGAGTTAGGCTTCTCCGAAGTGGTGGAAGGGACGGTATACACCATCCTCGTACGATTAGAAAAGAAAAAACTGGTGAACATCGAAAAGAAACCTTCAGATATGGGACCGCCCCGTAAGTTTTACTCTCTTAACGAGGCTGGTCGTCAGGAGCTTGATTTGTTTTGGGAAAAATGGGATTTTGTATCATCGAAAATCAACAGCTTGAAGTCAAGCTAGATTTCAGTTTTAAAATTGAAGGAGGAAAATAATATGATGGAAATGTTTAAGAAACTAATTGGTGATAAAAAAGAGTACAAAATGATGATGGTACGGGTTGATGCCTTGCCAGAGGACTACCAATTCGTATTTAAGAAAATTCAAAACTATATGTGGAATTTCGCAACAGGCAACGGAATGGATATGCTGCACATTCAGTATGAATTAATCGATTTGTTCGAAGCAGGTGTAGCGGACGGTAGACAAGTGCTGGAAATCACCGGAGAAGATGTAGCGTCATTTGCCGACGAACTAGTCGCAAACGCTAAGACTTATGTCGCCAAGTATCGTGAAGATCTGAATAAGAGTATCATAAATCGATTGGGAAAAAAATAAATTCAATAGATTGATTCGACTGATTAGCTGGTTACAAAAGTGATTGCCGCCTTTGCTATTCAGTTATATTTTTACCTCAGTACTAAGTGTTACTTATTATCAGTCACACTATATAGTGAAAAAGGCAATCTAGCTCTGCAAGATGCTTGACCGTCATTTTTCGATCTCTCAAGCATTCTTGCTACGTTTTTATAAGGAGGAAAAAGTATGATTAATACAGCGATTTCTGTAAGAGGGTTAAAAAAATCCTTTAAAGACAAGGAAGTTTTAAAGGGGGTGGAGTTTGAGGTGCGGCGTGGTGAAATATTCGCATTGTTGGGCTCAAATGGAGCGGGCAAGACAACGACGGTCAACATCCTCTCAACGCTGATAAAGCCCGGTGGCGGTGAAGTAAGTATTTGCGGCTATGACGTGCAGCGTCAAGCGGATCAAGTTCGCCAGAGCATCAGCCTTACAGGGCAGTTCGCAGCATTAGACGGGATGCTCACCGGACGGGAAAACCTGTTGATGATCGCCAAGTTGCGAGGAGTTTCGAATCCTGCTCAAGTTGCTGACAATCTGCTTGCGAGATTTAGCCTGACCGATGCGGCCAACCTCCCAGCTGACAAATATTCTGGCGGGATGAAGCGACGGATTGACATCGCCATGAGTCTGATCGGGACACCAGAAGTCATTTTTCTCGACGAACCGACGACAGGGCTTGACCCCGAAGCACGGATTGAGGTCTGGAATACCATCAAGGAGCTTGCTGACGGTGGCACGTCCATTTTGTTGACGACCCAGTATCTAGATGAAGCGGAACAACTTGCGGACCGTATCGCCATCCTGCATGGTGGAAAAATTATCACAACCGGTACACTAACAGAACTCAAAGAGATGTACCCTCCAGCGAAAGTGGAATTCATTGAGAAGCAGCCGACATTGGAGGAAATATTCCTCGCGATCATCGCTAACAAGGAGGAGAGGTAAATGAATAGCAAAACAGGGATATTACTTGGACGTTTAATGCGTAACATCATGCGAAGCCCGGACACGATTATTACGGTGGCGATTACACCGATTATGATGCTGCTGCTGTTTGTTTACGTTTTTGGCGGCGCTATTGAGACTGGCACAGACAACTACGTCAATTATTTATTACCGGGAATCTTACTGATGGCTATAGCTTCAGGCGTCGCTTACACTTCCGTGCGGCTGTATACGGACGTAAAGAGTGGGCTGATGTCACGTTTCATTACGATGCCCATCAAGCGCTCATCGGTATTGTGGGCTCATGTGTTGACCTCACTTGTTTCCAATGCACTTACTGTCGTGGTGGTTATCCTCATCGCGCTCTTGATAGGCTTCCGTTCCAGTGCTGGTATCTTGGATTGGCTCGCGGTAACTGGGATTCTTGGACTGTTTACGCTGGCTCTGACTTGGCTAGCGGTTATACCCGGATTGACAGCGGGATCTATGGAAGGGGCGACCGCATACTCGTATCCGCTGGTTTTCCTGCCGTTTATTAGTTCAGCCTTTGTCCCCACCGAAAGCATGCCAAAAATTGTTCGTGTGTTCGCTGAAAATCAACCCGTGACCTCCATCGTGAATACGATTCGTGCCCACTTGTATGAAGGGTCTGCTGGCAGCGATATCTGGATCGCGCTTGCCTGGTGTGTCGGTATCATGATCATTGCATACTTCTTCGCCAGTAAAGCTTTTAAACTCCAGTTAGGGTAGATATACTTAAGAAGTCGCGGAGGTCGCGGCTTTTCGAACAACCGCAGCTCGTGCCATAATAAAACTTGAAATTAACGGCTTTATTGAGAAGAGAGATGACGAACACAACAAAAATTTTGTAAAAAAGGGAAACAAGAGAAACTATTGATTGCTATAAAGGAGCTATATATAGAATGACTATAAAGATAAAAAAGTGTACCTTAGAAGATATCAAAGCACTTCAAGAAATAAGTATTGAAACGTTCAACAATACCTTTAAAGAACAGAATTCACCTGAAAATTTAACAGCCTATTTGGATAGAGCGTTTACCACGAATCAGTTGGAGAAAGAATTATCCCATATCAATTCAGAATTTTATTTCGTCTGTTACAATGATGGACTTGCTGGATATCTGAAGGTCAATATAAATGATGCTCAGTCCGAAAAAATGGGCGATAATTCACTCGAAATCGAAAGGATTTATATTCGAAACAAATTTCAAGGGAAAGGGCTTGGAAAATACCTGCTAAATAAAGCGTTGGAAATTGCCAATGAACAAAATAAAGAGATGGTTTGGCTCGGCGTGTGGGAGAAGAATGAGAATGCAATTGCATTTTATAAAAAAATGGGTTTTGTTCAAACTGGAGCACACGCTTTTTATATGGGTGATGAAGAACAAATTGATTTTATAATGACTAAAACACTGATATAACAAGACAAATTGGCATAATGGAATAATATGTTATATAAATTGGCTTGTAAAATTAGAATAAGTGTGTATAATTTGAATGAAAATTGAATTACACGAATGTTATCTAGGGTTCCGCGATATTATATCGGGCAGGTCCGAGAGATAACTCACAACTGAAAAGTTGTGTCACGGAGGGATAAAAGCCTGGGAGATAAACTGTCGAAAGACAGCTTATTACCCAGGCTTTTTTATTTTTGCTACATTTGATAAACACTTGTAGCGCAAATTTATTGAGGAGTGTGGAGTAAATGAATAAAACTTGGGCTTCTGTTATTATCGCTGCATTGTTTGAGGTGGGATGGGTCATCGGATTGAAGCATGCTAGTGGATTTCTTGAATGGGGAGGTACACTTATTGCTATTATTGTGAGTTTTGGGCTGATGATAAGAGCATCGCGCTTCTTGCCGGTAGGAACCGTATATGCCGTATTCGTTGGTTTAGGTACAGCTGGTACTGTATTTGCTGAAATTCTTCTGTTTGGCTATCCCGTTCAAATGGAGAAGATGATGCTCATCGCACTACTGTTGTTAGGTGTCATTGGACTAAAATTGGTAAGCAAAGATAAGAAAAAGGAGGTTGCATAACTCATGGATTGGTTTTTTCTTATTTTAGCGGGTCTATTTGAAATGTTCGGAGTCCTCATGATTAATAAATTCAATAAAGACCGTAACATAGCTTCCGTGCTTTTATTGATTTCAGGTTTTGGATTAAGCTTTATATTTCTAAGTTTGGCAATGGCGACCCTTCCAATGGGTACAGCATATGCCGTATGGACAGGAATAGGGGCATCCGGTGGAGCAATTCTTGGCATGATCTTTTACGGAGAACCGAGAAATATATTAAGAATTCTGTTTATCGCGATGGTACTTGGATCTGCTGTAGGTTTGAAGCTGGTCAGTTAACAGAAGTAGTAGTTCATAAACATGAACTATATATTACTATATTTGAAGTTCCGTCCCTCTCATAAATCGACGGGTTGTCACTACTTTAGGGTAGTGGTTTTTTTTAACTCTGCTTAACCAAAGCGAGTTTTGAAAAATTGATGTACAATGTTTGAATTGAGTGGTAGAAAAAGAAGTTCGATACTTTCCCATGAGCATTCATATAATTAACCGTCAGAGAGGGAAGAGAAGATGGCAAAAATGAATCAAGAAATCATTATAAAAGCATTGGACTGGGCATATGATAAAGCCCTCAACGGCCTTTCAGGTACTGATACGGCTGAAGAACTAGCGAATAGTTATTTACGCAAGGCCAAATCGATTGAAGAAGCAGCCGACTCACTGATTAGGTGGCAAACATCTAAATCTGCTACTTCTGGTTTTTTGACTGGACTTGGGGGACTTGTGACTCTTCCAGCAGCAATACCTGCGAATCTAGCAAGTGTACTATTTGTTCAAATGAGAATGATTGCAGCAATTGCTCACATGGGAGGTTATGATCTTCAAGATGATAAAGTAAAAAGTTTTGTTTACATGTGTTTATGTGGTAACGGGGTAAAAGATATCTTAAAGGATTTAGGGATTGTTATCGGTCAGAAGTTAACCAAAGCGGCAATCCAAAAGATTTCTGGTTCCGTGATTACAAAAATAAATCAAAAAGTAGGATTCCGCTTACTTACTAAGTTTGGAACTAAAGGTGTAGTAAATCTCGGCAAGATGATACCATTGGCTGGTGGTCTTATCGGGGGGACTGCAGATGGAGTATCCACGGCTGCTATTGGAAAAGTAGCTAAGAAGCTATTTATTGAAAAGGGAAATGATTTTGTGGATACAATAAAAGCTTGATTTCTCGAAGATACCTTCGATACTTGTTGTAATCGTTGGATAATACTAACATTGACATTCATGCGTTTTTCCAAAATAATAGATAGTAATTGAACACTGGTACCTTTAATTCAGTCCAGAGAGGCTGGCAAGGGCAGCGGATTTTTATAATCTCGCGTTAATCAGGGCGTATACCCTCATGGGATGCTCTGTGTCTTCGCGCGGGTTATGATGAAAAAAAGAGGCTACTTGTCAGTTTGAACCTGATGAGTAGCCTCTTTTTTCTGCTTTTTGGTATCAGGAGATTTTATCCTGGAGGTATTCTGATGAGTAAACAAGATCAAGAGTTTTCGTGGCAAGCGGTGCCGAAAACGCAGAGAAACCATTTTCGTAAGACATTTTCCGTAATGCTGGCATTCACTTTCTTCTCGGCAAGCATGCTTGCTGGGGGAACACTCGGAGTCAGCCTGACGTTCATGGAGTTCATTGCTATTGTACTTGGGGGTAACTTGGTACTTGGCATCTATACAGGAGCACTGGCACATATCGCAGCCAAAACTGGACTTTCCACACATTTGCTGGCAAAATATTCGTTTGGTGCGAAAGGGTCGTACCTGCCTTCGTTCCTGCTTGGTTTCACACAGGTCGGATGGTTCGGTGTCGGTGTGGCCATGTTTGCAGTTCCGGTCGCCAAAGCGATGGATTGGAACGTATACCTGTTAATCTTCTTGTTTGGTTTCGCAATGACAGCAACAGCCATTTTCGGTATGAAATCGCTCGTTATTTTGGGTTATATAGCGGTTCCGGCTATTGCCATTCTCGGCGGTTACTCCGTGTTCGAGGGAGTAGACACGCTGGGCGGTCTGCAAGGTTTGCTAGATTATATGCCAGCAGAGTCGCTCACCACGGCAGCTGCATTGACCATTTGTATCGGATCATTCATTAGCGGCGGAACATTAACGCCAGATTTTGCCCGGTTTTCTCAAACTTCCCGGCAGGCGGTTACCGCAACAGTCATTTCGTTCTTCTTAGGGAACTCACTCATGTTCCTGTTCGGCGCAGTCGGTGCAATGGCTTATAACCTGTCAGATATCTCGGAGGTTATGTTCCTGCAAGGATTGATCGTTCCTGCGATCATCGTATTGGGCTTGAATATCTGGACGACCAACGATAACGCCCTATACGCTTCCGGATTGGGCTTTGCCAACATCACTAAGATTTCGAAAAAGTTCTTCGTAGTAGTAAACGGCATCGTGGGTACCGTATTTGCGATGTGGATGTACAACAATTTCGTTGGTTTCCTGAATGTACTGGGCGCAGCGATTCCGTCTATCGGGGCTATTATCATCGCAGACTACTTCTTTGTGAAGCGTAGAAACTATAAACCGTTTGCTGACATGACATTTAAGAATGTAAACTGGATAGCGATGATTGCTTGGGCTATCGGCGTTGCCTTCGCCCAACTGGCTCCAGGAATTACGCCACTAAACGCTCTGATCGGTACGGCAGTGGCTTACATCGTCTTGATGTTGATCGTTCCTGCGAAAGAATCTAAAGAAATGGGGAATATAAATGATTATACAGAACGCAAAATTGCGGGGTAAAGAAGGTCTCTGGAATATCGTCGTGAAAGACGGAAAGTTTGAGCAAATCACACAGTCACTGGAAGTAACAGCAAATGAGGAAGTAATTGATGTGGGCGGCTCGCTTGTACTACCTCCTTTTATTGAGCCACACATTCATCTAGATACAACGTTAACAGCGGGCGAACCGGAATGGAATTTGAGCGGAACACTGTTCGAAGGCATCCAGCGTTGGTCTGAACGCAAGGCATTCCTAACGCATGAAGACGTTAAGACGCGCTCCAAAACAGCATTGAAATGGCAGATCGCACAGGGTATCCAGCATGTACGGACACATGTGGACGTCACCGATCCAAGCTTGACCGCAGTTAAAGCGATGCTTGAAGTAAAAGAAGAAATGGCACCATTCGTTGACATCCAACTTGTTGCATTTCCTCAGGAAGGCATTCACTCCTACCCGAACGGTGTAGAATTGCTGGAAGAGGCGCTGAAGATGGGTGTTGACGTGGTTGGCGGCATTCCGCACTTCGAGTTCACGAGGGAGTATGGCGTTGATTCAATGAAGGTTGCGTTTGACCTTGCGGAAAAATACGACCGTCTCATCGACATCCATTGCGACGAAATCGATGACGAACAATCCCGTTTCCTTGAAGTGGTCGCTAAAGAAGCCTACGAACGTGGACTGGGCTCCCGCACGACGGCAAGCCATACGACAGCAATGGGTTCATACAATGATGCATATACGTACAAATTGTTTAGATTGCTGAAGATGGCTGACCTAAATTTCGTCTCCAATCCTTTGGTCAACATTCACCTGCAGGGACGCTTCGACACATATCCGAAAAGAAGAGGGCTGACTCGCGTCAAAGAGCTGCAGGAAGCCGGTCTTAATGTGTGCTTTGGTCACGATGATATCTTTGATCCTTGGTATCCGCTAGGCACAGGCAACATGCTTCAGGTGCTGCACATGGGTATCCATGCTTCACAGTTGCTCGGTTACGATCAAATCGTGAATTCGATCGATCTCATTACGAAAAATAGTGCAAAAACGTTGCATATTGAAGATATGTACGGTATTGAAGAAGGTAAGCCAGCTAACTTCATCGTTCTTGAAGCAGAGAACGAATATGAGGCTATTCGCAAACAGGCTGGAGTGCTTTATTCGTTCAGAGGCGGCCGCAAAATCGCGGAAACGAAGCCGCGGGACACGTCGATCATTCTTGATGGTGGTTCGGAGAAGATTACTTTCAATAAATAAGCTAATGAAGTGCGATGCATCAAGCAGAGTACTTAGGCTTCCATGATTATATAAACATGAGCAAACATTTAAAAAGCTTACTCCACTTCTTGAAGATGGAGTAAGCTTTTTTGCATCCTTTTTTGGCGCTATTATTTCTCTGAAGTGCTACAATGATGTAGTGTTATAAGTTCATTGCTAAACCGTTTATCTAAATTAGAGGAGTGCATGAAATGATTCAATCCATTGTACATATCGCTTTAGTCGTCATACCCGACTGACTTTTTCGTGCAGAAAATGCAAGGTATTCATTCTATATTTACGCTAAAGTTTAATTTGAAAGGGGGAATACGATGGATTGGTTGGACAGGATGAATAGCGCCATGGAATATATCGAATCAAATCTAGCTGATCATATCTCATATGATGAAATAGCGCAGAGAGCCTGTTGCTCAACTTATCATTTTCAACGAATGTTTCCTTTTATTACTGGAGTATCGTTATCTGAGTACATTCGACGCAGGCGGTTAACCTTAGCAGCATTTGAACTGCAGACAACGGATGTAAAGGTTATCGAAGTAGCAATGAAATATGGATATGATTCACCAGAAGCGTTTTCGCGGGCGTTCAAGAATGTTCATGGGATCATGCCGATATCTGCGCGCGATAAAGGCGTTTCTCTAAAAGCCTATCCTCGAATGACCTTTCATATTTCTATAAAAGGGGATATCGAAATGAATTACCGAATTGAGCAAAAAAGGTCTTTTGAGATGTTTGGAGTTTATGGCCTTATAAATTCAGACAGGAAAATAGCATTTTCTGAAGTTCCTGAATTTCGTGAAAAATGTGATGAAGATGGCAGTGTTGTTCTTATGAACGAATTACTCGGACGATTTAGTAACACCGTATTGCACGCTGCCTTATATGATCAAACTGGAGAATCTTTTAAGTACATGGTTTGTTATCATTTACCGAAGGGGCTAGAAATACCGGAGAGATTTACAAAACTGTCTGTCCCGACATTAACATGGGCGATTTTTCCAGATCCACAATGTGATTTACAGAATTTGTGGGAGCGGATATATGCTGAATGGTTTCCGACATCGGAGTTCGAACAGGTTGAAGGCCCTACTTTCGAAATGTATTATGGAATGGAAGGGCATATTTCTGGTGAGATTTGGATCCCCGTTAAGAAAAAATAACTTTCAGCCCGCTCATTACACCTGACCAGGACGATGACAAAAATCAAACAATTATAAACTCAAAAGAACAAGCCAGCTTGGCTTGTTCTTTTACTT
Organism: Paenibacillus sp. GCM10028914; assembly: GCF_042666275.1. Taxonomy (NCBI): domain Bacteria; kingdom Bacillati; phylum Bacillota; class Bacilli; order Caryophanales; family Paenibacillaceae; genus Paenibacillus; species Paenibacillus sp. GCM10028914. Next base: position 26,620 of record NZ_JBHTFO010000001.1, read on the forward strand.
TTATCTGATGTATTCGCTAGATTCAGCTGTATTCTATGGTCTTTCGGGTGGTCATATAGTTGGCGGCGGGAAACGGGGCGATTTAATTTGATTTTCTATAGTCCGTCAATCGTAATAGAGTGATAAACGTAATCCGTTAACCGTCATCCGTTTGTGCTTAGGAGTCGATTTTAGGTTCATTCATTTGTTTGTATCCGACAAACAATAAGCGGTTGCCCGCACTTTCCCGCCAGCCGGCAAACGCCGGCTTCAAACCTGCAAATGGTTAAACTTGTAGGCTTGAAGCCGACGTTTGCTGCTATTACATATACTTTGTTGCGTCAAAAGAAATCCTCGAATGATGATTTGCATGCTCAATCAAGGAAGACAGCTTCGTTACCTCGCGTTCCTTCTTGCGGCCAGCTGCCTGATACGCTTCCGGGTCATATAATGCCACATTAAACAGCGTAACGGAGCCATCGTGTCCACGGCTACTCTGGCGCTCGAGCTTCTTGCGGTAACCGAGATTCGCAAGCTGTCCGATTTCATTACGCATTTGTTTGGCCAATTCGATCGCTTCCATGACGGTAATATTAGTATCATTCCATGAGATTGTCTCGGTTGTATTTGATATCGCCATTAACAGATCTAACTTTCTGTAATCGGCTGAAATCGCATCAATTTCTTCCGTTATGACGTCAACGCTGCGTGCAGGAACCTCAGCCGTTTCTCCTTTTTCTATAATGGTACTACTGTTATTCAATCGTTCTTGCATCAATTGATTAATCAGACGATTCATGGCTGCACGTACAGCCAAAGCTTCTGCCATTGTAATGGTACTCACAGATACCGACCACCTTTTTTATAGGATACGTATGTATTTGATAAGCTTAGTATATTAGACGCTTCAAAATGAAAAAGGTTGCTTGCTGATTCAACAGGAAAACAATAAAACGCCGTGAGTGGACGGATCGCAAATAACGATCTTCCCACTCACGGCGCTTGTCTATCGACACATCATTAATTTGTTTTTTTCTTAAAGTTCTCTTTCAGCAAAGTAAGAGACAACTCTGCAGTAGAAGAGACGATGAGGTCTGCTTTTTGCATTTGAGCAGGGGTCCCTACACCTACCGCATACATACCTGCGGAGAGAATAGACTCGATTCCGGCCTCGGCATCTTCAACGCCGACACAGTCCTCAGGTAGGACGCCGAGTTTAGCAGCACCCGTTAAGAAGATTTCCGGATCTGGCTTGCCTTGCTTGATCATATTCACATCTACCACATGATTAAAATAGTGGGTGACACCGAGACGTTCAAGAATAAACGGTGCATTCTTGCTTGCAGAAGCAAGTGCAGTCTTTATACCGGCTTCCCGCAGCTCTATTAAAAGAGCTTCAATGCCGGGCAGCAGATCTTTCGGCGTTACTTTTTTAATCATTTCTTTATATAGATCATTCTTCTTCTCTGCGAGTGCTTTTTTCTCTTCTTCAGAGTAAGATACGTTGCCGAGAGCTAGGATGAGCTCAAGTGATTCCATCCGGCTCACACCTTTTAATTTCTCATTGTATTGTTTATCAAAAGGAAGTTGCAACTCATCAGCTAAACTTTTCCATGCTAAATAATGATATTCAGCTGTATCGGTAATGACCCCATCGAGGTCGAAAATAACGGCTTTCATTGTTTCTCCCCCCTATAATTAAGCTTCGGCAGCGGTTGATACAACCACCGGTTCATGATCAGTAATGTGTACTTCTTTATCATATAGTTCCATCGTCAGCGGCGCACCGGAAACGAGTGTGATTTTCACTTCGTTTTGATCGACGCTTACCTTGATTAGACGCTCTCTATAGTTAATATGGAAGCTGTATTTCTTCCAGTCTTTTGGCAAGAATGGAGCGAAACGGAGAGTATCTCCATACGTTTTCATACCGGCAAATCCTTGTACAATCGCAAGCCAGCTGCCTGTCATGGAAGTAATGTGAAGACCATCTTCAGTATCATTATTGTAGTTATCTAGATCCAATCTAGCTGTACGCTTATACATCTCTACTGCTTTTTCTTCCATCTTCAGTTCAGCCGCAAGAACAGCATGAATAGAAGGGGAGAGGGAGGACTCGTGAACAGTCATCGGCTCATAGAAATCAAAGTTGCGTTTTTTTTCTTCCAATGTAAACTGGTCGCTGAAGAAATAAATTCCTTGCAGTACATCCGCCTGTTTAATGAAAGGAGAACGCAAGATTTTGTCCCAGGACCATTTTTGGTTCAAAGGCAGATCCTCTTTACTTAGCGAAGATACAGGACGCAGGTCTTTGTCCAAGAAGGTATCATGCTGTACATAAACACCCAACTCTTCGTCGTACGGGAAGTACATACGGTCTACAATATCTTGCCAGTGAGCCAGTTCTTCATCGGAAATATTAAGCTGCTCTTTTCTCTGTTCGTCGATATCCGCAAGACTTTCCATTGTGTATTTCAGCACCCAAGTTGCTATGGTGTTGGTATACCAGTTGTTGTTTACGTTATTCTCATATTCATTAGGGCCAGTTACACCGTGAATCATATATTTGTTGTGACGCTTCGAAAAATGAACCCGGTCAGCCCAGAATCTACTGATTTCAGTCAGTACTTCAATACCTTCATTCTGAAGATACGTTTTGTCTCCTGTGTAATTCGTATAGTTATAGATGGCGTACGCAATGGCTCCGTTACGATGAATTTCTTCAAATGTAATCTCCCATTCGTTATGACACTCAACTCCAGTGAAAGTAACCATTGGATAGAGAGCACCTTTTAAACCTTGCTGACGTGCATTGTGTTTCGCACCATCTAATTGATTGTAGCGATAGCGAAGCAAGTTTTCGGTTACGCTTTTATCTGCTAGAGCGAGATACATCGGAACAGCGTAAGCTTCTGTATCCCAGTAGGTAGCGCCGCCGTATTTTTCACCTGTGAAACCTTTAGGACCGATATTTAGACGCTCATCATGTCCATAATAAGTAGAGAACAGCTGGAAGATATTGAATCGAATACCTTGCTGTGCTTCCACATCGCCTTCAATCATAATATCTGCTTTTTCCCAGCGCCGATCCCATTCCGCAATATGCTCTTCCTTAAGCAGATTGTATCCTTTGTTCATTGCATCGTCCATCAGCTGCTCTGCTGTTGGAATGAGTTTCTCTTTCTCCATGTCTCGAGAAGTAGTAACAACAACGAACTTTTGAATTTCCACAGAAGCACCAGAAGAAATTTCATATTCATAATTGACTCCTGCATATAGATCTGCTTCTTCTGTCGTCTTAGATAAGACGTTCTCTGAAACAATTCCCATCGTAGCATTGACCGTAAAGCGCTCGATATCAAATGCATTTTCTTTTGTCTCTGCGGAAAGGCTGACATAAGGTTCGGTTACCTTTCGACCAGCTTCAACCCAGAAAGTCTCTTCATAGTTGGCGTCTTCATTTTTCGTATTTCCATCTAAATATGGTACAAGAGTAACTTTTAAATTCTCATTCGTCAGATTCGTTACACGGTAGGAGATGAGGCATAGCTCAAGGAAGCTGACACTTAAGAAACGTTCGGTTTCAATACGGACCTGATTATTAACAGTGAATGAACGGCGTAAAATACCTTCCTTCATATCCAGCTCTTGATAGAAATCAGTTACCTCGTCTTTAAAAGTATCAATTTCGTGGCCATTGACAAAGACACGAATTCCAATGAAATTCATCGCATTAATTACTTTACCGAAATAGTTCGGATAACCGTTTTTCCACCAACCAACCTTTGTTTTATCAGGAAACCAAACACCAGAAATATAAGTCCCTTGATGATGATCGCCAGAATATGATTCTTCAAAATTCCCGCGCATTCCCATGTATCCGTTACCAAGAGAAGTCATACTTTCCTGGAGACGTAGATGGTTCTTGTGAAGTGTATTGGTAGTGAGTTTCCAATCATGTGTGTCAAATAAACGATTATAAGACATATAAATCCTCCTAGGGGAGTGTGAGGCTTCACAGCTCCTGTTTAGTTTATCTTTTTGCTTTCTTCATACTCTCATCGTATTGCAAAGACTATTCTTATTATCAACCAAATTCATACATATTATTTTATGAAACACTTGAATTGCCTACTTCAAAAAATACGATGTTAGCATTATGAAAGTGCTCTCATGAAATTTCGTAATCAGTATATAGTGCAACCGGTTGCCCTGTCAACTATAAAAAAAGAACGATCACGAAATCGACTTTGCCACGTGATCATTCTTTAGTGATAAGTATGCTAGTTTATGAATTTACTTCTTCTGTTCTACGTTTGGATGAAGCGCGTTCAACAATTCGGTGAGGGACGATGATATGTTTTGTCATTTCTTTGGGATCGAGAATTTTCTCAATCAAACTCTTAGCAGCCTGATAACCTAATGTGAAAATATCAATATCTACTGAGGTAAGCGGTGGATTCAGCATTTCAGCAATATGGAGGTTATTGAAACTCACAAGAGAACAGGCTTCGGGCAAGGAAACCCCCATCTGACTAAGCATGGTTTGCAGCGGAAGTGCGTGCATATCATCCCCAACAATGATGGCAGTAGGCCGGTTAGGTAACTTAAAGAGTGAATCTAAATCCGCTTTTGTAAATTCAGGATCTACTATATATCGATCATCAACAGAGATATTCGCTTCTTGGAGTGCTTTCTTGTATCCCCGAACTCTTTCTTTGTGAACCGTGCGGCTTATATCTACACCAACATAAGCAATATATTCGTGACCAAGTTGCATTAAATACTGAGTTACGTCTTTACCAGCTTGAAAGTTATCATTATCCACATGAGTCGTTTCACTTACGTATTGCTGTGGTTTGCCGATGACGGTATAAGGGATTTTCTCGTTATGAAAATAATCGATAACCGGGTCTTCCGATTTGGAGTAGAGTACGATGAAGCCATCAACTCGGTTGGTTCTTGTCATCATTTTGACGCGTTCAAGCAGTTCTTCATCCGTACTTGCTGTGACAATGGCCATCGTAAAATTCTTCTCATTTGCTAAATCACTGATTCCTCGAATACTCTCCAAGAAGAACGGATTCTGAAAAACAGCTACATCTGCTTCAGGCATAATAATTCCAATGGATTGGGTCATCTTATTAGCAAGACTTTGAGCAGAGAAATTTGGCACGTAACCAAGCGCTTTCATTTCTTTCCTTACTCGCGCCTTCGTTGCTTCACTAATTTTTGGGCTGTCCTGAATGACGCGAGATACGGTGGAAGTAGCAACATTCGCTCGCCTTGCTATATCTTTAATTGTTACTGCCATCGGTAGCGCTCCTTTAATATATTCTTTTTTAGTTATATCATACACACACCTTGGCAAATGAACAACGTTATACCAGGTAGGGAGAATACTTTTAAAAAAAAGGGTTGCAAAATGAAAGCGATATTATTTATAATGAGTTTGCAACCGATTGCACTGAATTGCACAAAGTTGCAAAGGAAATCTATTTTGAATCCCAAGCCTGTTTAGAGGGCAGAGTGTAAACGCTTAAAGAAATATGAGCTATAAAAGCTTATGCATTTCAATAGCAGAAGCTTTTATGTAAGGGATTTCTTGATACCAGCAATATTAATGATGCTACTGGGAATCATAATGGATGAAGTAATGGGTTGCGAAATAATTAAGAACAAGAGGTAGGCATATGAAAAAATTATTGTCTTTTGAGTTCTGGCAAAAGTTTGGTAAAGCGCTACTCGTTGTCGTTGCTGTCATGCCGGCAGCCGGTATTATGATCTCCCTGGGTAAAGTTTTAGCCATGTTTGGGGCAGATATTTCGTTCTTAGTGACCGCTGGCAGTGTGATGGAGAATCTTGGTTGGGGAATTATCAATAACCTTCATATTTTATTTGCGGTAGCTATTGGTGGATCGTGGGCTAAAGAAAGGGCTGGAGGAGCATTCGCTGCACTGATTGCCTTTATCTTAATTAATATTACGACAGGAACCATTCTTGGAGTGAGCAGTGACATGCTTACCCAGGAGGGAGCAAAAACAACAACTTTATTTGGACAAGAAATTCTGGTGTCTGGATACTTCACTTCTGTATTGGGAGCGCCAGCACTTAACATGGGTGTGTTTGTCGGGATCATTTCCGGTTTCGTAGGTGCGGCAATCTTCAATAAATATTATAATTATCGAAAATTACCGGAAGCACTTGCATTCTTCAACGGAAAACGGTTTGTACCATTCGTTGTTATTGTATGGTCAGTAATTATTTCCATTGTGATGGCAGCTGTATGGCCTTTCGTGCAAACGGGAATTAATAGTTTTGGTAAATGGCTTGCTACTTCAGGTGATTCCGCTCCATTTATTGCTCCATTCTTGTATGGTACGCTGGAACGGGTTCTTCTACCTTTCGGTCTGCATCATATGCTTACGATTCCTGTTAACTACACAGAGCTTGGTGGTATTTACACCGTACTTACCGGAACGAATGCTGGCGGAACGGTAGCTGGACAAGACCCGCTGTGGCTTGCTTGGGCGAGTGACCTTGCTAACTTGCGTGGAACAGATCCTACAGCGTATCAGCAGCTCATTTCCACTGTAACTCCTGCACGTTTTAAAGTAGGTCAAATGATCGCTGGAGCAGGGATCTTGATGGGTATTGCACTGGCTATGTACCGCCGAGTAGATAAAGATAAACGTTTTAAATATAAATCAATGTTTCTTTCCGCAGGTTTGGCAGTATTTTTGACAGGAGTAACTGAACCACTTGAGTTTATGTTCATGTTTGCTGCACCGCTTTTATATGGAGTGTATGCAGTGATTACCGGTCTTGCTTTTGGTATGGCAGATTTGATCGATTTGCGGTTGCATTCCTTCGGTATGATTGAATTATTAACCCGGGTACCGTTATCGATTAATGCGGGTCTCGTCGCAGATATTATTAACTTTGTTATAACAACAGTCGTATTCTTCGGAGCATCGTATTTTATTGCCAACTTTATGATTGGTAAATTTAAATTGGCAACACCGGGCAGACTTGGGAATTATACAGATGAGGAGTCTGATAAAGCAGAGACTGAGGATACTGGATCTGTAACAACTTCAGAAATAGCTGGAGAAAGTGCTGCTGAAGGGGGCGATCTTCCTTCAAAAATCATTAGCATTCTCGGCGGACCGCAAAATATTGTGGATGTGGATGCGTGTATGACCCGTCTTCGTATTACGGTTAAAGACGTTGATGCCGTTGGAAATGAAGAAGAATGGAAGAAGCTTGGAGCACTTGGACTGATCAAGAAGGACAACGGAATCCAAGCAATCTATGGACCGAAGGCAGATGTGCTGAAATCAGATATTCAAGACAGACTAGGGTGATGATGAGATTTGAAGCTATTAACACTAAACACACATGCATGGATAGAAGAAAATCAGCTTGAGAAAATAGAGCAGCTTGCTCATTTTATCAATGAACATGATTTTGATGTGATTGCACTTCAGGAAGTCAATCAAAGCATGGAGGAAGAAGCACTTCCTGCTTCGGAACTGACCTATTATTATGAAGCGGAAGAGAATACGATCGTCAAAGCAGATAACTATGCTCATGTACTTCGTAAGCAGTTGAAACATGAATATTACTGGACATATATCCCTGTTCATGTTGGCTATGCGAAATACGATGAAGGTCTTGCTATTCTGTCCAAGACACCAATTAAGGAAGCGTTCGGCGCTTACATTTCTGATCAGCGGGATTATGAAAATTACCGGACACGCAAGATCGTAGGGATAAAAACGGGTGTATCAGGAATGGAGGATACCTGGTTTGTAAACGGTCACTATGGCTGGTGGAATGATGAAGAGGAACCATTTAAGCCGCAGTGGGAACATTCTCTTGCTGTTATGGACAAGTATGTTGGTTCTCTGCCTGCTATTATTATGGGTGATTTCAATAATGCAGCTCATATTGAAGGAGAAGGTTATTCCATAGTGACACAGAGTGGATGGCATGATTGTTATGAACTTGCCGCTAAGAAAGACGATGGTTTTACTGTCGTCAAAGCTATCGCGGGCTGGGAAAATAATGAGCAAAAATTACGAATCGATTATATTTTTTCGAATCGAGAAATTCCTGTTAAGTCTTCAAAAGTCGTACTGAATGGAACAAATGGTCCTGTAGTTTCGGATCACTCTGGTGTCGCGGTGGAATTATAAGGTTAAAACGTAAAAAGCACACATCCTGGAAGGGGGATGTGTGCTTTTTTCAGTTGTTCCTATAAAGAATGAGTCGAGCGGATAAAATATTCGATTGAAACTTGGCTCCATTCAGATTGGAATCGGTAATTTTAATTATATAAATATAACAATTTAATTTATTTATGATATGTAATAAAAAATTTAATTATTGTGTTAAAATAATTCATTTTATTAATTCACAAATTGAATTTATTGATTTATAATGCAATAAAAGAAAGGAGTAGAGTATGAAATATCCCATCATCACACAGTGTCCTGTATGCGATCATTCGCTGCACGCTGTTAAGCTGGAATGCGGACATTGTCGGACCACCATTGAGAACACGTTTGAATTATCAAAGCTGGCTCTGCTCTCACCAGAACAACTTCATTTTGTGATGACCTTTCTAGTGAACAGAGGCAACATTAAGGAAGTAGAGAAAGAGCTCGGCATTTCATACCCAACGGTGCGCGGAAAGCTCAATGATATTATTACGGCCCTCGGATACGATACGCGGAAGAAGCCGGAAGTCGATGAGAAGAAGGTCATATCCATGTTGGAGAATGGCGAAATCACCGCGGATGAAGCGGTCAAAATGTTAAAGAATGAATAAGGAGTAATAACGATGAAAGAAGAAATTAGCAAAGTGCTATCCTTGTTACAGGAAGGCAAAATAGATTCAGACAAGGCTTCGGAGTTGATTGATGCGCTAAAAGAAAGACAAACAGCTCATACATCGCAAACCGTGCAGGTTCTGGGGAATCCCGACTATTCAAACAAATTGACAGTGGCATCCGGCGGTTATTTAGACAAAACGTTGAAAATTCGAGTATTAGCCCAAGATAATACGAATGTCAACATCAATCTACCAATTAAACTTGTGAAGGCTGTTCTTGGAGCGGGACACAGCATCGCGTCCAATATTCCACAAGCTGCAAAATATGTGAAGGATATTGATATCGATCTGCTGATTGATGCAATAGAGAACGAACTTGATGGACAGATCATTGACGTCCGCTCCGGTGAAGGGGACATCGTCACCGTAGTGATTGAGTGACGGATTATGATGATTGTGAAGGTTAAGAGCAAGGGGTTCACTTTTCTGATTCCAGTTCCTTATGCACTACTACACATGGGCAGCGGGATCCTAACTTCTAATTTAGTCAAGCGCTCTTTGAAGAATTGGCTGAACAAGAGAGACGGACAAACGAGTGAGCACCCGAGCCTGAAGCATGATTTCGAATCTGACAGCAGCCGATTCGGGGTTGAACTGGTACTGGCGATTCTTGAAAGTCAAAGCACGAGGCAAGTGATCAGGCAGCTCATCAAAGATTTGCAATGCTGCAAAGGGACGATTCTGGTCGATGTCAAGGAACAGGACGGCACGGAAGTATTGGTTAAGTTGTAGGAGAACACGGATAAGAAGTCGCGGAAATCGCGGCTTTTATTGTTTTTAAAGATGATTTTTAATTGTTATTTGATCTCAGAAGCCCTTTAAGCTAACAGGCAGGATAGCTTAATGATTTAGGCGAATATTAGTTAAGTGAAATTCCCATAATAAAATCCGCTGGAGGGGATAAAGCTGTTTGGTTATATTCCAGAATTCAAAGATCATTATATTAATTTATTGAAATTTACAGATTATGATCTTCAAAATCATAATGATCTACTGGGGGACTTCGCGTACGATAAAGACAACAATGAATTAAGTTACATAAAAAATAAATATGAGTTAACTAAAGTTGCAGGGGAGAATAGTGATATCTCCAAAGTACTAAATATAATGGGTTGGTTACATGAGAAAATTAAACATGATAATGTAGCTCCACCGAAAATGTGTAATGCAATTCATGTATTAGATCTTGCCAAGGATAAATCTATTAAGATGAACTGTTTTGTATTAGCCACCATATTAAATGAAATGTTGTTATCATTAGGCTTCTACTCTCGTAGAGTGCATTGTCGCTCTTATGATGCATATGACCTGGACAGCCATGTTGTAACTTCCGTTTTTCTTGAATCCATGAATAAATGGATTTATTTAGATCCCTCTTGGAATGTATACGTAACTGATGATACTGGTAGTATGCTTGGCTTACATGAATTCCGGGAACGTCTTAAAAATAATCAACCCGTTTGGGTGAATGGAAATCCAGAGGAAACAGAGTGGACAAAATTCTATATAGGGTACATGGCTAAGAATTTATTTTGGTTTATAACTCCTAAGATTAGTACTTTTAATTTTGAAGAGTCAGTAATAAATAAAACTTATTATCTTTTACTTCCCGATCACTTTATACCTTTAGAGCTCAATAACATGAAATTTGATGAAGAAACAAGTATAAGAGTAACTACTATAAGTCCATATGAATTTTGGAAGTCACCAATTTAAACAATATAAGTTTATGTTTCGATGAAGCGACAACATCACTTAACATAGTATCTACGCTACGGGGGGCAAGCTCGCTTGATCGGCTGATGAGTTTCAATGAAGTTGATTCAGGCCGATAACCCTGCGAGGCTAAGTCCGTTGGACGGTGCGATGCGCGGACACAACCGCACACACTAATTGCGAAAGCGCTGTCGGCGACTTCGTCCGCCTTAAGATCGGTAGAATGTTGTGAATACAAGAACATTATCTGAAAGGGCTACGAGTTGTATTGAAATTACATATAAAACTAAGAAATCATATTCAATATAAGAACACTTGTACGTAGATGTAAATAAAGGTAAAATATAACTACAATTGAATCTTGGGTGGGCATGGTTTCCCTTCGAAAGGAGGTGAAGCCATGGAAGTAAAAGATGCAATAACGATCATGCTCCTTTTTGGAACGTTCATTCTTGCTCTTTTAACATATATTAATCATAACAACAAGAGAAAGTAAAAACCCACCCAAAGGTTGAACGCCGAAGGTGGGTTTTGTTCCTAAGACTTAGAAGGGAATACACCATCCAAGCCAATTGTATGGACCAAGTGTTAGCAGCACTTGGTCTTATTAAATATATATTACCATAATGGAAAAGATGTATCAAAGCACAAGATGAATTTAAACACCATTTCTACGTATCGGGCATATAGATTTCTGTGAAGCAGGAGGCAGCCGGACATTCCGATTTCGTCGAGTGAGCGCCAGAGCCTGACACATGATTTCGAATCGGAAAAGTCAAAGCACGAGGCGAGTGATCAGGCAGCTCATCAAGGATTTGCAATGTTATAAAGGGACGATTCTGGTCGATGTCAAGGAACAGGACGGCACGGAAGTATTGGTTAAGTTGTAGGAGAACACGGATAAGAAGTCGCGGAAATCGCGGCTTTTATTGTTTTTAAAGATGATTTTTAATGGTTATTTGATCTCAGAACCCCTTTAAGCTAACAGGCAGGATAGCTTAATGATTTAGGCGAATACTCTACATATGGACTTATTAATGAAGTTCGCGAATGGATCGTTATATGAAAAGGATGCAAATCAAAATATGGGGAAATCAATAAAGTCGAAGATTATTTTAGTTGAAGGAATCCCTGGATCAGGGAAGACATCAACCGCGAAATATATTAAGGAATTATTTGATGAATACAAAATTAAAAGTCAATTGTTTCTTGAAGGTGATGTTAATCATCCTGCGGATTATGAAAGTGCAGCCTATTTAAGTGAAATAGAGTATAAAAACTTGTTAGAAAAGTACAGTGATATTCATGAATACATCATTAAATTTACTGAGGTTAAGGGAGAAAATTATATTATTTATTATGGCAGTATGAATAAGGAAATCGATATAAATGATATAGGAATCAATAAGGAACTAAACATGTTCGATGTTTATAATTTACCGTTAGCAATGCACAAACAACTTTTGATAGATAAATGGAAATGTTTTTATGAAAAAGTTAACCAAACAGATGAAGTCTTTATTTTAGAAAATTGCTTTTTACAAAATCCTATCACAATAACCCTTGGTAGAGATAATGAACCAAAGGAAATGATTATTAATTACATCCAGACACTTGAAGATTGTATAAAGCTATTAAATCCGACAATTATATACTTCTATCAGGACAATGTAGAAAAAACTATTAGTCGTGTTATTGGGGAAAGGCCTGAAGAGTGGCTTAGACACTTGATTTATTATTTTACAGAACAAGGATACGGTAAGGCCAATCATCTTGTAGGAATGAAGGGTGTTTATGAAGTATTAGAGATCAGAAAGACTATAGAGTTGGAGATACTAACCAAACTCGAGATGAATAAAATGATTATTAATAATTCTGATTTCGAATGGAACGAGATATTGAAAAAAATAAATAAATTTTTGATGGTTTATCAGTGAGCACATGGATAAGAAGACGCGGAAATGGCTGTTGAAATTCTCGAAGGTGGTATTGTATGTCTGAAACTAGACGAAGTAAATAAGAGAAAATAAGCAAAGAATCAGTTGGTTATTGATTTATTGAAATATAAGAGTATAGATATTTCAGATAGAAATTTTGGGGGAAGTAACCAATTGTATCTCAATTATCTATTATATGATATGCATAATGATTTAATCGTTATTTCAAAGGATTTTAAGTTCGGATTTGTAATAAGTGAAGATGAATATTCGAGAGTTACAATTGAATATTGGGGCGAGTAAATTGTAGTAGTTCTGCCGGACACATTCCGATTTCGTCGGAACAAGGAGACGTTAGCCGATATAACAATGAAAAACGCTCGATAAATTATAAAGGAGCAATTCTTAGTGCGCGCTAAAATTACTCGTTCGTGTAGCAGCGCAAGGGATATACCGTCTTTAGTAAGTACGAGTGAAATATAACCAAGAGGTGAGTCATTTGATTACAGTAAAAACTGAAATTCTCATAAATGCACCAATTGATCGTTGTTTTGATCTGGCAAGAGATATTGAGATACATACGCAGACCGTATGGAAACATACAAAAGAAAAAGCAATTGAAGGAACCATAAAAGGTATGATTAACGAAGGAGAATATGTAACATTTCAGGCAACGCATTTTTTAGTAAGACAGAAACTGACGTCTCGAATTACAGAGTATAAAAGGCCCTATTATTTTATAGATGAGATGGTTAAGGGAGCTTTCAAAAGTTTGAAGCATGAACATACGTTTGAAGAACATAATGAAAGAACGATGATGAAAGACACATTGGTCTTCGAAGCTCCGTTCGGACTATTAGGTTGGGTTACTGAAAGAATTATTTTAAAAAACTACATGAAGAAATTTTTAGAACACAGAAATAGGCAATTAAAAATAATAGCTGAAAATCAATAATAAAGAGAGGCGAAATCATTGATCCTTTGGATTAATGGAGCTTTTGGATCTGGTAAGACTACATTATCTTACGAGTTGAATAGGAGAATACCCAATTCGTTTGTCTATGATCCTGAGAATGTAGGTTATTTTATTCGAAAAAATGCTCCAAAACAAATTTTAAAAGATGATTTTCAAGATCATATTATTTGGAGAGAGATTAACTATTCTATACTTCAAACGATAAACAGTGAATTTCAAGGGATTATTATTGTACCTATGACAATTACTAATCCTCAATACTTCAATGAAATAATAAATAAGTTGAGATCGAATGGAGTTGATGTTAAACATTTCACTTTACTTGCAACCCGGGAAACATTATTAAGAAGATTAAAGAGCAGAGGAGATAATCAGAATTCTTGGCCGGCAAAACAAATCGATAGATGTATTACGAGTTTGTCCCAAGAATTGTTTGAAACTCATATTCATACAGACAATTTAACTCCAGATGAAATAATGGATCAAATCGCAAGTGAAGCAAATATCGAACTACAACCTGATAAGAGAGGAATCTTAAAAAAGAAAATCGATAAATTAATTACTCAAATCAGAAATATTAGAATTTAAGGAGGATTTTTTATGGGGATAAAACCAAAAATATTACTTCTTGGAACGTTTCATATGGGACCAACACCTGACATGATTACTACAGAGGTTGATGACCTTCTTTCTGCAAAGAGACAACAAGAAATACTCGAGGTTGTAGAACTTATAAAAAAAGTTTAAACCCAATAAATTAGCTTTAGAGATTGATACAGAGAAAAATCATGAAATAAATCAGCAGTATCAGAAATACCGTTTAGGCCAGTTGAAATTAGAAGTTAATGAGAACCTTCCTCGATTAAAAAGCACCATACTATGAATATAAACATTGCTCGGATAGGTGAAATAGATAATTACATTGGCTTGGAATGGTTGAATTGGTGGTATCAAAGAAACTTAATAATATTTTCAAATCTTGCACGGATTGCGACTTCCTGTGAAGATCGACTTCTACTAATTATAGGTGCAAGCCACGTGCAGATTCTATCTCAATTTTTAGTCGAAAGTGAATTATTTGATTTAGAATTAGGATTTTCATATCTAATGTAAGTACCCTCAAGAATGACGTTACACAAAAGCGTTTATTCTTATAACAACGCAAATATGTGAATCTATTCTCGGCCCTACTATATCGATACATAATGAGGAGAAACTCTATGAACATACGTTTAGCAACGAATATAGACATTGACCAGCTCATTAAGATGAGATGGGATTTTACTAATGAATATAGTGATTGTCCGATTGAGAGTAACGAATATGAAGGTTTTTACTTAGAATGCAGAGAGTTTCTGACAAATGCAATCCAGAGTAACCGGTGGTATGTTTGGGTTGCTGATCTAGAAGGTCAATTAATTTCACATGTATATATTGAACTAATCCATAAAGTACCGAGACCAGGAAGAAAGACGAGCCCATTTACATATATGACCAATGTTTATACATTACCAGAATACAGAGGCAAAGGAGTAGGAAGTCAAATACTTAAGAAGATTGAAACCTGGTCAAGAAAGAATGAATATGAATTCATAATAGTATGGCCAAGTGAATGGAGTATCGATTTTTACGAACGGAATGGATACCAACAATGTAAGGAACCGATGGAACTTTTATTAGACTAATTGAAGGGTGTGATGGTTGTGTTCTATAGAAGGAAGTTTTATATCGTAAAAAATGATTTTGTTGATATCTTAAACACACATTTTAATGAAACGAATTACCCTAACCAGATTAAGCATGGAGCTCGGCTGGTAGGGAGATGGATGACACCAAAGAGTGATTCGACCACAGAGATTTTTGCTATATGGGAATATGATAGCTTTGAGAAGTACGAGGAAATAGAAGCGAATGTTCGGAGTGACAGTGAACACCTTAAACGGATAAAAGATTGGTATGAAAAATATGGCGGTAGAGATTATGTGTACAAAGAGTATTTATTAGAGGTGAAAAATGAGCAGTTGATATCAACATTATTGTAAAAACTTATTTATTTAGTGTGCACAGTGTATGACATCAATGATTGGATCGATAGTTCTTATGACAGAAACTGAGGAGGCGCACTTGTTGGAAAGAAGACATGAAGTGATGTTTAAACAGTTGCAAACATATCGGAGTGAGCTGTTGGGACTTTTAAGTGATGTAACTGACGAAGAGGCGGAAATCATCCCAAAAGGCTTTAACAATAACATTCGATGGAATTTGGGGCACGTGATCCTAGATCAATATGTATGGATACAGGTTCTTACGAAAGACGATCCCCCGATCTCTATGGATTTTAACCAATGGTTCGGTTACGGGACTACACCATTACATTTTACGGACGAAACGCCTTCATTGTCCAAGCTTATCTTATATCTTCGGGAACAGCCCCGTATTATTGAAGAGAAGTATCGAGGACGGATGGAAGAGGAGTTTCCTTCAACGGATATGGGGATGCATACCATAGAGCAGGTGCTTGTCAGAACAATTTTCCATGAAGGATTGCATATGGGAGCAATTATCGGAATCAAGAATCAGATAAAAAATCAATAGAAGAGAAAACCACCTGTTATTCATACAAAAGTTATGAATGACAGGTGGTTTTGTTAGTTGGCAAGAGTACTACCTATATTAATGTTTTTATGAATATCTTCCGTTCCTGCTTCCAGTGCAGTTTTGTAATATAAGCATTTATGTTCAATAACTTCCATTGATTTCTTCAATTCTTCGATTTGTGCTTCAACAACAGCTTTTCGTTCCATAAACATATTATATCTTTGCTGCAAGGTAGAATCACCATCAGAACACCAATCGATGAAATTTTTAATTTCTTTGATCGGCATCCCTGTAGATTTCAGACATTCTATGATTTTTAAAGCGCCTATATCAGATTCTTTAAACAATCGTGTTCCACTGGAGTTCCGTTCTACAAAAGGCATAAGTCCCTCCTTGTCGTAGTAACGCAAAGTATAAGGTGTAAGATTCAATTCTTTTGCGACTTCGCTGATCGAATATGTCTTCATTATGTCTCTCCAGATCTCTATAATTTAGACTTAGAGTTAACTCTATAGTATCCGAAATCTTATCACGTTTTTTTGCTGGAAGTCAAACTCAAGCGAAATACATCAAATATTATATTAATCGCTTGACTTAGAGTTAACTATAAGGCTTAACATTTATCTGCAGGTAGAAGCAAATACAATCATATTCTTTTAAAACAACTTATAGGAGGTTATTAAAATGTTAACTGCTAAAGCACGAGCTGTAGACGGTCCAGACAAACCGTTTCGAGCCGCTGAAATAAAACGTCGGGATCTCGATTCACATGATGTTCTTATTGAGATTAAATATTCCGGCATATGCCATTCTGATATCCACACTGCTCACGGGGAATGGGGCCCGGTGAATTATCCTCTTGTACCTGGACATGAGATCGCAGGCATTGTAACGGATGTAGGAGCCGAAGTTACAAAATACAAAGTAGGTGATCGGGTAGGGGTTGGCTGTATGGTTGATTCCTGTGGCGAATGTGAGAACTGCCGGAAAGGAGAAGAACAGTACTGTCTCAAAGGAAATATTCCTACTTACGCTGGTGTTGATAAATATGGCGAGCCAACGCAAGGCGGCTACTCTTCCCACATTGTTGTCACCGAGAACTTCGTAGTCAGAATACCGGATGCCATTGAGCTTGACGTAGCTGCACCTTTACTGTGCGCAGGTATTACAACGTACTCACCACTAAATCATTGGGGTGCTGGTCCAGGTAAGAAAGTAGCGGTTGTGGGAATGGGCGGTCTGGGTCATATGGCTGTCAAAATAGCACATGCTATGGGTGCTGAGGTAACCGTTCTGTCACAATCATTGAATAAAAAAGAGGATGGCTTGCTATTTGGCGCAGCTAACTACTATGCCACTAGCGACCCTGAAACCTTTAAAAAACTTGCCGGGTCCTTTGATTTGATTATTAATACGGTAAGTGCAAGTATCAACATGGATGCTTATTTCGGACTGCTCAAGCTTGACGGAACTTTGGTTAATGTCGGTGCCCCCGGGGAGCCGTTATCATTAAACGTAATGTCCCTGATCGGACACCGCCGTTCATTTGCTGGTTCGATGATCGGAGGCATCCGTGAGACACAGGAAATGCTGGATTTCTGCGCAAAACACAATATTGCACCTAAAATTGAAGTCATTTCGGCTGACCAGATTGATGAAGCCTATAAACGCGTGTTAGCTTCAGATGTGAAATACAGATTCGTAATTGACATTAGCACGATGTGATTGAAGTCAGATTGTAAGATAGCAGTGGAATGGGAAGCCTCATATATTCATTTATCTGAGGCTTTAATAACGTATTTAATGCGTTCTATCGATTAGAAAAAGTTAGGAGGAGTCTAATTATGGACATGAAAGAATTTATAGACTTTTGTAAAGAAGGAAATCCAATATCAGGTGCAGATAAAAAACTACATGGACTATTAACTCAGTGTAGTTATGAAGCTCAAAAAATAACGATGGAGTTAAATACGTCCTATCATTCGCAAGAAGAGATAGTAGAGATTTTTAGAGAATTAACAGGCAGTCAAATCGATTCATCGTTCACTTGTTTCCCACCCTTTTATACGGATTTTGGTAAAAACATCACTATTGGAAAAAATGTGTTTCTTAACACAGGGTGTTCATTCCAAGATAGAGGTGGAATTACAATAGGAAACGGATCAATGATAGGGATGAATGTAACTATTGCTACACTTAATCATGGACTATCATTAGAAACAAGAAATACAACCTACTCAGCGCCAGTGACAATTAGTGAAAATGTTTGGATTGGATCCAATGCTACAATACTACCAGGTGTGACAATTGGAAAGAATTCTGTGGTTGCGGCAGGAGCCGTTGTGACTAAGGATGTTCCAGATGATAGTGTTGTAGCTGGAGTACCAGCAAAAGTTGTGAAAACAATATATGAGTGATATTATTCTTTTCCTTTTACCAGTCAAAGTATTTTAAACCATACATAATGTCAAATATAATTGACATTATGGCATAAAGACAATTGGCTTTTGCCTATGATGTTATCTCTCATAGAAGCAGCAAGAGAGGTTATGTTCTTGGAAAATCCGATTTTTATTATTCATTCCGCAGACAGGAAGTCCTTCTGGCTTATCGGTTGCTTTTCGTAATCGGCGCCTATGCTCTTAAGCTTCGTCTCTACGGCAGTGGCGGCCGTCTCGATGCCTTTGAATACGCGCAAAGGCAGTTCACCCAGCAAGGATTTCGCCTGTGCAACATCGCAAGAAAATGTTTTTTTGACGAACAGCAGCGTTTTGATTTTATCGGCACCTTCCCCCGTAAGATGAATTTCAGCATATTTATACGCGGGCTGTTCATGGACGTCCCAATCTTCATACCCGCGGGGGATCAACGCGCTATGAAGAAATTCGATGAGGTTATCGCATGCGACGGAAAAATCCCATGAGCCCGTCCCATGCTCCGCCGTATAGACGGTCGTGTCTCCCCGGGCAAGGTCAATGCAGTACGGATCACCTTCGTCCGAAGCAATGACCAGGTAAGAAGCTGGCCAATCGGTAATGTCTTTATCGGTAACGGGGTTATAAGCATATCCCCACTGGCCCTTAACCAAATCCCTAGCTCCGTAGATCTCCAAAGAAATGTAATCGTCTGTGCTCCAGCCAACCCTCTCGGGGACAAAATGTTTCAGGAAATAGACGTATTCCTCAGGCAACTTCCACCTTCTGACTGCGGCCTTCATATCCTCCTTATCGGCTTCCGTAGCGATGTAGGAAGGGTACTGGGCATAAAATTCGGGATTTTCCACTCGTTCTTCCTCCAAAGCGACCTGCATTTGGGCAATGACGGCATCCAGTTCCCGCTCAAAATCCTTTTTCATATGCTCACTCCTAGAGGACCTTCGTTTTTTGCATATCATACCATGTCCGGGTGATCGTGAGAACAGGCCTTGCCGCTCTATATTAGGCCTCCTGCATCACGTTTACGACAGTCTTCAGTGTTACAACCGCTTAACAAGAAAAAGTGATAATATAGGGAAAGAATTACAAATGTTTGGTTTTGAATTCAGCCATACAAGGGGGAAGACGATGTACAGCTACGTAGTGTTTGAAAATGAAATGATTGATGAATTGGTTGATTTTTTAACATCAGAAACATGGAGTTATCATGGACAGGAGAATCCTACGGAGTCGTCTATTAGAGAAAATTTAGCCAACGGAATTTATACCGACAACGGAAACCAAACATTTTGGATTATAGATCATGATGCAAAAATTGGTTTAATTCGAATCTTTGATTTAGAAGATCCCATATGTTTATTCGATTTGCGATTGAAAGAAAAGGCTAGAGGCCAAGGAATAGCCAAACATGTCCTTCATTGGTTAAGTTCTTATGTATTCAATCATTATACTCACATTATTAGAATCGAAGGTCATACTAGATATGATAACTTTGCGATGAGAAAAACGTTTTTTAATAGTGGATTTGTAAAAGAATCTTACAATCGTAAAGCTTGGAAACAAAACGGCGAGTTATTTGATTCTGTTGGATATGCAATGATAAGAGAAGACTGGGAGAACAATACCAAAACTTTAACAGTAGATCATTTTTCGTACTAATAGATTTATAATAATCTGGTCTCATCTCCATTATGGATGATGGGGCTTTTTTTATTTCCGAATACCCTGCATCGTTTTTTATTAGTAGGAGTACTACTTCTTTTATTGATTAATGCATGTTTTCGAGTTTATTAGGCAACATGAGAAATGGTTATATAATGTATAGTTGTTTGAATTTCCTGATCAGCAGAAACAATGGTAGCACACGATACCCCATTAGAATTTGTTAGGAGGAGCACAAAATGCAGCAACAGACACATACTTCATCACAAGAAAATAGTGGCCATGATCATGATCATCAACACTCGCTGTTGGGTGCTCATACCGAATTGATTTTTTCTATTTTATCGGGTGTATTTCTTGCCATTGGCTTCATCATCAGCATAACTTTTCAAAACTCCAATTATGTATCCTTTGCCTTTTATTTAGGGGCTTATTTTTTTGGCGGTTTCTTTACAGCTAAAGAAGCTTGGGAATCTTTAAGCAAAAAACATTTTGAAATAGACTTTTTGATGCTTTTGGCCGCCATTGGGGCCGGATTTCTCGGAGAGTGGGCGGAAGGTGCTTTGCTGTTATTCCTTTTTAGTCTTGGACATGCCCTGGAGCACTATGCCATGAATAAAGCGCGTAAATCCATTGCTGCCCTCGCGGACATTGCACCCAAAACGGCGATTGTTCGAAGAGGAAATGAACAAGTTGAAGTGCCCATAGAGGAATTAAAGCTAGGGGAAATCATCATTGTTAAACCGAACAGTACTATTTCAGCAGATGGTATTGTAGTGAAGGGAAGCAGCAGTGTCAACCAAGCGCCGATAACAGGCGAGAGCGTCCCGGTAGACAAACAGCAGGTCTTGGATCCTGCTGCAGAATACAATGATTTCTCCAAAATTCCGCCAGAGTATAAAGTGTATTCGGGGACCATCAACGGTACCAGTGTTCTTGAAGTGAAAGTCATCAAAGAATCCAAGGACTCCACATTAGCCAGACTCATTAAACTCGTCAATGAATCGGAATCGCAGAAATCGCCTACCCAACAATTCACGGATAAATTCGAGAAGATCTTTGTACCCTGTGTGTTAGTTCTAGTGGTATTGCTGCTTTTTGCTTTTCTTGTACTCGACGAAACATTTTCAGACAGCTTCTATAGAGCTATGGCGGTTCTTGTTGCTGCAAGCCCTTGTGCTCTTGCCATCTCTACACCTAGTGCAGTGCTTAGCGGAATTGCCAGAGCAGCCAAAAGTGGTGTTCTCATTAAAGGCGGCGGGCCTCTTGAAGAACTCGGTGGGCTCACTGCCCTTGCTTTTGATAAGACGGGAACTCTTACAGAGGGCAAACCCAAACTGACCGAAGTTATTCCTTATGGAAATACGGATTCCAACGAGCTCCTCATGGCTGCCGCAGCAGTCGAAAAGTTAAGTGATCATCCACTTGCGGTCGCTGTAGTAAAAGGTGTGCAAGAACGCCTGGGTACGATGGAGATAGAGGAAGCAGGGCAATTAGAGTCTGTGACTGGCCGAGGCGTTAAAGCTGAATGGAAGGGAGAAGAAGTCGTTATCGGTAACAGGGGTATCTTTGAAGATACGTTGTCAGTAACACTTCCCACACCATTAGACGCTGATTTAAATAAACTGGAGCAAGAAGGTAACACAGCGATGATCATTAGAAAAGGGAATGAGTTTTTGGGTTTGATCGGACTGATGGATACGCCTAAACATGATGCAAAAGAGGCCATTTCCAAGTTGAAAACAATCGGAATGAAACAGATCATTATGATTACCGGCGATAATCAGCAAGTAGCCGATGCAGTGGCCAAAAAGATCGGATTGACGGATGCCTGGGGCAGTTTATTGCCAGAGGATAAAGTAGAAGCTATTCAAAAGCTGAAGCAGCGCGAACAAAAAGTGGCGATGGTAGGCGATGGCGTGAATGATGCACCCGCTATGGCAAAAAGTACGGTAGGGATTGCCATGGGTGCAGCTGGCTCGGATGTAGCATTGGAAACAGCAGACATTGCTTTAATGTCCGATCAGTTGCGTGGCCTTCCTTTTGCCATAGGACTTAGTCGCAAGAGCAAGGTCATTATTAAACAAAACTTATGGATCAGCCTTGGGGTAACAGCGCTCTTGATCCCTGCCACTATATTCGGTATTGCGGGTATTGGACCAGCAGTATTGATACATGAAGGCTCCACTTTAGTGGTTGTTTTTAATGCCCTGAGATTACTTGCTTATAAATCAGAGTAGTCGCTTTATAACCTATTGATTGAATTTACGATAAGCGGATGAGGCTGTCCCAAAAGATCATTAGATCTTAGGGCAGCTTCTTTTTAGAAATTCATATGAGTAAATGCTCGACATTACAAATCCATGGGGGAAGTCGAATATGTGGATCAAGTTCTTGCACCTGCAAACGTGGAAACGAAATAAAGAGGGATAATTAGCAATTTCCATTCCGATTTCCTCCATTATGGTGATAAAATAAGGTGTTCAATAATATTTTTGAGTGGCAGGTGGAAACCAAGTGGAAGATATATTATCACGAATTTATCAATTTTACCCTAAAGGAATTGCATACGACGATCCAGGATATCAAACAAGCAAGGAATACATCAAGCTGTGTAATACAAGAAATGAATACAAAGGAAGAAATAAAGAACTATTAGAGAAACTTAAGAATTCACTTCCTAACTTCTCGATCACTGATTGGACTAATTTAGAGGAAAATAACTGTATGCAATATGAAATTCTAACGGTGGAAAATCAGGATATTCTTGATGATGACATCGAGTTAATGGATGCTTTGGGAGGAACACGAATCGATGTGGATCTGTATATAAGTATTATTGGTCATTATTATTTCTACAAAATAACTAAAACTGAACTAAAAGATGACACTTGGGATTTCAGTTCTGACGTTGATTATAATGACAATTTGAAGATGATCACTAGAAAAATTGAATTGTTAATGGATTCAATCTCTCTTATGAAAGTAGACTCCGATCTCTGTATGACAATAATTCCTGATATTGAAACAGAACTACTGAACGTTGGTGAAGTGAACGTTTTTAATTGCCTGTTTACTGAGCTAGAAACAATCTGAAATCTATTCTCTAATCGCATGTATAGGAATGACATAAATTGAATGAGGTTCAAGCCCAGTGATTTAAATCATTCTCACTGTGCTAGAACCTCATATTATTACATTTATTTTTTTCGTTTAAATCAACTTATATTCTTTAAGCAGCTGCATGATTCTGGTGTGAGAAATTTTTTGTATACCCGTCATGGCTGCTAATTGGACTGCTGGAGGCAGCTCCAGATCGGTTAGTTTCTTGCCATCCATCATCTTCGCAGTGGAATCCAGCAACACACGGACATCATAAGCGGACCCAAATACTTCTGGCACACCGCGGTCAATGTCAAGAAGCGTGTATACAGCTTCCATGGCGGTACGAACTGAATACTCTGTGGTAAATACCGTGTCTCGCGGTGTTTCGGCAAAGTTACCGATAAAGGCAGCGTTGACACAACCATCAGGAACGACATTCGGACGATCTCCTGCAGCTCTTGGCATGAAGTAAGATGTAACGAAAGGCATCATGCAAGGGACACAGTTTGCGGAGTTTACGGCAAGATCGTGAATCTCTGCTTCAGGTACGCCCATGTGGTAGAGCCATTCTTCCGTGATCTCGATACCGGTACAGTCCTTCATCGGTTTCTTGATGTAGTCACCTGGTACGTCGCAGTACAAGCTGTATACCCAGACGACGAGCTGGTCTTTTGGTTGGTTTTTGAAGTGTGGCTGCCGGTTCAAAGTAAAGCTCATCAGCCACTTTGAATCTTTTACGGTTACGATACCGCCAGTAACGACTTTTCCGCTGAACGGATCGCGTTTGCAGATCTTTTCGATATAAGGCGGAATCCGATTATCTAGCGTTGTAATTGTGGCAGACTCCCAGTTGCTTTCCGCAATGTTGCCACAGAATTTGTCTGGACGACCGAAGGCAGGATCTTGCTCGGCGATTCTCTTCCAAAGCTCCCAGCTTCCCCCGAGGGAGGTATTCATAACAGCGGGTGTGTTGTTGTCGCCTAATGTAGAACTTTCGGTATTGCTGCCATTGGTGATGAATACCAGATCATTTTCGGTTAGGTCGATGTGTTGTTCTTGGCCGTGCTGTACATAGACCAGTTTTTTAGCAACTTTTTTGTTCTCCGTAATATCAAACTCCACATTCGTTACGGTCGTAGCATATTGGAAAGTGACACCATGATCTTTCAAATATTTCATTAGCGGCAGTGCAAGAGACTCATACTGATTGTATTTAGTAAATTTCAACGCTGAGAAATCAGGCAATCCCCCGATATGATGAATGAATCTGGCGATATATCTGCGCATTTCCATAGCGCTATGCCAAGGCTCAAAAGCAAACATCGTCTGCCAGTACAGCCAGAAATTTGAGTTAAAGAAATCTTCCGAGAAGACATCTGTAATTTTCAGATCTTCAAGCGCTTCTTCTGGAGTAAAGAACAACTTGATAATTTCCATTGAAGCAGTTTGAGAAAGTGTGAATTTACCATCCGTATGGGCATCTTCGCCACGATTAAGGATAGCACGCTGCAATGAGTAGTTCGGATCTTCCTTGTTGAGCCAGTAAAATTCATCTAATACCGATGCACCCTCTGTTTCAAGGGAAGGAATAGAGCGGAATAGATCCCACAGGCATTCAAAATGGTTCTCCATTTCACGTCCACCGCGGATAATGAAACCCCGGCCGTCATCGTAGATGCCGTCAAGTCCACCTCCGGAAATATCGAGTTCCTCAAGTATATGAATGTTATCCCCTTTCATCTGACCATCACGTATAAGAAAAGCGGCTGCGGACAGTGATGCTAAACCAGAGCCGATCAGATAGGCGGATTTTTGATCAACACCGAGTGGTTTTTTGGGACGAGCAAATGCTTCATAGTTACCATTGCTGTAATACATCCTAACAACCTCCTATAAATTCATTACAACTTCTTTTAATATTCCTGACACCACCACTTTATATGAGTATGAATGGAATAAAAATAGACATTAAAAGCCCTGTGTCTAAAATTTCAACATCAAGGCACATATGTCTAAATTAACGATTGGTTATGGTAAAATAATAAGAAATATTGCAGCGTAAGGAGAGGCTTCTTATGAATCTATACACCAAGCAAGCATTGGCTGATGCGTTGAAGGATATGCTGAGCACCAAGACTTTAGATAAAATAACAGTCAAAGACTTGGTGGAAGCCTGCAATTTGAATCGCCAGACTTTCTATTATCATTTCCAGGACATTTATGACCTGCTTGGATGGATATATAAAACAGAGGCATTAGGCGCAATTCAGAATAACAAATCCTATGATACATGGCATCAAGGGCTATTGATCATATTAGAATATGTGGAAAGCAATAAGGCGATTTGTATGAACACTTGTCGTTCTCTTGGAAAAGAGCATTTGGAGAGGTTTTTAAATCAGGTTTTGTTTGAACTTCTAAGCAATGTCATCAATGAAGTTTCGGATTCCCGTACGATTTCAGAAGAGGATAAGACGTTCATCGTTCAATTTTACAGTTATGCCTTTGCAGGAACATTGTTAGATTGGATTGAAGATGGGATGAAAACGCCTTGTGAGGAGATCGTGAACCGCATCGTTCGATTGATGGATGGCCGTTTTTTGGATGCAGTAGAGCGTTTCTAGAATTTGTATACCTGATGATGAGGATGTATCCTAAAGTAGTAATAGGCTGTTTAGTAACTTTTCTAGTCAAAAGTTATTCAGCAGTCTTTTTTATATTGTTATAAAGTTAACTTCACGCGCATGTTATAATATGGAAAAAATTGAAAAGGGGAGAAATAACTCTTGTCAATGTTTTTAAGGATTCTATTCTCAATTATCACAATTGCACTAGGCCTTTATGGACTCATCTCAAGTAATTTTGATTATCAACCTTTAATGATTTTATCGTTAGGGTTAACAACTTTATTGATAGCATTAGAAAAATTTCAGAAAAAAAGAAAGCTACAAGGCTGGTTTAGTCTGGGCTTATTTTTATTTTTACTATTCGTATTTACCCAGAGTTTTATAGTTTAAGACTCTAGGAAAGTAGAATGCGGAGAAACAAAAAGGTAGCTGATCGTATTGATCGGCTACCTTTTTATTAGTTACATTTTACGAAAGGACTAAAACGGCGTGTAATTCTTCTTTACACTTGCCCGAAAGTAATTTCCTTCACTTTATCTTTATCTAATTGTTTGATTACTTCGGTGATCAACTTCACGGCATTTTCGAAATCATCACGGTGTAGAATCGCAGCATGCGTATGAATGTATCGCGTTGCAATCGAAATCGCAAGCGACGGTACACCGCCAGCTGTCACATGAATGGCGCCCGCATCGGTGCCGCCTCCAGCAACATAGTCGAATTGATAAGGAATGCCGAGCTCATCCGCAGTGTCGGTAATAAAGTTGCGTAGACGGCGATGGGAGATCATCGATCCGTCATAAATGAGAATTTGCGGTCCTTTACCCATTTTAGCCATGGCGTCTTTTTCGCTTATACCTGGCGTATCGCCGGCGATGCCTACGTCAACCGAGAAACCGATATCCGGCTGAATTACATTGGTAGCCGTTTTCGCTCCGCGTAAGCCGACTTCCTCTTGAACAGTACCAACACCATAAACGGTATTCGGATGCTCAGCATCTTTCAATTGCTTCAGTACATCGATCGCAATGGCGCAGCCAATGCGGTTGTCCCATGCTTTGGCCATCAGCATTTTTTCATTTTTCATTACGGTAAATTCGCATACCGGTACGATGGAGTCGCCAGGACGAACACCGAACTCTGTAGCTTGTTCTTTGCTTTCTGCGCCGATATCGATAAACATCTCTTTTTTGTCAACTGGCTTATTACGTGTTTCAGGCGATAAAATATGCGGTGGTTTTGATCCAATCACGCCAGGAATATTCCCGGTACGCGTCATTATGGTCACCCGCTGCGCTAGCATCACTTGCTCCCACCAGCCGCCGAGCGGTTGAAAGTAGATGAAGCCTTTATCGTCAATTCGAGTCACCATGAAGCCGATTTCATCCAAGTGTCCGGCAACCATAATTTTAGGGCCATCGGGGTCTGTACCTGTTTTTTTGGCGATCAAGCTTCCGAGATGATCTGTCGTAATTTCATCGGCATAAGGAGCTATGTACTCACGCATAACGTCGCGTACTTCATCTTCGTGGCCTGGAACGCCGTTGGCGTCGGTTAGAGCTTTTAACATTTTCAAAGTAGAGTCCAAGGATGTTCCTCCTCAATAATTAGTGATTATCCATTTATTATATATGACTATACGGATCAAGTCATTAACTGGAATGCGCTACTTTATACTCAGCTTATGGGTTCGAATCCAAAATAATTGAATGGTGTGTTTTTACAGGTTTCCTCATTGAACGTTCTGATTAGGCTGAACGTATTATAGGTAATTTTCAAGAAAAGGGTGAGGGAATGCTTACGATCAAGCATTTTACGAAGAGTTACAAGGGTGGCAAAAAAGCAGTAGACGATTTGAATCTAGTGGTTGAGCGAGGTGACATCTACGGCTTTATCGGCCATAACGGCGCAGGGAAGACAACGACGATTCGGTCCGTCGTGGGCGTTCTAGATTTTGAAGAAGGTGAGATTGAAATTGACGGCATCTCGATCCGTAAAGATCCCGTTGCCTGCAAAGCGGTGACTGCATATATCCCTGATAACCCGGATATTTATGAACACTTAACAGGTATACAATACTTGAATTTTATTGCTGATCTTTATAACGTAACCAAAGCGGATCGTGAGGCACGAATTCAAAAGTACAGCGATGAATTTCAGATTACACCTCATTTAGGTGATATGATTTCATCCTATTCGCATGGTATGAAGCAAAAGCTAGCGATCATATCGGCTCTTATTCATCAGCCGAAGCTGCTTGTTCTTGATGAGCCTTTTGTCGGCCTCGATCCTAAAGCGGCGCACACATTAAAAGGAATCATGGCAGAGCTGTGTAGAAACGGCAGTGCGATCTTCTTCTCCACTCACGTGCTAGATGTAGCAGAGAAGCTGTGTAATAAGATTGCGATTATCAAGGCTGGGAAATTAATTACTCATGGGAAGACAGAAGATGTTAAAGGTGATCATAGTCTAGAAGATGTATTCCTGGAGCTGATTAACAATGATTAATATATGGGAATTAACCAGAATACAGTTACTATCTTCCTTTGGCATAAATAAGGCACTGCATACCCATGATGTGAAGGAAAGACGAAAATGGATTCTGCTGTGCATTGCTATGCTACTGAGTATGGTTGTTATCGCAGGAGTTTCATTTATCTACAGTTATGGAATGTCTTTGACCTTCGAACAAATAGGGCGAATGGATCTACTGCTTGCTATAATGATGGCAGCTACCTCGGTTGTAGCTTTTTTCACTACAATCTATAAGGCGGGCGATGTATTATTTGGCTTTAAAGATTATGACTTAGTCATGTCACTGCCTATAAGAACGAGTGATGTTGTAGCGAGCCGCGTACTTCAGCTCTATGTGCTCAATTTGTTTTTCAGTTTAATCGTGATGGTGCCGGCAGGCATCGTGTATGCCATTAAAGTAAATCCGAGTGCACTCTATTATGTGTGTTTTCTGATAACGCTTGTATTTATTCCGTTAGTTCCTATCATTGCTGCAACCATTATTGGTGCACTCATTAGCTGGTTCTCCTCACGATTTAAGGGAAGCCGATTCGTCAGCCTCGTGTTAACTTTTGCGGTGATTATTGCATTTATGCTCGGTTCGTTCAGCATGAAAGGAAATGAGCAGCTTCTTAGGGACATGAGTACACAACTAGCCGATATGATATTTAAGCTGTATCCTCTTACAGCGATGTATGTTGATGCGGTCTGCTCCTATCAGATGGATTCGCTCTTGCTATTTATAGCGATTTCGGTGCTTGTCTTTATGATGTTTACCTATATTCTTGGGACCCGATTTAAAGCCATTCATACTGGCTTAACGACCTCTCATGCTAGAAGTAAGTATCAAATGAAGGAGCTGAGAATCTCATCTCCGTTTCGTGCCCTGTATAAGAAGGAGCTTCGCCGATATATGAGTTCTTCTTTATATGTGCTGAATACAAGCATAGGCATGGTCTTGTTACTAGTGATGTCCATCTCTTTATTGTTCGTTGGCCCGGAGACATTAGAACAATTTCTTGATATCCCGCAATTATCAGATTATTTGAGCAGGTTGGCACCGCTTTTTGTTTCCTTGTTTATTGTCATGAGCTGTACAACCTCATGCTCCATTTCTCTGGAGGGGAATCACTTATGGATCTTAAAAAGCTCACCTGTATCGAAATCCACCATTCTGTTCAGTAAAGTAGCCGTCAATCTTACAATGAACTTACCGATTATGTTTATAAGCTGCGTGATGCTCATCATCTCCTTAGGTACGGGATGGATGGAGAGCTTGCTGTTGCTTGTGATTCCAGGCATTTATGCCTTCTATTCAGCTTTGATTGGTGTGCTTGTTAACTTGAAGTTGCCTAATTTCACATGGACAAATGAAGTTACAGCCATCAAACAGAGTGCAGCCGTTATGGTATCGATGCTAGTTAGCTTTATCAGTCTATTTATTCCAATTGGATTATCTATGCTTCTATCTGACATGAATGCAAATCTGATATTGCTTGTCATTGCACTACTAATGACCTTGGTAAGTTTCGTGTTGTATAAATATATTCAGAGACATGCAGAGCGGCTATTTCAGGTTCTGTAAGAACAAATAGAGAGGTTATTCCTGTAGCTAGAAGCAGGGATAACCTCTCATTTTCATTCCTGATCAGGCATAAGTAGCTCCTTTTTCATAGTCGTAATACTTTCGCCCTGTTGGATCACTTTGGAGTATGGGATGATCAGTACATCAAAGTTCGGTTACACAGACGTGAGTTTTGACCTTCAGGCTATTGCGGTTCTTCCTTCTAACTCAATTTAGTGATTTAGGGTCGCAGCTTTCCTGAAGGACTTCTATATCAGAGAGGAGGCGTCCAGGCTATCATATTCCTTCCTTCTATTTAATTGGTGAAAAATAGGGATATGGCTTTCCTGGACTCTTTTTATGATAATTAATACGATCTACTTAAGAAGAACGGCTAAACTAATTGTTAATGAACATCCTGAGCCAGATCGGCTCCCGAAGTCATATCTGGCAACAGCGATGAACAATATCGAAACGCTAGGGTTTACGTTGTCTTATAAATTATTGAATGTCATGCGTGCCTTGTCCAAGGAGCAGTTCGAAGTGTTATATGTCCAGCTTATTGCAGATTTAAGGGTGATGGTAGGAGCGCATGTAAAGTATGAGCCGATGTATCCTGACTTTCCGGTACAGGTGATGGAGGCGGATGATGCGGAACTTTATCTCAATGCGATGTATCATTATTGGACTGGGGACTTGCTGGCCTATGAATCTAAAGACAGACCGCGACTGCAAGATAAGGTTAATCTGAAGTTGATTGATCTTGGAAGTATAGAGGAGTTTCACAGCATGATTCGCCAGCTTATACAGGCCAAGGTATCGATCTCACAGACCGATCAAGCTGATATCGATGCAGTTATTGAATATATAGACCCGGATGATCTGGATTATATTCTCCCGTCAGAAATACCGCTTAAAGAGAATGTGGGCTTTGTGGTAGCTTCATTAGTGAAGCATGAAAAGGCAAACCTGGATCGAATCGGACGATACTTTAAGACAGCTACGGATGTTCTTCGTCTGGCTGTTGCTTGGTCAGGTGGCGATGTCAGCTTAGCAGAGGTTACGCGCTTCCGTAAATTTAAACGATCTGAGAGACGTCTGCTGCTTGGATTGCTAGAGCAGTGTCATTCCATTACGGAAGATATGCTGAGATATAAGAATCGCTGGATTCGATTAGGAGAAATTCTACATCCTTCCGAATATAAGCATCGCTTTAAACGCTGCGAGGAAGCTTTTGATATATTGCGTAATAATAAACCCTTTACAACTTATAACGGACGTCTAGAGCTCGCGCTTCAGTATGACTACTTGGTCTGGGATGTCATTGATCTGTTGATGCAGCGTCCAGGCGAATTCGCAAGAAGACTGGATCAGGTATTAAGGTCAACGGAACATACGGAATACGTTGTGATGGCATTCGGCGAAGTGGCAGAGCAAGTATCGACACCCGTGTTACTGCAAGTAAAGAATCATTTTGCCAACCGATTAAAGGCTGGAAAGCCAGAAAGCTCGCGTGTCTTTTTTCCAAAGGGGAATGTGGCCAAAGCCTTTGTTGTTCCTAACACCCTTGAAGATATTCATGAAAAAGTATGTCATGATATCATGCAAGTATGTGAGCAGGTGCTTATCAAGCGGTTCTCAGCGCTGCCACCTCTGGGAAAGGTTTATGTCGATGAGCGATTGAAGGACTATCATGTGCCGTTCTCCCAAAGATCGGCAAGTAAAGCACTACATACGATTGTACGAGGAAGCCGTGTTCCGCTGGCAGAGGGGGATACAATTCGCTTCTTCAACTGGTGGAGAGAGGGGAATGTGAACGGTGAACCAACAGGTCGTGTCGATATTGACCTGTCTGCCGTCATGTATGATCAAGATTGGAATTATGTGGAGCATATTTCATATACGAATCTGCGATCGTCCCATTACCGAGCCGTTCACAGTGGAGATATCGTAGCTGCACCGCAAGGAGCATGCGAATTTATTGATCTGCACATTCCATCCATCGTTGGGTATGGGGGGCGCTACATTGTGGCGAGTCTGCATTCCTTTACGGATCAGCCGTATTGTAACCTGCCGGAGTGCTTCGTGGGATGGATGATGCGGAAGAAGCCTGGCTCTGGTGAAATATTCGAGCCTTCTACGGTGAGCAATAAAATCGATGTTGCTGCGGATTCGAAGATTGCGATTCCTGTTATTCTGGACCTGGTAGAGCGTACCGTCATCTGGACAGACTTATCTCTGACAAGACTTCCTTACTACTACAATAATGTAGAGGGTAACCAGAAAGGGATAGTTCTGATGGGTAAAGCTATGACGACTTTACGGAAGCCGGACTTGTACGACTTGTTCATGCTTCATGCCAAGGCAAGAGGCGAGCACGTTGATACAGCGGATCAGGCCGATGTAATATTCTCTGTAGAGAATGGGGTTACTCCATACGATATTGAGCTTATTATGGGTGAATACATGGTTTGAGTGGTGGGCTTATAAACAGATAGATTGACTTATCAAGAGGATGTGAGCTAATGAATCCATTTACGGCAAGAGTGATCGATATTATAAAAAAAATCCCGCCTGGCTATGTTATGACATATGGTCAAATCGCTCAACTGGCTGGTAGCGCAAGAGGAGCGAGGCAGGTCGTAAGAATTCTGCATTCCATGAGTAGAGCATATGAACTACCGTGGCATCGGGTAGTTAATGCTAAAGGGGAAATTGCAATTAAGGATGATGAGTCTCACTTCAAGCAGATTGTCTATTTAAGTGAAGAAGGAATTATACCCGGTGAGAATGGCTTGATTGACCTTGAAAAGTATAGATACTTACCGAATCATTAGATTCTATTGGTCCATGTTTGTCCAGGCACCAAAAAAAGATAGAAAGGGCTAGCTCTTCCTATCTTTTTTCGATATATGTTGGGAAATGGAACTTTGCGAGTAAAAGACCCAGATCAGCTGGATAGCGGCTAATTGACCCCTTTTACAGTCCTTAATCCACTCGCACGATACTCCATTGTTGATTATTTGCTCCACTAGGCGTGTATTGAATGATGTTCGCATCATCCAGCATAGAATTGGCGTTAACATCCATGACTTTGGCGCTATGCTGGCTGGTGATTGTGTAATAACCCTGCACATCTGAAGAAAGTATCCATTGTTGATTAGCCGTTCCTGAATCGGCGTACACAATTATATTCGCGCCGTTCGCTGTCGAGTTACCGTTCACATCCGCCACTTTACCGTTCAGCTTATTGACGAACTTGTAAGTACCGTTTGGATTCTGAACGATATTCCAATGCAGACTGTCATTGTTAATGTAAGTGAACTGCTTAACCTGAGAACCGTTGCCCGTGGCGCCATTCTGCACGCCGATCGCTTTGCCGCTGGATTTTGAAATGATTTTGTATGTGCCGTTCGGGTCGAACAATGTCTCGCTGCCTGTGATCGAGAGTTCTGCTATCGCAAGCGCGGTACCTTCCAGGACAGATAGGGACTCCAGCTTTACATACCTAGCTTTAGTAATGACGGGTAGATTAATATTGTTGTAGTTGTTTCCTCTGGCATTCGGGTTCGACACCGTGCCATTGTTAATTACCTTCGTCCAGTTCGTTCCATCCTGACTGACGTAGAAGTTGAAGGTGTTCATCATACCTTCATTCCATTGATCGAACGGTCTTGCCACATAGGAAAAACCTTTGATATAGAACTCTTTCTTCATATCAATGGTAATGGTCTTGTTGCCGCTTTGCTTAAGCGATTCAAAGAAGGTACCAGTATTCTTGTCAAAAGCATTCGTCAGCGGAAATGCCGATTGTGCAGAAGGTGAAGCGGTGAATGTCCAGTCTGCAGCAAAGATAGAAGCCGTTTTTCCGCGAAGTCGGTATTTATCACTCTTCGGAGAAGCGACAGCTTTGCCATCATATGCAATAATTTCATATTCATAAACCTGATTAGTCTCTGCTGTAGTATCTACATAGGTCGAGCCGTAGGTAATCCCGAGCAATTCACCATCGCGGAAAATTTCATAGGCAAGCACTGTATTCTGGGGCTCATTTATTCCAAAAGTCAGCTGTACACCTACGTCAAAGCGGTCAACCGATGTAATTTGCGGTTTATCTCCGTTGACGAATGTCCCGAGTGTACGGGACTGGTCGGTTATTAGCCATGTTTTATCTTGAAGTACAGGTAGTCCGTTTACCAGATCACGAACTTTAGGAAGATCCATGGACTTGCCATAGTGCGCATAATGAGGGGTAACATCAACGCCTATGACATTACTCATCGCAACCGCCATTGTCTGCCATTTGTCTAATCCAGCAAATGTACCCTTTAACGATTCTTCACGTAAGTATCGGTTCACTAGCGGATATAAAGTATTTAAACCGTATTTCATCTCTAGCTGATAATGCATTGCCGTTTGTTCAAATACACTGAGTTCTACAGCTTCGCCCTCATTGAATCTCCTAATGGTATCCCAGCGGTTTTCCTGAACTAATCTTGAAGGTATGTCGAACTCGCGCTCCATCCGCAAGGAGTACATATTATTCGTAATCTCAGCGATTTCAATAGCATGGTTGTCATAAATATGCCCCCATTCATGCGCTTCTCCCCAGCCTCCTCCGGGACCGGCCACCTGAATCAACTCTTTGGCAAATCCGCCCGTACGCGGACCATTATTCAAGTCGTCATAGGCTTGATATCCTGTAATTCCGCCGCCAGCCCAAGCATGAGCACCCTTAGTGAACAATCTTGACATCATCATACTATTCGGCGTTTGGTGAACAGGATTAGTGTCATTGGCTTCATATCCTGAATATTCGTTCATGACTCGATAGAATCTCTCCCAAGTCTCTGCGGTATCCGCTATGGTCTGTCCTTTAGCGGCAAACTGTTCGTTCAGTCCCTCCAAGGCGGCTCTCGCACTTGTTGTCGTGATGGTATTATCGGTTACCAGCTCCATAATATTGTAGAACTTAGGCGGTTGTCCCGAATTGACAATAGCGTCATAATCGAAATACAGGTCGTTGTTTTCCACGTTATTCACGTATGCTGTGAGCTCCGACATGAAATCGTTTATATTCGTTTTCCCATGAACATACATCGGGAACTTTGTACCGCCTACAAGACGAATCTGCGGCACATAAGGCTGCTGATTCGGATATGCTTGGTTTTGCAAATAGATTGCTGCCGGTCTAATCTTACTTCCATCCGTGTCATCTACGGCTAAAGGGGGAGCCTTGATGATATTGATACCGGGCACTAGATCGTAAACTTTAATCCAACTTGCCCAGTTGCCTCCGTTAGTCAATGCCTGCCCCAACACAAGCTGCGGGAGGATGCCGCCATAGTCAGCATTTACATAGATGCGAATCGTCTCGCCAGGGGTGACGTAGTAGCCAGTAGGGACCACGGTATGTCTCGAATCCATCTGACCACGACTGGCCTCTTGATTAATATTGCCCCGCTGTATAGCGGTGTAAATCTTATTATCAAACGCCGTTGGTTGATTAACGAGAGTGAGCGCGTCATTTAGAATCGGCACACAGTTGCTCTCATTAGGGTGACCGACTGCCATGTTTATTAAATTTTGAATAGAGGATGTATTGTTGTAGGCTGGAGTTAATTTCGAGTAGGTTTTATCCGTGAAGACCTGCTTAAATGCATCTAAGAAAGCATCCGGCTGGTAGAAGGAGATCTCTGCAATGCTGGCCCAATCCTCTTTCGCTTGGATGAACTCCATGCGGACTCTGCGGGCATCAGTTTGGGGGAATTCAAATTCGATGGATGTGCCGATGGCTGACATGTAGGTGTCTTCTTTGAACAAGGTGAAGTTCTCGCCTGTGTCGGTCAAACTAGAATACAGTTTATAATGGAAAGGGAATCCCTTCCAATCGGCACCTTGTCGAACGAGGTATTCGATTCTTGATAAGGTGTGCACCTGATCGAAGGTTACGGTAACCGTGTTGGTAAAGGTGGAGGAATTCGGTGTACCTGTCTCCCAATGCGTGGACGGATCTCCATCAATCGCTTTATTAATTGTGCTCGATCCATAATTACCGCCATTGTTCACAATGTTAGTAATCGGGACTCCGCCAGTACTTAATGCACTTGCTGACAATGCATAACCTTCGATTATGTTATCAGCAGCTTCACTGATCGATGAGGTGTCGGTTTCTGAGGCGCTAACAGTTGAAGTACTTAAAAGCCAACATAGCGCTATAAAGGCCATAAACCATCCCCATATTATTTTGCTGTTTTCTTTTTGAACCAAATTACTTTCCCCCTTGGAGTATGACATAGTCATCAAAATCATACTGTGCAAAGTTAGAGAATATTCTGATTGATTATTTTACATGGGTGTGCAATCGGCCATTTTCACGATGGTCTTGCTGGCCGTGAAACTTTAGCATAATATTTAGTAGAGATATTTATAGAGAAGAAAAGGTGTAATTATGTATCAAGGAAAGTCACGAAAAATCGTCCACATGCTGTTGGGGTTATACACGATATTAACCTTATTTTTTTTATTCCTAGGTTTCAATAGATCCTCTTTGAATGGTGAGCAAGGACTAAGATACTATTTAACATTTGAGGGTATTCCTTTGCATTTTCCCATGGGGAGAGACTTTCAAATTTGGTTCTTTGACTTAGGGAATTTTCTCGCTTTTATCCCTTTTGGAATAGTCATCCCGCTTTTGTATCGTTGCAATTTTACCCGATTTATCTGTTTATTTATGCTAAGCATTACAGTAATAGAGTTAATTCAAATGTTTTCCCGCTTAGGAGCGTTCGATATTAACGACATTATCATAAATACGCTAGGAGCTGCAGTCGGATATTGGTCGCAGCACATCGTAAAACTATATCGGGGTACATTTAAAGGAATGATAAGAATCGTAATTACAGCGATTGTTATTTCTTCAGGAATGTTTCTTGTCGTTGGAAGCATTAATTATTATTTTGATCACGTGGATGGAGAAGTCGTTGCCCTCAATGCGCTTCCGATCAAGGATGGAGCTGTACAATGGGATGAAAGTCTGACAGCCTTTACTGCAGGTACGACCATGGTAGAACCTCAAATTAATCTTTACAGTCAAGAAAATAACAGTAAAAACAATGAATTTTCTTATCTATTAAACGGGAACTATGCAAAGTTGGAAGGCTATGTCGCCATAACAGGCCCTGACGATCCTGTAAGCAATGAGAGAAATGAAATCTGCTTTATCGCAGACGGATCTGAGATATATTCCATCAGTTTGGGAGAAGAGCATCAGCCGGACTCTTTTCAGTTTTCTCTGAAGGGCGTAACCGAACTGACCATCAAACTCTTAGGCGAGGGATCAAATATGAACACAAATGTTGTGATGTGGGATGTTACCCTGACAGAAGTGAACACAGGCCAAAGAATCATAAACATGATTACAAATTTATTTAGATGAATATCTTATAAAGTCGCGAATATCGCGGCTTTTTTATTTTGGCATTGTTTATCTTGATTGTTGATATCCAAATTTTTCGAACGTTTGTTCTATAATGAGGGTAGTCATATCGCTCGGAGCTGATTTCCCTGTGGATTTAAAGGATCTGATAAAACTTGCTAAGGGCTTGGACAGTGAAGACAAGCAACCATGTATTTGTAGCATTACCTGGTATGGTTCCGCTATCTCGACAGTAAGGAATATGAGAAGACAACGTCGAATAAGAAAAACATGTTGGTGACTTCAGGGCTGTTTTCTGTAAAGGAAACAAGCACCAAACTTCGACGTATGGCTTACTTTTGAGATATTGGGCAATTGAAATCAATATTGTACTTCTTGTCGTTTACCTTGATTTGTCGTATATCAAAATACACTGGAGGTGCGAGTATGGCAA
This sequence comes from Paenibacillus sp. GCM10028914, assembly GCF_042666275.1. Taxonomy (NCBI): domain Bacteria; kingdom Bacillati; phylum Bacillota; class Bacilli; order Caryophanales; family Paenibacillaceae; genus Paenibacillus; species Paenibacillus sp. GCM10028914. The sequence goes on from NZ_JBHTFO010000001.1 coordinate 64,503, forward strand.
CAATATTTATTACAGGCTTATCAGGAACAGGTAAGTCAACCGTGTTAGAGGAGTTAAAGATAATGGGATACAATGTTGTGGATACGGACTACGGCTACATAAAAGAAGAAGATTACGGAGAAGTGGTTTTGGATGAAGAAAAAATAACGAACCTGTTGGAGGAGTACAGGGATTCCCATCTGTTTATCGCAGGAATTTATTCAAACCAAGGAAAATTCTATGAGCATTTCGATTATGTGGTTCTACTGAAGGTCGAACTTAACGTGATGCTCGAAAGAATAAACAACAGGACATCAAATAATTATGGTAAGAGTCCCGAGGAAGTGGAAAAAGTTATAGCAAGTTACGGAAGCGTATTACCTATCTTGGAAGGAGGAGCGGATATTGTTATTGACACCTCAAACAACGGAGTCGACTCGATTTGCAAAAGGCTTATAGATTTACTTTAGTTTATTGAACGTACGGGTTAACTTTAACGTATTAAAACCGCCCTTATAGAAGGACGGTTTTTCTTTTGGTTGATAATCAACAATAAGACATAACATAGCCTTTATTTTATCGGTGATATGAGACGTCTTCATCTATAATTATCACCTACTATATAGGTGTTATCACAACATTCGTTTATTTCTATGATATGAGAGGATTAGGCAAACATTTGGCAGGTTTATTATAACGATAGCTTAATCATCTAGTTCATAATAAAAATGTGAGAGTTGGAGAAGGGTGAAGGTATTGGAGTGGTAGTCATGCCTGGTGGAATGAAGATATTGGCGACTACAAACATATTTTTACAAATAGGAGGTTTAATACATGCAAAAAGTAGTATTGAACAATGGAATTGAGATGCCTATACTGGGTTTTGGAGTTTTTCAGATTGCTGATCAAAATGAATGTGAACAAAGCGTTTATGATGCAATTACGGCAGGCTACCGGTTGATTGATACAGCGGCTTCGTATCTTAATGAAGAAGCAGTTGGAAAAGCCATCAAACGGAGTGGAGTGGCAAGAGAGGAACTATTTATTACTACAAAGCTCTGGGTTGAGGACACTGGTTATGAGCGTACAAAAAAAGCATTTGAAAAATCACTGAAAAAATTACAACTAGATTACTTAGATCTATATCTAATTCATCAGCCATTTGGTGATGTGTATGGTTCTTGGCGTGCTATGGAGGAATTGTATCGTGAAGGTAAGATCCGTGCAATTGGTGTTAGTAACTTCCATGAGGATCGTCTGATCGATTTAATTATTCATAATGAAGTCGTTCCCGCGGTAAATCAAGTTGAAACTCATCCATTCAACCAGCAAATTGAAAATGTAAAATTTATGAAAGAGAACAAAGTCCAGATTGAATCCTGGGCGCCTTTTGCTGAAGGGAAAAATAACTTATTCCAAAATGAATTATTGGTATCTATAGCACAAAAATATAATAAGTCCGTTGCTCAGGTGGTCTTACGCTGGTTAACACAAAGAGAAATTGTTGTGATTCCAAAGACTGTTCGTAAAGAGAGAATTCTCGAAAACTTCAGTATTTTTGATTTTGAAATAAGCCAAGAAGATATGGAGTCGATTATGAAGTTAGATAACAAAGAAAGTCTGTTCTTTTCTCATCGCGATCCTGAGATGGTGAAATGGATAGGTACTCGCAAACTTGATAACTAACAATGAGGCGCTGAATACATTTTGTTGAGGTTGAATTATAAAAGCCTTCTGCGCATTAAAGACAAACGAGTTGATGAATCATATTTAAATTTAAAACATGTAATGATTCGTTCTAAGAGCAGGCTGTAGTAGCCTGCTCTTTTTAGATGTTTAAGAGAGAGTTATCAGTTCAATACTAAATTAACAACTGTATTCACGCCATTCACACCAAAACATTAAAAGTCCTGGGCGAAGTTGTTGAGAGAGTATACATTGACGATTATATATATACAAGTGTATATTAATAGCATGAATATGACAGATCTACAATTAACATTACTTACAATCGCCGAACCGAATCGGTTTAACATCGTTGAATTATTAAAAAAAGGCCCACGATCCGTGGGAGAAATCGTCGAAGCGTTAGGCATTAGCCAACCACATGTATCTCGTCATTTACGTATATTGGGCGAGGCTGGGGTAGTAAGATCCCGAAGCAAGGCACAACAGCGAATATATAGCCTCGAAGCCGCTCCATTCCAAGAGCTGGATGAATGGTTCGATTCTTTCAGTATCCTGTGGGAAGAACGTTTAGATCGATTCGAGGAGTATATGCTCGACCACAAAAAAAAGGAGGATATATGAACGCTTTTTTTTCAAAGGTTGGAACAATGAATCGAAAGGATTTTGATAATGGACGAGTCGAATAAACAGTATATTATCATCACGGCTGCAAGAGAGAACAATCTCAAGAACGTATCCTTACGAATTCCTAAGCAGAAAATTACGATCTTCACAGGGGTATCTGGATCCGGCAAGTCCTCGATCGTCTTTGATACGATCGCTGCAGAATCAACTCGTTTACTGAATGAGAATTTCAGCATGTTTGTGCGTACTTTTCTGCCACGTGTTCCGCAGCCGGACATGGATGCAATAGAAAACCTAAGCATGGCTGTTATTGTCGATCAAAAGCGGCTGGGTGGAGGTTCCCATTCCACGATGGGCACGATTACTGATATATCTCCTATACTCCGTCTTCTCTTCTCTAGAGTAGGTCAGCCTTATGTTGGACCAGTGAATATGTTCTCATTTAACGATCCGCAGGGAATGTGTCCCGAGTGTAATGGAATGGGCCGTAAACTTGGCGTAGACATGAGCAAGGCTCTGGACATGACCAAGTCGTTAAATGAAGGGGCCATTTTGCTGCCAGACTATGCTGTGGGCGGCTGGGAATGGAACATGGTTCTTCAATCGGGGGACTTTGATCCAGACAAGAAGTTGAGCGATTATTCGGATGAAGAACTGGAACAACTTTTGTACGCTAAAGCAAGAAAAGTAAAGATGGATTTTGCTGGTAAGGCAACGAATATTACGGTGGAAGGCGTCATTGAAAAGTTCACCAACAAATATATCAAACAGGATGTGAAGACGAAGTCTGAACGCACACAGAAAGCGGTTATGCCGTTCATATCCGAGGGTACTTGTTCCAGCTGTCGCGGCGCAAGACTCAGTCAGGCAACGCTCAATTGCAGGATCAATGGATATAACATAGCAGAGATGTCCGCCATGGAGGTCGGTCAGCTCATCCGTGTTGTTCGGGAGATTGACGACTCGATCGCCGAGCCGGTCATCAAATCGCTGACGGAACGATTACAGCATTTGGTCGATATCGGACTCGATTATTTAACACTGGATCGAGAGACGGATACATTATCCGGCGGCGAGTCGCAGCGCGTTAAGATGGTGAAGCACCTGAGCGGCAGCTTGGTGGATGTCACTTACATATTTGATGAGCCAAGCGTAGGCTTGCATCCTCGCGATGTGCATCGGTTAAATGAATTGCTCCAAAAGCTGCGCGACAAAGGCAATACCGTGATTGTTGTTGAGCATGATCCCGATGTGATTAAGTTGGCGGATCATATCGTTGACGTCGGACCTCACGCCGGTAGTCGAGGTGGCACCATCATGTATGAAGGAAGCTACGAAGGCTTGCTGGAATCTGGTACGCTGACCGGCTCTCATATGAAACAACCACTCCAGTTGAAGCAAGATTGCAGGCAGCCGTCCGGTAAGCTGTCCATTAAGGATGCCACCTTACATAACCTACAGCATGTAAGCGTTGATATTCCAACCGGAGTACTGACAGTGATTACAGGTGTAGCCGGTTCAGGCAAAAGTACACTGATCAATAAAGTATTTCTAAGCCAGCATCCGGATGCGATTGTTATCGATCAATCGGCAGTGGGCGTATCCACACGATCGAATCCTGCGACCTATACGGGCATTATGGATGACGTACGTAAAGCGTTTGCTAAAGCGAACAAGGTGAACCAAGGCTTGTTCAGCTTCAATTCCAAAGGAGCTTGTGATAACTGCCAAGGGCTTGGCGTTGTGTATACAGACCTTTCATTCCTTGACAGTGTGAAGCTGCCATGCGACGTATGCGGGGGCAGAAGGTTCAAAGATGAGGTGCTCGAATACAAGCTGAACGGTAAGTCGATTGCTGAGGTGCTGTCGATGACAGTGGAACAAGCACTGGAATTTTTCGAACTGAAAGAGGTTGTACGCAAACTTCAGGCTATGAGCGATGTGGGATTGAACTATATTACACTGGGCCAGCCGCTCAGCACACTCTCGGGTGGGGAATGCCAGCGTATCAAGCTAGCAAGCGAGCTGCATAAGAAAGGCAGCATTTATGTGATGGATGAGCCGACGACCGGCCTTCATATGTCGGATATCGGTCACTTGCTGGCGATCATGAACCGGCTTGTGGACGCTGGCAATACAGTGATTGTCATCGAGCACAATCTCAATGTGATCAGCCAAGCAGATTGGATCATCGATATGGGCCCGGATGGTGGCAGCAAGGGTGGTCAAGTGGTATTTGAGGGCACACCTTCGGAGATCATTCATGAGAAGCAGTCGGTTACAGGGAGATACCTGTTGTAATCCGATTTATTTTGAAATGGATGAAGTAGAATATTTATAGGAAATTTTAAGAGAATCTGTAGACGCATGAACCTGTCGGAGGACAAGAACATACAAGCTTAAGAAGCCGCCAAGAGGCGGCTTCTTTGCTATGACGATGTACATAGAAGAAATAATAAGGTTTATCATGAAATATTTTAAATTAGCTGTATTTCCTTAATTTGAATATTTACGATAGACGTTTTTTCTTACGGGATATAAACTGGGGAAAGCGAAAAAAATAGACATAATAGGAGCTTGAACAACGTGACCCTAACAGATCAAATTCCATCATGGAAAAAACTCAGCTTGTTTGCCGTTACTTGGCCCATTTTCATCGATTCTGTACTTCGGATGATGCTTGGTACGGTGGACGTGTTTATGTTAAGCCGTATATCCGACAAGGCGACAGGCGCCGTAGGCTTGGCCAATGAAATTATTTTCTTCTGTATTATGATGTTCGGATTTGTCGGAATCGGAACCAGCGTGGCGGTTTCCCAGTATATCGGCGCTCGGCGAGAGAAAGAGGCGAGTCGTATCGCGGCGTTGGCGATTTCGATTAACCTGATTTTCGGAATACTCATCAGCATCCTGCTCGTCTTTTTTGGAGAGTCTCTCTTAGTGCTGATGAATCTGGATCCAGATCAAATCGGAATCGCAAGCCACTATTTAAAAATTATCGGCGGCTTCATTTGGATTGAAGCGCTATCTTATGCGGTTTCGTCGGTGATCCGCTCGAGCGGTCATACGAAGAGTGTTATGTACGTGACGCTTGGTGTTAATCTAATCCACGTCGTAGGTAATTATCTCCTCATTTTTGGAAACCTAGGTTTTCCAGAAATGGGCGTGACGGGGGCAGCGATATCAACGGTCGTAAGTCGTTTGCTTGGTATCTTCGTCCTGTTTTTCATTTTGTACCGCCGGGTTCCTGCGCCAATTCGACGCAAGGATTACGTTACCTGGAACGGTTCCTATGTAAAGCAGATTATAAGTGTTGGATTGCCTGCTGCAGGGGAGCATCTCGCTTGGCAGTCGCAGTACCTTATGATCATGAGCTTTGTTAATATGATTAGCTTCACGGCTTTAAACACTCATGTTTACGTGATGAACGTATCGAACTATTTTATGGCGCTTGCGATGGCTATTGGGGCAGGAACAGAGATTATTGTGGGACAAATGGTAGGTGCGGGAGAAATGAAAGAGGCCTACAAGAGACTCATGAAAAGCGTGAGGATCAGCTTTGTTTTAACGCTTGCCATTGTCGGTACGGCATCAATATTCCGTCATGAGTTGGTCGGCATGTTTACGGATGACCCCAATATTATCGCACTCGGAGCGAGTATTTTCTTGCTTTCCATTGTGCTTGAGCCCGGCCGGACCTTCAATATTGTAATTATCAATTCACTGCGTGCTGCGGGGGACGCACGTTTTCCCGTCATGATGGGCGTCATCTCGATGTGGGGAGTCTCAGTGCCGCTTGCGTATATCCTTGGAGTTCATTTGGGAATCGGGTTATTTGGGGTATGGATTGCTTTTACGATTGACGAATGGCTTCGTGGGCTCATCATGCTGCTTCGCTGGAAAAGTCGGGCTTGGGAGAAGAAGGCGCTTGTGAAGCCAGCTGATGTCCCAGAATACAGCATTGGAGCATAATAAGTGATCGATCATATGAGCACTTAATTCGAAATGAGAAGCAAGATAATGCTAAGTTGATCGAGAGAAGGGTGTCCCAGAGTCTTGAAAAGACGGAGAGACACCCTATTTTCTTATGAGGAAATGAATTTGATATAACTCCTAAATATAGGAAATAAGTAGGTAGATTCAGGAAAAACGATCACTATAATGAAATAAGATACCTACGGAACTTCGATTCGCAACTTGATTAGAAATTAACTACTAATGTAGATATAGGAGTTGTTTGGGATGATCGTATTGAAAGATATCGGGAAGTTCGAGGAGCTGCCGGAAATCGCTATGCATATTTACCAAGGAGATATTCCGGCTTTACAGACTGCAATTGGAGCAGGCTGGAGCATTGAAGATGGTATCGTACTAAGCAAGTATATCACGTTAAGTCCGCTGGATCTGGCGCTTGTTTCGCAGCAAATGAAGGTCGTAAAACTGTTGGTAGAGCACGGTGTCAACCTGAATGTCCATCATAATCCCGCTTTTTTGAGGGCTGTCCGATATTGCAAGGAAGACGTCATTCGATACATTGTGGCACATGGAGCCGAGATGGACAAATTCAATCATACGGGGGCTGGCGCTTACTCACAGGCCTACTATGGCAATAAAAACAATATTCCGCTTATTCATGAGTTGGGATTGGATATCAAGCAGCATGGCGGCCCCGTATTGCGTCAAGCCGTATCGGATCATGATCTGAAGACGATTAGGTATTTGCTCGATACTGGGGTAGACATCAACTATAATAAATCGGATATGGTCTACCCTTATCAAGCGTCCCCGTTAACCGTGGCCGCACGTATGGGTAATTTGAATATGGTTAAATTTTTGATTGAACATGGCGCGGACGTTACTTTAACAGAAAAGGGTGGTGAGCGGGCGTATACGATAGCGGTCAGCAATAAGGACACCGTCATGGCTGACTATTTGAGATCACTGGAGCCAATTGATTTTCACAATGTGGAAAACAAGAGGTATGAGCTGAAAAAATATAAATTATCCGATGAACTGGTCAGTTTTCTTACGGGAGAGAAGCTTCATCTTGAACTGGCACAAAATGAATTTGAAATCGATTATATCGACTTTTTCACATTGACAGATACGATTGAGATGAAAGTTGGCAGGCAAAAACTACTGCGTTTATCCGCCGATATCGACAACTACTCCGATCTACAGTTAGTTTGGAATCCGAAGAAAAAAGGCCTAATCGGCTGTTATGACGTAGAGCATCAGACGTATTCGGATTTATGTAGCTTTACGGAGTTTCTCACGCAGCCTGAATTATACCTCATAAAATTTCTTGAGGGAGAGTTATAATATGAAGGCTGTTAGCCAAGATATTCAAGATTTGTCCATTAAATCTTTAGAGTCGACTTTAAATAAACTATCAAATGCTTATACTAGCATGACCGAAAAAGGTTCAAATACCACCCTTGTCCTAAAGAGAAGAAATGCTGTGAAAATTGGTTTGGAAAGCCTCAAAGATGTTTGGAATGAGAGTGGTTTTTTCTATGATGAGGAAACCATTTTGACTTCTAAAGATATTTTACAAGGTGTCATTCCATCTATCGAAAAACAGATAGCCAAAGTAAAAGAAGGTAGTTCTCAAAAAACAATAAATGAGCGCCGCTTAACTGCGCTTAAACTGGCAATTGAATCTTTGGAGAACCGTCTTGAGGGCTGATAGATATACGCTGTTTCAGTTAAACACAATGTTAGTTCTTGTTTCATGAAGTTTGTAAATACTCGTTTCGTGTCACACTAATAATTGAACTTGGAAAAGCGTGATGATTCACGCTTTTTTTTGTTGGAACAATGTTAGCTAATACCTTAATAATGATCCATCATGATTACAAGTATCAAATCTACACTCAGATGTTCTTCGGGTACATTGAAAGGAGCGAAGGTTCGTAATACCATTGGATGTAATTGTAAATTGAAAGGGGGATCTTGATTACGCATTCTGCGGTTTCGATTTAATACAGCTCGACTTTTTGTGCTGCTACAGCTATCAACGGAATACATTACTGAATATTGACGCCGACCATAAAGTTGCATCAGGCTCTATTGCAAGACAATCTGAAATTCATTGTAAGCGCTTTATAATAAAAGGAGTGATATCAGGAGGTTATTTACCGTGGCCAAAAAAATAGGTTTTTTGCTTGTATCATTTATTATGATGTTAACATTTGCTTCCTGTTCTAAGGATACAGCAGAAAATAAAGTTGATGAGGTTAATGAGGTTAAAGATGGTGAAAAAGTAAAATTAGTTATTGCATATCAGTGGGGAGAAGAAGCTTTTCATAAACGTTACGATCCCATTGAAGAATATCTTGGCAATGTAGAAATTGAATACGTTCCGTCCGATGGGACGAGGCAAACATTCGAAGAATTATTTGCAAATGGAATCAAGCCGGATATGTTCGTTGATCAGAACGTTTTCGCTCTGCAAGATTTGGAAGTCATTTATCCACTGAATGAATTTATGGAACAAGAAAATTTCGATATTGGGATGTTTAATCCATCCATGATAGAATCGCTTCAAGCATACAGTGATAATGGAGAATTAATCGGTCTTCCTGATGGGACAACTAACTTAGCCTTATATTTTAATAAGGATATCTTCGATCTATTTGGTCAACCTTACCCGGATTTAGACAAACCGATGACATGGCCTGAAGTGATGGACTTGGCGCAAGAGATGACGGTGGTTAGAGACGGGGTTCAATATATAGGCCTCGATCCGAGTTTGCTTCGTTTTGCCCGAAATCAGTTTGCTGTTACAGCTACTGATCCCACGACAGGCGAAGTACAGATTAATAACGAAGAAGGATTTAAGAGGTACTTTGATATGATGGCACGGTATTACAGCATTCCGGGTATTAAAGATACTGGTGAAAATGATCCGTTCGCACAAAAACGGGCCGCTATGGCCATTAGAAATAATATAACTTTGGCTCATGGTTGGGGGGATATAGAATATCTCAAACCATTCGAGTTGGCCCCTTTCCCGGTTTGGCCAGGAATGCCCGATAGCGGGCCTGAAACAGGGACTACCCCAATGATTATTGCAAACTACAGTGAACATAAGAAAGAAGCACTTGAAGTACTAAAAGCTTATTTCGAACCAGAAATAATGCTACAACAAGTACGCTCGGGCGGAACAGTTCCACCATTATCCGACCCAGAATTATACAAACAGTATGCGAAGGATCTTGAAGAATATGAGGGGAAAAATTTAGAAGCTTATTATCAATTAACAAGAGTATCAACGAATAGAAAAAGCCGTTGGGATGTCTTTGTTGATCTGGAAAGCGCTGAGAAAAAAATCGCAGATGGAGAAGATGTTGTAACCGTTTTGAGACAACTAGAAGAAGAGTCCCAGACGAAGATCAAGGAGGCTATGGCGCAACAAAAGTAATGAATCCATTGTTCTAATGTGACAAGAAAGCAGCCGTCCAGTGAGCTCGTAAATCTTGAAACTAAAAGATATGACTCCCGATGATCAGCTGCTGTATGCAACTAAATGTGTTTGATCTGTTCCATTAATGATGAATCTGCTGATCTAACATAAAATGGCGACCCTCACTTGAGGATCGCCATTTTGTGTTTTTCGACCATTACAGGGATTACTGTCGTAGAAATACGAAATCAGGACATCGTTCTTTTACTGTATCCCTTTCATGTACCCCTGGATTTTTGAGGAGAACAAGAAGAGCACAATACTGAGCAGAATTGCCGCTCCTCCAATGATACCAAAGTATAACATCTCTGTAGCCGGAGAATAGAACTTAACAATTTGTGCATTTATCGCTTGGGCAGCCGCATTGGATAAGAACCATAAACTCATGGTCTGGGCTGAGAAAGCGGAAGGTGCCAATTTTGTCGTAGCCGATAGTCCGACAGGGGACAAGCATAATTCCCCTAGTACAACGATGAAATAGCTAAGAACGAGCCATAAAGGATTAACTAAGGAATTCTCGCCGCCAAAGTATGCCGGTAAGAGAATCACCAGGAAGGATAATCCGGCAAACAATAATCCCAAGGCGAACTTCTTTGGTATCGTAGGCTGCCGCTTACCAAGCTTCACCCATAACCAAGCAAATACGGGAGCAAAAATGATAATGAATAATGGATTTAAAGACTGAAACCAGGCTGGTTCAATTTTAATGCCGGCAAAATTCAATTGCGTCCGTTTATCGGCATAATTGGCAAGGATCGTTGATCCTTGTTCTTGAATAGCCCAGAACATAATCGCTGCAATGAACAGCGGAATATATGCGATAAGTCTTGAGCGTTCTTCGCTTGTGGTTCGCGGACTGCGGAACATGACAATGAAATATATGGTTGGAATTAGAATACCGAGAATACCTATGATCAAGATAAGCGAATCAAACGTTAACAGACCTAACGGAATGGTAATTGCAATGATAGCCGCGAGAAGCACGGCTCCGATCCCGATGATACGAAAAACTTTTTTCCGTTCCTCAGGTGATAACGGACTTGCTACGTAAGTACCTGCAAGGCCGAGGTTTTTCTTCTTGGTAAAGACAAACATGAGCAATCCTAGGAACATACCCACGGCTGCGAGGCCGAATCCCAGGTGGAAATTATACTTCAAGCCGATGGTTCCCACAGTGAGCGGAGCGATGAATGACCCTAAGTTGATACCCATGTAAAATATGCTGAATCCTGCATCTCGGCGCTGGTCTTGTTCACTATAAAGATCTCCTACGACACTAGATACATTGGGCTTCAGCAAGCCCGTACCCAGTACGATCAGAACCATGGAAACAAAAAATAAGGTCATACTGCCTGGTATAGCCATGCTGATATGCCCCAGCATGATTAATATACCGCCGTAGAGCACAGCCCTAGACTCACCGAAAATCCTATCTGCTAACCAACCACCAATAATTCCGGACATATAGACAAGTGAACCATAGATGGACACAATGGCGAGAGCGGTATTCTCATCTAAACCCAGTCCGCCTCGACTCACTTCGTAATACATATAATAAACCAGGATCGCTTTCATTCCATAATAGGAAAAACGTTCCCAAAACTCGGTGAAAAATAAAGTAAACAACCCTCTGGGATGTCCAAAAAAACCTCGTTGTGGAACACTTTCAACAATTTTTTGTTTGTTCAAATCAGACATGCTGTCACTTCCTCCTTGGTGCAATAAATATTCTGCTAAATGCATCATCCTTTTAGTAAGGGTATCCAGTATAGACGAATTCCAACTGCCTAAATTGGACTATACTGTCGACTCAATGAAAAAGTATATCACAAATTTATTGAGCTTTACTATAAGTATGGTTATTGTGTTAATTATTACCAATCGTGGTGAGAAAGGGACGTCGCGTAAGAAATCTAGGTCGTCAGTATGTTATAAACAGGCAAGATATTATGATGTTCTAGCTATAACAAGTGTAGCTATTTATATGTAGATTGCACAAGTTAGCGAGTGGCCAAACTATATTTCAGTCGCATTTCATAAACTATAGGCTTGAGTTAAGAATAGGGAGCACGAATAGTTGGGTTTGAATTTTTTTACCGTTCACATTCTAATTGTTTCTGTAATTTTTCACGCAGAGGTATTATTGGACTATATTAGAAGAAGTATTCTTCAAGTATGTGGTACTATGGTGGATATTGCCCTGTGAGGAGGATATTCATGAAGAAATTCTACGAAAACTTACAGCAATTCGATGAAAAGGACATGCGGATGTTCTTTTACAATGTATTAAATACAGTAGATCGCTATCGTAAGGAAGGAAGCATTGAAGAAAAAAAGTTAGCAGAGGGATTCGTTAACATCCTTCAGGATCAATTAAATGTAGTTCGAAACCATCAGTTACAAACGTATGAGCTCCAACAATATGTCCATATTGTTTTCAGTCTCTCTGATGCAGGTTCGTTAAAAGTAACCTTAAGTAAGATCGGTAAACGGGAACTATGTCAAGTCTTAGCATTCAATGAATGGTTTTCGGTTGGACCAATATCTAACTTAGATACAACAACTGGTCAGCAAAATAGGCTCTTGCGGTTGATGGAATACGATGGGGAATACATATACGGTCAACATGCTAACCAAGCGCATCAACTTTCCAATATGGTAGAAGAAATAAAGGGCATTCCAGAAAATAAAACCATCGTTATTTGGTGTGCGGATAATGCACATGATCAAACAGGACTACGCTTCGTGTTGCATTTGTTGAGAGAAAGAAAAAAGCCGGTTAATGTTGTTAATGTGACGGAGCTTTTTAATGATTCTGGGCTTCAAGACAAAGAGGGAGATGTACCTTATGCTATCAGTTTAATGGATCGAGAGCATTTTCAGGCCATTGTAAGTAAATATTTTGAAGGCATTCCACTTGATCCTGGGCAAAGAAGAAGGTATGAATCAGAATGGCTAATGCTCACTGAAGAAAATGATGTGCTTCGTTTGTGGGAAGAAGGTACGGTTAGAGGTAGGGATGTGAATGCCCTAGATGAGTTGATAATAAGGTCAGTCATTGATCTGGAGCAAGAACAAGATGAGAATGGTTTTATCAAAGCCGGGAGTGTCGTAGCAAGAGTGTTTGATATATCACGGCAACTCGTAGGGTATTCTTTTATTTCCTATCGAATTTGGATCTTAGTTAACCAAGGAATATTAATGTTTAGAGGACTACCGGGGGCTTTGCATCAGTTTTCTGTAAAACTGGTCTACAGCTAACACGCAGATTTGTCCAAATTCCATTATCTGGTGTAATATATGATTAGATAAGGACGAGACGGACGGTTACTAAGTGAAGAGTGGGAAAGGAGTGAAATTGTGAGAAGCTTCTTTAAAGACATCAGAATATTGATTGGTGTGGTATTAATCGTTGGTGTAGTGGGTGGTGTAATGCTAATCCAAAGCACATATGCTAAAGGTTCAACGAATCATAGCCATACAAATTCTCCGAACTATTCTAAAAATGAACATGGACAGACATACGGTTCTGCTGAAGAAGGCACCTCGGTTGAAATGCTGCCTGAATTAATTCATGCAGGAAGTGTGAATGGCATTAAAGGGTATTTGCTGAAAAAAGATTATCTTGGTGAACCAGGGGATGTCCCGCTGTATGATGTTAATGGAAGAACCATAATTGGATCTTTTCATATTAGCGCTAAGAATATAAACTATCCTAAAAATAAAAACGGACAAACATTTGGTTCTAGTGCAGATGCTACTTCACCAGAAACGGAACCTGAATTGATCAGTGCTACAGGAGTGGACGGCACTGCAGGATATGTGCTGAAGAAAGACTTAGACGGTGAGCTACCAAAAACACCAGAGGAAGCCATTGCGATACAGAACAGTAGATCTCCAGACGGTCGTGATATTCCGCTGTATGACGTTGATGGTGAAACCGTTATCGGTGTGTTTCATATTGGAGGAAAATAATGATATGTGTGTTAAGTGTTCCGCTAACAAGGAACGATAACATCATGACAACAGACTGCCGAGGTCATCGGCAGTCTGTTCAGTTTATGAGCAGGATAAATCGATAATTTTGCGAATTCGTTACATAAGGGATTATTCATGAACTTCGTAAATAAGATGTTAAAGGATATATATGCAAAAAATTAAAGAAAGGGAGTTTTTCATGGAACTTAAAGAAATCTATCAAAAACTAAAAGAAACAAGAGAGGAATTACTAGGGATAATTGATGGATTGAGTAGAGAACAATTAAACAAACAGATAGACTCATACAGTTGGAGTATTAGTCAGGTATGTCAGCATCTAATAAAGACAGAAGAATTATATGTTGTAGCAATTACGAGAGGATTAAAGAGTCAAGAGGATTCATTCATAAATATGATACCATTAGAATTTTTACTAGATAGAAGTAAAAAGTTAGAAGCACCTGACATTGCTAAACCAACTGATGAAATTTTAGAATACCCAGAAATCATTGAAAGACTAAACCATTCAAGAGAAAAGTTATATAAAATATTAAACACCGTAGAAGACCCGTCAGTGCTGAGTAGAAGACATTATACACATCCTGTCTTTAAAGAGATGTTACTAATTGATTGGGTTAGATCATTGTACTTGCATGAACAAAGACATATTAAACAAATTAATGAAATTAGAGACAGTTACTCTGTTAAGTAACTATACTAATTATATTAAAATCACGGATCTTAGGAGAAAACGATGATTCAAGCACAATTACATGGCAAGGCCCCCTCAGAGCTGACCTGGAGCGAAGACATACTGACTTCCAATATTTTTGGTCTGTTAAAATATCTTTCAACACCCGAAACTACAGTAGACATTCTCAGATGCAGTTTCAATTTAGACAATCGTAGCTTGGTGATTCCAGATGATACTGAGAGGATTATCTACTTCTTTTGGCCACGACTTTTGAACAGTGAACCAGACCTAGTGTTGCTTCTTGACTCATCACATGGTACACATGTTATTGGAATTGAGGCCAAATATCTGTCGGGAAAATCTAGTTCAGAGGATTTAAATGTTGAAGAAGATGATAGAAATAATCGACAGAGGGATCAGTTAGCCAGAGAAATAGAGGACCTATTCGAGCCTGAAAATTATCAACTTTTAGGAATATCGAAAGAACGTATTCTGTCTAGAAACATGATTTATCTTACTCTTGAAAGTTATATGCCAAGGGAAGAGCTACAAGACACGATTAATTCCTTGCGTAACCATGAGAATCAAGTAGACGGAAAGGAAGTACTCTATTGGCTTTCCTGGAAATCTATCTACGGAGTTCTTAGGGAGCGGGTAATGCAGGGGAGCGACGGTTACATAAAAGATGATCTGCTAAAGTACTTAAATCGAAAGGACTTGATCTCCTACTCTGGTTATTCAGTCCGGTCTGTTCTCCCAGTTTCCTGGAACTACTCAAGAGAAAAGCAACTTCCAGTTCACCCTGTAATAAAAATAAATTGGCAATATAGGAGTATATAATATGGATCAAAAAGAAGCCTTGCGAATCTCTGTACAAAATGTCCGAAGTATGGTTAATAATAGCATTTTACTTCTGCGCGATGTGGATCTGCTCTTATCCAAGGCCGGTTTTACGCCGCTCTTTGGAAATACCCTCGGATGTGAACCAAGTAAAAACATTAATCAATCTTACGATCAACCAAGCAGTTTTTTTCCTCCGTATATGTCCCGATTTTATTACCGAAATGAAACTGGAGCTGGAGCAAAATTACTGTGTGTAAATGTTCAATTTTATCATCATCTTTGGGATGAGTTCCAGCCATGCATATTAGCTGGACTATGCAAACTAAGCAGCAAAGGTAATAAGCCTCAACATTGGTGGATGAAGTACTACGCTTTCGAATTCGATACAAACGAGCGGATAAAGCCTGACCGATCCATATATCATCGTGAAGATGAGGATGCATCTGTTTCCATGTGGGGGATCGAATTACAAGAGTTGGCAGGAATCGAAGATATAAAAAAAGAAATTATCGATCGGCTCATCGAAGAATATGAACGTCAAAATGATTGATGAAGAGGGAATATCCAAGAAGTTAATGGACAGTTTGATGCAACCAATCCCTTCCAGTTATCGTCATAACATTAGCGGGAGGGGATGAAATGAAAGGGTTACTTTGTACGTTGCTATTAATACTGTGGGTGATGACTGGATGTTCTCAAAGTTCTGATTCTGGCATGGGAAATAACATGAAATTGGCGGAGACAGTTAAACAGCAAGACGATATGGCGTTAGAAATGCCAGCGGATTTTAATTTCATGGTCAGCTTCGGTTATGGAGATGTAACCAAGAATGTAATAGACACTTATAGTGGAACAGTAACGAAAGATTTGATTATTAAAGGCTCAGCAACAGCAAGCATCAAATTTAACACAGATGAATTACGTGAAATATACGACAAAATGAAAGTATTAGACATTATGGGACCGAAAGATTTACCTAAAGAAGGTAGTTGTTTCAAAATACCAAGCAACGAAGACCAGTGGAAAGTAACTGTTGATGGCCAAACAAAGACTTTTTCGTGGTCTGACCAAAACTGTGGAATGACGGAGGATGCGAATCAATTACTTGAATTAAGAATCTACATTCAGCAGATGATTGAGGCTAAGGATGCTTATAAATCTTTGCCTGAAGCCGAAGGGGGTTATGATTAAAGTAAGAGCAAATTAAAAGCTGCACACGACATTAAATCACTTTTCAATATTAAGCTAACGGGCCACGATTGATCAATAATCATCGGGAGAAGACATTGATGATTAGAAATATCTCAAATGGATTTATAGACGATTGATATTTTTCTTGAAAAAGTCACTGCGTTTTATTGTTAAAGAGCCCAAGTTCTTGTCCAAACACAATGACATGAACTTGGGTTCTTTACCGAAAAACAAGACATGAACTGATAGCTTATAAAGTTCACGGACAGGGTTGAAGATCAATCACGCAGAGATTCATCACAAAAAGTCATCTTAGGCATGATGGTTCTACAACAATAAACTTGCTGATACTCCCGCGTGATCAGATGGCCAAAGCCCTGTTTTTGTTCGGTTTTTCTGTGATTCCCCAACTAGTTCTGCTTCAATTGGTTCCCAGCCGTTTTTAAATAAAACATAATCGAATCTTTCGCTCAGTAGAGAAACTGCATTTAAAAGATCAGGATTCTGTTCATGGGTAAATCCCGGTCCATTACCAACTTGAGACCATACATCTTGAAAGCCTGCATTCATAAACAAATTATAAGTTGAACTATTAGGGATGGCATTCAAATCTCCTGTAATAATCACGGGTAAATGTGTATTTGCAGGTCCTTGAAGAATTTCAATTGCCTGGGCATTACGTATGTCTTCAGCAGTTGGATCTAAACGGGTATTAATCATTCTGAAATATTGTCTATCAATTTTCACAATAATAGATGACCATCCACGAAGTATTGTAAAAGGTTGTCCGGCTATAGGTACCATTAGATTTGTGTTGAAATTAGCTTCTTTCTTTCTTATTACGTCCATTTTATGGCCTTTACGAACCAGGATTGCATCCCTTTCCAAAAATTGAACCAAATTTCCGTTACTGTCAGGAAGTTCTGCCGCTGCATTATTATTACGAGCCGCAATCTCGTACTTCAAGCCTTGTTCCTCTAACGCATTTAATAATATCTCTATAAAATCATAAGTTACGGTTCTGAAGGTTGGAATAATTAGTCTTACACGCACGGCTTCTTGTAAACTGATAAGATCAGGTTCTTCCGAAGCGATCAGTTTGGCAATTGCCTTGGCACGAACAGAAAAATTCGTCGCAAGAAATTGCCTGAAAATTTGCGTTACAACTTCAGGGACCAACTCTGGAGTTAGAGCTGGGTCAAACAGTGGCGCGACATTAAAACCTTGATAAATATTCCATGTTAGAAATGAAACCTTAAGATTACATTTGAAATTCATTCCCACTTCACTCCAATCAAATATATAATTTACTAGTAGTAAATGAAAAATAATAGAGTATGGAAACGGCAGGTTTACTATAACTAGTATTTATTTGATGTGCATTTTAGGAAAAGCGTCCCTTCCTGGGTAGTATTATTTTTCCAATTTAGTTTATTTTGTGGGAGGATACAGATGTCGAATATTCAGGCGATTGTACTAGATTTGGACGGAACTTTGCTCGGTAGTGATAAATCGGTATCTTCTAGGAATTATCAGGCTGTTAAAAGATGTTTTGATGCTGGAATTCATATTATTGTTGCCACGGCGCGGCCGCCTAGAGCGGCAAATCAATTTTTGGAGAAGTTCCCTTTTGTAGACTACATGGTTTATTACAACGGTGCTTTAGTTACATGCAAATCTAAGCAAAATGAGCGGCACATTAGTATCCCTATAGAGATTAACCGAGAGATAAACAAATTTATCGAGTTACGAGTACCTCAATCGATAGTCTCATACGAGGTTAATGATTCATGGTATACCTTTAGACCAATTCACGACTCCCAATGCGCTCAATTAGGTATTCGCCCGAATGATCCGAGACCCCAGGTTGTTGATGAAGATTATATTAGTTCACTTTCACCGACCAAAATATTGGTTCTAGGTTGCAGCATATGGAAGGATATATGCGAGCAATTCGGTGACCATGTGAACGTGATCGCAACAGATGAAGGAGTATTGGTCCAAATCACGCATAAATCAGCCTCAAAGGAACAAGCGGTGCAATGGGTGTTAAATGATATTGGAGTAAAATCAGAAAATGTAATGGTATTTGGGGATGATTATAACGACTTAGGTTTATTCCACATGTCCGGATTTCCAGTTGCGATGGGAAATGCGATAAATGAACTAAAGAATTGTGCAACCCACGTAACCGATTCAAATGATAATGATGGAGTTGCGGTTGCAATTGAGAGATTTGTGGTGTAATTACTTGAAGAAACTTTAAAGAAATTTAAAAAGCAAAATGTGAGACAGATCTCCGTTTTTACGGAGGTCTGTTTTCATTTGAGGAAATTGAGTGATTTGAATATTCATTTGTCCATATCCAATAAATCGATGGTCTCATATATATGTTAAAGATTTGTTAATAAAAAAGGAGGGATTGTAAAATGCATAAAAGAACAGTTATAAAAAAGGCGAATCATACGGTCAAAAAAGTACAAGCACCTAGAAGACATTACGGAATCCATTCGAGTAGCGTTGCGAAGGCAATGAGAATGATGATTGCCGCACAAAGATCATTGAATGCACAAATACCGGTTGTTGTTAATCAAAGAACCAGGAGAATAAGTACGAATCGAAGTTGGGTAAATGCACTCGAAATCGAGCGTAATCCAGCATGGGTAGCGCCGCAAGCAGGTGAATCATACGTTTGGGGAAGAAATGATCCTAACGGCCCTGCTGCTGTGGTCGCCAGAAGATTTACGATTAGAGACGATATTGAAAGTGCTAGCTTATTCCTGGCCGTTGATAACTTTGCCATTGTTTTAATAAATGGACGGTCGGTAGTTATCGACAATCCGCAGGGCAATGTTTCATTCTTTAATCCGGGAAGATCGTTTAATATTAGACGTTTCCTCCGGAGAGGAACAAATGATATTGTAATCGCTGCTTTTAACTTCCCTTCAAATGCAAACAGAAGCGGAGATAATCCAGCTGGTGTCCTTGCACGTATCGAAATTGCACTAGAAGACTAGTCCGGTAGTAGCTCTTAAGAAGTCGCGAAAATCGCGGCTTTTTATTTTTGCGTTGAGGGTAAGTCTCCAGCTGAAGACTGCCGTTCCTTAAACTAACGGGCAGGATAGCTCAAATAATTTCGCGAATATTCTACATATGGAATTGTTCTAGTGGTTCGTAAAATTGATGTCATATGAAATCGGCGCGAAGTATGAAGACACTTTATAACCAAGAAGGTGATGCTTTGAATAATAATAGATTGGATAGTATTCGTATAAGGTGCGATTCTGATAGGCTAACTCGGCACGCGCTACAAAGTTTGGAGGGGGTATCTTAATGATTAGCATTTATGATTGGTTTGGTTATGAATTGCCGATTGGAGAACGTTATAAGTTAATAAAAGAAGCCGGATTTGATGGTGTTTTGTTATGGTGGAGTGAAGACTTTGGCCGGGGGTATTACCGAAACGGACCGCAAATTGCGCGGGAAGCGGGCCTATTTATAGAAAACATCCATGCGCCTATCCAAAATCAACATGACCTTTGGCTGGACAATTTGAATGGTGAAGCCTTAACTGACTGCTATTTGAAGTGCATTGAAGATTGTGCCAATTTTGAGATTCCGACAATGGTGGTGCATCTACCGGATGAAGACCATCTACATAATGCATTGGGACTGGATAGGATCAAGAGAATTGCTGACAGAGCTGAACAGCTTAATGTTAATGTTGCACTGGAGAATTTATGGAATCTTACCAATTTGGCATATATGCTGGAGCAAGTAGATTCTCTTCATATTGGATTTTGTTACGACTCTGGACACCATTATCGTTATTATCCAGACAAAGACTTATTATCCTTGTACGGTTCTAGGTTGATGGCAGTACATTTGCATGATGACAATGGGAGTTATGCCCAGCATGGATTGCCCTTTGACGGTACGCTTGATTGGTCTACAATCATGCGAAGAATAGTAGAAGTGAATTATCCAGGCCCGATTTCTATAGAGGTTATGAATTGGGATTATACGAGTTTAATGCCTAAGCAATTTTTACATGAAGCGTATAAGCGGGCCAAAAGGCTGGAAGCGTTATGCAAAACTGAATAGTAGAGGGTAACTTTAAACTCTGACTTAAGGAGAGAAAGTACATATGGGCAGAAAGAAAAAAACTTTACCTAAAAATTTTGATGAACTCATTAATGTAGGCGACATATCAGCATTAAAAGAAGTATTTACCCATTGTGAATTAGATGCTCGCGGTGGTTTCAGTAAATCAACAGCCTTGAGTTTTTTTGAAATACCAAATGAATTGGTTCGCTGGCTCGTGGAACAAGGTGCTGATATAAATGCAAGGGACAATTACGGAAGAACGGCTCTACATCAGCATGCAATTAGTTGGTGTGGTAATACGGAATTGCTGCTTGATTTGGGTGCCGATATAGAAGCCATTGATTATCAAAATGAGACACCTTTATTTGCCGCTACAGGTTCATTTAAACCAGATGCGGTTCACACGTTGGTAACTAGAGGTGCAAATATCAGCGCAGAAAACAACATGAAACAGACTCCATTAGAAAAAGCTTTGGCAGTGTGCAGAAACGCGGATATTGTGAATATGGCGCCAATTGCTGATATTTTGCTTAACGCTGGAACAACTGTAACACCAGAAATGAAAGACTCTATTAAGCGAATCGGAAAAGATTTTGAATTTCATAGAGAAGGCTTTAATAAAGAATATTTGCATAAAACCGATGAGGCGCTTCTACGCCTATATGAGCTATTTGATGTCTCCCCAATAGAGAAGCGAAAGACGCACGACGGCACCTCTTCAATAACTGTATCAACTGAGGGATGGCAGGCGCAGCATAATGAACTCTGGAGTTTACTCATACCTTCAAAAGGCCATGCGAAAACCGTACAGGGTGAGGTTATACGTATTACTGGTAAAGTATCATACGAAATTCTAGATAATGGTGGGATCAACTGGGATAATCAATATCGCAAAATGCTCAATAGTTTAATACATTACTTTAACCAAGGTACGTCATTAAATCCCGCCGCGCTACAGGAGGCAGTAACTTTAACGAAAGATCTTCACAACGGAAATGGTAGTCATGAACCTGCGAGACTGTGCGAACTGGCAGTGCACTGGGTACTCAGCAATCCAAATCCTATAGCGCTGGAACAGCCTGACTATAAGAGATAACTTATGTTTGTGTTATTTAATGTAAATAAACTTTTTTAGGCAAAAAAGATCGGAGGAGCACATGAATATATCTACAGTTCAAAAAAAGTTAGAAGAATTGAGTGAAATTAATTATGAAGTTCATATTGGTAAGTCTAATGAAGTGAATTTTCTCAAAATCATGATTCTTAAGTTTATTGGGGAGTATGGTTTTGGTTCAGCAGGTAATTCAGACGCGATTTTTATGAGAGCCATGGGTGAGGCAGTTTTAGAAGCTTGGAATCCAGGGGGACTCATTATAGATTTAAGTGAATTGTTTTATGAGTGGGGAGATCAACTAGAAGATGTATTTTATGTTGGCAGCTACAAGTACAGAGATAGACCATTTCCGATTGCAATAATTGTTGGGGATAAATCTGAGGAAGCTATTAGAACCCTCATACTAGGGATAGTGAGTACTGAAGGAATAGATGAAATTGGATGGGTATTCAAGGATTTATCAAGTGCTTGGGAGTACATTGAAACTAAATTAAAAGAATATAATTCACAAAAGTTGTTATAAAACAATAAGCAATTTTTATCTCATGAGCTATTACAAATACATATTATATAACGTTTTACTATAGCGAAAAATAGGAGGTGATTGTCTTGATCACGGGAATCGCAATTTATGATACGGAGAATATTAACGCGCCTGAGGCTTTAAACATCGGATTGTCCTTTTTTGATGCGATCTGTGTCAGCGTGAACGCCGCAACGTATTACAAATTTTTAAGCAATGGAGATCACGAAGGGGATCACGAACTGTTCGATATTCCTCTCGACAGTTTAAAAGAGAATGTGTTAACCGGAGCTTGCGATGCGTTCTGGCTTTACCATGAGCGAAAGGGAGCGGTACCCTGGTATGCAGCATTCAGCCGAGAAACCGGGGATTATGGAAGCTTTCCGCATCTTTCCGCAGTTTGCGAAATTTCAATTGATGAGGTGTATGCCCCTTTGACATCGTGGCTTGCAGATTTAGCAAAGCGATTTCCCCGCTTTTCTTATGGGATTATGTATTCCGCTGAAAAAATGACTCGTGCGCATCAATATGCGGCAGGAAATAACGGGGTAACATTGTTACCATACGAGAACGGTTTTGCATTTAAGAAAGAGACGCCCGGCATGTATAAGGGGAAGGGGCGGTATTCAGGGGAAAAGCTCCGGATGGTTTACCCATGTAACCTGGTGAACAGTCAGCACTTGCAGATCGAAATTGATGGGCTAAAGCTAGTGGAATGGATTAGAAGTAGTAAAGAACGTGGCAAGTTAACGAATCTTGGGGACGAGCACTGGCTATGGGAAGTGGAGCCAACATATCTCGATCAGGTCAATCAAGCTTGTGGAGAAGCTGGCCATCTGCTGGCATGGAAGCCTTTGCTCCCAAAGAAGCCGAAACGAAAGCTACCATGAAATCAATGAAAGGAAGAGTGCTGACTATGAGATACACCGATTATATCCGCCTGAAAACAGGTGGATACCAATCTGTAGGAATGTTTGGCGACCATATTTATGCGTATGAGGTCCTAACAGGGATAACTGACTCCCCGGAGTACCATCAAATTTCTAAGACTGAGTTCGATTCGTTTGAAACATGGAGCCAAGAGGATATTACAGATCGTAAAAAACTGTGTGAGATCATTAACCGCCCTGTCATCTGCAGCGGTTATCTGGGAAGAGCCGAGTTGGATACTTCGCTGCTTCGTGATATTTAGCCGAGAAGGACAAAAACTTGTATTTCTTAGCTGAATTGATGACCTCAATCTAATAAAAAATGGAGAAATAGAATATGATAAAACTCTTTCAATATAACTGGAGAATTCGGGATGAATGGTTTGATTTATGTAACAAAATCCCTGAAGAAGAACTACTTCGTACTCGAATAGGTGGAGCAGGAAGTATTTTGAAGACTTTATTTCATATTGTAGATGTGGAGTACAGTTGGATTGATGGAATATCAGGAAATGTAGTAATGGATCCCGATTATGAAGATTATAAAACTCTAGAATTAGTCAAGGGCTTGTCTAATGAATATCGCCTTATTGTTCAGAAATATTTGGACAGTTGGACGGATGATATGGAATACAATAAGGTAAAAGTCGAATGGATGGAAGATGAGTTATATAAAGGGGAAGTATTGAGACATATCATTGCTCATGAGATCCATCATATAGGTCAACTGTCTATATGGGTGAGGGAAATGGGCATTAAACCAATATCAGCTAACTTTATTCATAAAGGTTTTATGTAAGCCAGTCGCAACGTTCCGTTAATAACTTTTTTTGAAGTACTAAACTCTGCAGAAATTGGTGATATGTTATGAATACTCTATTAAAAGCATCATTTATATATTTTGGGATTGAAGATGAAACGCTGATCATTGGTTTTGCAGATGACGAGTTTGAGACCAATGATTATCTGTTACTTCAGAAGTCATTATATCTAGATGACAATCAACTATTAAATCAAATCCATATTACAATTAATAATCAAGATAGATCTAAATATGGAGGGATAGTGAGTATAAGTCAAGGGACTAAGCTTATTACAATTATATTAACCAATGAAACTGCAGAATCTTTAAAAGTGAGTACTCGAATAGACATTGAATATGATATAGACGATGAGAAACGCCAAACATTAACTGATTATTTTTATAAACTTAATGTAGACAATGAGATTATTTTTGAAGTGCATAGATGAACAAAGTGATCTAGTGTAATCAAATAAATGACAGCCTAATATGCCACAACAGTAGCAGCTGTCAGTTGATCGGCTGCTGCTGTAATAAGAGGCAGCAAATAATTTAGACTTGATTTTTTTTAAATAAAGATTTATCATTGACCCATCAACCTTTGACGGGTCAATGAATTTGAGGAGGTCTTTATCATCTCTACATGTCTTAAAGATGATCTGTTGTACTTGCTAATGCATTTAAACAAGCATATTGCGACCCGGTTTGAAAGATGTGCTGGAGTTAGTCCCAATCGGCTCGAACTGCTCTGTAAACTGACGGGTGGCCAAATTAGCCAGTCGGACCTGCAGAAGGCAGTGTCTATTGATCCAGCTGCGGTGACCCGTCATGTTCAGCAGTTGGAAGCGGAAGGAATTCTTCTACGAACTAGGTGTGAGAGCGACAATCGGATTACGCTAGTTCAGCTAACCGAAGAAGGCAAAAGTAAAGTAGCAAAGTTTCAAGCGGAGAAAGATCGATTTCTGGAGGAACTGCAGGCAGACCTCTCGGAATCAGAACGCCTTGGGTTTATTCAAGCTTTACGAAAGCTGAACAGCCAGATTCAACAAATGACCGAACCAAGTAAAACCAATTAACTATAGAGATTAGGAGAGAATAACATGACTGTAACATCCTTAAACAATGATTTTAAAGAAATTATTACTTCACGGCGCTCTGTGCGTGTGTACGATCCAACGGTTAAAATCAGCCGTGAGGAAATGACTGAAATTTTGGAAGAAGCGACTTTAGCACCATCTTCCGTTAATCTTCAGCCATGGAGATTTCTTGTCGTTGATAGCCCAGAAGGTAAATCGACACTTGAAGAGCTTGCACCACGTAACAAAACACAAGTTACAACTTCTTCTGCAGTCATTGCAGTGTTCGCTGATATGAACGCATTTGAATATGCTGACGAAATTATGGGTTCTGCTGTGGAAAAAGGGTATTTACCGCAAGAGATTAAAGATCAAATGATGGCTAACTACACCGATCTTTTTGAACGTATACCAGCGCAAGCTTTTCGCGAAATGATTCTTATTGATAGCGGCTTGGTATCCATGCAACTAATGCTTTCTGCTCGTGCCCGTGGATACGATACAAACCCAATTGGTGGATTTGAGAAAACACGAATTGCAGAAGCATTTGGTATGGAGAAGGAACGTTATGTACCGGTTATGCTCATTTCTGTAGGTAAAGCTGCTAAAGAAGCACGTAGAACAACTCGTCTTCCAATTGACCGTATTGCGGAGTGGAAGTGAGGTTATGGGCATGATTATTATTCATGCAGAAATGCAAGTAAATCGTGAAGTTGAAGCAGAATTTTTGGAGTCCGTACAAGAGCTTATTGAGTCCTCCCGTGCGGAATCTGGAAATGTGTCGTATAAGCTCTTGAAGGATACTGGTAAGGATGACACATACCTCATGGTCGAACAGTGGAAAGATCAAGAAGCAGTAGAGGCTCACAATGCGAGCAGCCACTTTCAGGCATTCGTAGCTAAAGCTCCACAATACTTGACAGCCCCGCTAAATGTTCAAGCTTTTATAGGTCAACCTATCAGCAGCAAATAATTAAATACTAAATACTACATTAAAGTCGCTTATTAAGCGGCTTTTTTTGTGCTATCGGAACAATCATTACTTACAAGACGGGTATGAGTGATTAACATCGATATAATATTTAATAAATTTTAGTGAAAGACATGCAATAGTCTATTTGGATTGAGGGGGATTATGAAATTACAGGTATCCAACCTGTTAGCAGTGCCCCTCCTTCCGAATGGTTATCTGCGGAAAGTTCGCCTCCATGCAGCCTTATAATTTTTTGAGATATGGTTAGCCCTAATCCGCTGCCTCCGGTTGAACGATTCCTGGATGTTTCGCCTCGATATAGTGGTTCAAAAATTCGCTGGAGTTCTTCCAAGGAGAAACCTGGGCCAGTATCATGTATCGTAAATCCGATCTTGTTATCAGCTTTATGACATTGAACAATAATTTCGCCATAGGCGGGTGTGTATCTGACGGCATTATCCAACAAATTGTTCATCGCACGCTCTAACAAATGAATGTCGCCTTTAATGAAGCAGTCGTCTGACGTATGGCTCGAAATTGAGATGTGCTTTTGCTGGGCCAAAGGACTTAGGTTATCAATTGACTTCTGAATGATGACTTTTAGATCTATTGTCTGGTTGTGGAGTTTCATCTCCACATGCTCCATCTTTGAAAATGTGAAAAGGTCTTCTACTAACCGATCCAATTGCGCCGATTTCTCTTTACATACGGCTATATATTTGGCTATTTGTTCTGGAGATTGGGCGATGCCTTGCTCCAGGCCATCCAAGTAACCTCGTAAGGCGAACAACGGGGTTCGTAAATCATGCGCGATTGCTGTGATTACGAATCGGCGTTCTTCCTCTAATTCCGCTTGTTTCTGAAAAGATGCTCGAAGTCCTCCTACCATCACTTTGAAACCATCGCGTACCTCCGAGATTTCGGTGATTCTGGATGGAGGCAACTCCATCTCCCAATCACCTGCGGCAACTTGTCTAGCTGCAAAACTCATTTTTTCAAGAGGTTTCATCAGGAATCTTCGCATTTCAACTCCGATAATAAAGAAAGCGAGTAATAGTCCAGCTATTATCGAAATGATTAGTGTTGTATTTGATTTCGGCATATAAATGAAGGCATTTCCAAGTAACCTGCCGTCTTCTATGACGGAGAACCGTTCGGTTGAGGACAACCTGCTGCGCTTCTCTTTATTAGACCGATAAATTTCCTGATCTGAAGCGGATATAATAACCGCCTCCATCTGAGTTTGCTGCAGTTGGGTATCTAATCGATTTTGCCAACTCGGGTCCCGCCACTTGTCCGTGTTGCTTTCGATCAGTTGTATGATCTTGTTCAAATTTTCACTCATAATTTCATCACGCGGACCTTCTTTTGTGAAGCTGAGTGTTCCTGTCTCCATGAAGTGAGCTGAGACAAAGAAGATCCACGGTATTATCAGAAGTAAGAAAAAGATCAGTATTATAAACGAACGAATTCGAAGCGTTCTCATATTATCCTCCCTCAAAGCGATACCCGATTCCCCATATGTTGACCAGGTATTGAGGGTGATTCGGATCGGATTCGATTTTTTCACGCAGACGACCGAGATGCACCCGAATGGTATGCCTATCGCCCACTCCATTCCACAATTTTGAGAGGAGCTGTTCATATGAAAATACATGTCTAGGGTGTTCGAGAAATAGTTGTAATAGCTCGTATTCCCTAGGCGTGAGCTCTACATTTTTCCCATCTACCGTAACTTCCCTTGAAGATAGATTTAGCTTAATGTGACCAAAATCCAAGATTCTGTCCTCCATTTGCTGTTGAGAAGCAGAACGTCGCAATACAGCCTTTATTCGGGCTACGATCTCACCGGGTGAAGCAGTCTTGACGATATAATCATCACCGCCGAGTGTCAGCCCACGAATCTTGTCCACATCATCACTGCGTGCACTTAAGAAGAGGATCGGAACGTTACTCTCCGCCCGAATCCGGCGGCATAACTCCAATCCGTTCTGTCCCGGCATCATGATGTCAAGAACAATACAATGGATGGAACTTTGTTTAAATGAGGCCCATGCTTGAGTGGCATCGAAAGCAGTTATTACTTTGAAATTTTCAAATACTAAGAAGTCCTTCAATAGTTCGACAATACTTGGGTCATCGTCTACTACCAGTATCGTAAGCTCTTCGATCATGAATATCCCACCTTTGAGCCTAGTCTATCATTTTTTTAAAAAGAACAAGCGTAATTTCATGTTTTGTTATGTAATGTTTATTCTTTTGTTACCTTTGTTCAGCTTTGTTTGAGATATTCATTTGTTATGATTTTTTGTAGGACGATTCGCAGTGGAGGATTAAAGCACTGACTTTAAATACTAGGGGGTTTATCCATGTTATCGGTTCAAATCGTGTTATTTGATGGCTTCGATCTTCTGGACGCTCTTGCGCCATATGAGGTTTTTTGCGCTGCTGAAATGTATGCTGAAAACGCGGTAAGCGTAGAAATCGTCACGGCCGAAGGGCCCAGATCCGTCGCTAGCGGCACTAAAGGGTTAAAAATTGAAGCGAGCGGCAGACTGAACCCGGAACAACCGGGCATCATTCTCGTACCCGGTGCGTCGGGTGACGTGAAAAGAGAGGGTCCTGATTCTCCCCCTGTCATTCTGTCACGGGCCATGAATACAGAATTGACTGGAATGATTGGTCAGGCACTTGAGCAAAAAGACATCATTGTCGCCACCGTTTGCGGCGGTTCTCTGTTGCTGGCCATGGGAGGGCTTTTGGAGAGCAGACCAGCAGTAACGCATCATATGGGCATGGGTGCACTTGGAGCAACCGGTGCCGTTCCCGTCCGGGCACGCTTAGTGGACGACGGCAACCTCGTTACTGGCGGCGGTGTTACTTCAGGACTCGATGTAGCCCTGTATCTGGTGGAACGAGAGCTTGGGCCGCGCATCGCACTTGAGATAGAGCAGCTGTTCGAATATGAACGGAAAGGAACGGTATGGCGGGAAGAGGGAATCGTGCCTAGCTCTCATATCGAAGTGCCCGACGAAGACACGAACATCGAAGCGAATAAAGTGGAGATGACTTACACCAAGGACATAAAAAAACCGAGGAATCGGATTTCAACGGGGATTGGGATGCGACAATCGCTACACCTGTTGGGAAACTGGAGGTCAGGCTCTCTATCTCCATAAGTAACGGGACCATCCAAGGAAAGGCCACACAAGGGGATGAGGTGGTCGAGTTTATAACCCCATTAATTCAAGGTAACAATCTTATCTGGTCGCTTCGTATCACGAAACCCATGCGATTAAATCTGAAATTTGAAGTGGATGTCGACGGAGATCAGATGACCGGAATCGCTAAGGCCGGTATACTGCCGGCATCCAAATTAACAGGCAAGCGGATTTTCTAACTTACCCATGGTTAACAACAGTAAAATAGAGGGAGCTTTGAATCGCATGAAGAATCGGAAGTTATTATATAGACTTTTAGCCTGTATCAGTATTGTATTTATCCTTTATAGTTTGGTGGCCAATTTTATTAGTGATCCCGGTGCTACGGGATTTCTAGGCCATAAAATTGGCTTGAAGCGGGAGCTTAATCTTCCTGCTTGGTTAACCGTCATGCGAGTTCATGTTGTGTTTGCCTGTGTCGCTATGGCGGCGGGGCTGCTAAACTTTTCGAGTAGAATTTTTGAAAAAAGCCGCAAATTCCACCGTATAAACGGTTATGTTTATTTATTGTCCGTACTTGTTGTCGTGACTACTTCCGGATACATGGCGCCTTACGCTACTGGTGGAAAAATAAGCAGTATTGGATTCAACGCTCTTAATATGATATGGCTGATTATCACCATTATAGCGCTCATACAAATCAAAAAGAAACGAATTCTCCAGCACCGGAACGGGATGATTCGAAGCTATGCTTTTTGTTTTACGAACATGTTTATTCATCTTATTACGACCCTTTTTCATCAAGGATTCGATCTCAGTTATGTCACCAGCTATACAATTGGCGTTTACGGTTCTATTGTGCTTTTACTAGTCATCCCTAGCATCATTATTAAAAGAATTGGTCAATCCGTGTAGAGGGCTGCCTAGAAAAGTCAATGAAAGTAGTGAATCCTATCAAAAAAAGGACCTTTGAAAGGTCCTTTTTTTGATGGGATAGCTGTTCTTAAATAATATTAGATTCTTCTTTCAGATCGTGTTCCATTAACCATAGGTTGTTTTTTAATTCTTTCATGATTGATCTTGAAATACGACCAGCCTCAAACATGGACTGAATTTGATCCCGTTCTAGCTGAATCCCTATTCTGGATAATTCCTGTAACGCTGCGTCAAACTCTTGTCTGGTAGGAGCATCGGTTTTACTTCCAGTTAAGAGAATCAGTTCTCTTTCATAACGAGCAATGAGCGAACTTACAATCTCAATATTCGGCGGCTCCTCTGATAATAAGCTTTTTAAATGATCAAGAATGTAAAATATATTGTGTTTTCTCAGTCGATTTAGCTCTGCTCTTCTTTCACGAATGCTTAACTTAGAAGTACGGAGTACTTCTATCATTTCAGGCAGATTCTTGAAGGAAGGCAGCTCTTTCTTATATTGATGATCATGTGTGTACATGAATAGCAATTTATTCAATCTAGTTAAATACTTATGGGCTATGAATGGATTTACACTTTTGTTATTGATCGCTTGAAGTGTACTTTTTCTTTCCCATTTCAATATTTCAATAGTTAGTGATTTAACTTGTTGATTTGAAGCTTCATTCATCTGAAGAGATTGAATTCTTGCCGCATACGTACCGATAATATGACTTAAAGCTAACTTGTTCTGATCGGTTACCTGTTCGTGTAAACCAGCAATGACGTTCCGAAGCATGTCGATCTTAGCTTGGATTTCATCCTTGTTATGTTCAGCCTGGGACTCTTTTTTTAATAAAAGAGGCAGTAGATAATTTGCGCCAAGCAGTGTCCATACAATCACGCCAGATGCTAGAAAAATAATCAAATCTCTTGCTGGAAAGGGATTCCCATTATCCAGTATGAAAGGAAGGGACATTGTACTGGCAAGTGTTATCGTACCACGTACACCCGATAAGCTAAGAATGAGAGCATTTTTAAGCTTATGCTGCCATGATTGAGATTGGTTCTCCGACTGTGGAGAAATGTTCATGATGAGGACCCAGATCATACGAAGTCCTAGCAGCGCCACTGTTAATAATAAAGAATAGAAAATCAATTGAACATGTCCAATATACGAACTGCTCCATATGGTTTGAATGATGTCTGGAAGCTGAGTTCCCAAGAGTAAAAATACCAATCCATTTAAAACAAAAGCAATAACAGACCAGGTGCTTTTGGACACAATGTTTAATTTAGCAATTTCCGGATGTAATTTCTTAAATCCTAAAGAGTGAGCAATACCTGCGCTAACCACCGCAAGGATTCCGTTAACCCCTAGTTCCTCTGCTAATAAAAATATGGCGAATGGGGTCAATAATTCAATGAGCATATGAAGTGTAACGTTCTCCATGCCAAGTCTTCTCAGCCATCTAACGAATACATATTTCACCAGTGTTAACATTAAACCTAGTACAATGCCCCCTAGTGATATGAGAACAAAGCTGATACTTGCAGTCTTAAGAGAAAATGCTCCTGTTACCATAGCAGCCACCGCAAATTGAAAAGAGACTAGGCCGGAAGCATCGTTGATCAAGGACTCTCCCTCTAATATTTTCATTGTTTGATGCGGAATTTTTATTTTTTCTTCCAATGCGCCTACGGCTATAGCATCGGTAGGAGCTAGTGCAGCTGCGAGTGCAAAGGATGCTGCTAACGGTATGATCGGCAGAAGCCAATTCATAAAGTAGCCAAGTGCCAATACAGTCATGAAGACTAGTCCCAATGCCATTAACAGAATAGGTTTTTTTAATTCCCATAATGATTTTTTATCTGCATTTCTACCATCATAGAATAATAAAGGTGCGATAAATAGCACTAAGAACAACTCAGGATTTAAGGTTAATTTATAATCCAAAGGTAATAGAGTAATTGTCATTCCAAGGATGATCTGAATGATTGGAACAGATAAAGAAGGGATAAATCTGTTTATCAAATTGGATAATGCAACTGTTGCTAGCATAAGTAAAATAAACTCGAACAATTCCAATGTTAACTTTGCCACCTTTTCTGAGAGTTTGTTTATTGTCGTTATTAAATTATAACGAATTTAAATTTGATAGGACAATATGTATACAGAACAACACAATCAGATAAAGGAGGAGAATCATACTTAAAGATCCCACTATCCCGGTTTCTATGTTTTAATAAAATGAGCAGTATCAACAAGAAGCAATGAAAGTGGGATTCTATGAAGCGACTAACAATTGGCCTGTTCGCCCACGTGGATGCAGGTAAGACAACATTTGCGGAACAGTTGCTGTACCATACAAACAGTATCCGGTCGCGGGGGCGGGTGGATCATCAGGATGCTTTCCTGGACAACCACGACATCGAACGGGCAAGGGGCATTACGGTGTTCGCTGATCAGGCAGTAATGGAATATAAAGGAGACACCTATTATTTGATAGACACGCCCGGACACGTCGACTTCTCACCGGAAATGGAACGGGCGATTCAGGTTATTGATTATGCTATTCTGATTGTAAGTGCGGTCGAAGGGGTTCAAGGTCATACTGAAACGGTCTGGCAGATGCTGCGCAAGCATCGGATTCCGACGTTCTTCTTTATCAACAAGACTGATCGGATTGGTGCAGATGCAGGCAGAACCGAGGCAGATATTCGTCAGCAGTTAACGGGGGAAGTATGCTGCATCACAGATTGCTTCGCTGATGGCTTGATCGGTGAGCAGCTGCGTGAGGCCATGGCGGAGCGGGACGAAGCTTTGCTGGAAGCGTTTCTGGAGGGAAGAGAGGATTCCGGTTTCTGGTTTGAGGCCTTGCAGAGGATGATAGCAGCAGGTCTTCTCTTCCCCTGTGCTTATGGTTCTGCGCTTCAGGATACAGGCATTATTGAATTTCTGGATCAGCTGCACCTGCTGACGACAACATCTTATGATGAGAATGCATCATTCCAGGGGCGGGTTTATAAAATCCGGTACGATGCAAGCGGAACGAGACTCACCTTCATTAAGGCGCTGGGAGGTCGATTGAAGGTGAGAGAACAGCTTAGTTATACGAGCGGTGGGGTTCAATATGACGAGAAAATTACACAAATTTTCTTGGTGAACGGTCTCAAATCGCAGCCGGTAGAACAAATCGCGGCCGGCGACTTGTTTGCGGTTGCCGGATTGTCCACCACCGAGGCTGGACAAGGTCTGGGATTGATAACAGATAAGTTAGCTTATGACTCGGAGCCGACGTTACAATCGAAGGTATTGTTCGACACTTCGATACATGTACAGAAGGTACTCGGTGCTTTTCGCATTCTGGAGGCGGAGGAACCGTCTCTGAACGTTGTCTGGGATGAGAAATTCCAAGAGATTTCGATCCGCGTCATGGGATTGATTCAACTGGAAGTGCTGGAGCAGATTGTAAGGGATCGATTTGGCTTTGTTATCTCTTTTGGACAACCGGAAATCTTGTATAAGGAAACGATTCAGTCGGCTGTGATAGGCTACGGCCATTTCGAACCGCTCAGACATTATGCGGAAGTGCATCTGCTGATTGAACCTGGAGAAAGAGGGAGCGGCATCAAGTTCGATAGCAGATGTCATTCCGATGATTTGAATGTCAGCTATCAGAATCTAATTCGGAATCATTTGTATGAACGAGAGCATCACGGACTGCTGACCGGCATGCCGATTACCGATGTGAATATTACACTGCTTAAGGGCCGCGCGCATAAAGAACATACCCATGGCGGAGATTTTCGTGAGGCTGTTTTTAGAGCGCTACGGCAGGGGCTGGAGAAGGCTGACAATGTACTGCTGGAGCCTTATTACGATTTCAAAATTAAGGTCACTATCGATGAAATGGGCAGGGTGCTGTCTGATATTCAGCGTGCTTCAGGTCTTTTTGATCCGCCACAGACAACCGAAACGCAAGCAGTGGTTACAGGAAGGGTGCCCGTGTCGACTTTTATGAACTACAGTGCTGAATTTGCATCCTTTACGCATGGACGAGGTAGTATTCGCTGTGTGTTTAGTGGCTATGATCGATGCCATAATACGGAGGAAGTCATAGAACGGATGGGCTACCGTAAAGAGGCTGATCCACTGTATACATCTTCCTCTATCTTTTGCGCCAAGGGAGCAGGCTACTCGGTGCCATGGGATGAGGCGGAAGCTAAGATGCATCTTGAATTAGAACCTTGAATTATCCATTAGGAGATTAAATAACAGGGCGAAAAAGCGTGAGGAATCACGCTTTTTTTGGTGGAACAATGTTAGCTAATATCTTATCAATAATCGTCTGGTTTTCGTGCGCATCTGCAATCGTGGGTAAGTCTTTATCTTTTTTATGAAAGGCAATATAGTCATATACCTTATTGATAAACGTGTGAAAAGCAGGATAATAAGCTTGGGCTTCGCTTGATAGGGTGTTTGGTGCTGTAGTTAAAGTGGGAATATCGATCTCTTGGAGTGGTTCGACTGCTGTACCATAATACAGGGTCTTATCGTTAATAATATGAATCGTACCCGAACTTCCGAATATTTTTAAGTGAGAACCGAATCCATGGTTAATCCCTGATAACAGCTGGATGGAGAAAGTAGGACCTCTACCCATAGTTCCATGGATGAAAAAAGCATCGTCGGCGTCTCTAAGTTCACCAGCACCTTCCGGGACATGGGTATGGACAAAGCCCTGAATCCATTGCACTTCATCGTCTGCTAACCATCTAACACAATCTATCATATGCGTTCCTAATGCTCCTAACATACCTCCAAACTGCTTCTTGTCTCCCATCCAGCCAATTGCAGAGGACTGAAGTTTCAGGAACTGAGCACTGGAAGTATGATATTCCAGATGAAGGAGTGTACCTAGGGCATGTTGGGATGTGAGTTTCTTCGCTTTTTGGCGAATCGGTAGGTATCTCCATTCAAAATCAATCAAGACTTTGAGTTGCTGCTCCTCAGCAAGGTTTAACAGCTCAGCGGACTCTTGACTGTTCATGGTGAAGGGCTTTTCGCATACAACATGAATACCTCTGCTCAGAGCATACTTTACCATTTCGTAATGATGAGCAGGCAAGGTACTAACAAATACAAGATCAAGCTTCTCCTGGTCTAGCATTTGGGTCCAGTCTGTATAATGGGCAGGAGAAGAATCACCGTTCATTAGGTCCTTTGGAAGTTTATGACGCTTCATTGTACTTACAGCAACTAAGTTCATTTTGGAGTAGGACCGAATAATGGGTGCCTGTACCTCTAACCCAAACCCTCCGCCGATAATTCCAACTCTCATTGACATCTCCTTTTGGACACATTAAGCCCAAGTTAATTCTCTATTGTTTAACACTTCATTCTTCCACTCATCTTTCATCCAACTTAAATTCTCGCCAAAAATTTTTTGGAAGTATTCGATGGACTCCTGTTTATGATTACAAAACTTAAATACCAAATAGCATTCTTTTTTAGTGAGAATCACTCGTAGGTAGCCAAGATTATTAGACATTTTCATTAAAAATATTTGTTCAGGGTCAGAAAAATAAGGCTCATATAATGGATTTCTGTTTTCATTAGAACCAGTCAACTGTCTAGATGGGAATGCGTCGTGTTTAACCTTCACAAACTCATGAAAAAATCGAAATGGTAAAGGAAATAACGTTGAATGATCCTCTAATTTATTATTGAATTCTGCGTACGAGAAACCAGTAATAAATCCATATAAAATTGTAAAGCTTTTCTTTCCTAAATACATACCAGGCCTTTCTTTTATTAAGTTCATGGCTGAATTGAATTTAGACATAAGAAAGCCCCCTTTAAAATGCATTTACTTTGTTTTATTTCATCCATTCTTTAACCTTATTCGACAATCTAGGATATTCTCCTACACTGGTTCAAACCTGACTTGCCTGATCGTTATCTGTTACCTGTTCCAAACATTGCCATATCTATGAAATTTAATTATACTCTAGCCACAATAGAATCTCATATTTTACCAAGGAGGGATTGAATTGAATTTAGCCGTCAAGTTGATACGAGATTTCAAAGACTACGATAACCGGCATAAGTTGAAAGGCTATCGGGACAAAGCGGAGCTCATCAGGAGACGCAATTTGGAAGATTGGGACGATCAGCGGTTACAATTGGAATCTCTCCGGTTGAAAAAGGAAGCAAAGTCGGGTACGCCTTTGGATGAGCTTCTTGTTGATGCCTATGCGTTAGTCTGCGAGGCAGCGAAGAGAACGGTCGGATTACAGCCTTATGAAGTCCAGATCATGGCTGCTATCGCTCTGCACGAGAGATTTTTGATCGAGCAGCATACAGGCGAAGGGAAGACACTCTCTGCTGTTATGCCTGCTTATCTAAATGCATTAACCGACGAAAGCGTTCATGTGTTGACTTTTAACGATTATTTGGCGAAACGAGATGCGGAGTGGATGGGCCCGATCTATCGTTTCCTAGGGTTAACGGTAAACTCGGTTCAAGCCGGCATGAGTTTATCGGAAAAGCGGGAAGCGTACGCCGCGGATATAACCTATGTTACGGCCAAAGAGGCGGGATTCGATTATTTGCGCGATACGATCGCACTGGACGAAGCCGATACCGTACATCGTCGTTTTAATTATGTCATCGTTGACGAAGCGGATTCGCTGCTTCTCGACGAAGCGCGGGTCCCGCTAGTTATTGCTGGCGAGCCGGGCTCTTCCAACAATGATGGCATTCGTTTTGCAAAAGTAGCAAGGCAGCTTGTACAAGATGAGCATTACAATTTCGATGAGTTTATGCGAAACGTTTATTTAAATGAAGCGGGCTCAGCGAAAGCAGAATCACTCTTGGGATGCGGCAATTTGTACGAAAGTCATAATAGTCATTTGTTGTCGTCGTTAAATTGCGCACTGCATGCGGAATCGATACTGAAAAAAGATGTCCATTACATCGTCCGGGACGGTAAAATTGAGCTTATTGACGAATATACCGGCCGCGTGGCAGAGAACAGACATTTGCCAGAAGGGCTGCAAGTCGCGCTTGCGGCTAAAGAAGGATTGCAGTCCTTAGCTGGTGGGAAAGTTCTCGGTACGATCACTCTTCAACACTTTCTTAGCTTATATCCGAAGATTTGTGGAATGACGGCTACCGCGCAGGCTTCCGCAATGGAATTCGAAGAAATTTATGCGCTTCAGGTCGTGCAAATCCCACCAAACCGGCCGAACAAACGGATCGACCATCCTCACCGGATTTATACCCATAGAGAAGCCAAACTTAAGGCGCTTGTGCAAGAAATCGCGACCGTCCATAAGGCGGGACGTCCAATTCTCATTGGTACGTCTAGCGTCGAGGAGTCTGATATGCTGGCGGAGGCACTAGCAATAGCCGACGTACCTTGCCATGTTCTAAATGCGAAAAACGACGCAAAAGAAGCAGAGATCATCGCCAAAGCCGGAGAAATCGGCGCCGTAACGGTGTCTACGAATATGGCGGGACGCGGAGTCGACATTCGGCTCGGCGGAGGCAACCCAGAGCAAGCAGAAGTTATCGCCAAGCTGGGCGGATTGTACGTGATTGGTACACATGTGCACCAAAGCGTGCGAATTGACAACCAGCTTCGCGGGCGCTCTGGCCGTCAAGGCGACCCGGGAGCTTCTGTGTTTTTCGTAAGCTTAGAGGACGAGTTGATCCTTCAGTTCGGAATCGAGAAAGCGATTCCACCTATGTATCGTCGTCTTAGGAAGGAAGAGGCTCTCAGCGAGTCGGTGCTTCACAGCAAAGTTACGCATATTCAGCGCGTTATTATGGGCCAAAACTTCCAAATCCGTCGAGAACTGAACCGTTATTCCGATATGGTAGAGGAACAAAGGCGTCTTCTATACGAGGAACGGCTTGGAATCTTGAAAGGTGAGACGCCGATGAGTCCTTCGGAGCAACGAGTACGGCTTTATTATATCGACAAGTTCTGGGCTGACCATCTAGCATACGTTTCTTACATTCGCGAAAGCATTCATTTGACGAGCCTTACGAACCGTAATCCGATTGACGAATTTCATATGCAAATCATCCAAGCATACGAGCAGTTACCGGCTCAAATAATTAGAGAGTCGACAAATATGCTTATAAAGCTCGGAGGTTCAAATGACCCTGAGAAGTGGGAAAAGTTCGGGCTGAAGAATCCTACATCTACTTGGACTTATACGATGAACGATCAATACATGGAGTACTTACAGAATCCCAGTGTATGGAATGTAGGGACGATGCTCGCTTTTTTGATTCGCAGGATGTTGAGGCCGGTATTCGGGTGGAAGGAATTCTGATCAGGAAGAATGCGAGCAAACGCGCTTGGAATAACAACCAAAAATGTACCGTGATGAACTGCTGTATAGTGGTATTGCATTCCATTACATAAATGCAGTGTTAATAAAAACATGGAGGTTTGTTATGGAAAGACAATAAAAGACGATTAGATTATTACTTCCTCAATGGCAGGGAGGATATAATTTCGATTATTTTTTTGGAGCACATCAAGAGATCATGAAATGGTTTTAGGAAACCAACATCACTAAATAAAGTATGAGCAGCGGTCTACATACCGTCTGCTCTTTTTTAATTAAAAATACAGATGAGCAGCAACAAACTTTATCATAATGGTTCTAGTACATTAAGCTAACGGGCAGGTTAGTTCAACTAAAAATTGGTATAATGAAGTAACTATACATGTGGAGGAGTAGAGCTAGATTTTGAGTTTTTTCAAATAGAGATGAAGCGAACGCATATTGGAGGGAGTTATCATGGATTCCAAAGCAAAGAAGATTTTAACGAGCGCCTTCTGGTCAGCTAGCGGCTGGAGGCAAGGTGGGCTGGCAAACTGCATCGCAGAAGATTTCGAGTACGCGAAGGATAAAGGGCTGATGTTTGATCCGCTGACCATAACACACGATGAATGCATCCTTAAATTGAGGCATATTCACAAAGAGGCAGTAACGCGTGAGAAAGTGGTTAAAGCTTTTCTACACAGATTAACGACTCGGAAAGTTTATTTGCGGAGCGCTTTATCAAGCTGGGCGTTGACCCGTGATCTCTGTCAGCATGGCTACCGTGACAAACAAACGGAAGAACCGATGTACAGCTCATGTGCTTATTGTAATGGCAATCGTCTAATGTCTGATGAGCAATATATAAATTATGATCTGAATGTGCTTCAATTCGAGAGAGTGAAATGGGGAGGCGTTCGGCTCAATAATCTCATCTATTGCTTAATGGATCTGGAAATGATGAGCAAGGAATCCGGGCTCGAAGTGACAAAGGATGACGTGAACATTCTTAAAAAAATGATAGAAGCCATTGATGAGTGCGACAATCAAGATGCGGCACGAGGCCTCGAGAAACGCTGGAAAGACGTATTTCCATCGAATAAGCATGAGCGGGACGCTGTGCTCGAAATCTGGGGATACGCCGAATTGCTTGTTGCAACAAGTGATTTTCGAAAAGAGAGGGGACGAGGCACAGATTTTATGTCCGTAGCAACCTGGCGCGGGGAAGATGGTTATTCACGGGAACGGATGGAGGTTTTGTTCGGAACATATCTTTAGCAAATAGGGGGAGAAATAATGTACGTAGCAGTACAGAGGTTTTTAGACGATGTGTGGAACGAGTTGATGACCGTTTACTATAAAGAGAGTGAAAGAATAAATGGGTTCATAGACAATCGTGCGCTTCAGGCTGGTGTAAAGGATTATCTCCAGGTAGCTTGGCGTGATGGAAAAATACATATTGATGTTGAAGAACCGCTTGATTGGACTGACAGCTCTTATAAGATCGAAGCAGGTTCTTATATTGCTGAGCTTACGGATGAACTAATCAGATCTGAGCTTTATCCGGCATTACGCAAGCGACTGGAGGAGCTCTTTGTATCAGAGAAATTAGGTCCTCGTTTTTTTGATTACCGATTCCAGCTCATACTTTCCTTTAAAATGGAGGACGAAGACTTAACGATTAGCGAGCAGCTGGTAAACGAAGAGAAGCTAAACCAACTGCGGCAATCATTACAGAAGTTTATAGAATTCAAAATCATGCCTGATCTTCCGGTATTGCCGAGTGTAGATGACCAGTTTTTCTTTTCTCGTCACTTGTTGAACCCTGATCTTATGAAGCAGGAAGAAGCAGCGCTTGACCCTTTGATCCATCGTTTATCAGACAAGCTCAGAAGTAACAGAGAACGTTTTAACGAATGGACTGGCCAGTATACTTTGGCTATGGATGATTGGGTGCAGAACGTTTATCTTCCTCGTTATTTTATACGTACAGACAGTTTTACGATAGACTGGACACCCAAAGAAGATATCGCTCTTATGAATCCTAATGCAGAGGGGCTTTCTTTTTTTGTGTATGCCGCTTTGCAGATAGGAAAGACGAAACCGGATACCCGGGGACAATATTTGAAGCTTGCTGTTCAGCTAGGTTCAAAGCAGGCAACGGAGTATATCCAGCGGGGGAGCGGGAAATTCGATCCAGTGTATAAAGGTAGCAGTGCTGAAATTCATAATAATGATGTAACACAGACGATTGAAGTTCGGATTTTGACCGAGGAGGAAAAAGCTTATGGGGAAGCGTTGGATCAAATTACTGAATTGCTGGAGAAAGGATTTCCGAAGGAATATAAGCTGAAGCTGAAAAGTAAACAAAAGAACTATCTTCCTCTTAAAAAAATGGCTAAATCTGGACTGCATCAGTTTTTTGCAGTAGCACTTACATATCCCGCCCTTTATTCTAAGCTGGCTGCGTATGCAAATATCGCTATGGAACCCTATGCGTGGTACAAGGACACAGAACCGAGTGAAAAATCGGTCATGCCAGGCACATATGCGGTATTAGGACTGGGGTTGTATAGTAAGGAATATTTCTCACTCGTCTCTCGATATATGAAGATGGTAGATACAGAGCACCAAATGATACAGGATAGTTATGCTGAGGCATTTATTGATGCGCACGGCATGGAGCCGGAGCTTATGCCAGTCCTAGTAGACATTCTGCTTGCAGGGAATGAGGAAGCAAGGCCCGTCAAAAACTTCGTGGACGATCGGATCGAGGTAGCAGAAGCACTGCTTCATGAGCTGTTGTCTAAAGAAATATATGAACGGGAGCAGGTTCTATACCGAATTTTCGGAAGTCGTGCAAAGCTGGAGAAAGTCGTGAAGACAGAGCAAACGGAGCTTGAGCTTAGAGCTATTTTTGCGAAGTTGCTAACTCTTACAAGTTGATTGTTACTTGACAGAAAAAAATGAAGCCAGGGTCTTTTTCAGACTCTGGTTTACGGATGACTAAGAAAAATCATTCTCGACTGATAAAAACTTTGTTTCATTTCCGATAGGTGG
This sequence comes from Paenibacillus sp. GCM10028914, assembly GCF_042666275.1. Classification (NCBI taxonomy): domain Bacteria; kingdom Bacillati; phylum Bacillota; class Bacilli; order Caryophanales; family Paenibacillaceae; genus Paenibacillus; species Paenibacillus sp. GCM10028914. The sequence goes on from NZ_JBHTFO010000001.1 coordinate 105,975, forward strand.
ATTGGTAATCATATGCAGAATAATAAATTATCTTTTTTATGCCCAGCCTGCAAGAAAGTTCACGAATTCCATGCAATGAATATGAAAGAAGATAAAGATATATCGATAAGTGGAGTGGATTGGGGAGTAGAATGGTCAGATTTTATGATAGAAGTGCCCAATCTTAACGAAAGACATTGGGAGAGATCCTCGACTATGCCTGTTGTTGGATCATATAGATCCGTTTTGGTTTCTCATCCATTTAATTTGGCAATTGGGGATGAGATTTGGACTCTTTTTCAGCCTGCTCTATCTTTATTTAATGGCTGGGATGAACATCCTGAAGAAATAAATAACTCAGCCATGGTAAAGTTTTGTTTTAAGAGTATTATATCTCGTAATGAGAAAGAGGCATGGATAGTTATACGAATTGAAGATGTTTTATTACTAAAAGAAGCAGATATACGATTGAAATCACGTGAAAGTCCAGGGATTATGAAAAACTTTGATTTATATGATAGTTCTCATATATTCACTTATGAGGAATGGCTCTATATTGATTCGTGCTCACAAGGAGATATTGGATCATGGGCACTATTAAAGAAAAAAGCCAAACACTACAGTTTGATCTTGGAAGGGTATTGGGATTTCTCTCATAATTCGATTTATTGCGGGAATATTAGTGTTTCTGAAAATGAGGTAAACGAACTAATTCGGGGTGTAAATAATAAAAATAATTTGTAAGTTAATCCAAAGCGGATATCCACATCAGTTAACAACTTATTCGCGCTTCAGGACATTTGCCCCTCGGTCCGGACAGATGCCTTAATACCATAGAGATATTAACTGGACACATCCACACCTCCTAACCGCATTGCGGCCGTGGGACAAGAAAGTTGTAGGATATTACTGCAAGATCAATTAAGGAGGAATAATGAAGAAACATAAATTACTAGTCGTAATTCTAACAATCTGTGTTTGTTCAGTTTTATTTTTTCTAAAAATGTCTGGATACTCTTTCAGCAAGGAAGGAGCATTGAAATATTCAGTTCCATATGATGGCGATATTGTATACGAACAGAATTTTAGTAATCATACATTAGTTATTTTGAAGGGAAAGCAAGAGACGTATGCAAAATTAATTAAATCTAAATGGAATGTATTATTTCAAGTCACGAATGTTTCAGTTCTAGGTCCCTTATATCCAGATGAAACAAATTTGAGAACATGGTCTGCACACCTAAATTCTAATAAAAGATATGACACAATTCTAGCAATTGAGGTTTCTGATCCTAGATTTAGAAAAGTAATAATAACAAATGAAAAGATTGATAATGAAAAATCCACTGATGTGGAAGAAATAAAAGAGAACTCAAATATATTTATAGAACTTAACATCGTAAATGGATACGCGGGTACATTTCAGGAGTTGGATAGTAAAGATGCTGGTGGTTTTGTATTTAGGGCAATTGATGACACTGGATCAATAAAATACTTGGGTAGATAAAGTCTAAGTAACTCAAGATATTTAAAATGAAATTGGACAGATGAAAAAGTTTCTGAACTAAAATTATGTAATAATATTCAAAAAGAATTAATGAAGGGGATTATAATATCCAACAAGAGATGAAATTTTTAGAACCGTGGATACCTGAAACTTCGATGGTCTTCCTTGAAGAACTACATAAAGAAATATCTGAAAACCATATTCTTTATGGGGCTGTTCTAGACGTCATTGCACGAAGAGAAGATAAAGACGAAGTATTATACCAATACAAAACTAAACCACATAAGTGTGTACAAGTACATCTAACTTGGAAGATGGATAAAGAAATAGACTCAAGGTGGCCGAAAACACGAGTATTTAACTCTTTTGATTTAAATAGATATTAATTGAGGTGAATATGATTTCAAATATTTCAGAAATAAAATATGAAGAGGTAAATAAACTACTCAAATATCTTGATTTTTTTCAAAGGCTAGACGCAATGACTTGTGAAGAGGGAAAAAGGAATTTTCTTGAATGCGAAGAAATACGAGAATTTTATACAGAATTATGTAATTCAGGATTTATCATTGTGTTTAATTGGAAGAGTTGGTTGGATCAAAATGAAATTTATAAAAATATAGAAAACGATATAGAAGAGCATTTAATGAAAGCAGATTTAGATACTCTTCGAAAATTGATGACAAGTTATATACGCGGAGATCGATTTATTGAAGGTTTATTCAATGGAGTGATATTAAACGGTCATATAACAAAAATACTAACAAGGCTTAAAGAATTAATAATTGATAGTAAATGTTAACTCAAACATTTTGGCGTAGAAAGCGGAAAATGGAGTGATGTTTAATGGATCGCAGATTCCCTATTGGAAAATTTGAATACGTTGGAACGATTTCAAAACAACTACGAGATATATGGATAAAAGAAATTGACGAAATGCCTGTCAAATTGAGAGAAGCTGTTAAGGACTTATCTGATGAACAATTAGATCTGGTGTATCGTGAAGGTGGATGGACACTACGGCAGGTTGTACACCATCTTGCTGATAGTCATATGAATAGTTTTATACGATTTAAATTAGCTCTAACTGAAGATGCACCTACAATAAAACCTTATCGTGAAGATTGTTGGGCTGAACTTCATGATAGTGTAAATACAGACATAAACCTCTCCTTATTGCTATTAGAAGCTTTACATAAGAAATGGGTTGTCTTGTTAGCATCCATGACTGCGTCTGATTTTGAGAAACAGTTTTATCACCCAGAATCACTGGAACCGATTAGACTTGATTATAATCTTGGATTATACGCATGGCATGGAAAGCATCATATCGCACAAATAACAACTTTAAGAAATTCTTTGAATATTTGATTGATCCTTAAAAATAGTAACTAACTACTGAAGGTGAACGTAATGGCGCAAAGATTCAAAAATCCAAGATTACATCTCTATGACTTCGCAGATTACTATTTGGTAAAGTGCCCTAGCTGCGATAAATGTGCGAGTATAACTACAAATGACAATAAACAAGTGCATAACCTTTTCAAAGAGAAACTGTTTGTTTGTAACCATTGCGGGGGTATTAGTGAGGGTTCTAATAATTACGACTTATGGCTGACGGCTAATTGCAAAGGAAACTTATTATGGGCTTATAATTTGAAACATTTGGAATTTATTGAGAACTATGTAGGGGCAAAGCTACGAGAAAATAATAGACACGAAGAATTTGGATGGGATAATCAAGGACTTTTTAGTAGATTGCCCCAATGGATAAAGGATAAAAATAATAGGGAAGTAATATTAAAAACAATTCAAAAATTAAAAAGATCGGTAGATCTTGGGGATAAGAAATAAAGTTCCTGGGCTATTAAGAGGTGTAAGTAATACCTGCAATAATATACTATAATGTATTTTTATATAAGATGTAGGATATGAGAAGAGCTTGAAAGGAGTTATCTCATGGATCTTACATCTTTTTTGATTTACTGTACGATTGCTACTTTTACACTGGGTCCTACCAATATCGTTATATTGTCCACTGTGAATAATTACGGGCCCAAAAAGGCATTGAAATATTCGTATGGAGCAACGATTGGTTTTGGTATATTACTTGTTCTTTCTGCTACGTTGAACACGATGCTAATAACGATCATACCGAAAATATTAATAGTAATGCAGATCATTGGGAGTGCTTACATGTTATATCTCGCTTATCAAATTTCTAAAACAGATACATCAAATCCGACTGTTAAACAATCGGCTACATTTAAGTCGGGCCTTCTTATGCAGTTCTTGAATCCAAAGGTGGTACTATTTACAATGACTGTAATTCCCACTTTTATTATACCCCAGTATAGTGCGGCCTTTGCGGTGACGATAAGTATTTTCATAATAACTTTGATTGGATTTTTAGCTTTTATTACATGGGTTCTTTTCGGTACAATCTTTAAAGCGTTTATACAGAAGCATAACAAAATGGTTAATGGAATGATGGCTTTGTTTTTAATTTATGCTTCCATCATGATCTGGATATAGGATAGCTAGAGCGGAGGTGGAGAAAGTGGAGAAATTTCATTACAAAAAATCTGCTGGTATTACTGCGTTATCAGCAAGCATGACCGAATTCAAATATAAAAAACACGCACACAAAGAGTATGCGATCGGTGTAACTTTACGAGGAATCCAACATTATAACTTGGATGGCAGTTTACAATTATCCTATCAAAATGGAGTTATGCTATTTAATCCAGAACAGGCTCATGACGGAATGGCACATGATAAGGCAGGACTCGATTATGTCATGATATATATTGAACCACAAATGCTTTTAGAGGCTACTGAAAAAAAGGATATTGTACTTTTTTCAACTCCTGTTGTGTATAATCGCAAGATTGAACAACGAATATTAAGTCTATCTCATGCCATTTTAAGTGATAAAGATGAGGCATTATGCAATGAATTGTTCTTATCTCTCACGGATATCTTAATTCAAACCAGTCTTTCTACAGCTGACAAGAAGGATAACACAGTAATTAGAAAAGCAAAGGATATGTTTCATTCTAGCTTAGAACATGTACTTAAACTTGATGAAATTTGTAACGAGCTTCATTTATCGAAATTTCAGTTTATTCGATTATTTAAAGCTCATACTGGAATTTCACCCTACCAGTACTTTCTTAACTGCAAAATCGAACGTGCAAAACAGTTAATCGAACAAAGTGGAGATGTATATTCTGCAGTAGCCGCATGTGGTTTCGTTGACTTAACCCATCTAAATAAGCACTTTAAAAGCGTATATGGAACTACAGCATTTGAATATATGTCACAGATAAATTGAGGAGGGGGTGCACTATCTATTCCTTGGATTGATATCGGGGCTGGTGCTGTTTGCAGAAAAGTAGAACATACACCATAAGAAGTCGCCAAAATGGCGGCTTTTTTATGTTAATCGTCTTTGAGAGCCCATTAAGCTAACGGGCAGGATACTTCCAATATCTGTAGAATTAATAATGGGAATTAGACCATATATTCGTATGTCTTGATTTTAGATAAAAAGGGGGTTACAAGTCATTAATACGAGATCGTCTATTCAATCCTATCTATGGGTCATTCGCTTTCTGAAGCCTTACTGGCTGAAGGTTGCAGGTTATATTCTCATTAGTATTTTTATTATCGGAGTAGAGTTGCTCGTACCGAAGTTTATTCAATATTTTGTGGATCATTTGCTTCCCGGCAGTGCACTGGATGTATTTTTGCTTGCGCTTGGCATTTTGACTGGTCTCGTTGTGTTGGTGATTGCTTTTACTTTGTTCCGCAACAGGTTACAGCGTTATATTCAGGAAAAGGCTGCACGTGATATGCAGTTTACTTTATTTGCTCATTTGCGAAAATTAGGCTTCTCGTACTATGAGAAAAATCCAGTTGGGCAAACGCTCTCCCTGTTTAACTCGGAGGTAAAGGCTGTTCAAGAGATTTATTACCGATACTTTCCTGGGATGATAATCACAGGTGTGACTTTTCTGGCCTGCTCGGTAATGATGCTGTCAATACATATCGGCTTGAGTCTCGTTGTGATTCCCTGTTTCTTGTCCTATTATTTGATCGGTCCCTATTTTGAGAAACAAGCTGCTCGTCTCGGACATGAAACACAGGTGAAACGAATGGCCTTTCAGCAGAAGATTTATGATACTGTGTCCGGGTTGCTGGAGCTAAGAGCCTATCAAGGAGAAGATTGGGATACAGCACAAGTTATGTCTAAGCAGCATGAATTGCATGATAAAACCAACCTGCTTCATTTTATGAGCTATGCGAGAGGTCTTGTTCGTCGAGTTTCTGTTCAGTTCGGAGCTGTGGCCGTATTCGCATATGGTGCGTATTTATTAAGCCGAGACGCTGTAACGACAGGTGCTTTAGTCGCTTTTATGTTCTATTATTTCCGTATGATTCAGGATATCACGTTCCTTGTCACGATGACTTCCGAACAAAAAGTGTTGATGAATCAGGTTGAAAGACTCTTCAGCTTTATGAAGCAAGAACCGGATATTCGGGAAAGTGAATCTGCGAACGATCTAATGGAGGTTCAAGGAGAAATTGTTTTTCGTAATGTATCTTTCAATTATGAGACCCAATCCGAATTAATTAAGGGATTCTCCTTACATATTCGACCAGGGGAAAAGGTCGCTTTTGTCGGTACCAGCGGCAACGGTAAGTCGACATTGCTTAAGCTGATCGGCCGCTTCTATGATCCGACTCATGGGGAAATTCGTCTAGACGGTATTCCGCTTCCGAAGTTATCGCTAAAGCAGATTCGCGAGACAATGGGATTTGTGTTCCAAGAAACCTATTTGTTTGGCAGCACTATCCGTGAAAATATACGATTCGGTGCGCCAGATGCAACGGATGAGCAGGTTGAAGCCGCAGCCAAGGCGGCTTATGCCCATGACTTCATTCAACAGTTTCCCCAAAGTTATGATACGTTCGTTGGAGAGCGCGGTGTGAAGTTATCGGGGGGTCAGAAGCAGCGCATCGCAATAGCTCGTATGTTTATCAAAAATCCCAAAATTGTATTGCTCGATGAAGCAACAGCGGCTCTGGACAATGTTAGCGAATGGGAAGTACAGCAAGCTTTGAATCGTTTGTTTGAAGGAAGGACAATCATTGCGATAGCTCACCGGTTATCAACGGTGAAAGATTTCGATACAATTATTGTCATAGATCAAGGCCTCATTGTTGAGAAGGGTAACTATGAACAATTGATGCACCAGCAAGGCTCATTCCGCCGTTTGGCAGCGGGAGAGGAGCGTGCGGTTTGTGAATAATTGGTCATGGATCTGGACTTATGCACGGCAGGTCAAGGGCTTGCTGGTGCTCACGATATTGCTGTTAGTGTTGGAGATAATAGCCAATATTGGTGTTGTCGGCATTCAGAAATTTATTATTGATGATTTATTTGTAAACCGTAAGTATGACTTGTTAGTCCCATTGATGGCAGGGCTTGCTGGTCTAGCAGTCACTTACAACGTACTTCATTTATATGCAGCACTTGTGAGAAACAAAGCAACGTTCAGACTACAGAAACTACTGCTTGCCGATATGTTGCGCTATATGCATCGCATTCCGGTAGGACTTTTCCGGAACGAACGCACGGGCAAATATGTTACCAATCTCACTGATGATGTTAATCAATCTGCGAATCTGGTAGGCGGTACGATCCCGAATGGTATGATGGAAATTAGCGGAGCAATCATTCTTTCCATTATTATCGGAATAGCAAGTCCAGTCTTGCTTCTGGCAGTGATACTGACCAGTATCGTTTATATTTTGTTGGGCAAATATTATGCACCACGGATGAAAAAAGCAGCAAAGGACAGCGCCTCTAGTCAGACGGATGTTATTGTTGTTATTGAAGAAGGAATTGCTTCCTCCCGTGAGGTTATTGCCTTTCATCGTGAAGAATGGGAAAGTCTGCGTTTCAGGGACAAGCTGTCTGTTCACTTTACCAATTTAATGAAGCAGGTTGACATTTCCAATCGGCAGTCGATGTTTTCCATGATCATGTTGTGGGGGATTCGTTTGCTCGTATTGGGATACGGAGGCGTGCTGGTCATTCAGGGAAGTATGTCCATCGGTTGGCTAGTCGTCGTGTTTCAGTTCTCTACGCAACTTCTCCAAGCCTATGAGAAGGTATACAACTTCTTGATGGGGGTGGCAGGAAGTATGGCATCTGTAGAGCGAGTCCGTGAAGTGATGGAAGGAGAAATGATCGCGAGTGGCACAATCCAGATTAAAGAGCCACTACGTAGTCTTACCTTTGAAAACGTATCCTTTAAATATTCTTCAGATAGTCAACCGGTCATTCAAGGACTCGACATTGATATACCGTTAGGTCAAAAGGTAGCTTTTGTTGGGGCAAGTGGCGGAGGGAAGTCGACTATTGCCCAAATGCTTGTTCGATTCTACGATCCGTATCAAGGACAGATTGCGATTAACGGTGAACCGTTAACGCAAATTCTGCGAGATGACTGGATGAAGCGCATTGATATCGTTTTTCAAGATGCATATCTATTTCCCAATACGATTCGATATAATCTGACATTGGGACGCAATATTCATGAGGATAAGCTGATGGATATCTGCAGAAGCATGAGAATTCATGAGTTTATTGAGTCTCTTCAACACGGCTATGATACAAATGTGGGAGAGCGGGGGATCCAACTGTCAGGTGGACAGCGCCAGCGTATTGCCCTCGCACGTGCTTTATTGGCGGATAGTGAAATTCTCATTCTGGACGAAGCTACTTCGGCGCTGGACTTGGAGACCGAACGGCTTGTACAGCAGCAACTAGATCTTCTTCGTCAGGGGAAAACAACGATTATTATTGCACATAGGTTGACCACAGTTATGAATGCTGACATTATTTATGTTTTGAATGGGGGCCGTGTAGAAGAACAGGGCACTCATGAGCAACTTTTGGAAAAAGGTAAAGTATATTCTCAACTAGCACAAGGCGTTTAATAAACTATGAACTTGTCGGAGGAAACATACACACTTAAGAAGTCGCCAAAATGGCGGCTTTTCTAATATGAATCGACCTCAGTAGACTATTAAACTAGCGGGCTGGATAGTTCAATGATAAAAGACAGCATGTAGCAGAGATATATTATAAGGAGGGTATCGACGAGTGAAAGATAAAGCACTTGATTGGGCTATATTCGCAGATAAGGTTGTTCGCTTAGCTGGAAAAAAAGTTATCGAACTAAAAGAAGAGTCTCTTGTAGAAGTTACATATAAAGACACCGGAGAACTTGTAACTTCGGCGGATTTTGCCTCTGATCATATCATTCGTGAGGCAATAACTAGCTCTTACCCGGAACATGGTATTCTTTCCGAAGAAACCACTGAAGGAGTTTGGACTAACGATATCTTCGAAGGTCCTGTTTGGATTATTGACCCTTTGGACGGAACGGTAAACTATGCGCATCACCTCCCTCATTTCGCAATTTCTGCGGCCATTGCAGTTGATGGCATTGTTTGGGCAGGGGTTGTGCATGCTCCTAATCTGGGGGTTACCTATGTAGGTATTCGAGGAGAAGGAGCACTTTGTAATGGTGTAAAGCTTCAAGTACCTCAGTCCAGATCCTTGTCAGACTCGATAATCGGTACTGGTTTCCCACACGATAAAGAAAAGGTGCATTCGGCTCTTGCCAGGGTTAATCTCTTATCAACTCACTGTAGAGACATCCGACGTTTCGCTGCCCCGACATTAGATATCTGTTATGTTGCATCTGGACGTCTAGACGCACATACAGAAAGTCTATCACCATGGGATGTCGCAGCAGCGGGTCTTATCGCTCGTGAAGCTAAGGCAATCACTGGTCATGTCGGTGTGGTACCTTCGGGTTATCCAGCCGAAATATATGGAGAAGAAATAGTTTGCGCTAATCCAGGAATATATGAAGAACTTCTTTCTCTACTTCGTTCAAGAATTTAATTGTGTATAATCTAGGAAACTACCGCTGTTGGAGGGGATTTCTTTGTTTCTTAATGAAGCATCTTTAGTAGACAAAAACAACGCTTTATTAACTGAATATCTACCCAATTTCCATGATCGTTACACAAAAGTCGAACCATATATAAACGCTTTTATTAAGGAAGATAATTATAAAGCGCGTTTAAGTAATGATGCTTGTAGTTTAATTAAAAAATTCCCTGATGAGAAACCTGCTTTTTTTGGTGTCCCCTTTGCAATTAAAGATTTGATACACGTTGATGGATTTCCAACTCGGGCAGGTTCCAATCTGCCCTCTGATGCTCTGACCACACTAGAAGGGACTTTTATTTCAAAACTTCGATCCATGGGGGCAATATTTGCAGGGAAGACCGTTACAGAAGAATTTGCGTATCATAGCGTAATTCCTACCCGTAATCCTCATAACATTGAACATACTCCTGGTGGCTCAAGCGCTGGATCAGCTGCCTCCGTTGCCGCTGGCATATGTCCAATCGCAGTCGGCACTCAGACTCTCCGTTCAGTAATTGCTCCTGCCTCATTCTGTGGTGTGGTTGGGTTTAAACCTAGCTATGCCCGTATTGCTTTAGATGGGGTTGTATTACTATCACCATCAATGGACACCATCGGATTTTTCACACAGGACCTCGAGAGTATGATATATACAAGTTCACATTTAATTCCTAACTGGTACAGCTTTCAATCAGATAAAAAACCTATTTTGGGTGTTCCGAATGGTATATATATGAGCTTTATGTTCGATGAGGTTAGACGCACCTTCGAAAACCAGCTAAAAACTTTGGAGCAAGCGGGATACTCCATCCGTTTTGTCGATATGCCCTGGGATGAAGATTTTATTGCGGGTGATGCCATGATTAGATTGGTACAAGGTGAAATGTCGCAAGTCCACGAAATCTGGTTTCGGCAGTATGAACATCTATATGGTTCTTCAGTAAAGGCGGCAATTAAAAACGGTCAAGCCGTGCCATTAGCGGAAATAGAAAAACTCCGGGCTGGACAAATGAAATTAAGAATTGATTTGGAAGAAACCAAAATAAAGAATGGCATTGATTTGTGGGTTTCACCTGCTCAAGGAGGAGTGGCGCCAAAAGGTTCTGAAAAAACGGGTTGGGCAGGGATGACCGCAGTCTGGTCTTATGCAGGACTTCCAACGATAAGTATACCCGTAACTAATATTGGTGGAATGCCTTTAGGTTTTCAATGTATTGGGAGTCATGGGAATGATGAAGCCCTCTTATTTTGGGCTAAGGAAATAGAACGTAGTTTGTATTCTGAATAAATAAACGAGTCGTAATGTTAATCTACAACATATTCGATTTTTTAACGTCTAATATTATATCAAGTAATAAGGAAGGGAAGAATCATGAAGAAAAAAATGATCTCATTACTGATAACAACGGCTATGTGTGCATCTTTAACGGGTACTTCCTTTGCTAATTTCACGGGCGATGTAAAGGTCTTCGTGAACGGAGAATCATTAAATATGTTGGTTCCTCCTGTTATACAGCAAGGACGCACGTTGGTTCCGGCAAGAGAAATCTCACAGGCGTTAGGCTATACGGTAGGTTGGAATCGAAGCACCCGAACCGTGTATTTGAATAATAAAAACGAAGTAAGCAACGCCCCCAATCCAAGCAATGAAAGAATTGTAATCAACGGAAACCCAATTGCTTCGGATGTTTCGTCTCAAATCATTAACGGAAGAACAATGGTTCCCATTCGTATCATTTCCGAAGGGACGGGGGCTCGTGTGAAATGGGATCAGCAAAGTCGTCGGGTAACTGTAGATACAGCCAACACAATTACTTTCCCTAATAATTTGGGGTTGAAGTTTGAAGCAACTGAATTGGAACAAGTCGAACAGCTTCAGACGATTCCATCCGCTTGGGAGAAAAAGGGCAGCCTGCGGTTAGGTGAAGTTAATCAAGCGGAACTGGTTTTGGAGTTGTATGAGACCAATTTGGCTGGGTTTCCCCTCATTCATGGTGTGTTTGCGTATAACAATCAGCAGTTTGTATTAAACGACTTGTCTGCGGGGACGATCGACGAAGTGAAGAATCAAAATTTGGAGCTGTCATTTGGTTCGGGAGAAAACCAGCGGCATGTTGTGTCTACACTTGGGGCGGAATACGCTTCACAAATTTTAGTGTTCAACCCATCGAATCAACAATGGAGCGTGATGCATGTTCCGGGGAAAGTGGTTGCCAGCGGGAACGATGGCATATGGGTACAATTCCCGGGAAAAGGGTTGAACCCACCGGCGGTTTCCCTTATTCGATTTCAAAACGATAGGTTTGCTATCGCGAACTTTAGTGAAGCGTTCAGTTCTTTTGCAAATCGTCAAAATGTAGGTATGCAGCAGGTTATAACTCATTACCAAGCTATGGGTGGTCAGTCCGTCATTAACTTTTCCTTCGTGAAGAACGGACGTACAGAAATTCAAGCGTATACCCTTGATGGAAATAAGTTAAAACTACGATAATCTAGACTTCAGTTCGAGATGCCTTATGTCCGCCCATAGGACACGATGATAAATGGAAGTAAGAGCACCTGTAAAAACGAGTTTTAGCCCACAAGCGAGAGAGTGGCCGTCTTTGTTGCATATGCATGATTTTCTCAAAAGATTACCATAATACCAGAAGGACTAATATGGAATCAATTGGGGAAGGAGGCGAATGTAATTTGAAATGGTTATCGATCTTGGGTCTGCTGGGACTACTCATGACACAGGCGAACCCGGCGGATCTGCTGACGGTAACCCAAGATGGAAACCCGCTGAGTAAGATTGATCGAAGCCAGCATAGTCTTGGGGTATTCCCGCTCCTGAACATGGATACCTACAACCAGTGGGCGGATCAACTAGATCGAATAAGTTTGAAAAAGGCAGAAAATGCGCGAATCGCTCCGAATGGACAGATTGTTGAGGGGCGAAACGGGTATCGTTTGGATCGGCGAAAAATGCTGATATCATTCTACGACTATTATTATGGCAAAGGAGCGGCGACGATCGAGGTGCCGACATACCCGCTGTATCCCAAAGTAGATGCCGAAGTGCTGTCTTCGATTCGAACGAAGCCTATCGGGTATTACGTTACTTATTTTAATTCTAATAACAAAAACCGGTCGCATAACATTGACTTGGCCGCTAAGGCAATTGACAGCGCAGTGGTATTTCCCGGAGAGTCATTTTCATTCAACGAGGTTGTGGGCATGAGAACGATTGATAAAGGATATAAACGAGCGGGCGTCATCGTCAGGGGTGAACTTTCTGAAGGTGTGGGAGGCGGTATATGCCAAGTATCTTCTACTTTGTTCAATGCGATTGACAGAGCGGGACTACAGATCGTGAAACGGTATTCCCACAGTCGGAACGTGCCTTACGTTTTGCCTGGGCGGGATGCAACCGTCAGCTGGGGAGGGCCGGATTTCGTGTTCCAGAATGCCTACAATCAGCCGATTCTGATACGGGCTTACAGCAACGGCGGACGAATCGCCGTTTCTGTTCATTCCTCAGAGCTTATCGAATATCAGCCACGACACGTACCAAGCATGTCCAAACAGCTTCCTGAAGAGACCATCGATCGACAGGAGACCTCTGTTAACGGAGAATAATAGCCGAGGGACAAGAAGATATTCTCATTGAAAGTCGCTAAAATAGCGGCTTTTTTTGTTTATAAAAAACCATAATTAAAAGGTAAGATGAGATAATAATGGAGATTTGAACAAGGGTGCTACAATTTGACTTGTCAAACAATTAGTTCTTCTATAAAATGTCAATAGAATTGCCGGCTTATGCGATATGGAATTGTATTTCCATGATTGAAAGCGCTTCCTATCGACAATTTAAAGAATCTACCTCGTTAAGCTGACATAAGAACAAAATTAGATTGATAAGGAGGACTGCATTGGTTATTTACAAATGGCGAATCCGGCGGTCGTTATTCTGGAAATTATCGGTCTCGTATCTACTTGTACTGATCATACCCATACTAATCAGTAGTTTTGTATACAATACAGCTGTGCAGACAGTTAAAACTGATGCGATGCAGCATAATTTATTGATGCTAGAACAAACAAGACAGGTTATGGATGCTCGCCTTCAAGAGGTCGAAGGGATCGGTAGACAGATAGCCCTCGATTCTAAAATGATTTCACTTATGAACGTCAGAAACATCGAGGAGGGCTCACCGAAACAGTATCTTGTTTGGAAGGCAATTAATGACAGCCCAAATTTTCACTCAATCAACACATTCGTCCTTAATCACTTCGTATTCTTCCGTAGCAATTCCGTTATAATCTCTTCAGATACGTCATTTCCAGATATAGAATGGTTTTGGAAGAGCTTGTTTCGGGAGAATGTTTCCTTTGACAAGCAACAATTTCATCAAATGCTTTGGGATCGGTTTCATCAATCAACATTTTTGCCTGGCAGCCAAGTGACATTGGATAAGAAACAACAAGAAGTACTCTATTATCTGCATTCGTTTCCTGTGGATGCTATAAATAATCCGCTCGGTGTTGTTCTAATTTTGATTGACCAAAACCAAATTAATCAGTTATTAAGTAGATTGGATATTGCGGCAAGCGGATTGATTTATATAAGCGATGAAGAGGGGAAAGTTGTCACATCCGTAACGGGGAAACAGACGAAGGTGACGCCGGAGGAACTAGAGGCTTCACTAAATAAAGACGGTTTTTTCAAAACAGAAAATGGAGACGAACTGTATGTTTCACGAGCAGTTTCTAGTCTGAATGGCTGGAATTACGTATCCGCTGTGCCTGCCTCCTTGGTACTTGCCAAAGTGCAACACATTAAAAATATTACCACAGTAGCAGCGCTCATAACGATCGTGTTGGGCACTTTTCTTGCCCTATTTCTTGGCTATCGTGATTGGAAGCCTATAAAGCAATTGCTTCAACAATTACGGGGATGGCTCGGTAGTGCAGAAGAACGACATACGAACGAATATAACTATTTGAATGACTCCATTTCCCGATTGATAGAAAATCACCAACTGCTAAATGAGAAGGTACAAGAGCATATTCCTTTACTTCAGCAAGCGTTTTTCCGCCGGCTTCTTTATGGTGAATCCATTGATGATAAAGAAATCGAAATATTTCAAAATAATATTGGCATGGAAATATCTGATCGGAGTTTTTTCGTTCTTCTGTTACGCGTAGATGAATTGAAAGGAAACACGAGTGAAGCCTCTCTCGAGGAAATTCGAATGATAAAGATTGTAATTAACGATGCAATTGATGGAGCTATGACGCATTTAACGTATTTCAAATACGATATTGACGAGAATAAATTTGCGCTTATTATCGAATTCAACGACGAAGACAAAGACAGGCAATTTGGTATTGAGGATGCGAAATCGATCATTCAGAGCTTTTCCCATACCCTAGATAATTCTAGTCACATGAGGTTGTCCTTTGCGTTCGGCAGAGTTTATAAGGGGATACGCGATATAAACATGTCTTTTTATGAGGCAAAGCAAGCACTGGAGTATGTACTGAATAAAAATCAGGGACAAAGGTTTGCTCGTTATGAGGACATACCGCAAGAAAGCGATAAGTACTACTTTCCAATAGACTTAGAATTAAGATTGATTAACAGTATAAAATCCGGGAATCGAACGGATGTGGAACAAGTATTGACACTACTGTACAATGAAAATTTCGTAACAAGGAATTTATCCGTGCCAGATGCGGAGCAGTTTCTCTCTTTGATGATTGGCGCAGTATCCAGGGGATTAGATCAAACCAAAGCTATGGCCATGAGTGAACTGTCCATGGGAATACAGAAGAGGAATGACAGTATTGAGGAGCACTTTAGTAAAATCAGAGATGTGTACCTTGAATACTGCGAAGCTATTCACTTCAATAATCAATCTGCAAAAACGGAGCTGCGTAATCAAGTAAAGGAGTATATTCAGCAGAATTATGTACGCGACGATTTGACTTTGTCTATGGTCGCCGATGAATTTAAGACAACCGAAACCATGATGTACCAGTTAATAAAGGAGCATTTGGGGATGACATTCAGTGACTACATTGAAAGTATGCGAATTAGTCGAGCATGCGAACTACTTAGAACTCGAGAGATATCGATCAAGGATGTTGCTCTGATGGTCGGATATAGCAGTGATCGTTCGTTTCGAAGAGCTTTTAAGCGAGTAATGGGGGTTTCTCCGATGGCCTATTCCACTTAACCAAGAATACCGGATTCAAATGAGATGCCCATTGCTTTGGTCTCGAAACCAAACAAAGGTCATCTTTTTTAGTATTAATGTCTATTTTTAGCATTGGTCCGCTCTTTAAAAAATGTCCTCATCAAGTTGGCTGTCATTAACTTTTTAAATATTCCTGTTTATGAAGAATAGTCCGCTCATCAAATCATGTCTGTTGTGAAACTTCATTCGTCCATGATAATTTGAATCACAGTTCCATATATGACGAGTGAAGGGAGGTGATCGCAGATCATGAAAGCGCATACGAAATTACTCCTACATAAACCAGCGATAAAAGTAAGAATGAGAACCGGCTTTAAAAAAATGCTAGCTCATTGGCCACTGTATGTCCTGATTTTGCCGCCAATCATTTACGTTGCTATCTTTAGCTATGTTCCTATGTACGGTGTCCTTCTCGCTTTCAAACAATATAAACTTCTAGAAGGAATCATCGGTAGTCCTTGGGTGGGGTTCAGCCACTTTGAACAATTCTTCAGTTCTCCTTCAAGCTGGAGAATCATAAAAAATACGATTCTTATCAGTTTATACTCGCTTGTCGCAGGTTTTCCGTTGCCGATTTTGCTGGCTGTAGCATTGAATGAAGTTCGGGTACAGTGGTTTAAGAAATCGGTACAAATGTTAACTTATGCGCCGTATTTTATTTCCTCGGTTGTCCTGGTAGGGATCGTTATGCAAGTGCTGGATCCACGTATCGGTCTAATCAATCAATTCATCCAACTTTTCGGTGGGGACCCGATTAATTTCATGGGAGATCCACAATCTTTCAGATCGATTTACGTCTGGATGGGAATTTGGCAAGGGACTGGGTATGGAGCCATCATCTATTTGGCGGCGCTCGCAGGAGTAAGCAAAGATCTGCAGGAGGCAAGCATCATTGATGGTGCAAGTAAGGTAAGACGGATATGGCATGTTGACTTACCAAGCATCAGGTCCACCATTGTCATTTTACTTGTATTAAGCATCGGTGGCATTATGAGTGTTGGATTTGAGACGATTTATTTGATGCAGAACAATTTGAATCTTTCTGTTTCCGAAATCATTTCAACATATGTATATAAAGTAGGACTCATCAACTCTAACTATGGATTTTCTACAGCGATTGGTTTATTTAACTCCATTATTAATTTAATTTTACTCATCATCGCCAATTTTACAGCGAGAAAGCTAACAGACTCCGGGCTCTGGTAAGCACTGAAATGAAGATGCTTTCACTTGCCTGGATTGACGTAATTCTACAGCACACTTATCTGAGGGGGTGACATGATGAGCAAATTGATTAAACCAACAGTCGGGGATCGGATATTCGATGTATTTGTATATGTAGTACTAGGTGCAGGCTTTATTGTCGTAGCTTACCCACTGTTATTTGTCCTTAGTTCATCCTTTAGCGATCCGCAAGCCGTTGTTTCAGGGAAGGTGTGGTTATTTCCTGTAAAACCAACTCTGCAAGGTTATGTAGCGGTGTTCAAAAATTCGCAAATCGTAACTGGATTCATGAACTCTTTGTTTTATATGGTTGTCGGTACAACACTGAATATCGTTATGACTGTGTTTGCGGCTTATCCTCTTTCTCGTAAAGAGTTGCAAGGAAGAAGTGTAGTGACGCTTTATTTTGTAATCACGATGTTTATTTCAGGGGGACTCATTCCCAGTTACCTGCTTGTCAAAAATTTGGGATTGTTGGATTCTCGCTGGGCCCTGATCATCCCGGCTGCAATGTCCGTTTGGAATGTCATCATCACGAGGACGTTCTTTCAGGCAACCATTCCACAAGAGCTCTATGAAGCAGCGCAGCTAGATGGTGCAGGAGATTTCCGCTTTTTGGCCAGCATCGCCATCAAGCTATCAGCTCCGATCATTGCTGTAATGGCGCTTTATTACGGCGTCGGCCATTGGAATACGTACTTCAGTGCACTCATTTATTTAAAATCGCCAGAGCTGTTCCCACTGCAAATCATATTGAGGAGCATTCTAGTGGTAAACAATATCGACCCGACAATGGTCGTGGACTTTGAGGTGCTGCAGCGCAAACAAGGTCTGGCCGATGTGCTGAAATACGCCGTCATCGTAGTAGCTAGCGTTCCTGTTCTACTCATTTACCCATTTGTACAAAAATATTTTGTTAAGGGCGTCATGATTGGTTCGATTAAAGGCTAGTAGGTAATGAGTCCTGGCAGATGAAAAAAATAAATTTATGTGGGGGTTACAATGAAGAAGAAATTTCACTTGACGGTCTTATGTGTCATCGTTCTCGCAATGATTACTTCAGGATGCTTTTCTAAAAATGCGAGTTCAGGCGTTACTGAAGAGCGTGAAGAAGTTGCTGAGGGAGAGACATTCCCAATTGTACAAAATAAAACGAAGCTCAAATTTCTTGTTATACAAGATCCGATGATTATCGATTACAAGAATAATGATTTTGTTAAATGGTACGAAGAGAAAACAAACATTGAAATCGAGTGGGACGTCATTCCATCAGATTCGGCCACGGAAAAGGTGAATCTAATTTTAAACAGCGGTGAACTGCCGGATGCTTTTTTTGGGGTCACATTTAATGAGGAACAATACGCAGTATCTCAGCAGATGTTCTTGCCTTTGGACGACATGATACCGAAGTATGCGCCAAACTTTGAAAAAGTTATGCAGAAACACGATGGCCTGCGAGGCATTATTACGGCAACGGACGGAAAAATTTACGGCTTGCCTTCATGGAATGATTGTTACCATTGCAGCATGTCGAAAAAAGTTTGGATCAATAAACATTGGTTGGAGGAGCTTGGGCTGGAAGAACCGAAAACAACCGAAGAATTTTATCAAGTATTGAAAGCGTTTAAAGAGAAAGATCCGAACGGCAATGGAAAGGCTGATGAAATTCCGTTTGCCGGAGCTACCAGCGGATGGAACACAGATCCAAATATCTTTCTCATGAACGCATTTACGTATACCAATTCGGATGACTTAAAACTTATTGTTAAGGACAATAAAGTGGAAACCATTGTGAATACACCGGAATACCGCGATGGATTGAAATACATTCAACGATTATATAAAGAAGGCTTGCTTTATAATCCCTCGTATACACAAAATAATGATCAATTGAGACAATTGGCAGCCAACCCAGATGCCGAAATATTAGGAGCTTTTGTGTCGGGGGCGAATGTCAACATCATTGATGAGGCATCCGTCGGCCCGGAACGATACAGACATTATGTCGCACTGGCACCACTCGAAGGTCCGAACGGCGTTCGATATGCAACCCATTCGAAATACGATGCTGCTATCCCGGGATCATTCTATATTCCGGCTACGAGCAAGAATCCGGAAGCTGCGCTTCGGTGGGCTGACTACATTTATACCTTCGAAGGAGCCATTACAAAAAAAGTAGGGTTGAAGGGAGTAGGATGGGAAGATCCCAAACCGGGCGATGTTGGATTGAATGGGCAACCGGCTCTATCGCAAAGAATTATTCCATATGTCGAGGAACCGCAAAACCATTCATTAATGCAGATCGGGATCAATTATGCACCGGAGGAATTCCGATTTGGCGAAGCGGTGGATCCGAATGTGGATCCCTTTAGCGCAGAAGGGTTAGAGTTGATGTTACGTGATGAAACGAAAAATAAATATGAACCCTATGTTCCAAAGACCGATGCATTATCTGTATTACCACCCATTAAATTCAAGGATGAAGAGAGTCAGCAAATTCAGACGATATCCGTCGAATTGGCCAATTATGTAAAGGAATCAACCGTTCGTTTTATTACGGGAGATTTGAATCTGGATATAGATTGGGATAAGTATGTAGAAAGTCTGGACAAAATCGGACTTAAACTATATCTGGAAACTTACCAGCAAGGTTATGATCGTCAGTACAAAGAATAAAAACGCTGGAAAAGGAGAGACGATAACACTTTTCACTCGTTGTATGTACGATAAACATTAAAAAAGAGACCTGCGCTCAAGGCACAGGTCTCTTTTTTATCCCCCTTGATCTCCCAGTATGCATGGGGTTGTTAGGGAGTAATCAAGAGAAAATTAAAGAGAATTAACGGAACATTGGTTTCTAATATCGAAAGCCTCATCATCGTTTTTATTCTTATCCCATTGATTGGGATTAGTTACGTCTATAGAAATTTCTCCACTAATCAATTTTTGGTACAAAGCCAACTTATTGTCCAAGTACTTTGCACAACGCATCAAGTCTATTAATTGATTTTCTATGTTCTCTCTTTGTTGTCGAACAATTTCAATTCTCTCTGGCAAAGATTCGTCTCCTATTAAACACAGTTCAATATAACTTTTAATAGATTCTAAGGACATCCCGCTATCTCTTAAATTCTTTACTCCTAATAACCACGCTACTGAATCTTCATCAAATATTCTTACGTTATTTTTATCTCTTTTTAATCCAGGAATTAAATCATGATCTGTATAAAATCGGATGGTATGAGGATTCATTCCCAAACGCTCAGCAACATCTTTTACTGTATACATATGAAATCTCCTATCTATATTTGACTTAGAGCGACTCTAAGTTGATATAGTCATTTTAGAAACAAATCCAATAATAATCAACAGGAGGTTATTTAATGCAAACAGTTAAGCTCAATAATGGTATTGAAATGCCAATTGAAGGATATGGGGTTTATCAGGTTTCACCAGAAGAAACGGAACAATGTGTATTAGACGCTTTAGAAGTTGGCTATCGTAGTATTGATACTGCAGCAGCGTATATGAATGAATCAGCTGTAGGTAATGCGATTAAACGTAGTGGGATTCCTAGAGAGGAACTGTTTATTACGACTAAATTATGGGTTCAAGATCAAGGTTATGAAAATGCGAAAAAAGCTTTTGAAACATCATTAAACAAGCTTGGATTAGACTACCTTGACTTATACTTAATTCATCAACCTTTTGGTGATGTTTATGGATCTTGGCGTGCGATGGAAGAATTATATGAAGAAGGAAAAATTAGAGCCATTGGTGTTTCGAATTTCGAAGCAGACCGTTTAGTCGATCTAATCTTAAATAATAAAATAGTTCCAGCAGTTAATCAGGTTGAAGTACATCCTTTCTTCCAACAAAACGATGCTAAAGCTGTTATGGATGAATATGGTGTAAGAATGGAAGCGTGGGGGCCTTTGTCTGAGGGTACCAACAATATCTTCCATAACAAATTACTAGAAGACATTGCAAAAAAATACGATAAGACAGTTGCTCAGGTCATCTTACGTTGGCACATTGAACGAGATGTGATTATCATTCCTAAATCAGTTCGAAAAGAACGCATGGCAGAAAATATTAATATTTATGATTTTTCACTGAGCCAAGAAGATATTGAACAGATTGCTACGCTTGATTTAGGTAAAAGTAATATAATAAATCATCACGATGTTGAAATCGTGAAAGCATTGAATAATGCTAAAATTCACGATTAAAGAAATGACTTTTCATTTCATAGGGAGGATAATATTTACCCCAAAGGCCGCATATAGATTGCGGCTTTTTTTGTTTTTTGTGCCTAACAAAATTGCTAACGCCAAAATTCGCCATTATATATCATAACTTTACCTAACAAATAACCATCCGTGTTAAATGTATAAAAAAGCGACAAAACATTGATGTATCAGGATAAAATAAGCCAAAAAAATGATTATTGACAAATTTTAGAAGCGAATTTAAAATGAAAGCGTTATTAAAATTAGGTGTTTAGCAAGGGGGTTAGCCTAAATTTAGTTTTCTTGACTGGGGTCTTGGAAGAGGTTTTCTTGTTTTGTTTGGAATGTATGTTAGCTTTTTTTGGAATCTTCAAAAACATTTTTTTAAGGAGGATTACTTAAAGGTGAATAAGAAAACCACATTTTCGGCTATAGTCTTGTCATTGGCGTTGATATTTACGTCTGCATGTACAGATAGCAATTCCAGCAACAGCAATAACAAGAGTGGGGTGGATAAAGGAGATAACGGGACGAAGACGGTCATCACGGAAGAAACACAGTCGCCCAAAAATAAAAATAGCTCGGATCCGGAAATTAAAGCAGGAAGTTCTGTAACCGTTTTCAATCCCAAGATGCCTACCTTGGATCCTACGCAGTGGCAAGGACAGATTTTGGTGGGGCAAGGTACTCTGCTTGAAGGACTCTACGGCTACAATCAAGACCATGAGATCGTTCCGAAAATAGCCACAGGCTATACGGTATCTGAAGATAAAAATACTTGGACCTTTACACTCAGAAAAGATGCGAAATGGTCCAACGGTGATCCGGTAACGGCACATGATTTCTATTATTCATACATGTATCAGCTCGATCCGGCCAATACGACCGGACAATTATGGCTCAGCGTTCTTAACTTCGTGAAGAACAGTTATGCCTATCATGCCGGTTCTGTGAGTAAAGAGGAAGTCGGATTGAAGGTCATTGACGACTATACCTTGGAAATTACAACTACGTTACCGCATGCTTTATTGGGAAGCTTGGTTCTCTCCGGCTCCATGCCGATGAATCAGAAAAATGCCGAAGCCCATCCGGGCAAATGGTTTGAACCGGAGAACTTTGTGGGCAACGGACCTTACATGGTGAAATCCTTTACCCCTAACGGCGAGCTCGTGATGGTAAGCAATCCTAATTATGTAGGACCAGTCGACCAACTGAATCACGGGAATGTCGAGACAATCCACGTGCTTCCGGCAACTACGGTTCCGGTCCAAGACTATATGTCCAAACAAACGGATGTAGTTCTCGTTCAGACGGCTTCAGATTTGCAGTATGTCAAGACTACGGATTTGAAAAATCAACTCTACTCAGCACCGAATTATTCCATTCGATATATGGCATGGAGCAATCCTAAAACGGAATCGCCTTATGATAAAAAAGAAGTGCGTCAGGCTATTGCAAAAGCGGTTCAGCGTTCTCCGATCGTAGATTCGGTCCTGAACGGATTAGGTGGAGCGACGAACATCTTTGCCACCCCGGGCTGGCCGACCGCAGAAATGGAGAAGGGTATTGAAGAAGATATTGAAGGCGCAAAGAAATTACTGAAGGATGCTGGCTATGAAGGTGGCAAAGGCTTGCCGACGCTTACGCTTTATATCGGCGTTAAACAAGTTGATGCTCAGGGTGAACAAATCGCCTTGGCGCTTGGTCAAATCCTCCAGCAAAATTTGGGCATCAAGACGGAAATATCTCAATTGAACGAAACGCAATTCAACGCCTACCAGTACAGTGGACCGCAAGCGGATGCGAAACCAGGATTTGTATTAGCTTCCGGTGCTACGAACTGGAGTGAACCCGGAACTTTGGACATGGGGGCAACTCAACAACTCTACTCCATCGGAACGCTCGATGCACCATTAGAAGCTACCCAAAAATTCGTTGACTGGAGCAAAGACGTCTATTATAAACCTGCCATAGAGCAATACGGTAATCCGGAAGATGCGAAAGCGGGAGTGGCATGGAGTGACTGGGCAGCTCTAGAAAAGTCGGCACAAGAGAATATCGAATTTCTGGAAAAGTGGATTTCCGAACAGCCAGAGGAATGGAAGCCTTATCTGAAACAAGATGGAGTGCCAACGACAGCTGAGCAGTGGCAGCAAATCGTCGATGTTTGGAAAAACGCTAAGACCGATGATGAGAAGCATGGTGCTTTTGTGACGGCTTGGAACTTCGTAGCGCCAAATGCACCTGGCGGAAAATTGAATCAAAACGCTCTGGATGTTCAAGTCTACTTTAACAAGTACACTTCGGAAATCACAAAAATACGGGATCAAAGAATGTGGCAAGCTCAATTTGTGAATGCCTTGACCGTTGAAGAAGCCGCTCCAATCACAGCCAAGCTCGTTAATTCTCTCTTGGAAGATGCTTATGACATCCCGCTATTCTATCAAGTGCAGTACTTCTTGGTGAAACCGGGCATTACCGGGGTGCAATCCAACCCTTGGGCGTGGGGCAACTTCTATAATCTTCATTTCTTGAATGTCGAATAGTTGAAGTTGTGAAGTTTGAATAATTACTGATCGAGGGCATCTGTACGGGTGCCCTCGAATCGGTAAAGGAGGTGGCGATCATGGCCATTTTAAAATTTATCTCCAAGCGTATCGTCCAAATCATTATCACCTTAATCTTAGTTATTTCGGTTAGCTACATGATGATGTACTTTTCACCGGGGGGGTTCATGAACACGAGTACGATGGCCACGGCTCTAGCGCCATTGCAAGGTCAGAACCCAGTCCTCTATCAGGAAGTTATGGATCAATTCCAAAGCCGCTATGGTCTGAATTTGCCGCTTTGGCAGCAAATTATGAAATATGTATGGCATGAATTAACGTTTGATTTCGGAAACTCTATGCAAAATCCATCGCTTTCGATCATGTCGCAACTGGAGCGAACTTTGCCGGTTAGCACAATTCTAGCGTTCAGTTCCGTACTATTGGCGGTGATTATCGGAGTACCGCTTGGTATTATTGCCGCATTAAAACGGAATACCTGGATCGATTATCTCGTCAGTACGGTCTCGCTTGCAGGTCAAGCTATACCTGCCTTTGTTCTCGCGGTTATTCTGGTTTTGTTATTTGGTGTTGTCTTTCAAGGGATACTGCCTGTAACCGGTTGGGGGAACTGGAAGGAAGCTATTCTACCAATCATTTGCTTATCCGCCGCGAATGTCGGCGTTGTTGCCAGATATATGCGGGGAAGCTTGATCGAAACCTTAAGGTCCGATTATATTCGTACGGCCAAAGCCAAAGGGGTTAAATATTGGCCTATGATCATGAAGCATGGGGTTAAAAACTCACTGACCGCGATGATTACCGTCATTGGACCGCAATTTGCCTTTACTGTCATGGGGACGATTTGGGTTGAGCAAATCTTTGCAATTCCGGGTCTTGGACAGATCATGCAGACGGCCTTTACCAGCTTTGATTTTCCGCTTGCCATCACATCTGTATTTTTGCTGGGCTCCATGATCATGATTATGAATTTATTGGTGGACATTATTTATTCCATTATCGATCCTCGCGTCAAATTATAAGCAGCTAGCATGTATATGATCATAGGAGGGGGCGCATTTGGCTAGTACCGTTACAAAGACTCAATCAGACGTTGTCCTGAAAAAAAACAAAAATATTCGCAGATCGGAACTTTATCAAGGTTGGAAACGATTCAAGAAACATCGACTTGCCGTGATTGGTCTAGTATGGGTCGTCATCTTCTGCCTCGCAGGAATCATCGGTCCATGGGTGGCTCCGTATGATTACCGGACCGGCGATTTCTTGGCGATTAATCAAGCCCCGACATGGAAGTATATTTTTGGGACCGATAACGTAGGACACGACATGTTCAGTCAGATTCTGTACAGTATCCGAAGTGCACTCATTATCGCTGTTGGAGCGACTTTAGTCAGCTTCATTATCGGTATTATCTTGGGGCTGTGGGCAGGTCTTCGTGGTGGAATCGCAGATATGATTATTATGCGTGCCGTCGACTTTATGATGACGCTGCCGGGATTTCTCTTTGCCTTGATTTTGGTAATTATGCTGGGTCGCGGTTATTGGTCTTTGATATTGGCTATTGGGATTCCGGGTTGGGCGGGTTATGCGAGACTCATCCGGAGTTTGGTACTGGGCATGCGCAATAGTGAAATGGTGGAAGCGGCGAGAGCCATGGGCGCTTCTCAGTTTCATATTGCCAAACGGTATATGTTGCCGAATGTCATCGGCAGCATGGGAGTAGCACTTGCCTTTGGCATCCCAGGGGACCTCACGCAAATTGCTGGACTTAGTATTTTCGGTATGGGACTTCAACCTCCGATCCCTTCGTTCGGTAACATGATTGCCCAAGCCAGTGAGAACATTCTTGGATTTCCATGGTTGTTATATTTTCCGGCAGGCATCTTTGCGATCACGCTGCTTTCCTTCCTTTTTGTAGCAGACGGTCTTCAAGAAGCATTCAGTCCAAAAGGGGGCAAATGATATGAGAGAGCCGCTACTTTCGATCGAGAATCTTCAAGTAAAGTTCTCCAGAAGCGAAGATGAAGTTTATGCTGTGAACGGCATCAGTTTTGCGATTCATGAAAATGAAGCGTTAGGAATTGTTGGCGAGAGCGGATCTGGCAAATCCGTAACCTTGATGTCTTCGATCGGTCTTCTCCGCGAAAATGGAAAAATAACATCTGGCAAAGCTATGTTTCAAGGAAAAGATTTGCTGAGGTTACGTCCTAGACAGTTGGAAGACATTCGCGGACGCGACATTGGTGTGGTATTTCAGGACCCAATGACAAGCTTAAATCCGATTATGCGCATTGGCGATCAGATTATGGAGGCCATGCTGACACATCAATACGCCAGCCGGAAGGAAGCTTTTAAAAGAACGATTCAACTTTTGCAGGAAATGGGGATTCCCGATCCACATACGCGGTTTAAGAATTATCCTCACGAGTTCTCCGGAGGGATGCGTCAGCGTATCATGATTGCCATTGCTCTGGCTTGTGAACCGCAATTGTTGATTGCTGATGAACCGACAACGGCACTTGACGTTACGGTTCAGATGCAAATTCTGGCTCTTTTGCAGGAACTGCGCAGAAAGCGCGGAATGAGTGTGGTCATTGTGACGCACGACTTCGGCCTGGCTACTAATTTTTGCGATAAAATTATCGTCATGTATGGGGGCCAAATCATGGAGACGGCCAGTACAGATAAGTTTATTCGCAAGGCCATGCATCCGTATTCCCTCGGGTTGAAACGTTCGATTATTGAAGTAGGACACAAAGGAAAAGAGATTATTCCTATACCAGGGGCAGCAAAGTCAATTACGGAGACCCCGACAGGTTGCCCGTTCGCAGAACGATGCCAGTTCAGAAGTGAGCGCTGCCTCAACGAAGTACCGGAGCTTCGAGCCTTTGATGTTGATCATTATATAGCCTGTCATCATGTTGAGGAGGTCGCTTCCTATGCTGTCTAATTCTCCTTTGTTGCAAGTAGAGAATGTCTCGAAAACTTTTCGTGTTCAAGGGAAAAAACTGCATGCTATCGAGAACGTTTCTTTTACCTTGGAAGCGGAAAAAACACTGGGAATCGTAGGCGAGAGCGGCTCGGGGAAATCGACATTGGGACGAATGGTGCTGCGCTTGCTGGAGTCTGATAAAGGGAAGATTATTTTCGATGGTATGGATCTATCAAAGATCAAGAAAAAGCATCTCCGTGAATTGCGTCAGCAGATGCAAATTATTTTTCAGGATCCCAAAGCAAGTTTGAATCCGAGAATGACAGTTTACGATGCCATTGAAGATGCTATGGTGATTCATAAAATAGGGACGAAGGCAAGCCGGCGCGCTCGCGTACTGGAATTGCTTGAACGGGTAGGTCTGCCGGATGAAGTTCAGTATGCTTATCCCCATGAATTGTCTGGGGGACAATTGCAGCGCGTTGGCATCGCCAGAGCTTTATCGCTAAATCCGAAAATGATCATTTGCGATGAACCTGTATCCGCACTCGACGTATCCATTCAGGTTCAGGTCATCCAGTTACTCAAAGATTTACAGAAAGAGTTTAACCTCACCTACATTTTTATTTCACACAATCTGGCGGTTGTCGAATATTTGAGTGATGAAATTGCCGTTCTTTATTTGGGAGAAGTGGTAGAGCAAGCCCCGGCGCATGAACTGTTTAAAAAACCGACGCATCCTTATACTCAGGTACTGCTTAGTTCGATATTAAAAATTCCGGAGAGTCCGGAGAAAAAGCAGAAGATGACATCCATCCAAGGTGAAATACCATCTCCTTTAAATCCGCCGAATGGATGCACATTTCATCCAAGATGCCCTTTTGCAACGGAAATCTGCGTTAGCGTCAAACCGGAGCAGAGAAAAGTATCTGAAGGCCATTTTGCTGTTTGCCATCTAGTAGAATAAGACAGCTGCAAGTGGGAGGAGTGACGAGTTGTTTATAAAAGGTATGACTTATGGGTGGAACAGCAAACGCGGAGATTACCGCCAGCCCCATGCGCTGGACTCGCTCCGTAAATTGAAGGAGACGGGAAGCGAATGGATCGCTTTGGCTTTTTATACGGTTCAGCCAAGCGTTTATTCAACCGAAATACCGTTCGATTATGGCGTTACGATGACGGACCGGGATATCGAATACGCGGTTAAACATGCTCACGCGCTAGGGTTAAAGGTATGCCTGAAACCCGTCGTAAATTCAGCTGATGGCATCTGGCGCGCCCACATCGGTTTTCCCGAAGAAGAGGGAGCAGAGCCGTATTGGAACGCTTGGTTCCGTTCGTATACTAACTTCTTGTGTCACTATGCCGAGCTGGCGCACGAACTCGGTTGCGAGATGTTCTGCATCGGCTGCGAAATGGTCACCACAGAAAAGAAAACCGGACATTGGGCAGCAGTGATCGAGCGAGTACGACAGATATACAGCGGTCCGATCACTTATAATGCCAATCATGGCAAAGAAGAAGGAATTGCCTGGTTTGATCGGGTGGATATTATCGGTACCAGTGCTTATTATCCTGTTGCGAACCATCCTGGGGACAGTGAGGAGGCGATGATGGAGAATTGGCTGCCTGTTAAGGATAAGCTATCTCAGCTGCACGCCAAATTCGGCAAGCCAATTGCCTTCTTGGAGATCGGATGCCGAAGTGCTTTGGGGTGCGCAACAATGCCATGGGATTTTTTGCATAAGGAGCTGCCCGTGAGCGAGGAGGAGCAGGCAAACTTCTATAGCTCTGTCATCAAGACATTCTGGGAGGAGCCTTGGTTTGCAGGCTTTTTCTGGTGGGATTGGAGTGTGAAGTTGTATCCTCTGGAAGAGGCAAAGGTGAATAACGGCTTTGATATTTATGGCAAAAAAGCAGAGCGAGTATTGAAGGAATGGTACGTCAAGAAACGGTAATAAAAGATAACTCGGCTACTAAAATGGTATGGTTTGTATAATTTTGTTACAATGAGAGAAGTTGATCATGCGGAGGGAACCTCATTGAAAAAAGTAACGATGCATCAGATTGCCGAACGGGTCGGCGTGTCCAAGTTTTCCGTATCTCAAGCATTGTCCGGAAAGCCGGGAGTATCTGAAGAGACGAGGATGAGGATTGTTCGGGCTGCGAATGATCTCGGATATTCTATGAAGACCAAATCTCTCAGAAGAGAAAATAGTAGCGGGAGCGATTTCATAGGGGAAACGTCCGTTTCCAAGGGGACCGTTATTATTCTCATGCCGAATGTTCGATTCCAGAGCCGTGAATCTCTGTTCTGGGGAAGAATCATCGATGGCGTCTCCGTGGCCTTGGCTGAGCGGGAAGTTGGCGTCATGATGGTGACTGAGGGGTACTCGGATCGCGCGCTCAAAAGTATTAACCCGGACGGCGTGTTGGGACTAATCGGCATCGGATATATCGCGACCAACCTTCTTCTCGAAATCCGCTATTTAGACATTCCGTTCGTTCTTGTTGATCATGAAGATGCACTCGTTCCCTCTGACTCGGTATACATGAATAATTATGATAGTATGAGACAGATGACATCCCTTGTCCTGCAAAAGGGCTATCACGATATACGTTTCGCTGGAAACCCGGAATATTCCCGTAGCTTCCATGACCGCTGGCTCGGTTTTCGCATGGTTATGGAGGAGGCTGGCTTACATGTTCCTAAGCCGGAAGAGGATCCCTTTCTTCAAATGGAGGAGCACGCCTATCTCATTGTCGATCGGGAAATTCCGAAACTGGTTTCAGAGGGGAAATTGCCTTCGGCTTTTATTTGCGCGAACGACTTTTTTGCCTATTTGATCTTGAAGTCTCTGGTTGCAAACGGTGTCAAAGTGCCCGAGGAAGTAGCCGTAACTGGATTCGATCATACGGATGAAGAACGGGACCCGACACTTCCCTCTTTGAGCACCATTCACGTTCCGAACGAGACATTGGGAAGACGAGCTGTCGAGATTTTGTTCCATCGGCTTGCGAACCCGAATCGCCCATTCGAAAAAACAATGCTGCATGGCGCTCTATTACTTAGAGATTCCTTTAAGAAGGACTGAACAGATAGCACAATAGCCAAGAAAGACCGTAGGTTGATTGCGGACTTCCTTGGCTATTTTTGTTGTAATCATATCAATCATGAGCAGCGCCAGCTTGGGACAGAAACAAGAATTACAAATGCTTGATTACGGATGATCAGTAAGCTTTTTCACTCTAAAAGGTCTGTAGAACTCACGTATGTTCTGGGCCAGAAGATCGGGTTCTTCCATAGCGGTAAAATGTCCGCCGCGAGGCATTGGAGTCCAGCGAGTTACATTTAGATTATGTACAGCCCATTCCTTGGGCGGCAACAAAATATCTGCAGGGAACATTGCAATGCTTGTTGGCACCTCTATATGGCCTAATGGTGGTAAAGAATGAGAATTTTCATAATACATCCGTGCTGACGAACCGATTGTGTTCGTAACCCAATATATCATTATATGAGTGATTAGTTCTTTCTCGCTGAATCTTTGTTGAAGGCTACCATGACAATCGCTCTATGCACGGTATTTTTCTAGTCACCTTAATGGTGACTTTTTGAGTATTTCCATATTTTATTCATTATAGTATATTTACATAGTACATTTAGCTGTAAGGGCTTACAAGAAAGAATGACAACCTATTTGTATAGGAAATTTAAAATGAAAAGGTGATGACAACATGAGATGTAAACAAAAGGTTTTCTCTGTATTATTAGTAGCGCTGTTAATAGTAAGTTCACTATCCTTTAACATGGGGACAGCAATGGCTGCAGTTTCAACGAATAGTTCATCCATTGTGAATGGCGGTTTTGAGACTGACTTTTGGAATGATCAATCATGGACAGTGGAGACGAATAATTGGGATCAATTAGAACTTAGTCAATTTCCATATGCTAATGATTCCTCGCTTAACCCAAATGAACAAGCATTTAAATATTGGATCAAGGAGACTGCAGCTGGAAAACCGACTTTTTCGGTGAAGCAAACCATTCCGGCCCTCCCTGCAGGAAACTATGAGCTATCGCTCAAGTCGATGGGGGGAGCTGCAGAAGAAGCGGGAAATGTTGAGTTATTTGCAGGAAACAACAAAGGCACTGTAACTGCCACCACGGGCTATAATGAGTGGGGGACGGTCAAACTCAAGTTTGTTGTGGAGCAAGATACTATGAATCTTGTCGTTGGAGCGAACATAAGTGGTACTCCAAAAGCATGGGGATATATGGACAGCTTTGAGCTGAAGCAAGTGAGTTCCGAATCGGAATCTCCGGTTGCTGCGGATATTACTGTGAAGAAGGTTGAAGGTCTCCGGTCTGACTTTATTAAGGGCGTGGATATCTCCAGTATTCTTTCTTTAGAAAAAAGCGGTGTCAAGTTTTATAACGAAAATGAAAAAGAGCAGGACATTTTTAAAACGCTAAGTGACGCTGGGGTTAACTATATTCGGGTGCGCGTATGGAATAATCCTTTTGATTCAAATGGAAATGGTTATGGCGGGGGCAATAATGATCTCGCAAGTGCGGCTGAAATTGGCAAAAGAGCTACCGCTAATGGTATGAAGCTGCTCGTAGACTTTCATTATTCAGACTTTTGGGCTGATCCGGGCAAGCAACATACACCAAAGGCATGGGAAAACATGAGCTTTGAGGATAAGAAGAAATCCTTGTACGACTATACCAAAGACAGTCTGAAATACCTGCTTGAACAGGGTGTAAAAGTTGGTATGGTTCAGGTAGGCAATGAAACCAATGGACAATTTGTAGGTGAATCTGACTGGTCAAAGATGAGTGAATTGTTTAACGAGGGGAGTAGGGCGATACGTGAGATTGATCCTAGCATTCTGATCGCGCTGCATTTTACCAACCCAGAATCGGAAGGCAGATATGATTCCTATGCACAAAACTTAAAGGATAATAAGGTAGATTATGATGTCTTCGCTAGTTCATATTATCCATTCTGGCACGGCACATTAAGTAACCTTACTTCTGTCCTGAAACAGGTAGCCGATACGTATGGTAAAAAAGTGATGGTTGCCGAGACCTCGTACACCTATACTGCTGAGGATGGAGATGGACATGAAAATACTGCACCTCAAAGTTCAGGTCAAACCTTAAATTATCCAATTAGTGTCCAAGGCCAGGCCAGCTCGGTTAGAGACGTGATCGAGGCCGTTGCAAATGTGGGTGATGCGGGAATTGGTGTGTTTTATTGGGAACCTGCATGGCTTCCGGTAGGTCCAAAAGAGAACCTAGAAAACAATAAGCAGATTTGGGAGAAATACGGTTCTGGTTGGGCAGCTAGCTATGCTAAAGAATATGATCCTAAAGACGCAGGGTTATGGTATGGCGGAAGTGCAGTTGATAATCAAGCATTGTTTGATTTTAATGGACATCCACTTGCTTCGCTGAATGTTTTTAAATATGTAAATACAGGGTCGGTTGCTCCTGTTGCTGTAGATGAAATTAAAGATATCTCGATAACGGCGATTGCTGGAGAGCAAATTCATCTTCCGGAAAATGTAAGCGTTACATACAACGATGGAAGCTCAGGCAAGACTTCAGTAGTCTGGGACCAAGCTGCGTTTGAGAAAGCTATTAGCCAGGGAGCTGGCAGCTATGTGATTGGTGGAACTATTGAAGGTGGTCAGGCGGTAAAGGCTTTTCTAGTCATTAAACAAGAGAATCTTGTCCTAAATGCAGGCTTTGAAAGTAATGATAGAAGCATGTGGAAAATCAGCTATCCAGAGGGAACAAAGCCGCATACAAACTATCAGAATAAAGCATCAGATGCTAAGAGCGGAAACTATTCTCTTCACTACTACTCCGAAGATGCGGTGAACTTTAGAGTAGAACAGGCCCTTTCGGGGCTGAAACCGGGATATTATAATCTATCTATGTTTATACAAGGTGGAGACACTAAAAATCCTAATATGAATCTATTTGCCTTAACAGGAAGTGAAGAAATTAAAAAAGAAACTAGTGTAAACGGATGGGTACAGTGGAGTAATCCTGAAATTCAGAATATTCTCGTGACTGATGGAACGCTTACGATCGGTGCTAATATTAAAGCTGATGGAGGCGCATGGGGAACAATTGATGATTTTTATCTTAGCTTTGATAAAAGTATTGAAGAAACAGTAACAGTCCCCTCATCTGATCCGACGAAAGACGTTCAACTAAGCGATATCTCCGGGCATTGGGCAGAAGCCGAAATTAAACAAGCGGCGAGTATGGGGATGATCAAGGGGTATAAAGGTGGAACATTTAAACCGAATGCTGCGGTAACACGCGCTGAATTTACGGTTATGCTGATGAATGCGTTGAAGCCTAAAGAAAATGGAGTGGAACTGGACTTCAAAGATTCAATCCCAGCATGGGCTCAAAAACCCATTGCACAAGCCTTAGAATCAAAATTTATTCACGGGTACAAAGACAAAACCTTCCGTCCGAGAGCTAGTCTAACACGCTCGGAGCTTGCGGTTATAGCCGCTAGTGCAGCCGGAGTAGAATTAGCGACCTCAGCGTCATCAGATTTTGCTGACGCTAACCAAATTCCTGGTTGGGCAAGAGATGCGGTTGCAGCTGTGAAGAAGTTAGGAATTATGAGCGGACGTAATGACAATTTATTTGCACCAAACGAGACAGTAACAAGAGCAGAGGCCGTGTTGATCATAATGAATCTACTGTAAAGACTTTAAGAAAGGAAATAGACCGTCCTTCGGACGGTCTATTTCTATGAGGATTCAAACAACGTATGGATCAAATCATAGTAACTTTTGCACTGCTTTGTAGAACGGATGTCGACAGCAGTTAGCAGCTTGCTTGCACTCGGATAAAAGGGAGTATTCCAATGGAGAGATTCATATCTAGTAAGAAGTATATACCTTTCACATACAAGATGATGATTCCTTATCTCATTCTTGTATTGCTAACAGACATATTGATCGGTTATATATCCTATACCATGCTAGTAGAGTCGAGAACCGAGATGGCCGAAACGAATGTGAGGACGGCTTTGAAGCAGACCAGGAGCAATATTGAATACCAAACCGATGAAATCAAAAGAATGACTAATTCGTTGTTTCTTAATACGACTTTTCAAGATGCGCTTCAATTTAGAGGCGATCCTTTGGAGAATATGCTCAAAATGAGAGATGATATTGTCCCTTATATGAAATCACCGCTACAGCTATACGGGAATAAGCTGAGATTTGTGCTTTATACGGTCAACGAAACGATGCTTGAAATTGATGGTGACGATATGTCCATGCCCATTAGTAGAAGTGATTATTATGTTCTGTCACATCAAACGATTGAGAACGAAGAATGGTTTCATTCAATCGTAACCAACAACAAGGATGGCTTGTGGTTTCAAACGGAGAACGATCGGGAGATGGGCAATATTTCATACTTTCGTAAGCTTGTAACATCAAAAGTAGCTCCATCCATCATTGGATATATTCGTGTAACAGCACGTATCGATGAGCTGTTTGGTAATTTTGATGCTTTTCCTACGGAACAGGGTATTCAGCTTCGACTTATGGATACGAACCTTGGAAAGCCTATCTATGAACTAGGAACCGAGAATGGAGATCCAGACCCAAACTCATCTCTATTGATATACGAAGAGCTTCCAATGCCAGGCTATGTTATTGAAGCGCGTGTACCAAATTCCTATCTGAACAAGGATGCAGGCAAAATGCAGAGAGCGATTGGTACGGTTTGTTTAATTAGCTTTTTGGTCATGGCTTTAATTGGATTCATCGTGGCCCGTATGTCCGGAAAGAAAATTAAGCGAATTGTGTATTTGGTCAGATCGTTTCAGGGGGGGAACTTTTACAAGAGAATCAGTTTCCACGGCAACGATGAATTTGTTTATATTGCTAATAGCTTTAATGAAATGGCAACAAATATCCAGGAACTGATTCAGAATGTCTATGAGCAGGGATTACAGAAAAAGCAAGCTGAACTAGATGTGCTTCAAGCGCAGATCAGCCCGCATTTCTTGTATAATACATTGTCTACTATTGGCAGTTTGGCCAATTTAGGAGAGGTCGAGAAGGTTACACGGATGGTACAAGCTCTTTCTAAATTTTATCGTCTTACGTTGAATGAAGGTCAGGTCTATATCTCTATTGAACAAGAGCTGGAGCAGGTAAGAATGTATCTAGATATCCAGAAAGTAAAATATGCGGATGCTTTTAAGGTGTATTATGATATCGATCCAGAAATTTTACATGTCCCGATTATTAAACTGATCCTGCAGCCTTTCGTGGAAAATATATTCAAGCATGCTTGGTTTGGAGAGTCGATAGGAATTCGAATTACAGGAAAGCATCTAAAGGATCGAATAGAGCTTAAAGTCATAGATAACGGAATTGGTATGCGCCCGGATACCCTTCAGAAGATGCGATCTAGTCTGGTTCTCCCAGGCGGTTATGGCCTTAGAAATGTGGAGGAACGGATTAAACTGAGATATGGCAATGATTTTGGCATTCATATCGGGAGCTGCTTCGGAGGAGGAACGACCGTTCAAATCATTTTACCCGTGGATAATGCTGAAATCCGGAATGTTATGGAGGAATAAGGGGGATGGTGGCGATGGAGATCAACATTCTGCTAGTGGATGACGAAGCAGTTGAATTGGAATGGCTCAGACGACGTGTCGTGGGCAATGAAGATTTGCCTTTGCATAGCGTTAGAACGGCGACAAGCGGGTTTGCTGCTTTAAATATGATGGAACAGTATCCGATAGACATTATTCTCTCCGATATTCGTATGCCGATCATGTCGGGAGTGGAATTTGTGCGAAAAGCGAAAGAGATTAATCCTGAGGTTCATATTCTTTTTATTAGTGGACATCAGGATTTCAACTATGCCAAAGAGGCTATTCAATTGAATGCATCCGGTTATTTGCTCAAACCGATTGATGATGATGAACTGAAAAAGGCACTGAAGGAGCTGTGCGCCAAGATCGAGAAGCAGAGAAAGCAGCACATCTCCTTATCGGAAACGTTGTCACTTGTTAATCAGGAGCTGCTGCTCCGCTGGTTTAATGAATCCGCTCCAGGACAGGTCGAGACGCATATACATAACTTTCTCAAGACATATTTACAAGGCGCTACGGCGGTCGCCATCATTGAAATCGACGACATGGCATGGAAAATTCAAACCTGGCCTGAAGAAAAGCGGAGTTTGTGGAGCAGCAAGGCAAATCAATTTATCCGGAAGTACGTTGAAGATCATAATATAGGCTTGGTCTTCACTACCTATGACTATCACTTTGTTATTCTAGCTGCGATACAGGAGCCTTATTTCACTGCCTTAATGGAAGCGCTGATTCAAGCATTTTATCAGGAATTTTTCTATTCAATTACGATCGGAGTAGGAATGTATACTTCTGAATTAGAAAGGCTTCATGATTCCTACCGGCAGGCACAGGCAGCGCTAAGCATTAAATGGATTGTTGGAAAAAACAGAATCATCCATGATGCTTCTGAGTGGCAGCCCAAGAAGAAAATAGCTACCGATCTAGAGGTTATTGTTGATCGGATGCTTAAAGCGATGCTTGAGTACGACCTTACGACCATTGACGATTGCTTGCTGCAGCTATTTGACGGCGATAGTCCGCTTTCTCACAAGAACGATATCTATGAAATCATTATCCGCATTACCTCTAAGCTTCATGCCGATCTGCAGCAAATGAATGAGCATCTGTACGAGATATTAAATTGGGATTCTCACCAGCCATTTGTACTGTTTCAGTTCGAAACCGTGCACGATATTCTCTCATGGCTCAGAAAACGGTTCTTTGAACTCTCAGAGCTGCTTTATGTGAAGCGGCAAAGGCAAAAACGAAAGTTGATCGATGAAATTATCGAATACGTAAAGGAACGGTTGGAGAATAAAATAACACTGAACGAAGTAGCTGCTCATTTTAATTTTTCACCTAACTATCTTGGCCATCTGTTCAAGGCTGAAACGAATAGTCTCTTTAGCGATTTTATGAGTGAGCTGCGCATGCAGAGAGTATGTGAGCTTCTCGAGGATCCGACTAAGAAGATCTATGAAATTGCTGAGCAAGCTGGATATAAGAACATTATTTATTTCAACAGGCAGTTCAAGCAGTATATGGGTATGTCGCCCGGCGAGTACCGAAAAAGAAATAAGATTTGAATAAATAGGGATAAGACTCAAGTTATCGGTAGACCTGAGTCTTATTTTTTTATATATATCGTTGAATTAGTATTATGTTTAGTTGTTTTGCTGAATTATTTGATGGGCACCGCCCTTTTATAATGAGAGATATAGAGAAGAGAGGGGGAGGAAAGTAAAAATGAAAGGGCATACATTTTGGAGCGATTTGAAAAAATATAGGGTTCTCTTACTGATGCTAGCCCCGGCGGTTGCATTTTTCCTTCTATTTGCGTATATCCCGATGGCAGGGATCGTTGTTGCTTTCAAGCGTTATGATTACGCTGGCGGTATTTTCGGTAGTGCCTGGAATGGTCTGAGTAACTTCCGTTTTTTCTTTGAATCAGGGGATGCCTGGAGGGTAACACGAAATACTGCCCTGTATAATATAGCGTTTATCGTAGTAAATAACGCTTTGCAAATTTTCACTGCGATTATGCTGTTTGAGGTTGGAGGCAAATGGTTCCGTAAAATCACGCAATCTGCATTATTTCTTCCTTATTTTATATCGTGGGTTGTTGTTGGTGCGATTGCCTATAACCTGCTTAACTATGATATTGGTACGGTGAATGCGCTGCTTACAGGGATTGGGCTTGATCCTATTGATATTTACAACACACCAGCCTACTGGCCTTATATCTTGATTCTCGTCTCCGCATGGAAAAGCCTCGGTTATGGAACGGTTATGTATTTGGCCGCAATATCGGGGATCGATACCGAGATGTATGAAGCGGCTGAGATTGATGGAGCCAACATTTTTCAGCGGATCATGAAAGTGACGATACCTAATCTTTATCCAACGATTATTATTCTAGTTCTGCTTGCTGTCGGGAATATTTTCCGTGGGGATTTCGGGATGTTCTATAATATGGTCGGCAATAATGGGTTGTTATTCTCTTCAACAGATGTGATTGACACTTTTGTATTTAGGTCGCTGATTACTTCGAATGATATTGGCATGTCGGCTGCTGCAGGTGTTTTCCAATCTGTTCTTGGATTCGCAACCATCATGACTGTTAACTATGCTGTTCGCAGATATGATAAGGACCGCGCACTATTCTAACGAATAGGAGATCGTTTTTTATAATGGAGGTAACGATATGAAGCAGTTCGACCGTAAATTATTTTCGGGTATTGGTTATGTATCCCTTGTCTCTCTCGCGATATTGTGTTTGTTCCCATTTGTGCTCGTCATATCGTCATCCCTTACAGAAGAAAATAAAATCATAACTGAGGGTTATCAATTCTTCCCGACTGCGTTCTCTACAGAAGCCTACAGTATTTTATTTAAGTATCCCGAACAGATGGTTCAGGCTTACTTGGTGACAATTAGCGTTACAGTGATTGGAACAATACTAGGATTGTTTCTGACTTCAATGACCGCTTATGCACTTTCCAGAAAAGATTTTAAATGGCGGAATCATTTTTCGTTCTTTTTCTTCTTTACCACTTTGTTTAGCGGGGGACTTGTTCCGTGGTATCTGCTTATGGTCAACTACCTCGACATGAAAGATACATTGACCGCTTTAGTCATTCCGTTGATGCTCAATGTTTTCTACATTATTGTTATGAAGTCGTTTATGAGCAGCATTCCGGATGCAATTGTAGAATCGGCCAAAATTGACGGAGCAGGTGATTTTAAGATCTATCTTCGTCTAATCCTACCGCTGTCCAAACCGGCGTTAGCTACAATCGGTTTGTTTCTTGCCCTAGCCTATTGGAATGACTGGTATAATGCGTTGTTATTTATATCTGATGAAAAACTGATGCCGCTTCAATACTATTTGTACAAAATGCTTGGAAATATGGATGGTATGCGAAAAGCCATGATGGGAGCAGGTGCTGTCGTAACCACTTCAATCCCTTCCGAGAGCCTAAAGATGGCAATGACAGTTGTGGCCACCGGACCAATTCTATTAGCCTATCCATTTGTTCAGAGATACTTCGTTCAAGGTTTGACGATTGGCGCTGTGAAAGGATGAACCCGGGACAATCCGGTTTATCAATATATTAAATACAAGGGGGAAGGTTTGAAATGCAGAGAAAAAATAGATCCATTATGCTTGCACTCGTTTTAACTATTGTAATGATTTTGAGCGCTTGTGGCGGTGGCAGCAATAATGCTAATACGCCGGAGGCAGGAAGTGATTCTACTAACAACACGAATGCTGCAAACAATTCCGGATCTTCAGATAATTCCGATACTACTAAAGAAGTAAATCTAAAAATGATTTTTGTAGGACCAAAGCCTGTAGATTATGATAGCGTTTTCGCTGAAATCAATAAAATCTTAAAGGAAAAAATTAATGCCACCATCGAAGGTGAATTCCTGGACTGGTCTGACTGGGCTCAAAAATATCCATTGAAGCTAGCAGCAGACGAAGATTTCGATCTCATCTATTCGGCTAACTGGGCAGGCTATAATGATATGGCTTTGAAGGGTGGATTCCTCGAGCTAACCGATGAGCTGCTTAACAAATATATGCCACAGACAATGACGGCTATGCCGGAAGTGAGCTGGGATCAAGCCAAGGTTAACGGCAAGCTATTTATGGTTCCGCAAAACAGAGGGGAATCCATTGAAAAGCTTATACTGTATCGTGAAGATTTGCGCAAGAAATACAACCTTCCTGAAATCAATAGTCCAGAATCATATGCCACTTATTTGAAGACGGTTGCACAAAACGAAAAAGGTATTATGGCTTTCACTCCTGAAACAGGTGACTGGAAATATCATAATCTAGACCGTGTACTTCTGAAGCAGCAAAATGAATGGAATATGTTCGATCTTGATCTTCCTTTTGCCTTCAGATTAGATGACGAAAAAGGGCAAGTGTTTAACGTATACGAAACCAAAGAGTTTAAAGATTTACTCGTATATTACAAGGATCTTGCTGACAATAATGCATGGTCGAAAAACGTGCTGAATAGCAAAAATGATCATCAAGCCGATTTTAAAGCTGGTAAAACAGCATCGATCACGCATAACAACGGAACGCTTGGATCACTTATGGCCTTAATGCGCCAAGAAAATTCTCCATATGAAGTAGCACTAGCCGACGTCACCCCAGGTAAGAAAAAACAGATCGCGATTTCTACACAAAATGGTACGTCCATCCATGCGACTTCCAAAAATGTAGAGCGTTCTCTGATGTTGATCGATTTGATGCAAAATGATAAAGAACTGCATGATCTGATGATGTATGGTATTGATG
This sequence comes from Paenibacillus sp. GCM10028914, assembly GCF_042666275.1. Lineage (NCBI taxonomy): Bacteria > Bacillati > Bacillota > Bacilli > Caryophanales > Paenibacillaceae > Paenibacillus > Paenibacillus sp. GCM10028914. Next base: position 146,145 of record NZ_JBHTFO010000001.1, read on the forward strand.
GCGTTCACTATGAAGCGGTTGGCGACGATAAATATAAAGCACTTGATAAAAATCCGAACTATACCGGCTTCTCGAACTGGAACTTCAACTCGCCGCTAAACCGTGATAATGAAGCATTCCCGCAAGAAGCCAACGATTTAGCTAATGGATGGGAAGCGGATGTTTATCACTATCCACTTGAAACGTTTGTATTTGACAATAGTAAAGTAAAAACGGAAATTGCCAATGTAGGCAATGTAATGCTACGCTATGCAATTCCACTTGAGTACGGTGTTATTAAAGATATCGACAAAGGTCTTGTTGATCTGAACAAGCAGCTTGAATCAGCTGGTATTGATAAAATCCAAGCTGAGCTGCAGGCTCAAATCGATGCTTTCTTAGCCAACAAATAAGATATTAAACAGAATTAAGGGGGGAGCAATCAGGAAATGACTGCTGACCCCCTGTTTTTTTTGAAACTGAGTGGTACCAAAAGCTGATAGTTAACAAAGAAGGAGCAGTTGCATATGAGAACATCATTTATTAAAGGCGCAGACATTTCATTTGTTGACGAAATCGAAAGCGAAGGCGGCACGTTTTATGAGAACGGACAAGAGCGCGATGTACTGGATATTTTGAAAGATAGCGGTGTAAATTCAGCTCGTCTGCGTTTGTGGAACAATCCGGATTTTGATTATTGCAACCCTCAAAAGACCCTTAAAATGGCTAAAAGAATTAAAGAGAAAGGACTACATTTTTTACTGGACTTCCATTACTCTGATTATTGGGCAGATCCGTCCAAGCAATTTATGCCAAAGGATTGGGAAGGGTTAAGCTTTCCGCAATTGGTTGAACAGGTAGAGGAGTTTACAGCATCAATGCTGAGAAAGCTGGAAGCCGAGGATGCATTGCCGGATATGGTACAGGTGGGGAACGAAATTACGAACGGTATGCTGTGGGAAGAGGGACGTGTCGATGGCGAGCATAATACGCCGGAGCAGTGGGAGAAGCTGACAGCTCTAATCGCTGCCGGCGTTCGGGGTGTGCGAGCTGTGACGAAGAATGGGCAACCAATACCGGTGATGATCCATATCGATCGTGGCGGAGATAATACAGGCAGCCGATTCTTTTATGACAAGATTTCAGAGTTTGATATTGATTATGATATTATCGGGCTTTCCTATTATTCATGGTGGCATGGCACCTTAGAAGAATTCACGGATAATATGAATGACTTGGCCTGCCGTTACCGTAAACCAATTGTAGTCGTAGAGGTAGCTTATCCGTGGACAATGACTCCGCCAGACGAGCAGCAGCTAATTTTCAACACGGAGGAATGGGTGCATCCCGGTTTTCCTCCAACCGTAGAAGGGCAGAGGAAATGGCTTGAGGAACTAATCCGACGAATTAGGCAAGTGCCGAATGGCCATGGTCAAGGCATCTATTATTGGGAGCCGTGCTGGATTCCTTCCAAGCCGGAGTGGTCGGTTGGACACGAGAATAATTGGTCAAATTTAACGTTATTTGACTATCAAGGCAATAAGCTTGATTCCTTAGATGCCTTTTTGGAAAAGTAAACTGAATGATCATTAAAGAAGAGATAATCCAAACTTGTAACTTGACTTTGGAAATGATGTTCAGTATATTATTTCCAATAACTTGAATACCTGAAAAGCTAAGAAGAGAAAGAGTACCTTGGTGACGTCTTTTTACAGAGAGCTCCGGTAGCTGAAAAGGAGTAAAGAAAAATCCTTGGGAATATGGTCTCAGAGCTGCGCATCGAAACCTCATGTGGTTGTAGGCTGCGCCGGAACCCGCACCCGTTAATGTGCTAGGGTATAAACGCGAATAGCGTCGTACCTGAAAAGGTGAATGTCGTGAGGCATTTAATAAAATTGGGTGGTACCACGTGAGATTAAACTCTCGTCCCTTTGGGATGAGGGTTTTTTTGTGTGTCAAAATTGAGGGAGGGAATCTCATGGCGAAAGTATTTATTGGTGGAGCATGGCCATATGCGAATGGTTCTTTACATCTGGGACGATTGGCAAGTTTATTACCAGGGGATGTAGTGGCACGTTATTTCCGTGCAAAGGGAGAAGACGTATTATATGTGTCAGGTAGCGATTGTCATGGAACTCCTGTGGCTGTTCAAGCTATTCAAGAGGGAGTCTCACCAGGTGATATTGCAGATCGATACCATCGGGAATTTGTGGAATGCTTTAATCGTTTGGGTTTTACTTATGATCTATACACTCGCACCGATCAAGAATTTCACCATCGTGTAGTACAAGACTTGTTTCTGAAGCTTTTGGAGAATGGTCATCTATATAAAAAAACCATTCTACAGACGTATTGTGAAACAGATCAAAGATTCTTACCGGATCGATACGTTGAAGGGAATTGCCCCGTTTGTGGTAATCGTGCCCGAGGTGATCAATGTGACTTTTGTTCAACATTGCTCGATCCAGCAGATTTGTCAGAAAAGACATGTAAAATTTGCGGTAATCCTCCTACCGAGCGACCAACAGAGCATTTTTACCTTGCACTGTCTCAATTCCAAGCTGAATTGACCGAATACGTTGAAAAAGCACAGGGATGGAAAGGAAATGCTGTCCATTTGACTCATAGGTACTTAGATGAAGGGCTTCAAGATCGTGCGGTGACTAGAGATCTAACATGGGGTGTTGAAGTCCCGGTTGAAGGTTTTGATGACAAGAAAATTTATGTCTGGATTGAAGCCGTTAGCGGGTACCTGTCTGCAAGTAAACAATGGGCAGCTCAGACTGATGGTCGTTGGGAGTCCTTTTGGTTGAACGAAGAGAAGAATCTAACGGCTTACTATGTACATGGAAAGGACAATATACCTTTTCACACACTTATTTGGCCAGCTGTGCTCCTGGGAGTAGGGGGATTACATTTACCAGATCGGATTATCTCATGTGAGTACATGACATTAGAAGGGAAAAAGTTCTCGACAAGCCGTAACTGGGCAGTCTGGGTGCCGGATATTCTGAAAAGGTACCAACCAGATTCTATTCGCTATTTCTTAATTGCAAATGGACCTGAGAAACGTGACACTGATTTTTCATGGAGGGAATTCATTCACAGTCACAATGGGGAGCTGCTTGGTGCGTTCGGGAATTTCGTCAACCGTACATTGGCGTTTATCGATAAATCCTTTGAAGGACGTATTCCTTCAGGAGAACTTAGTCAGGAATGGATAAGGGCAACTGAAGATTTGTATCGAGATGCTGGAACATTAATTGAAGAAGGCCGTCTAAAAGAGGCGATTGAGTTGATTTTCACTTATGTTCGTCAAGCAAATAAATATTTTGATGAACAAAAACCATGGGTGCAAATCAAGGAAAATCGAGAGGCGTGTGGACTTACACTTCATACATGTGTTCAAATTATTGCGAATCTTGCAAATTTGCTCCAACCTTTCGTTCCCTTCTCTTGTGAGAAAATAAGAACATTTCTTAAGCTTGAACAGCCGAGTTGGGAGTTGATTTTTGTACCAGCTGACTTACAAGTTCAAAAGTTAGAACTTTTGTTCGAGCGCATTGACATAAGTCGGATTGAAGAAGAGCTGAGTTTATTGGATAAGCAAAAAATGTAGTCTAACCAAAGGATTGCAATGTCATTGAAGCCAAAGAAAATTTAGTTGGTAGCGCATGTATGGACTCTTCGTAAATATGTATGCTATAAAATAAGCGACTATTTTCACGTTAGAAATGAGGACATACGATGCGTTACCTTTACGAGTTTATTGAGCACGAGGCAGATATGCCATTCAAGCTGTTTGTTAACAGCGTTAAATATATTCCTTTTCACTGGCATAAAGAGGTGGAAATCCTTTATGTACTTGAGGGTTCGGTTATTATGCATCTGGATCAGAAACAGTTCACTCTGAATCAAGATGATCTGGTTGTCGTAAACAGCATGTCGGTTCACCAGATTGAGAAGAGCAGCCATGATAATATTTTATTAACGCTACAGTTTAGTCCCGAGTGGCTGAATGATAATGTATTTATTTCCTGTAATTCTGCATCAGAAGCAGAACCGAGCGAATTTCAGTATGATACCATTAAGCAAGAGCTTGCGAAGATGGTATGGGAAATGAACAAAAAAGCACCCGGGTATCGAAGCTATATCATGGGTAGACTGCAAACACTTTGTGGTCATTTCCTTCGCTATTTCTCTCAGGGAATAAATCCGGAAGCAGAGGATGGGAATAAGAACTACGATTATAAAAGATTGAACCGAGTTCTTACATATATAGATCAGCATTACAATGAGAAAATAACACTGCAGACGATGGCGGAGCAGGAGCATTTAAGCCTGCATTATTTCTCACACTTTTTTACGAAGAAAATCGGTATTCCTTTTCAAAAGTATTTGACACTGATTCGTTTGGAGAAAGCTCAATCAGAGCTTTCCGGAAGTGAAAAAAGCATTACCGACATTGCTATGGATTGCGGTTTTGCTAATGTAAAGTTATTCAACAAATACTTTAAAGAGAAATACGGATGTACTCCAGGTGCGTATCGGGAAGCCTCTATGGCAGCGGAACCGAACAAGGCCAATCGAAAACCACTTACTTATGAAGAGTCAACAAGTGGAGACTATTATGAATTGGATGCAATCCACGCAATGGGTGCGCTATATAAGTACCTGAATCTTACACCGAAAGCAGGAGAAGAGGTGGTCAATCCTCTAACATCCATGGTGACGGAATACGAAGATATCAGGATTCGGACTGATATGCCATTCCAAGAATATACGAAGCACTGGAATGTAAGTACGGCAGCAGGCAGAGCTGTGGAAGGACTCCGTGATGATTGGCGTAAGCAGCTTACTGAACTTGCTCGCCGAATTCCATTTCAATATATTCGGTTCCATGGCATTTTCAATGACGAAATGATGGTGTATAGCGAGGAAGATGACGGCACTCCAACTTATAACTGGTCGTACGTTGATAAACTATATGATTTTCTTCTGGATATCGGAATAAAGCCTTTTGTAGAGCTTGGTTTTATGCCTTCACAGCTCGCCCGATCTAATGAAACCGTATTTTGGTGGAAGGGCCATATATCTCCGCCATCCGATATGTCGAAGTGGAAGTCGCTTGTACGTGAGTTTGTTCGTCACTGTTTGAACCGGTACGGGGTGGAGGAGGTCACACAGTGGTATTTCGAAGTATGGAATGAACCAGACTTGTCAGGCGTATGCTGGGCAGGGACCAAAGAGGAGTACTTTTACTTTTATGAATCAACTGCTCGTGAGATCAAGTCCGTGCTGCCTGAGCTTAGAGTCGGTGGTCCTGCTTTGGGTTATGGTTCCCTATGGAACGATACATGGGCTGAGGAGTTTATGGACTACTGTAAAAGAGGCAATGTTCCGCTCGATTTCTTCTCATTTCATGTGTATTCGGAATATCCCTATCGTAAATCTGAAGGTCAAAGCTTGTCTCGAATGATGCCGCCTTCTTTTTATAAGGATAGCATTAGCCGAATGCAGCAGAAAATGGAGCATGCCGGTTACCCTGACTTGGAGCTGCATATGACAGAATGGAACTTTTCACTTTATGACCGTCATTTGCTGCATGATACCATGTTTATGGCTCCCTTTGTCATTCACCATGCACTGAACACAATCGGAGATATGAAATCCATGACGTTTTGGTGTTTTACGGATGTATTTGAGGAAAGTGTACCGCCTCCTTCTCCATTTCATGGAGGATTTGGTCTAATGAATAAGGACGGACTGAAGAAGCCGAGCTACTACGCTCTGGAATTCCTTCAGAAACTAGGTGATCGCATCCTTGCAAAAGGAGAAGGATATATCTGTACACAAAAGAGCGACGGGAGTCTTCAGCTTCTTCTGTACCACTATGTCCATATGGACCATCTGTTCTCAAGTGGAGATTGGTCAGAAATGTCTGAACTTCATCGCTATGAAGTATTTGAGGAGAAGGGGAACAGAGTATTTCGAATCAATATTTCACAACTTACAGGAACCTATAAGTATACTAAATACCAGTTGGACCGGGAACATGGATCTGTGTTTGATGAATGGGTTCATTTAGGAGCGCCAGCGATGATGTCAAAGGAGGAGCATGCCTTTATACAAGGAAGAAGCGGGCCTGCGATCCGGACAGAGATGATACTGAACAGCAGCTGGTACCAAGAAATTAATCTTCCCCCGCACGGAATTTTGTTACTTACATTTGAAAAACAGTATTCATAATAATTCAAGAACACCTCTCTGTCTTAAGGAGGGGTGTTTTTTGCTGTTTATTCTGGACAGAATGATTGAAGCAGATGAAGAGGGATAAAGTGAACAAAAAACGACCCTAACGGGGACAAGTTAGAACAAGAAAGCGCTCGCAACAAAAACTATACTATAAACATACCCAAGAGACATACAGGAGGGGAAACATAGATGAAACGTTTTATGAAATGGATGACAGAATCTTTTGCACCAAGGTTGGAGGCGGTTACAAACAATATCTGGATTGCTTCCATTCAGGAAGCCATCATGGTTGCCATTCCCATGATTTTTATCGGATCAATTATCACTTTGATCTCGATTTTGCAAGACTTTATTCCAGGAATGCCGGATTTAACACCAATCACAACATTTAGCTTCGGCTTACTTGGTCTGTTTATTGCGTTCCTGACACCTTACACCGTAATGGAAAAAAAGGAACGTCACAAAATTAAACTGCTCGCCGGTATGACCGGATTATCATTATTCATCATGCTGCTTAACCCAACCATCAATGAAGATGGAAGCATTAGCTTTATTCTGGAGCGCTTCGGCGCTGGGGGCATGATTACAGCTTTGCTTGTTGGTGTCTTCGTTGCTGTGATCATGACGATTACCGGAAAAATTTCGTTCTTTAAAAAAGGCTCGTCGATGCCAGAGTTCATCATGGATTGGTTTGACTTCCTTATCCCAATCGCAGTGATTCTGGGTACAGGTTGGTTGCTGGTATATCAATTGAACTTCGATATTTTTGCACTTATTGTAAGCATTTTCGAACCGATCAATGCTATGGGTCAAAGTTTGTTTGGATTTGTGCTGTTTAACTTTATCGGGGTTGTGCTCTATTCCTTTGGAGTCAGCCCATGGGTTCTCATGCCGATTTGGTATGCGATCTGGATTCCTGCGATTGAACAAAATGCTGCTTTGGTGGCACAAGGTCTTGATCCAGTGAACATTAATACATTTGAGACATTCTTCTCCGGCTGGCTTGGTATCGGAGGTATGGGGGCTACACTGCCACTTGTCGTTTGGTTCCTGTTCGCTAAATCGAAAAAACTGAAAACGATCGGTAAAGCAACGATTGTTCCTTCTCTCTTCAATATTAATGAACCTGTTGTATACGGCGCACCGGTTGCTTTTAATCCGCTCTTGATGGTGCCAATGTGGATCAATGGTCTGATCACACCAATTATTGTGTACTTGGCTCTAGATATGGGATTTGCACAAATTCCAAGTAAGATCTTTCAGTTATGGTATACACCGCTTGGAGTATCAACTTACCTGATGTCTGGATTTAACGGATTGATTTTGCTTGCTATTGTCCTTCTGATTGTGTTTGCCGTATGGTTCCCATTCTTTAAATTGTATGATGCTCAGGAACTGAAGAAAGAACAGCATCCAGAAGAAACAGCGTAATGAAATGAAAGGGTGATTTGAATGAATACTTCTATTTCGAACTTGATTAAAGAAATGACATTGAGTGAAAAAGCATCTCTGTGTGCTGGATTGAATATGTGGATGACCAAGGGAATTGAAAGACTGAATATTCCTGCAGTTCATATGTATGATGGAACGAACGGTATTCGTAAAACGATGAGCGATGAAGAGATGGGGATTACTTCGGAGAATGTACCTGCAACCTGTTACCCAACCGGATCAGCGATCGGTTCTTCCTGGAATACGGATCTGCTGAGAGAGGTCGGGGAAGCACTGGGAGATGAATCCAATGAGATGGATGTTAAACTTCTGCTTGGACCAGGGATTAATATGAAGCGGACTCCGCTTGGCGGAAGAAACTTCGAATATTACTCTGAAGACCCATGCCTGACTGGTGAACTCGGAGCCTCCTTTATTAACGGTCTTCAGAGTAAAGGGGTTGGAGCTTCACTGAAGCACTTTGCTGGTAACAATCAGGAGCACGAAAAAATGGTGACCAGCTCAGAAATTGACGAACGGACACTTCGCGAAATTTATTTAAGTGCCTTTGAACGCATTATTAAAAAATCAGATCCTTGGACCATAATGTGCTCTTATAACCTGCTTAATGGCTCGTATACGAGTGAGAACGAACACTTATTGGATGATATCTTGCGAAAAGAATGGGGATATGATGGAGTTGTACTGTCAGACTGGACAGCTGTTAACGACCGTGTCCGTGGATTAAAAGCGGGACTAGATATTGAAATGCCGGGGCCTGCGATCTACAATACGAACGCTATTATCAAGGCTGTTGAAAGTGGTGAGGTTTCCGAAGAGCAGCTCAATACTACGGTAGGCCGCATTCTGAAATTTGTTGAGCGTGTAACAGGTGAGAAACCAACTCCGGAGTCCAATCGAGATTATCATGCTCTCGCCAGAAAAGCTGCAGCGGAAAGCATCGTGCTTCTAAAGAATGAGAACGGTGTACTGCCTGTTCAGTTAGAATCAACCAAGTCCATTGCTGTAATTGGCCGCTTTGCCCAAAAGCCTAGAATCCAGGGGGCTGGAAGCGCGAAAGTTACACCGACACAGGTGGATATTCCTTTGGATGAGATGAAGAAGATAGCTGGAGACGCTGTAGCAATAGACTTTACAGAAGGCTATCCGGATAATGATACGATTAATGAAGAAATGATTAAAGAGAGTGTAGAGCTCGCGGCTAAATCAGATGTTGCCATTCTATTTGTGGGTCAGCCTGAATATGCCGAGTCAGAGATGCGTGACCTGAAAGGAATTGATCTCCCTATTCAACAGGTTCGTCTCATTCAAGCTGTTGCAGCAGTTCAACCGAAATGCGTTGTGATAACAAGCAGCGGTTCCGCCTTAGCGATGAGCCCTTGGGTTCAGGATGTTCCTGGTGTTATTCATTCATGGCTGTCTGGACAAGGTATGGGTAAGGCGCTTGCTGAGATTTTGTTCGGCCTTACGAATCCGTCTGGTAAATTGTCTGAGACCTTCCCGGTTAAACTTTCAGATAATCCAGCTTACATGAGTATTCATGGAGAGAACGGCAAGCTTATTTATCGTGAAGGGCTGTTTACTGGTTATCGTTACTATGATAAAAAAGAACTTGCTCCACAATTTCCGTTTGGACATGGTTTATCCTATACAACATTTGATTATAAAGATTTGAAAGTTGCTCAGGTAGAGAATGGAGCCAAAGTCTCCTTCACGATTGAGAATACAGGAAATATGAAAGGTAAAGAAGTTGTTCAACTGTATGTACATGACGAAGAATGTAAATGGATCCGTCCAGAGAAAGAATTAAAGGCATTCACGAAGGTTGAGCTTGAACCTGGTGAGAAGAAAGAAATCGAATTTGAATTAGAAGAGAGAGACTTTGCTTACTACAATACTAAAGTTAATCGCTGGGTAGCAGAGACAGGTTATTTCCATATTGCACTCGGAAGTTCATCTCGTGATATCCGGATTACAGAGCGCCTGTATTGTGATTTTGGTACAGAGGAAGTTAAGCTTCATAAGTTCAGCCTTCTGAGTGATTGGATCAATGATGAAGCATCGAAGCAAGTGTTAGAAGAGTGCTTTAATGAAATGAATGAACATGTCGTAGATAAAGTATATCTGAATGAGGAATTCGTTGGTTTCTGGGAAGACGCCCCTGTCATTAAGCTGTTCCAAATGTATGGACAGACTTGGCTTAATAATCGTTCACTAGAATCTGTGATGGAAGAGCTTATTCATCAGGTTGAAGAGAGACGGCAAGCAATGGGCGCCTGACGCATCCGGTCAGCAGGATCGATCCCAATGGCCAATCGATATCCGAGAATAGACGAGAAGATTTAACATGCCGCTGAAAAGCGGCTTTTTTTTGTTGTAATAAAAATATTACTTACGATGGTGTGATGACAGTTATTCGTTGAATTCTATTTTTGCTGAATTGTATCCGTTATAATAACAGATAAGTATCTTACGTGGAGCAAAATACGATTATAAATACGAAAGGAAAGAATATTTCAATGAAGAATAAGTTGATATTTCTGACAACGGACAGCTTGGGCAATGGGGATAGGGAGCTTGGAACGCAGCTTTTAGAAACTTTCTTTACACTTTTGAAGCAGCGAGAACAGCTGCCAGCAGCTATTTTCTGTGTTAATCGGGGTGTGTTTGCTTTAACGGAGCAGTCTCTGACTTCATTACATTTGAAAGAGCTTATGGACAAAAATATCCCTGTGCTCGCCTGCGCTACCTGTGTTGATTATTATAACTTAAGAGAGCAGTTGACCGTTGGAGAAATATCCAGCATGGGACACTTTATGGAACTTGCTGAACAGTTTGAAGTTTTAACGCTTTCCTAGGTCAATCTATTGTATTTGATAATAATCAATTTTCCTGTTGATTTCTCACAAAGGGTTATGGCACACTATAGAAGTACGATTTAATTTCAAATTTTTTCCTCGAAAGGAGATGTTTATAATGGCTGCTAATATGGTATGGGTGATTTTTCTTTAACCGAATATCGGGCATAGTAAATTCCAATCTCTGATTATAGCTTGGAATGAGCAACCGGGTATATCACCTGTTTTTTTGCTATGCCGTAAACAGTAACCTTTCGTGAATACTGCTGTTAGCGGGACTGGTCGTTGCCTTGGGCAACGGTTAGTCCATTTAACCTGGATACGATGAAAGTCGTATCCTTTTTGGTTATAAGCCGATTTTTGGCTTTTTCGCCGCGAATAGCAGCTTCTTAGGAGGCTGCCTGTTCGCGGTATTTTTATGCCCAAAAACAAGTTAAATTTTAGGGGTTGATCCGTTCAATGATTGATTTGAAACAATACGGCTATATCGAAGCCGAAGCGTCTCCTATAGATTTAATACCCGGAAGGGTTACAGAACTTCAGCGAGATCAATATACCGTCATCACAGAACATGGAGAAGTGACGGCTGTATTGAAGGGGGGGTTCTACCACACGGCGGGAACACGAGAAGATTTTCCGTGCGTTGGTGATTATGTATTTCTACAATACAACGAAAATGGCGCTTCGCGTATTGCTAAATTGCTGCCTCGCCGCTCGAAATTCTCCCGCGCTGACTATTCGGGACACGCAGTAGGGTATGCCAAAACCATACTGGAGCAAGTCGTAGCAACGAATTTTGATTACGTATTTATCGTGTCATCCCTAAACTGGGATTTCAAGGTCAGTCGCATCATGCGTTACCTGACACAAACGCGCCAGAGCGGCGGCCAGCCTGTCGTCATCTTAACAAAAGCTGACTTGGCCCCTAATTTTAGCGCACAGTTAGCTGAGGTTCAGAATATCGCTCCTGATGTGCCGGTACACGCAGTTTCCAGTCACGCAGGGAGTGGTTTAGACGCGTTGAGTGAATATCTACAACCTGGTAAAACCGTGGTATTCCTCGGTATGTCCGGTGTGGGTAAATCCTCGCTAGTAAACGCCTTGATGAATCAGGAAGTGATGACTGTCAATGCTATCCGTGAGACCGATAGCCGGGGCCGACACACTACAACGCATCGCCAGCTGTTCATGCTCCCTTCCGGCGCGATGGTTATAGATACGCCGGGGATGCGTGAACTTGGCCTGTTCGGTGTAGACGAAGGGATCAGTTCGGGATTTAACGATGTGGAGGAGTTATTCACTCAGTGTCGCTTCAATGACTGCCGCCATCAGACTGAGCCAGGCTGCGCAGTACTTGCCGCCCTTAAAGATGGATCATTGGCGCCAGAGAATTGGGAGCGCTACCTTGTACAGAAGAGAGAAAACAAGTTTGTGAATGATAAATCAGGGTATCTCATCGATAAACGGGCAACGCAAAAGTCGATTGCGATGCGACATAAGGGTAAAAAAGGAGGAAAGAAGATATGAATAATCATGATACTAACTTTGTAAAGATTGAAATACTAGTGCTTGTTTTGAGTAAAATGTTCGATAAAACAATCATTTTTGCAGATTATCAACTTAAAGAGTTGCAAGGTGGGACAATAGGAAATGTTCGACTTGTAACAGGTATGGCTGAAACGTCCGATGGTGAGAATCTGCCGTATAAGATGGTTTGGAAAATACAGAAGAAATTCGATCGTTATGGTGATCCGGAATCATGGCGAAGGGAATACGATCTCTATGAATCGGATTTCAATAAAGTTTTCTCCGATTCGTTCCGATGGCCGCAGTGTTATCACGCCGAAATAAATGACGATGAGATTCAACTATGGATGGAGTATATTGATGGTGTGTCGGGCTTAAATCTGACGCCGGAAATGTATGAACGTATAGCCAAGGAATTGGGGCGATTTCAAGGCAAGTTATACACGGAACGACCAAGCGTATTGCAGAATCTCCCCAACTTAAGCAAGGTTGAGTATATGAAAAACTACTATTTACGGTATCGGTCATGGAATGTTTTGTATGATTATATACGCTCCGAAGACTGCGAAATTCCGAAACACCTGTGTGACATGCTCATAGACATAGATAACAATGCAGACGAAATATTCAGGCGCATTGAAAAGCTGCCAATAGTGCTTTGCCACAGAGATTTTTGGGTAGAAAACATATTTTATTCGGACAGTGAAATCGTATTTATCGATTGGGATACCGCCGGATGGGGGTATATGGGTGAGGATATCGCGAGTTTAATAACGGATGAACCGGACGTCTGTCATATGGTTGAATACTACGAAAAATGCATTCCGGCATATTACAAGGGTTTCTCTGAATATGCGGATGTGTCACAAATCTCCGATCATTGTATCTATGAACTAATCCTTATTATGTTCGGATATAGGCTTGTGGAGTGGTATAAATTCGCTGAGTCGCCCGAAGATAAATCATTGCACCTTAATACCTTGCAAAAAATCCATGAGATGAGAAATATGTAGATGCTACGAATGTTAGAGAACAAATAAGGATATATTCAATAAACGCTGTACGATCATTGAAATGATTTAAAAGCAAGAGACTTAACAATGAATGGATATAACCATTCCATGTTAAGTCTCTTTTTTCTGTTGCCACTGATTTAAAATCAGTGATTATTTTTTTATTTTGGATACCTTTAGTATAATTAATAGATTGACAGAGTGATATGTAAGCTGGTCTTACTCATTTTGTGCCCATATAGTACAATTTGGAACATAACAGCATGAGGAAGGATGACATCAAATGAAAGGTTTTCAGATTATAACCGAATCAGACTTTGCAAAATTCAAAGAAGATAATGAACTGGAATTTGTTAACTTTGAACTCCAGGCAAAGAATTTGATTGAAGCTGATGAAATTATCTTTTTGGAACTAGACGATGGCTATGCAACCCTTCGACTAAAAAAAGGGTTTGGTCTATCAAAAGGTAAATTTGAATTTTGTGTTTGTGGATTTGGAGAACAACCTCAGGTATACTACCATAAGAATTTTGATAAAGGCATTAAAATGTTCTCGCAATTACATAGTGACGGTCAGAATTTCTTTTACGTAAAAGGTTTGCGGTAATAAGTAGCCAGTATGAGTTCCAATTGAATCTAGTTAATTTAGAATATACGAGTTGGAGGGAAGAAAATGACCGAAGAAGTAAACACGACAGGATGGGATGCAATTGAAGAGGAAGTAACGAAGATATACGGGGTACAGGAACCGAAGCATTATGGTACCGCAATTCCTTATATGCTTGGTGGACAAGATCCATTAGATGGACTTAGTGCCTATAAAGCGGAGGCACCTATTCCGCACTGGCATATTGTAACTTTTGGTTTCTCGGAGCTTTATGAGAAGGAATCGAAGAATCCTGAGTATAGCGGGTATGGGTTTGAACTTACTTTTCGCGTAGCCCGTAGTAAGGACGAAGAGGAGCCTCCCGCCTGGGCATTGAACCTGCTTCAAAATATGGGACGATATGTGTTTAGCAGCGGTAATATATTCTCTTCAGGCGATTATTTGGATGCTAATGGACCAATCTGCTTGGGAGCCGACACTGAGCTAACCGCTCTTGCCTTTATACCCGATCCAGAACTTGATACGCTGGAAACGCCTAATGGACGCGTTGAATTCCTTCAAATGATTGGGATCACTGAAGATGAGCTGGAAGCAATGAAAACATGGAATACACAAGGTTTACTTGAAGCTGGTAAAGAGGAACTTCCGGGTTACATTACAGATTTATCCCGAAATTCTATACTGCGAGTCCCTGCTATTCAGGAAAGTGTTCAAATAGGAATAGATCGTGACGGTTCAAGCACCGGATTTTTATTTGTGGATCAATTGGCCTGGGAACCCGGTAAGAATACTTTGTTAAGTAAGAAGCCGTCTGTGCTTACATTAGGGGCGAAACAAGCTGGTACGGTTGGAAAGCTGCTGCGTGGCCGGTTGCTTAAAGGTAAAGATTTGAATTTAATGAGCAAAGAGATAAGTGTATCATTGGAGCCCGCTTCAACGAATGAAATCGAAAAAAATGAGCAGAAGGTCCATTTGAAACTTACTGAAGCGGTTGTTGACGAGCTCATGCACAAATTGCTGCCCCAAGAAGGAACAATTCATTTGTCTTCTTATAAAGATTTAATCATACAAGTCGTTAAAACATACATCAAGGATCAAGATGGAAATGTGGTTTCTACCATCGGATAAACGTTATCTTTACATAACATATAACAACGAAAATGTGTACTTACATAGTTTAAAGGGAGAGAAACAAGATGAAGAAAAGGCGAACGATATCTCTCGGTAATTTACTGTTTTTTATTCCAGTAATATTGTTGAGTTATTTCATGTGGAATGATTACAAGGATTATATTGATGAATATATACCATCCTTTGAGCGTGTCTATATGCTGGATGAGGGAAAGCAATTGATTGGCTTAGCAAAGCACCCTGTTGGAGAGCAATACGATGTCTACCTTTTTGATACCAATAAGGAAACTGTGATTAAAGATACAACTGTACATACCGGTTTCATAGGCGGACTTGGGCCGGCGACCTACAGCCGAGATGGAATCATCATCCCAACCTACGACGATTCATATGGGCTGCAAATAAATTACTTCCACTCAACAGGTAAGGTTGAAGAGTTGGCTCAGGGAACGATGGAGCTGTCAGGCTCATGGAGTTCAGATGTTTATTCTTGGCGTGGCAGACTCATTGTAGCAGGGAAAACGCCAGATGATACATTTTTATTAGCTCAGGTGAAGGACGGGAAGCTGGATAAAGTTAATTTGGGCGAAGAAGGTTTACTTCCGTCCAGGCCGGTTCGGATCGATGAAGTGCATGGGAGCTTTAAGAACGACCAGGCAGTACCCATATTTTCAGTGGCTTTGAAGGATGATAGAACAGCGTTTGTCAGCGCGATCTTAGATAATAATGGTGATTTATCTATTATGCTTCAGGACAAGGATGAGGGGACGTTTAATGCACAGGATCGGGCTGGTGCTCAATTCTCTAAAGTCTTTGGTTTCAATAACAACAAGTTGGTACGTGAGAATGGGAACTACCCTGAAGAAGCATCATTTTATAATGCTTACGAGAACCATTGGGGAGCTGCGGTTCCTACGCCTAAGCCAGTATATCAAGCCCGTGTATTCCTGTTGAATGACGAGGAAGTTCTGATTGCAGGGTCTACTGCAGAAGATGAATTAAAAGGAACGGTTACTGGATATGTGTTCAATGAGAAATCCGGAAAATTTCAAGATGCCACTGCTCTTTTGGAGCAGCTGCCTTATGAGAATTTGAAAACTGACAAGACTGAATTCCATAAGAATTTGGGAAGTAATGTTCTTTACTATAATAGTGGAGATAATAGTGAAGGTAGTGCGGCAGGTTATGTCGATATGGAAATTCAGCAGGCGAAGATTCTTTCGAGCGATCAGGTTGAAAAATGGACTCTAGCTGAAGTTCAAAACAAGGTCTCGCTTCAAAGTTTCTGGAATTATATTAAGCAAGGTGGAGCGATTGTTATTAACTGGGCGGTCTGGGTCTTCCTTATTCTAATCACATTCCTGAGTATCGCAATCTTCCCTCGCATGTCGGCGAGATCAAAAATGAATAAAATGAAAGAGGGCCAGCATATTCAGGGCCGGATTATTCATATGGAAGAAACGGGTTTAATTGTGAATGAACGACCTCAGGTTCGATTTATCGTTCAGTTCGAAGATGAGGGTCAAATGAAAGAGGTTGAAATCAAGCAGGTCATTTCCTTTGTGGATCCTGTTCAAATTGGCGATCCGGTCATGATCAGTTACAACCGAAAGAAACACAACGCTATTTTCATCACAGAAGAGGATCTTAAACATGCGGCGCAGGAGTCTAAACCGGAACTGATTCAAGATGCTGTCCTCACCCGGATTGAACGTTATGGAAAAGTAAACCGGGGAGAAGCCCTTCAGCTTCATTTCACAGCCGCTGGACGCGTTTATACGTTACCAGTTGTTCAGCCAATTGGATTTGAATATCGTACGGGTGAACGAGCGACCCTTATTCTGATTCAGGGTATGGCGAGAATCTTCAGGTACGGAAGTGAGAACTCAGTAAAAGCATCGGATCAACTCTCATTGCAGAGTGAAGTGATCCATGTCCAAAAAATGCCGATCATTATTGATAATAAGCAGCTTATGCTTATGGAAGTCATGATTTCCAGCGGGGCGGACCGAATCCGTAAAGTTAATAGTATCTTTGCCCCAGTAAACCTGTCCGTAAATGTGGGTACAGTCATTCCTGTCAACATGGAACAAGATGATTTACAAAAAGAAACCCGTTTACTTCGAGGTAAGCAGGGTGCGGCTAAAGTGCAATCTGTACATTTTGATGGAACAAAGGGAGAACGTCCAGTAGCTAATATTATTGTAGAAAAGGACGGAGTAACCTACCACATTAAACAGACAATTGAACCGGTATATGGTGTGATTGCTGGAGATGAGGTATGGATCGCATACGATGAGGGTACGCAAGAAGCTATGATTGTTAACTATTCTTCTAATTAGTAAGATAACTTGAATACTAGAGCTATAATAGAGACGAATAAGCCTGCCGATTTGGCAGGCTTGTTTGATTTGCCGAAATCAATAGATTAATTGAGGAATGATGCCGTCATAGGATATGATTATATATGACTCATCACTCCGTTGATAAGCGAAAGAGGAGAGATACATATGGATAAACAGTCTTATGCAAGGAATCTGCTTCAACTTATGGATGAAGAGATAAATTCAGAAGAATCGGATATTGAAGAGGCTCAGTTTTATGGGTATTTCCAAATGTATATGCCAGATGGAAAAGGGGTAGAGTCTACCTTTGAACCTCTAGCGGATAGAGATACTTATCTGCATAAAATTTTGCAAATCTATGAAATGTTGGACCCTGACGATTTTAGCGGGAACGAAGTGCCTGGATATTTTAATAGTAAAGCTAGTGATGTGCGGAGCGACATTCTAATAGATTATGGTAGGCAGTTTATTCAAGGTTTGAAGGAGCTGATCGTCGAGTCTTCTGAAAAGATTGATACGGCAGATGCAGCAGCTTACCTTGCTGGGATCAAAGAGGTTAGAATCATAGCTCATGGATTAATAGATGATATTCGGCAGCAATACGATCCAGAAATCTATGAAACGATATCTGATATAATCAGCGAGCATAGGGATTACGATGAACCGATTGAGGTATTGGACGAGGCGTATTACTCGATTGCCTGCGATTACTGGATTTCTTATTATCTCCAATGGCACCGCTATGGGCTCAAAGGGGATCCGTTCGCACCGTATTTTGAGTTGTATCGATTAGGATACTCAGCGATCTTTTCGGAAAACAAACTGTATATCGGTTCGTAATAAAGGGGGTTAACTGAATATGACGGAACGATTACCATGCAAGACGGAAGGCTGCAGCGCGACGATCCTGCCGAACACCGCAGCCAAAACAGACGGCATCTGCATGCCTTGCTTCCAAGAGCAGGAACGAAAAAAACAGCAGGCTTATATTGAGAAGCACCGCAAAACAGTGAATCTGTATGCAGAATTAATAGATCCAGTAGACATTCTCAAGGTGATGCATGCACCAAGAAAGCTTGACCCGCTTATTCAATACGTTCCTTATCCATTGAATAAAGAGCAGATGTACATTTCCTTATCCGATCAAGAAGCGGACCGAATGCTGAAGTATGCAATGGAATTGCTCACCGTTAACAATGAAAGTGAAGCAGAAAACATTCTTCTTTCTCTGGTTTGCTACCGGGATCATAATGTATCAGATGTTTTGCCTGAGCTTATAGAACGCGGCTTATTTCATAATCCGATCCTTTTTAAAGACGCAGCACAAAATATTCGAGATCAGCTTCTGGAGCAAGTGAACTGGGATGAAGACAACCGAAACCATATTCTCCTTGTGCTCGGATGGATTGGTGATAAGGTTGTCATAGACCAGTTTCGTGAATGGCAAACAGAGCCGCCAAAATGGGCGGAGCAGTTGTATGTAGCTCCTGAAACTTATGCTCTTGATGGAGGTTGGGAGCTTACGCCGAATGGGGAAAGGCGCAACCTAGTGAATCATTTATGCTATGCGATCAGACCAACAGATGAACAGCAAGATGAATCGAATGATAATTTAAATGAAGAACATCATGCCCGCTTTCTTGAGATAAGTCATTCTACATGCCCATGGTGTAAAAGAAAGTTAACGAAATTGATGGATGTCGCTACCACTCATCCGGCCTTGCAATATCTCGACCTGCCGATGGAGAAGCTGCAGGTGATAACCTGTGATCTTTGTGGGGGCTTCAGCACAATTTACATGGAGCTGGACGATAAGGGAGGATTAGTCTGGAGCCGTTATAATCAGGAACCTGATTATCTTCCGGATGTTGAAGCAATAGATAGCAGTACGGTTTCAACACCTGTATTATCACTTTCACTTGAGCCGCAATCGCCGTATTATGCTTCAAATTGGGCCTTATCTCAATTGGATTCGCAGATTGGTGGCCATCCAAGTTGGGTGCAGGATTCAGAGTATCCGGTTTGTCCTTGTTGTCAACGAAGAATGCAGTTTATAGGGCAGATGGATTATGCTGATTTCGATGAGTATTCGGAAGGCATATTTTATATGTTTATATGTCCAGAGGACACGATAACAGCGACGTTGTATCAGCAAAGCTGAATTTATAATAAGGAAGGTGTAGGGATTGCTTAGTAAAAATAATTTAAATCAACTCGAGCGGATCGTCCACGAATATCAGTTCGAACATGCATTGGAATATTTTAAAGAGACTATACGTCAAGGCATTCGCTTATCTAAAAAAGAGATCGAAACATACAACGAAATAGGCTTTTCCCGTGTAGGAGGCGATCCGGATTTGCCCGCTATGGTAGATTGGCCGGTGAACTCTGATGGCACTCCGATGACCTTCTTGGCCCAGCTGCGTTTAAATGAATTGGTACCCTATGATGTATCAACATTACTACCAGCTAAAGGAATGTTGTATTTTTTCATAGGAATAGATGAACCTGCATATGGAATTGAGCACAAGGTGATATATCTAACAGAAGATAAACTTCAGGAAGCTAGACGCTGCGCTTCGCCTGAAGTGACCGCTCTTGAGGATGTGTTTACCGGTTATCGGGTAAATGCTAGATCAACGATGGAACCTCCCAATTATGGTTATGTAGATTACGATATAGTGGAAGACGATGAGCATGATTATGAACAGTACGAAGAGTTATGCTTCGAGTTGAATGATGAGAATTCAAGTGATCTGGCAGTGATGTTTGGTTATCCCTCAACCCAACACGGAGATTGTGAATATGAAGCAGCTCTACATCTGTTGACCGGCCAAAAGTATAACTATTCAATGGATTCAGCATTGGAGCAGATTGCAGATTACTTCAAAGGTGATTCTGATAGAGCGAAGCAGGAAGTGCAGGATACTCTATTGCTGCTCGCGCTAGATTCCGATCAGGATGTCGGATTCTGCTGGTGGGACGCTGGAGAATTGCAGTTTTATATTCGAAAGGAAGATCTGCTCGCAGGGAACTTCGCAAACACGTATTGCTCCCTATATTCAAGTTAAGCCATAGAAGTCAATTATAGGGAAATATCTAAAGTAACAGACGAATATGCTACCAAAAAGTACTTCTCATCTGATTGGAGTGACTGTTTTGAAATATTTAAAAGATATACAGGAGCCGAGGATGGGGACCTGGTATTTTGAAATTGATAACGATGGTGTGGCATATAGACAGATGGTTTATCATGATGACGGCATCTGTATCACATCGAATCGAAAGCATGATCTCTATCATTATATGCTGGCTGAACATCCACTAGATGCGCAGGAATCCTATTACAAGGAAATTAATCAGGCGGAATTCGAGGAACTCTGGTACGAGCAACTTCAACTCGGTATGGAAGACTGGCATCGAACCCAAAACCTGTTCCCTGTCGGGACTCGAGCGGTAGGGTATATAGAAGCTTTTTTTCCACAAGGTACCTTGATTAACTTATTGGAACCTCAGGCTGTAGGTATAACGGACACAGCCGCTCTGAAATCCGAAACTCCTGCTGAATGGATGTACCCACGCTATCGTGTGATCGCCGAAGTATCAGGATACGATGAAGTTAATCAGTGGGTACTTCTTACTCGTGCTGAAGTGGTGGGAAGTCAGTAAGTGGGCTAGACTCGGGTATATTTGCGACTTATTGATATTCCTGTGGTAGGTTTCTACGGTGCCTCAGCCGATGTGGAACGAAATTAAAATTCGGCTAGTTTAGTTTGAACAGAATGAGGGATTAGAATGGATAACAAGTTAATGGCCCGGATCAAGGGTGGAATGTATGGTGTGGCTGTAGGAGACGCTCTTGGCGGAACAACAGAGTTTATGACTGAACGGGAGATCAAGGAAAAGTATGGTTATTTGACGGAGATCATCGGTGGCGGGGTATGGAACCTGGAACCAGGAGAAGTAACCGACGATACGATGATGACGCTTTGCGTAGCTGATGGGATACTCGAAAATACGGAGGAACCTATGGAAGCCATCGGGCACTTTTTCATGGAATGGTACCAATCGCGCCCTAAAGATATAGGAAACATCATTCGTCGTGTTTTCGAAAAATTTGAAGGAGACTGGTTTGAAGCAGCTTTTGTTGCTCACATGGATATCGGGCAGAGCGGTGGGAATGGTTCGCTCATGCGATGCCTGCCGGTGGCGCTGGCCTACAAGGAGCTAGGTGATATTGATCGAGTGACGATCATGCAGTCTCGAATGACGCATTATGATCCTAGGTGTGCTGAAGTCTGTGTCATGTACAACCGAATCGCTCAACGTCTACTGCTGGGCGAAGATCTAGAAACATCTATTAAGGCTGAGGTTGCAGGAAGTGAATATGAAGAAAGTATTAAAGCACTTCCGGATTGTCCGCCGAGTGGTTTTGTCGTACATACTTTTCGATGGGTGCTACATATTTTGCTTCATACATCCAATTTTGAAGGAGTCGTACAAAAGGCGGCTAATCTAGGTGGTGACTCTGATACAATTGGTGCCATTGCTGGAGGGTTGGCAGGTATTTATTATGGCTATGAAGGCATTCCTGTCCAATATAAAAATGCGATTCTCATTAGAGAAAGACTTGATCAAACGATTTCTCAATTATATGTAATGAAGACTTCATAGTGAATAACCACCAATTATGGGCGTGTGGAACGGTGTTGGTGGTAAAAATGAAGTAGGCGAGAATGCTGATGAAGGTGCAAAACGTGAAGTAATAGAAGAAACGGGTATTAAAAAATGATTGATGGAGCTCCGGAGGTAATCATAAAGAGAAGAGCCCGCTTTGGAAGCGAGCTCTTTTTCGACTGGTGTCCGGATACAAAAATTTGCCTTGTGTCGGCCTCTAGTTCATCAGATCTGCGGAACCTGTAAATTTATCTTTTCTAATTGCTTGACTACAAAGTTTTTCATTTTCCATATTGAAGCAATGGGAGGGATAGAATTGTTAATCAAACGGAGAGCAGCCAGAAAGTCAAAGAACTATTCAGTAATTACTCACCTCAAAGGGTTAAGATCATTGCTGAAATGATCGAAAATATTTCAGATACATATACGCTCCATCATGTGTCCTTGCATTTTGATGAGGTTCGTCATTGTCAGAAGGGACATTTTGATATTCCGCAAGCAATTATCACGAATCCCGTATGCGATAAAGGAACAGGTTTGCTCGTGTTTTATCAATTGAGAGGATTGATTTATTTATATGAGAAAGGTGTTCCCCTTTCCCATACAGCCCAAATCTCTGATAAACTTGTTGCGAAGATTAGCAAGCGACATGGTTACGAATATATGAGGAGAGAACTTTTAAATGTTCTCTTTGAAATGATTAGAAATGACGGCTTTAACTCTTCAAAAATTCCTTTCGCACCTCCTATAGGAAGAGTGGAGAAGAGCACAATGGAGAAGAGATTTCCTAATTGTCCGCAAGTTTTTCTGCAACCTACACCAGGGGAGAACATCGCTTTTAGCCGTGTTTTGATATAGCTGAAATTAATAAGTATTTTATATAAATAAAGCACCATCAAGAAGAGTATATTTTTTTGGGCGATATGGATTCAAGAGATTCCGATTACCAATATTAATGATCCAAGTGAGAAACGAGAAGTTTAAATATTTCAAGAAGGTAGGGTCATTCATAATGAATATTTTTGATGAAATAAAATCAATTGGGAGACATGCCTCTATTGCAAGAATTGGTGGATTTCGACCTGAAGATACAGATCGTAATTGGTTTGGTGGGAATTTCTTGTTGGATCCTTCAGAAGAGTGGCCAGATGATAACGGATCATTATTAGTGCCAATTATTCAAATCTATGTTCCAGATCTCAAAGATGGACACAAATTTTTTGGAGACTATATACTAGTGCAAATATATCTTAGTAAAGACAATCTACCTATTGATGTGAATAAGAACGGAGATGGTTGGAAGATCGTTTTTTATAATAGAATAGATCATTTAAAAACGACTAAGACACCAGATCCCGCCAGTATTCTCAAACCATTTCCAGTAAGATGGGAATTCAATGAAAAGCTAGATTATCCGTGTTGGGAAGAATCATGGGAATATGTTGATATGACTGAAATTAATGAAAATGAGGAATTGAATGACAGATTCTTTGATGAATTTACTAGTTATTCTAAAACTAAAATAGGAGGATATGCATCGTATATTCAATCGCCTATTTCTGATGAATATGAATTTGTTCTTCAAATTTCTTCAGAGGAAAAGCCAGGGCTAATGATAGGGGATAACGGAAATTTATATATTTACAAATCAAGTATTGATAACGATTGGTATTTATATTGGGATTGTTATTAAGATTATCAAGATTAATCAGCTTATAATAAAGAGCCCGCTTTGGAAGCGAGCTCTTTCTCATTACTGATATGGTTTACTTCGTGATTAGGCATCTCTTAATAACTTAATTACTTCACCTGCATATGAATCGGTAAACCAAATCATCCCGTGGTCCTGTACGATCCGCCCTTCCTTGATGCGGTTATCAAGCCAATCTGTAATAAAAGAGGGACCATATCCGCCTATACCGAATTCTTTGCCAAATGCAATTATATTCTGATAGGCTTCCAGATATTGATCACGACTCGTGTCCGGATACGACTTGGTATATAACCAAAACTGCACATCATACATGACATACGATAATTCATCTGCATGAAAAGAAAAATGGCCTTTCTCTTCGACAATCCGTGTACAAATACTGCGGATTTTCTGTTCAACCTGCTCCACTTCGGTTACTCGAGAGCACAGTTCCTCCAGGAGCGGAGAAAATTTACCGTGCGCAACTTTTTCAAAGGCTTTTTCTTTGTCTTCTTCTGAAGTATCATATTCTTCTTCGCTCACTAAGCCTTTTATAAACTCCTCAAAATTATCGGCAAGGAAGGTAATCTCGTAATCACCTTCTTGATCGACATGAATGACTTCTGGTTCGCCATCTTTACCACATGCCCGGTAGTCTAACATTACCACATCATGGCCTGCTGAAGGACAATCACAGATTACTACTCCAATGTCAGGATAACCCCATTCTTCTATCATAAATGGACTGCCAAACTCTCCGCACAGTGAATAGCTTTTCTCGCGTCCAATACCCATGATCCCTGTAATCGCAATATGATCCTCTGACCAGGAAGTAGGTTCCTCTGTTGGAAAGCAGGTGTTCTTCGGTACCCCGCCATTCTGCTGCTTCATTAGATGAATATAAGAAGAGGGGAGTTTATACCCAAGCTCTTTTTCTATTGAATCGATTAGATCATCCGTGGGGGGCTCAGATTGATAGGATTCCCTTGAATACTCACTGTCCTCCCAAAAATCAGTTAAAGACATATCTGAGAAAGGAATCTTCTTCGCTTGGGATCCGTTAAGCTCTTGAGATGCCTTTTTCTTAGCGAGCCGTATTTCTTCTCTTTTTTGTTTCTCCGCTTTATGAATACTCTGTTCTAAAAAATACTCCGTATGTTGATCGCCAGGCTCTAATTGCTCAGACCTGCTGAAAGCTTGAGCAGCTTCCTCATATTGCTTTAAATGATAAAGAGCAAAGCCTACCCGATAATGCCATAGAAAATCTTGTTTGCCAGCTTCAGAAATGGTCTCGAATTGATTTAGCGCTTCTTCATAAAGTCCCAAGTTGTTATATGCTCTAGCGAGCTGACTGACCACTTCGTAGTCTCGTTCTTCACCAGGAATCGCTGTTAGACAATCAACAATTCGCTGATGTTGGTCTTCTTCATGCCACTCGTTCAGTTGATCAAAAAGGGTTTGTTCCATTTCTACCTCCAGATGATTATTTAAAAATAACTTCATATGTATCTGGTAGTCTCTACCTTTAAAATAGTAAATCTATAACATAAAGGATACTATAAAAGAATTGCAACTGATACGGTAGTTTGAATATTTATAAAGAAAGGTCGATCACGATGAAAAATCCACCCACGGCAGCTCTTTGATTTCATGTTCAGTTGTTGCAACAAAACCAATAAAGTATTCGTTAAGAATACGAGGTGATGTTAAGTGACGAAAATGAGTAGCCTTTTCGTAATGTTAATAATAGTGATCTCCACCATTTTTGTTGGGTGTACAAAGCCACAAACAACTGTTCAATCTGACTTAGTTGGTACCGTCAAAGTAGAAGACTCAGATTCAGATACAATCGTTACTTATACTTTCAAGAATGAAAGCAAAAAAGACGTCACCGTTATCGGAGGAGCAAGATATGAGTTGGTAAAAGACAATAAAGTTGTGGAAGAAGGCGGGGTTCCAATCAAAGACTACCTTACTTTGGAGCAAGGACAAGAGTACACAGATAAAAAGACATTTTCGAATTTGAAATCTGGCTCATACCGTATAGACGTGGAGTGGAACAATACGATTGTGACTGCTAAGTTTTCAAAAGACACTTAGTGCGTTGAACAGTACGAAAAGTTTAGAAGTAATCGTTTTATGATGAAGTCGCGGAATCCGCGGCTTTTTTTTGTTTGAACGATGCAAGTTCTTGTCTTGAGCTGCGAACAAGAACTTGTATTCATAGCCAATTAGAGCCTATAAAGCTAACGGGGGGAGGATAGCTCAATATTTTCGCGAATACTCTACATTATGGAGTTATATAAAGAGAAGTAGAAAGAAGGTAAACTATGATTCCGTTAGTATATGACCAACTTAATAGTTGTCGAATAGATGAGGAGTTTTTTGTATCTCTATTAGACAATTTAAATGTAAAAAATCTAGCGGATCTCGGCTGCGGAACAGGAAGATTGTCTACCCGTTTCTCAGAAATGGGCCTCCGTACAACAGGTATCGATCCCAATGCAAAGGCGATTGAGCAAGCGAAATTGAAAGAATATGCCGACCAAGTGAACTGGATTGTCGGGGATAGCACGAATTTGTTAGCTTCCGCCTATGATGTTGTCATTATGACAGCGAATGTTGCCCAGGTATTTCTTACAGACGAAATATGGACCCAAACGATATCAGACGTATATGGCTCCTTGAATAACGGAGGTCATTTCATTTTTGATACTCGAAATCCATTAGCAAAAGTTTGGGAAGAGTGGGAGAAAGATGATACTCCCGATACAGCTACAGATTTGGAGAGTGGAGACCCGCTTGAGATAATTACGGAAGATGAAGGGTTAACGGGAGAGGTATATACATTTTACGAGTCCGTGAGAAATACAAGATCAGGCCAATTGCTGGCTCATGTGAAAATGCAATTAAGATTTCGTACATACGAGGCACTTGTTGAGTCCCTTAAAGGAGCTGGATTTGCACAAATCCAAGCCTATGGTGATTGGGAGTTCAAAAAGGCAAGTTCAGAGAATAGGTCATTCATATTTCATTGTGTAAAGTAAAAGATGATTCGCGATCCAATCTCACAGCTCATACATTTACTTCAATTACAATTAGAAGAACCAGAAACATCCTCTACAATTGTTCAAATCAAATCTTTAACGGATGAATTAGTAGATAACCATCGTAACTCAAGGGCAATAACAATGGTTATGAATGAATGCAATGAGAAGGTTTTTGGATGCAGACGGTCTAGTTTGTGATAACTGTGGAGATGTCTTGTTTAGATCGTATTATGATGAAAGCGAAATCCCTAGATGTAGTTGTTCAGGACAGTACATATCTGGTTGCAAGGATTGTATAAGTTTAATAAACCATCTAAATTAATTAAAGAAATCTCACCATATGAATACTTTCTAAACCATAACTATATCAGATGCATGATGGTTTAGCTTCAAATTTCTTCCTTTAACTTTTATAATATAAAAAACTTAATTAAAGTAGAAGGTAGTGAATCTATTTTGTATGGGGTAGTACTACATTTTGATTCTAAAACAGAAAGTATAATTAATAATCTTTGGAAAGGATTAAGGGATAGCGGTATATCTAACTATGCCTATGAGATTCAGAATAGAAGACCTCACTTAACCTTAGCAGATTATTCAGATTTAGAAGAACCTCAATATAAAGAATTGTTTGATCAATATTATGAGTCAGCTTCAAGAATGAGTCTAACATTTAATATGCTTGGGACGTTTATAAATAGTGGAGCTTTGTTCTTATCGCCAAATCCAACAAGGGAATTGATAGAATTACACTTCAAACATCACACGCACTTCAAGGAATATAGTCAATTCTCCAATTCGATGTATAGCCCTGAAAGATGGATACCTCATTGTACAATTGCAAATCGATTAAGCAATCAACAACTATTAGAAGCATTACAATACAGTACTAACAGATTAGAGATGATAGAAGCTGAAGTACAAGAAATATCATTTATGAAAATAAGAAATCAGGATAACAAGAAAGTAGTTGAAACAATACATAGGAAGGAACTTATTTAAGTCACTAATGAGGGTTAAGTATTTCCAAACCAATTCTACTAGACACAACTTGAAGGAGTGAATTTGTTGAATAAAGAAGAAGAGATTTTAGATCAATATGGATTAGAACCTAATCTTAAATATAGAAATACATTAAGAAGTTTATTGAAAGAAGGAATCAAGAATGAAGAAGCCAAGAAGCGAATCAGGAAATGAATTACCTTAGGGAACGTAAAGACACTGACTTTTCTAGCTTTTCAAAGAGTGAAATGATAAATAACTATAAACAATACTATGGAATTAATGCATGAGTAATAAGTTTTTAAATAAGATGTCGTAACGAGGAAATTATGGATCGGAGTGATACGGTGTTAAGGAAGGAAGCTATAAAGATTATCATAGAAAATGATATTACTAAACTAACCAGGGATGAACGTGAGGCATTGGTATTGAATTCTTGGGGAATAGATGAGCATGATCCTGAATTTCATTTTTTCTCAAAGTCGTTGCAGCATGAACTATTGAATTCAGATGTACCAACAAATGACGTAATGGACTTCCGTTATAATGAGTTGTTACTTATAGGTGCAGAAGGCAGTTACTATGGAATTCCTAACGAATATTTATCTCAACTCGTCTCGAAAATAGTAGGAAGCAATATTGAGGTTGAAGGCTACGTAGAAAAACTATTACCTTGTCCCTGCTGTAATTATGAAACCTTGGTACAACGAGGGGAATATGATATTTGTCCAGTATGCTTCTGGGAGGATGATGGTAACAATGATCCAAGCCGATATAGCGGACCCAATCATATGACCTTGTCAGCAGGTAGAAGAAACTTTGAAAAGTACGGAGTTTGTTCAGAAGAAGATGTTAAATCTGTAGCTTCTAACAGATTTGAAATCTATAACAAGGCTGATTGAATAGGTATATCATTTAATTCCTGCTTTGACGCAATCATACTTGGCCCTTTTAGGCTTTTAATAATAATGAAACCCTTCAGAATTTTTTATCTGAAGGTTTTTTTAATATTCGTTAATCAACGGGGAACGATATTGATCCTTTTTCATTTCCAGAATTCAGGTAAAAAGTAGGTGGATTCAGGACAAATGATCACTATAATGGAAATAAGATACATATTAATTCAGGGCTATGATATTAGGTAATGAACATAAAACAGCCTTAGTTTAAGGAGGTTCTCCTATGGGAAGATCATTCGCAAATTTACATATTAAATCGAAAAACTTCGAGAAGACTGTCGATGCATTAAAAAAACTAAGTGAAAGTCATCCCAAACTACTAGGTGAAAATGAAGTTCAAGAGACCACAGTTGTCATGTATGTAAGCAAAAGTAACGACTGGATCAGCGTGCTCCACGATTATTTCGTCTGGGGTACGGTGAAGAAGATCGGCAAAACGTTGTCACAGCTTATCGAGGAGCCAGTGATGACCGCCGGATATATGAATGAGGAAATATTCGAATTGTCGTTTTTCGAGAAAGGAGACATTCAAGCCGAAAGAATCTTTTGTGAACAGTGGACGAGGGATGAATATGAACAACTCAAAGAAGAGCGTCTTAATGATGACTATCTGCGAAAAGCGTTGGATATCCGTAATGAGGATTTTGACGATTTGAGAAGGATCACTAGCCCAGAACAAGCCGTAGATAAGCTATCGGAACTTGTGAAAATGTCCTTATGGTGTAATTACGAGTGGATACCCTACGAAGAAGCTCTCAGAAATAGATTTGAGAAAAGGAGGTTTTGAATGCGGAAGAAATGGAAAAGGAAGATTCTGATCAATAATCCTGAGGAACTGGATCGGGTACAGATCAAACAGAACTTACTCGACGGTAATCAAGTGATTGTTCAGTTCTCTCACCCGGATTTTTATACTTCCATTTTGGAAGAAGTGGATGAGCTTTGCGCGCGGTTGGATGAAAACTTCGGAGTGCGTTTCTATGGGCATTATTCCCTCTCGTTCGATGCTCGTACGCTCTTGAGGATTCCCCATGTCAAAATGCTGCATCTCAATAGTCTTGTCCAGGCACATAACACTGAGACATTGGCCATGTTGGAACAGTTATACAGTTTGAATCTGGGCATACATGAACTAGAGAATTCCGAAATTCTGGGGATAGAGTCGTTACGATCTTTAAGAGATTTAGTCATTATGTCAGATAAAAAGATTCTCAACTTGCAATATTTTAAAGAATTCTCTCATCTGGAACAGTTGCATATTGGGGGGAAGGTGAAAAACCTAGATGCGATAGGCGATCTGGAAGCTTTGAATTACCTCGCGCTACATTCGATTAGTAAATTACCGTTACATTTTATAAACCGATTGAAGAAGTTGAAGTATCTTCGCATTTTGCTTGGAGGACGAGAGCATATTCAGGAAATCGAAGAGAATGAAATCGACCACTTGGAGATTTGTAGAATTCGGGGGTTTCATGACCTGGGCAATATTTCGAATTTCCGAGCGTTGACGAGCCTAAAGATTGAGGATCAAGCTGGGCTGCGGGAAATCGCCTTTGATCGTGGAATGGAGGCGCTGCAGGAGATATCTATTTCAAATTGTAAAGGTTTGGAGTGTTTGTCGGGAATGGAGCAGTTACCATCGCTGCGCAAGCTCCGCATTTTCAAAACAGCCATCGATTTTGATTCCTTCATCGGACAAAAGCTTCCAAGTGCATTGTCCGAATTCGAATTCATAACCTCCAAAAGCAAAGTAGATCAGGAAATACAAGATTCCTTATTCAAGTTAGGTTTTCGTAAATGGAGCATCTAAAACAAGAGTGGAAGAAAGGATGACAGAAGTGCCTAATGATAACCAAGCTCGCCCTTCAGGTTCTGTTAGAGAAGACGGTAGTTATCCCATTGACCTGACGGGTCCTCGCAGCCACACGCTTGTCATTCGGCCCGGTGTGGGCAGCCTATCTATCGGACCGCCTCGATTGGGAAAAAAGGCGGACCTTCACGTCGAGCCTGATGCGCGCATCGATTGGACCGTATTCGATGTCTTTGCTACGCCGGCGGGCTCTCCCTGGCCGCGATTTCTGTACTATTCGGGCTGTGACACGGGATTCTTTAATTGGGCGCAGACACGTCCCATTGAAGAGATGACGTGGAATCCGGCCCTGTCAGCCGATACGGTAGTAGATGCCAGCCAGTCCATTATACATAGTTTGCATATCGAGCTGTGCACGTCCGAATCGCGCTTGAACTTGAAGCTTCCGAAGGGCTCTTTCCGTCTGAACGTGTCCGGCGATCTATTACGTTTATCCGCTACTGGCAATATGCCGTCTTCACTGACATTAGCGCCTCAGACCGGCCGGCGCAAGAATGATCCTCCTTACATATTGCCTGACCTCGGTGTATTGCACCATGTGACGAGCCTGACACTGCAAAATACGCCGCTGGGACAGCCCATCTCGTTGGAATGTCTAAACCGATTCCCCAATCTTGACTCACTGAGTTTATGGGGGAACTTCTGCGACTTAGACTTGTTGGCTCGTCATGCCCGATTAACGAATCTGGAGTTGCGCTTCATGCCAGATTTGGAGGGCATTCCCTCTTTGGACACATGGCCACTGCTCGACAGATTTATCGCATACAATGTGGAAGAGACCAGGGGCAAACGCCTAAGGCAGCAAATGAAAACACGCGCCAAAACCCGCCCGTGGATCGGTCATGCTTCAGTGAGTCAATTGCGAAAGCCTGAATGGTGGATGACTGAATATGGCCGCCCGTTCTCGTCTTGGCCTAAACGTCTTGCCAAACTGGCTAACGAGGCTTACGACGTTGCACAGGAATCCTTGGCCCAAGCACGCAGCCTTGCCGATGCCGAGGCAGCCATTACCGCTTTCACCATACGATTCAATTCCATCAAAGGTATCGAAACCACCGAAAGAGAAGACCTTGGCGAAGCAGTATGGCAACTCAGCCAGTCCGATCACCTAATTGGGCAGCCTATAACGGAAGAGATGGCTCAATGCTGGTTTGATGTAGCTCGAGAATACTAATTAGAAGAGATCATGAAATTCATGAAACAGGGGGGATATTCATGTATATAGTATCTCGGCCAAAGCCGCTGTCCGAGGGCCAACACCAAGTGCTTACGAAAGAAGACGCCTCTATTTATCCGCCAGGTTACCAACGGTTTTTGCAGCGATTTGGTGAGGGGACTTACAGAGGGTGGATCAATGTCCAATTGCCCGATTCAGAGGTACTAAGACCTTTTGCAGGGTACGGGTTATGGGAATGTGACGCAGAAAGTCCTATTACTGAACGTCAGATTGGCGAATGTATCGCTATAGGCACGACGGTAGATGGTGATTATCTGGCGGTACATCCCCAAACGGCTGGACTGCTCTGGTTGCCTCGGCACTCGGAGCACATTAAGGCCATTTCGTTGCAGGCGTGGGAGCAGAAAGATGATGGGGGGTATGCCTTGGTAATGGATGAAATATATCGTCAAGTATACGGAAGCAGCCCCAAAGAAGTCGTCTATTATGAACCGTGGACGGGCACTAGGAGCCATCTCTTTTTGCGTTTGGAACCAGGGCAGGGTCAGCTATCGCTGCCCGAGCTGGCCGGAGCGTGCCAAGTAGATTTTCCGCCGGATTTATTCATTGAGAACCCATATACTTGCTTCCTGTTTTACCGGCAACTAGGTGGTTATGTACGATTAAACTATGCGTACCAGCAAGAGGTAGCCATCTTCTATGAACAGGATGCGGGGCAGGCGTTTGCCGTTTTAGAGCAATGGCTCTTGTCAAAAGGGTGCAAAACGATTTCATAACATCTTCTCAGATTCGGTGGTTATCAGGAGAACAATTTTGAAAGGACAGTATTGTCACTCTAATCACGGAAAGAAGGCTGATAACATGGGAATGCGTGGATATTACTTAGCCAATCGTGACACCATTCGCTTTATTGCAAAACTATTCCTTTGGGCCTCTTTCATCTAACGACTATATAACTAAGGATTGGTTCAACCATTACTCTTACGGGAATATAACTATAAAGCTTGCCCAGTATCCCTCTTATGGTAACGGGACTGTAGCTATTGAGTATACTTTGATAGCTTCTGAAGAAAATAGCATACCAGTCGCTGGTAACTATTCAAGTGCTACTAAAACAATAACTTTTTCCGGTGTTCAAGGGGGTACTTATGCTTTGAAAATAAAAAATATTGGAGTTACCACTGCTAGTGGATATGGATCAATCAACGATTAAGTAAAACAAGAAGGCCAAGAAGGAGCCATTGTCGAAAACAATGGCTCCTTCTTTATGAAATGAAATACTATTTTGATGAACTTGATGGAACATCAGTATCAGTCGGGTTTTCATCATTTAAGGTTTTATTTAAGAGCAACGAATTGGGATAATTTTTAAGAAATTCTGCTTCATCTACTTTTTAAAAAAACTCGCCTTCAAAAATTAGTTGATTCGTATTAGGCCCGATTTGATTTAAATTTCTTGCTATCTCCGATTCCTTAAAGATACTTTGTTCATCTGCTCGCAGGAACATGCCATGAGGTGTATATAGTTGAGTATAATTCCCTTTTGCGATTTTTGATTCTACGGATTCTACGTTTTTTACTGATTCTTCGGATTCTACGGATTTCACGTTATTTGTTGAAGAATTAGTGTTAACAGGATTTTTAACTGTCTTATTTACGGTTTCCTTTTCTGGATAGGTCTCTGCTTTTGAATTCGATATTAATGCCACTCCTGAAATAATAGTCACTGCAAAGGCTATTAAATATATTTTTTTAAACATATTACCCCGCCCTTTCTATACCATTAATTATTTCCTACTTTAAAACATTATATTCACCAACATGTTGAACGAATTCCTATAAAATGTTTCATTTTCCTAATTTTATTATACTTGCTTTTCTGAGAGAGAGCAAAAAAATTCAAAGAACAATTTCCTGATAGTGATCGTGGCTTACATGAGAGAAACTGATCCCAGCACTCTTTGGAAACGGGTTCGCGCAACATTATGTTCAATACCTTTAGTCTCCGTAAAGGTATAATCAACAAAAGATCAGAACGAAGATAGACAAATAACAGTGCTACGAGAACAGGGCATTCCGGATGAATATATATTTATTGACAAGGCCAGCGGAAGAAATTTCGACCGGCCTGAATATAAGCTCCTGAAGCGTATTTTGCGTGAAGGCGATATCTTGTTTGTTAAGTCTATCAATAAAATAGGTTTGGCCGTAACAAGCAAGAGATCCTAAAAGAGTGGCAATGGTTAATTGATGCCAAGATACACGTTGTTGTGATCGACCTTCATTCCTATTCTTGATACAAGGAAGTATGAAGACCTGGAAGAGGATCGGTCAGCTCATTATGGATTTAGTCCTTAGATTCTGAGTTGGCTGGCTGAAGAAGAACGTAAAGGGATTAAACAGGCACAAGCTGAAGGAATTGCTGAAGCAAAAAAGAAGGGAAAACACCTGGGGCGTCCGCAGATCAACCTGAATACTCTTACGCCTGGGCAAAAGGGCATACTGGATTCGGAGTATCCGCGCTGGAAAGATAATGAGTTATCCGCTGTAGAATTTATGAAGAAGCTAGAGCTGAAAAAAAAACACTTATTACAAGATTATAAGAGAGTATGAAAATCAATTCATATTACGAACATGAAAA
>NZ_JBHTFO010000002.1:0-308629 GCF_042666275.1 Paenibacillus sp. GCM10028914
TTCCAGCGCCGATGGTACTTGGACCGAAGGGTCCCGGGAGAGTAGGACGTCGCCAAGCGAACAACCGGAAAAACCACTATCGATTGCTCGATAGTGGTTTTTTTGTTTAGTGATATATTATGCTTTGGTTCAAATCGTAGCTGCGATCGGGGAATCACTTGCATTTTAATGAAACTCTTTCCTTTTTCTCAGAGAATTCTCATAAAACTTCGGTATTATTATAGAAGTACCTATTTCGAAGCAGAAGGAGAGATCGCAGATGAAGACATTATTAGCGATAACAGTAAGCGCCATCATGTTAGTTACAGGTGGGATTAGTGCAGTAAGTGGTGGACAGCAGGCACAAGCATCGGTGCAAAACACGTCCACATCCTCTTCGATTCAAAGTGGTGAACGCGCAAGCTCAACGGATATTAAGAAGTTGCCTGAATATGAGACCCTAAAGGTAAATATTGATTTATCCAACTACAAACCAGGAATTACTGAGGATAACGCGAATAAGCGCGTGATTCTGCTAAAGGATGACAACGGCCGTAACCGTTACAAAAGTGTGTATATCAAGAGAGAGAAGCGATTGGAAATAGTTGACTTTCAAGGCGGCCTAATCTTCAATGGCTATATTAAGAAAGAAACGGATACAACAACACAAACAACGAAAGAGGCAAAGGCCTCTATTCCAGATACTATTACTAAGCTTCCAGAGTACAAAACGTTGGCAGATAAAGCGGATCTATCCGGTTATAGCGCTCAGATCGTTGAAGACAATCGTGGTAAGAGAATCATTCTGTTTAAAGACGCGAGCGGACAATCTAAATATAAAACTATCTATGTAAAATCCACAAGCATGGTGAAGATTATCAATCTATAGATAATCATCCTCATCCTCATCCGAATAGGGATGGGGATGATTTTGTTTAATGAGATATTGACTAATATCTAGAATAAAGGTAATACCTAAATACATAAAATTTGAGTCATTTATTAGTACCAAGTACTAAGCCTGAATGATATAATGATTGAAAAGATGGAGGTGTACCTTGTGACTCAGTCCAAATCGAAAATTACCGCTATTGGGACTTATGTTCCGGACAAGGTCTTAACAAATGCGGACCTAGAAAAGCTTGTTGAGACGAGTGATGAATGGATTGTACAGCGGACCGGCATGAGGGAGCGCCGTATTGCAGAACCGGATCAATATGTATCTGATCTTGCGGTTGCTGCTGTTAAAGATATGAAGCTGCGTTATGGCGTTGAAGTAAATGATGTAGATATGATTCTTGTGGCTACGAGTACTTCAGAGTATTCCTTTCCGAGTACAGCGTCGCGGGTACAATCTCAGCTCGGGATTAAGAGTACTGGAGCGCTTGATCTTAATGCAGCCTGCGCAGGATTTGTGTATGCCCTCCAGCTTGCAGACGGCTTGGTTACAAGCGGAATGTATCATAAAGTGCTGGTAATCGGAGCAGAAACGTTATCCAAAATTACAGATTATACAGATCGGACGACATGTGTTTTATTCGGTGATGGTGCAGGAGCTGTTCTCGTTGAAAGAGATGAACAGCATTCAGGCTTCCTAGCTTCCTTATCTGGCACCTTCGGTGAAGGAGGCATCCATCTTTATAAAACTGCGCTTTCTGAGAAAATGGATGGACAAGAGCTGAAGGGCGGTTGCCTGGTTCAGAACGGCCGTGAAATATACAAATGGGCTGTTCGTAATATCCCTTCAGGAATGCGTCTACTGCTTGAGCAAGCAGGTATGCAGGCGAATGAAATAGATTGGTTTGTACCCCATAGTGCGAATTTACGAATGATTGAAGCGATTTGTGAACGCGGCCCGATTCCTCTGGATCGAACTTTAACGAGTGTTGAGTATCGTGGGAACACATCAGCAGCTTCCATTCCGCTTGCAATGCAGCTAGCCATTGATGAAGGCCGTTTAAAATCCGGTGATCAAGTGCTGCTGTATGGATTTGGTGGAGGCATGACTTATGCCGGCTCCATCATCCAATGGGCGATATAATAGTTAAACATACAAAATCCCCCACGTAGAAGGTCTGCGTCGTCCTAATGAACGACATTGACCTGATAACGTGAGGGGATTTTTGCATATGCGCTTAAGTAAGTTAGACTACTCGATTAAGAGCGTCCTTTTCTCATCGAACCCATAATGAGGCTGACGATAAATACAAGCACAACTGCACCGATCAAAGCTGGTATGATGTAGAAGTCGCCAATTTCTGGACCCCAAGATCCAAGCAGCAATCCTCCAAGCCATGCACCGATAAAACCAGCAATGATGTTACCAATGACACCACCAGGGATGTCACGTCCCATAATTAGACCTGCGATCCAACCAATAATACCACCAACAATTAATGACCAAAGAAAACCCATTGCAATCACCTCGTAAATGATTTATTTGTTTGTGCTTTACTATTAACCAAAGAGAGGATTTTTAAACCGATATGTGCCATAAACTGAGCAAGTAAAATTCATCCACCTTGTTGTAGCGCGGATTTTCAGGAATTTTTTGATGATGAGAAATAGGGAGCTGAAAAACAATTGACGAAAATAACTTTCATGTTATGATTATTAATGAAATTAGTTTTCTGATTATTCGCCATTATATTACATGGGAGTGCTTAGAATATGAATAATGCACGTTTGGATGCGCTTGGATTAAGTAAAGGACTGATTGTTTCCTGTCAGGCATTAGAGAATGAACCATTGCACAGTTCTTTTATTATGGGTAGAATGGCGGTGGCTGCTCGTCAAGGTGGAGCTGTCGGGATACGTGCGAATTCAGCTGAGGACATTAAAGAAATTAAAACCCAGGTGGATCTTCCAGTGATCGGGATCGTGAAGAGAGATTATCCTGATTCGAAGGTGTACATAACGCCGACAATGAAGGAAATCGAGGAGTTGGTTGGTGCAGGATCGGATATCATTGCTATGGATGCAACTAAGGATATTCGTCCGGGAGGGCTTGAATTACCAGAGCTGATGAACCAGATTAAAGCGAAATACCCAGAACAGCTGTTGATGGCGGATATTTCAACGGTAGAAGAAGCAGTAAAGGCGGAAGAACTCGGATTTGATTTAATTGGAACTACCCTGATCGGATATACTGAATCCACGGCTGGACAGAAGATGTATGATAATGACTTTGAACTGCTGAAAAATGTTCTAGAAGCGGTTAAGTCACCTGTTGTAGCTGAAGGGAATGTGCTTACTCCTGAAATGGCGAAACGCTGTCTGGAAGTTGGGGTATATTGTGTAGTGGTCGGTGGTGCTATCACTAGACCACAACAAATTACGGAAAGATTCGTTAAACATATTCAGTCTTAAATATACAGAAGCTGACGAATGCCGAGCGGCTTCGCTACTCATTAGGAGGCGAAGCCGTTTGGCTGCAGTCAGCTTTTTTTGCGATCTTCTTTTACTTTTTCGAACAGCGTTTCAAGTGTATTTTGACGTTTCCGGTACAATTCCTCATCATTTAGTAGAAGCATGGAAAGTACATCTAACACATAAATAATAGCCAGCTGGCTGTTAATAAAATGAGTATCTCCCATACGGTGCAGACTAGGCGTAAACAATGAAATATCTGAAATATCAGTAAGAGGCGTATGCTTATAGTTTGTAATGCTGATTGTTGTCGCACCGTTCCTTTTTCCGATTGTTAGGGCATCGATAATTTCTGTAGTTTGTCCAGAGTTCGATAACCCGATAATAAGGTCATTCTCATTCAGCAAGGCAGCGCTCATAATCATCATATGAGAATCAGTTATGGCATCTATCGTAATGTTCATCCGCATCAAACGATATTTAAATTCCAGTGCAGACAATCCGGAACTACCAAGTCCATAGACCTGAACACGGTGTGCATTTTTGATCATCTGAACGACGTTCTCAAAGTCTTCTTTATGCATCATATCTGTTGTCGAATTAATGATTTCATTGTAAATATACTGCACTTTTGTAAAGCTGTTGCTGTCCCCAGAAGGTTTGTCAGCCTCTCTGCTCAGACGGATTTTGAAATCGACAAAGCTGTCACATTGTATTTTTTTACAAAACCTGGTGATGGTGGAGGTTGATGAATGCGTGTGATCAGCTAATTCGCGTATATTCATATTTTGTATGGAGTTTTTATGCTGGACGATATAATCTGCGATCTCTTTTTCTTTCTGAGAAAGATCGTGATAATGAAGCTGGAGCTCGTCCAAAATACTTCGGTGCATCTTTTCACCTTCTATATTTTAATTAACTATTCGTAGTCCACTTATTATAGCGCTTCTTTCAGCATAAGGTAAGCGGGTGTAATTTTTGAAAACAAGATGTTAATTGGTTATGATGGAGAGATCGTCATAGAGTTTAGTCGCGATAAAATGGTAAACTTCAAGTTTACTTCAGAATAAGGAGATGTATACAAGATGACTGCTAAGTGGACAGAAACAATCATGATACAATCAGACGAAGTAGATTATAAATCAGATATTCGCTGGTCTTCATTACTGAGTATTATGCAGCGTACTGCAGACGGACATATAGAGGCGCTAGGTGTCAGTCGAGAGCAAATGGTGGAACAAGGTATGGGTTGGATGCTCATTACACTGGAATTGAGTATGTCCTCTTTGCCTCAGTATAAGGACACGATTGATATTACTACATGGAGCAGAGGAGCGAAGGGTGCGCTGTGGCACCGCGACTATCGTTTTTATAATGCTACAGGTGAAGAGCTGGGTACTGCAAGTTCGATCTGGGCCTTAGTGGATATCCATAAGCGAAAAATTATGAGACCGTCCGCGTTCCCTTATGAGGTACCAGTTCATGAAGAAATGGTAGGTAGTCCATTGGACAAGAAAGTGATCCCAGAGGGAAGTTTATTGAAAGAAGCATTCTCCCATACGGTTCGCTACAGCGGTTTAGACAGCAATGGGCATCTGAATAATGCACGATATGCTGATCTATGCTGGGACACGCTTACGGAAGAAGAGCTTGAACATAAGAGCGTGAGTAATTTCAAGATTACATATCATCAGGAAGCGAGAATGAATGACGAAATAATCATAAACCGTTCATCAGGTGAGAACCATAACATCTACGTACAGGGAATATCTCCTGAGGGAACAAACTTTTTTGAAGCGGCAATCGTTTTAGAATAATGTAGAGGCTGTTTTGAATACAAGCAAGGCGGGATACAGCCTGAAGTTTTGGAGAGGGAGCATGATTGTATGTACAAAGTCATGATCGTTGAGGATGACCCTAAACTTGCTGGAATGCTGGAATCTCACATTCGTAGATATGGAAATCAGGGTGTAGTCGTGCATGATTTCGATCACGTGCTAGAACAATTTCAACAGATAAAACCGCATATAGTATTGCTAGATGTGAACCTGCCGAGTTTTGATGGTTACTATTGGTGTAGACAAATTCGTTCAATATCAACTTGTCCTATTATTTTTATATCTGCCAGAAATGAAACGTTGGATCAGTTAAGAGCTCTTGAAAATGGAGCTGATGATTATATAACGAAGCCATTTCATTACGATATCGTGATTGCAAAGATCCACAGCCAGCTCCGACGAGTATACGGTGATTATGCTGCTGTTTCAGGGGAACGGACGGTAGAGAAAGATGGACTGGTTCTTTATCCTGAAAGGATGGAGCTTCAGTGGGGGGAACAAGTCATAGTGCTGACCAAAAAAGAAACGATTCTGCTAGAAACATTGCTGGATCGCAGCCCGCGACTTGTAAGCCGGGAGACAATCTTGGAAAAGTTGTGGGATGATACTTTTGTTGATGATAACACCTTGAGTGTTAATATTACACGCGTGCGTAAACGGTTAGGGGAGCTCGGGATTGAAGGTGCTCTTGAGACGGTGCGTGGTTCAGGTTATCGCTTAAATGCAGTATGGAAGACTGAGCGAATACAATGAAAAAGTTATTTTGGCGTGAACAGCTCCCGCTAATTCTCTTTAGTGTAGTTCAAATATTTGTCGTGCTATTGGTGTTTTGGTTCGATGGATATGATCATCCACTTACTGCTTCTTACGCAATATTCCTAGGATTGTTCATCTTATCAGGCTATTTACTGTACCGGTATTATAGTCATTGGAGATTTTATAAACAGTTGTCGAGACCCATGAGATCACTCGATGAATCAATACAGCATCATGAGTCGGCTCCTTTACCTGCAGCTCTAAGTAGACTAATGGAAGAGCAGTACCGCCAATATCGTAACCAGATGCAAGAGTGGGAACGGAAACGGAAAGAGCATTTGTTTTTTATGAATCAGTGGGTACATCAGATGAAGACTCCGTTATCAGTCATTGAGATGATCACGCAGGAAGAGGATAACGAGAACTATAAGAGTATTTCCGAAGAGTCAGACAGACTAAGGCGCGGTCTAGAAATGGTGCTGTATATGTCTAGACTGGAAACGTTCGAACAGGATTTTAGTGTAGAGCCCGTATCTTTACTGGAGATGGTAAAAGAAGCTGTGCATGAGAACAAGCGATATTTTATCTATAGTCATGTTTATCCTGAGGTGCTTGTTGATCCCGAAATTACTGTGCAGACGGACGCCAAATGGCTTCGATTTATCTTGCTTCAGTTGCTATCTAATGCCATTAAATATTCAGAGGGAAGCGGGCAAAAAGTTACATTATCTGCTTCA
This sequence comes from Paenibacillus sp. GCM10028914, assembly GCF_042666275.1. NCBI lineage: Bacteria > Bacillati > Bacillota > Bacilli > Caryophanales > Paenibacillaceae > Paenibacillus > Paenibacillus sp. GCM10028914. Next base: position 6,680 of record NZ_JBHTFO010000002.1, read on the forward strand.
AAGATAGAACATGAGCGTGAAGTTTGGCTAGATGTAATCGATCGGGGGATTGGCATTCCTAAATCCGATCTTAATCGCGTATTTAATCCATTCTATACCGGAGAAAACGGGAGAAAGTTAAAGGAATCGACGGGAATGGGATTATATCTGGTTAAGGAAGTCGTAGAGAAGATGAACCATCGAATTGAGCTGGAATCTGAATCTGGGAAAGGGACGAGGGTCCGGTTAATATTCACGATATAAAGTATGGATTTTATGAAGAGAATTACGTTAAAGCAAGAAACCTTTCTAGGATAATGGTTTGTATGTGCATCCATTCTCTTAGGTAGGTTTCTTTTGCTATATCTAACTGACCCACATCGGAGTAGTGGAGAGGACAGAACGATTCCGGAGAAGCGGAGCGGTCGCCTTTGTCTCTGAATTTCATCCATGTTAATAGGTAATTAATAAGAAATTTGGAGACAACAGCGATCGGAAGAACGATCCATACACGTAGTGGCTTCATACTTAATTGTATTTTTAAATAAGCGGCTGAAACCTTACACCGATGTAAGGTACATGAAAGCATGATCGATAGGTGAAAAAGAGAAGTGTAGTTACACTAATAATATAGAAACGCAGATATTTAGGAGATGAGGGATTCAATATGGAAATATTATCGGTACGTAATTTAGGGAAAGTCTATAAGGGGGCTGTGTCTCATGAAGCCCTTTCTAATATAAATTTGAGTATCAACAAAGGTGAATTCGTCGGGATCATGGGTCCATCGGGTAGCGGTAAGACGACGCTGCTGAATATGATATCCACCATTGATCGCCCCACTTCAGGTGAAATTCGGATTGGTGGAGAGGATCCATTCCAGTTATCTCAAGATAAGCTGGCTATGTTCCGCCGTCGTGAGCTTGGGTTCATCTTTCAATCGTTTAATCTGTTGAATACGTTAACGGTTAAAGAGAATATATTGCTTCCATTAGCACTCGACGGTATGGAACTAAACGAGATGAATCGACGCATCGGGATACTTGCAGAAAAACTCGGTATTACATCCATCTTAAATAAACGAACCTATGAGATTTCAGGGGGACAAGCACAGCGGACAGCTGTAGCAAGAGCCATGATTCATATTCCCAAGCTGGTGCTTGCAGACGAGCCTACCGGGAATCTGGACTCCAAGTCAGCCCAAGACGTCATGGAAATCATGGAACGTAGAAACAAGGAGGATAAAGTGACCATGCTCTTGGTTACCCACGATCCGGTAGCTGCAAGTTATTGTAATCGGGTCGTCTTTATCAAGGACGGACAACTGTATAACGAGATTACTTGCGGTGAAAGCCGTTCGGCATTTTATCAAAAGATCATCAATGTACTATCGCTACTGGGAGGGTTAGGACATGAATTTTCGCCAGTTCGCGGTTAATAATGTTCTCCGTAGTAAGCGTACGTACGTCGCTCATTTTTTGAGCAGTGCTTTTTCTGTGATGATCTTCTTTACGTATGGACTGCTCGCCTTTCATCCCAACCTTAAAGATGGAATTGTATCCACAAGCGGCACACTGAGTATGCTCGGTACAATGGGGATGACGATTTCTCAGTATATCGTATTTATATTCTCGTTCTTTTTTCTACTGTATTCGGTAGGCGCTTTTATTAAGACACGTAAGAAGGAATTTGGCATTCTGCTAATATTGGGCATGTCACGCAAGCAATTGAACCGGATGTTGTTTATTGAGAACATTCTGATCGGGGCAGCTGCAATCCTTACGGGAATCGGAATTGGAGTCGTATTTTCAAAGTTGATTCTGTTAGTTAGCTCTAAGCTACTTGCTGTTGAAAATGGACTGCCGTTCTACTTCCCAGGGAAAGCGATGCTACTTACTGCAGGCTCCTATGCCGCGCTGTTTCTGCTGATTGCCGTATTCTCATCTGTCATGCTGAGAAAGGGTACACTCATTGACCTGGTAAAAGCGGAGGAGAGTCCGAAACCTCACCCTAAAGCTTCTCCTTGGCTTGCTATACTCGCTGTTCTGCTTATTGTAGCGGGTTATGGGATGGTTATGATATTTGCAGTGCGGCAGATATTTTCTCTAACGTTACTGTTCGGTGGTGTTGCGCTGGTTATCTTAGGTACTTACTTTCTCTTCACCCAGTTCAGTGTGTTCTTTCTGCGCTGGCTGCAGAAGAAACAGGGCTACTTCTACCAGAGAACGAATCTGCTCACAATTTCAGAACTTCTGTATCGGATCAAGGATAATGCGGTGATGTTCTTTCTTGTATCGATTATTTCGGCATCTGCCTTTACCGGAATTGGTACGACCTTGTCAATTGGCGATCCGGGACTGTCAGCGATGGTTAATCCATATGCATATACGTATATCAATTACGAAGAAGATCAATCAGCGAATACAAAGGAACTACAAAAGATCAGGAATGAATTGGAAAAGGCAGGGGTTGATTATACTGAGGCTTCGGTGACTCCTTCATATGATGATAACGGAAATAAACTGATAAAGCTTAGTGATTATAACAGCTTGCTTCGAGCACTAGGACGGCCAGAGGAAAGTTTATCAGAGTCCGAAGGGATCTTAACGCCCGGGACTGTATCAGGGAAGAACAAAAATAAGGTTAATGGTATCGTAAACGATCAGATTGAAGTCATAACTAAGGATGTGCAGCAAAATGTTAAGGTGATTAAAGCAGAAACGTTTATCGCCGTACCTCTTTCATATGGAGAGTCACTGGTCGTCTCTGACGGTTTGTACGATAAGATGATGAATGCACAAGAAGAGGAAATTCTCTACCAGACATACTATACATTCTCTGTAGCTGATTGGAAGAATACAGGTGAACTTTCAAAGGCGATAGTTAATTCGATTAACGAGGGTGAAACAGAATACGGATATTATTTTGAATCCCTCTATTTCTCATGGAAAAGCGCTCAGCAGCAAAACGGAATTCTGCTTATAGTTAGCGGGCTTATCGGTATTGTGTTCTTTACGTTTGCGGCAAGCTTTATCTACTTCCGCCTTTATTCCGACCTGTCTCGGGATGAGCAGCAATATCGCATGATTGCAAAGGTGGGTTTAAGCAAGCGAGAATTGAGAAAAATCGTAACCAGACAGATGATCATCATGTTCTTTCTGCCGATGCTTATTGCAGTAGTTCACAGTACAGTTGCCTTTGTGGCACTTCAACAGTTAGTGGATTTCTCCATCTTGTCCCATACGGTAAATATCTTTATTTTCTTCCTGACGGTACAGATCATTTACTTCTTCGTGACACGTTGGCGTTATCTGAACCGTCTATATAAAACGATTGAATAGAATAGCCCTTAATAGTAGAGGGGCTTAGAATATTGCACGGTACAGACGCATAAAAAAGCACATCAACTTTGTAAAAGTTGATGTGCTTTATATTTTAATCAAATGGTTATTTATAGTTTGTTATGATTTCCAAGAATAGTCGGATAGCTTCAGGAAAAACATCTTCATCAATATCAAACTTAGGATGGTGATGAGGATACATGCTTTTCTCGCCGTTCATGCCTACATAGATGAACGCACCAGGCTTTTCTTGTAAATAATATGAGAAATCTTCAGAGCCCATGATCGGGTCAACTAACTCGAATGCGTCATGACCGAAAGCTCTTTGAATAATCGATTCAGCAAACTCAAATTCCTTAGGGTCGTTCACTAATGGAGGTGTGCCAACGATGAAATTCACGGTAGCCGTAGCGCCGAAGGCACTACAAATTCCTTCGGAAATTTGAACAATTTGGTTCTGAATCGTCTGCACAGCACCGGGCGATAAAGTTCGGATGGTACCGATGATTTTGGCTGAGTCAGGAATGATATTATACGTTGTACCAGATTCAATTTTCCCGATGGAAACGACGCTGGCATCCATCGGGTTAAGCTTCCGGCTAACAATACTATTCAAGCCCTGGATGACATGTGAAGCTACATAGATAGGATCCACGGTTTCATGCGGCATGGAACCATGACCGCCATATCCTTGAATCGTAATCTCGAAGTCATCCACCGAGGCCATCGTAGGTCCCGGTCTTAAACCGATCTTCCCTTTGTCCATTCCTTGCCAGAGGTGGATACCAAAGATCGCATCCACATTTTTGAGGACACCTTGCTTGATGAGCTGGTCGGCACCACTCGGTGAAATTTCTTCAGCAGATTGAAAAATGAGTACGATATTAGGCTCAATCTCATCTGTATGCTGTGAAATCCATTCGGAGACCGCTAATAAAATGGCTGTATGGCCATCATGCCCACACATATGTGCTACACCAGGTTTTTGTGAAATATAAGGCTTGTCACCTTCTTCAGTAATGGGCAATGCATCGATGTCAGCGCGTAAAGCTATCGTTTTATCACCTTTCGTTCCCTTAACATAACCTACAACGCTAGGAGGCTGGAAATCTAGAATTTCAATATGAAGAGCTTCTAGACGATTGCGAATAAATTGACATGTCTCATATTCTTCGCCGGAAAGCTCTGGATGCATGTGAAGATGACGACGATCTTGAATTGCTTGTTTAACTAAATTTTCATTAACCACATTAAAAACTCCTTCTCTTTAAAACGGACCATATTGAATCAATTGTGCAATAATCAGTGCAATAATCGCAATGACAAACTGAAGGATAAAGAATGGAAGAAACCACTTGACCCATTTCCCATAAGAAATCCCACCGACCGCGAGTGCTGCAATAATGTTACCTGTTGGGAAGAGTGCTTTTGAAATTCCATCTCCAAACTGATAAGCAAGTACGGCTGTCTGTCTCGTTACGCCAATCATATCGGATAGTGGTGCCATGAGTGGCATGGTTAGAGCAGCTTGCCCACTTCCAGATGGAACGAAAAAGTTCAAGATTAATTGCAGAATAAACATACCGACAGCTGAAAACGTTCCTGGTACATTACCTAACAGATTTGAAGCATGATAAAGTAATGTGTCCATTAAGCCGGCCGTATTGAAAATGACGAGAATAGCTTGCGCAAGACCGATAATCATAGCACCGCCAAGCAAATCTTTTGCTCCAATAATAAAGTTATCAGCGATACTTGAAGGAGATAGCTTCCCTAAAACCCCCATGATAATAGCAAACAAGAAGAACAATCCTGCAATTTCGGTAATGTACCAGCCGTATTTTGTAACTCCAAAAATGAGAACAATGTAGCTAATAAGGAAAGCGATCAGAACGAGCTTATGGCTTGTTGTCATTTTTTCGTCTGAATTCGTTCCTGCTTTCACTTCACCTTGCTTATATTTACCGTAAATCCCGATCGAGGGATCTTTCTTTACTTTTGAAGCATAGCGATAAACATAAATAGCTGCTGCTAGATACAGCACGATAAAAAGAACGATTCGGAAGCCCATGCCGGAGAACGTTGGCAGTTCAGCAATCCCTTGGGCAATCCCAACCGTAAATGGATTCATAACCGCGGACGTAAACCCTACCGACGCCCCGATGGTGACCATTGCAAAGCCGGTCATGGCATCAAATCCTAGCGCAATGGTCAGTGGTACAAGAATGGCGATATACACAATAATTTCATCTGACATCCCCATTAAAGAACCGGCAACAGCAAAAAACAACATCAGGATGGGGATAAGCAGCTTTTCACGATTAGCCATCTTCCGAGAAATCATAGCGATGAATGCATCGAGCGCCCCAGTGGCTGCAAATACGCCAAAAGTTCCCCCAATAATCAACACGAAGAAAATCGTACTGGCTCCGTTCACCATACCTGTATGAACACTACTGAAAATATCTAACAACCCTAAGGGTTTAGTATCAATATACTGGAATGAATCTGCTTGAATAACACTTCGTCCGTCCACTTCTACTCTATCAAATTGACCGGCTGGAACAATATACGTTAGAATGGCGGATAGAATAATAAGGCAAAATATTAATACAAAGACATTAAAACTTTTGGGCTTTTTCTCTAGTTGATCTTCTAAGCTGCTCATCTTTAAACTCCTTGTCGACTTGTTATAATGTAATTTATTTAAGTAATATATATTAATACTGAGTGTATAAATTTGGTAAACGTTCGAGAATTTTCTTATATTTTATAAGGGATCAATTTTTGAACGACTTTATAATAATACAATCATTTATATTTTTATACAATGACTTTTTGAAACCTTAAATGGGGCATCTGTATATGTAGATGAGGATCATGAAAGGCTGTCCGAATAATAATAGGTAGACATACAGTTGATAGTCTTTTATTAAGAGCAGGCTTTCCGTGGCAGATATGCTATTGGAGGCCTGTTTTTTGTGGATAAAAGGGCGGAAGGTTATAATAGAAGTTACAGAGGAAGGGGAGGGCTATGAAAGCATTAGTATTGGCGGAGAAGCCGTCGGTTGCAAGGGAAATTGCGCGGGTCATGGGGAGCCGCGAGAAGCATAAGAATTATTTTGAAGGGCCGAAATATGTAGTTACCTGGGCGCTCGGACATTTGGTGGGTCTTGCTGAGCCAGAGGATTATGATCATAAGTATCAAACATGGGCATTGGAAGATTTGCCGATCCTGCCGGATAAGATGAAGCTGAAGGTGCTTCGAGAGACCAGCCATCAATTTAAAACAGTACAGGCACTGCTTAAGCGTAAGGATATCGGAGAGATGATTGTTGCTACCGATGCGGCTCGCGAGGGAGAGCTTCTGGCGCGCTGGATATTAAATATGGCGAAATGGAATAAGCCGTTTAAACGGTTGTGGATTTCATCCCAAACGGATAAGGCAATTAAGGAAGGCTTTGCTTCACTTAAGCCTGGCAGTCAATTCGATCGGTTATATGAATCAGCTCGCTGCCGGGCAGAAGCTGACTGGATGGTCGGACTCAATGTAACGCGTGCCTTAACTTGTAAATTCAACGCTCAACTATCAGCAGGCCGTGTTCAGACTCCAACACTGGGAATGATTATGGAACGGGAGAAGGAGATTACAAGCTTCCGCTCTCAGGAGTACGACACGATCAGTGTGGACTTAGGTCATTTTGAAGCTTCATGGCGTGCATCTGGTGGAGACGGACGTCTCTTTGACAAGAACCAATCTGAGAAGTTGAAGCAGAAGTTGGATGGCCGTACAGGGAAGATTACTAGCGTGAAGAAAAGCGAGAAAGTTGAGCCTCATCCACTGGCATACGATTTAACGGAGTTACAGCGGGATGCGAACCGGCGCTTCGGATTCTCGGCAAAGCAAACGTCCAATGTACTGCAGAAGCTTTATGAACAGCATAAGCTGGTTACTTATCCACGTACAGATAGCCGTTATCTTACTTCGGATATGGTTTCGACTTTGAAAGAGCGGTTGGAGAGTGTTGCTGTCGGACCGTACGCCGGGCTAGCTCGTCCGCTTCTTCGTAAGAACCTCTCACCAGGCAAAAGAGTTGTGGATGACAGCAAGGTTACCGACCACCATGCCATTATTCCGACGGAAGAGGCCGTTCTGCTGAATAAGCTGAGCACCGATGAACGGAAACTGTACGATTTGATCGTACGCCGATTCATCAGTTTATTCTATCCACCTGCTAAGTATGATGCTGTAACGGTTACCGTTCAGATTGAGGGAGAGACCTTCAGTGCTAAAGGAACGACCGTTAAAGATAGCGGATGGCGCGAGGTGTATGGCGGCGATTATGAGGATGAAGGTGACGACGACCATCCGGATTCGAGCGGCACAGGATCAACAGGAAGATTGCTTCCCGAGCTTTCGGAAGGCGAGAAAGTTACCGTTCGTCGCTGTATCGTAAAATCAGGACGGACACAACCGCCTAAACGCTATAACGAAGCGGCACTGCTATCCCAGATGGAGAAGCATGGTCTTGGAACACCTGCAACAAGGGCAGATATCATTGAGAAGCTTGTGAGCTCAGATACGATTGAACGTCAGGGGTCGGCTCTTCATCCTACAGGAAAAGGGAAACAGTTGATCGAGCTTGTCGCTCCTGCACTAAGAACACCAGAACTGACAGCACGCTGGGAGGCAGATTTGGAGCGGATTGCGAAGGGACAAGGCAAGTCAGAGCCATTCCTGCGCGGTATTCGTGATATGACCAAGGAGCTGGTGTCTGGTGTGAAAGGCAGTGATGCGGAGTACAAACCGCATAATGTCTCAAATAGCCACTGCCCTGATTGTGGAACAAGACTACTGGAGAAGAAGACGAAGCGCGGAAAGCTTCTTGTATGTCCAAGTGAGGATTGTGGATACAAGCGCTCTGGTGAGAAGAGATTGTCCAATCGTCGCTGCCCGCAGTGTCATAAGAAGATGGAGATGAAGGAAGGCAAAGCGGGACTTTTCGTTCAATGTCTGGGATGCGGGATTACCGAAACGCTGAACAAGGACAACAAGCGTATTAACAAGCGGGAAGAGCGTAAACTTGTGCAGCAATTCAGCAAGCAGGAATCAATCGGCTCTAACTTGGGAGATCTGCTTAAGGCAGCTTTGGAGAAGAGCAAATCGGAATAGATTGAGTTAAAGTATGAGAGAGTTCTGGGAAGATAAAGATTGAGGCATAACCTGTCGTGGAATAGTTCATTCTACGAACAGGAGGTGATATACCGTGCCGCATCATAAGTCGCGAAAAACGGAGAATCAACAGAACAAATCGAGCATTCTGGAAGAGAGTAAGACACTTAAACCTAAGAAAGCCAATGATTATGTTCCGAGTCTGAATGAAATTTCTAAACAGGATTCTTAAGCTTTGCTCTAAATAAGGTGAATGATCCGGCTACCCGCGAAAAATGGACACGAAAGACAATGTGATCGTTTTTCGTGGGTGTAATGCCGGTTAATACTGCAAAAATGGATCATTGTATTCAACAATTCATAGTTCTATAATATAGATAGAAGCTATGATACCTGTCAGATTTAAGGATTTGACTGGGGATTGGAGGTGCGGATCGACCTTGAGAACCGCGCTGGGTGTCTGGTTTATTTTTATTAATGCCGTGGCCTATCTGGTCATGTCCGAAGACAAGCGGCGAGCTCGTCTCGGCAGGGATCGTGTCCCTGAGAAGACGCTATTCTTATTAGCAGCTGTTGGAGGAGCTCTCGGTGTATGGGTTGCCATGTACCGTAAAAGGCATAAAACGAGGCATCTATCGTTTAAGATTGGCGTGCCATTATTATTATTTTTGAATGCTATTTTGTATGGGTATCTATGGAAGTGAACACAAGCCTACATAATTTCTGTTTCTAAGAACTCGCGGTAGAATCGTTTCATTTCATGTGTAATGGTTTAATGTTGAGCAGTTCGTCTTAACACACAGAGAAAGAGGTGGCCTGTATGCTATTCAACAAAATTTTGTTAGCCTATGACGGCTCTAAAGCTTCTATTAAAGCGCTCGGTCGAGCTGTTGAGCTTGCCAAAGTGACGCCAGGGTCTACTCTGGATATCGTTCATGCGTTTGAATTCCCACGTTTTTTTGTCGGTGAGGGTATTGCTCCTATTCCGGCGTCGGTAAATAAAGAAATTTATGATCTAGCCGAGCAAACAACGGAAGAGCTTAAAGAGCGGATGGCAAATGCACAGGTTGATGGTAGAGTTCAAATGATTCAAGGACCTCCTGCAGAAGTTATTCTGGAATACGCGAAACAAAATGAAATAGATCTAATCATTATCGGCAGCCGCGGTTTAGGCGGTATTCGGGAGTTTGTTCTCGGTAGTGTCAGCCACAATGTGGTTCAGCATGCCAAGGTCCCCGTACTGGTCGTAAAATAATATATTTTTCAAACACAAGGGATGCTTGAGAGCATCCCTTTTTGTTATAGGGCTCCAGGACTAAAAAACGAACAATATTTTTCGAGATTATCAGAATGTTCGTGTTTAGGTTGACATGGAGTGTCAGAGATTGATAAACTGGACTTAATTAAGTTCAATTTATCTGATGAAATGTAAATTAAGTAAATTAAATACTTCTCGTATAAAGCTGGGGATATGGCCCGGAAGTTTCTACCCGAAGACCTTAAATTTTCGGACTACGAGGGAATACGGCACTGCTACTTGGGGCAGATTTCTGCTTCGGTAGCGAAGCGCGAGGTGCTTATTTTGTCTCGATATGTGATGACATCGTGATGCCGAAGCGGTATTCCCCCGAAAGTCCGGTATCCCGCACATGAATGAAGGGAAATCGGACTTTATTTTTTACGAAGAGATTGTTTTGAATATTTTAATGAAAGCAGGTGCAATCATGGCGGTGCAGGTAGCGGTCATAATGGGAAGTAAATCCGATTGGGACACCATGTCTCATGCTTGTGAGGTGCTTGATGAGCTCGGGATAGCCTATGAGAAAAAGGTTATCTCAGCACACCGGACACCGGATCTGATGTTCAAGTTCGCTGAAGAGGCCGAAGGACGCGGCATTCGCGTCATTATTGCAGGCGCTGGAGGTGCTGCGCATCTTCCCGGCATGGTAGCTGCTAAGACAGTGTTACCTGTCATAGGTGTCCCTGTTAAATCGAAAGCGCTCAAGGGACTCGATTCGCTCCTTTCTATCGTGCAGATGCCAGGCGGGGTTCCGGTTGCTACCGTGGCGATCGGTAAAGCTGGTGCAACAAATGCGGGCCTGCTTGCGGCTCAAATTCTGGGTGCGGCAGATGCAGATATCCGTGCGAGAGTGCAGCAACGGCGTGATCGAACACGTGATGAGGTATTGAAAGGCAGTGACGATCTATGACGGAAAATGTGATTCGGCGTGTTCATAAAAGCGACGAGCCACTAGCTCCGGGATCGGTCATCGGCGTTCTTGGAGGCGGGCAATTGGGGCGGATGATGGCTCTTGACGGCACTCGGATGGGCTACAAGTTCATCACACTTGATCCGCAGCCGGATTCACCGCTTGGTCAAATATCGGAGCAAATAACTGCAGCATATAACAACGCGGATGCAGCTGGAGAACTCGCAGCTAAAGCGGATGTAATTACTTATGAATTCGAGAATGTGGATGCAGGCGTAGCAGCGCTGCTAGAAGAACGGTCCTATGTTCCGCAAGGGAGCAAGCTGCTCTATACGACACAGCATCGCCTTCGTGAGAAGGCGGCTATCGAAGCGGCCGGTGTCCCGGTAGCTCCATACCGGGAAATTACAAGCTTGGAAAGCTTGCAGAAAGCGGTAGCTGAACTTGGGTTGCCATGTGTGCTCAAGACGGCTACCGGTGGTTATGACGGAAAAGGTCAGGCCGTTCTCCGGCAGGAGGAACAGCTTGAATCAGCTTATAGAGAACTTGCCTCGACAGGCGCAGAGCTTGTTCTCGAGAAGTTCATCAAGTTTACAAGTGAAATATCAGTTATTGCGGCGCGTACGCCGGATGGCGAAGTGAAGAGCTTTCCGCCTGCTGAGAATGTTCATGTAAACAACATCCTTCATCTGTCTATTGTTCCGGCACGGATACCGACTGAGGTACAGCACAAAGCATGTCAACTCGCTGAGCGGGTGGCGAAAGGCTTAAATGCTGTAGGGCTTCTAGCGGTAGAGATGTTCCTTACAGAAGATGGTTCACTTTATGTGAACGAAGTTGCGCCAAGACCACATAATTCGGGACACTACACGATGGAAGCATGCGCTACCTCTCAATTCGAACAGCATGTCAGAGCGATATGTAATCTTCCTCTGGGAGATACAACACTGCTTAGTCCAGTTGTGATGGTAAATGTGCTGGGGCAACATTTGGATGAAGTGATCGGTAGATCCATAGTGCAGGATCAGGCGGCGATATCTCTTGGTATTGTTCCTAAGCTTCATTTATATGGTAAGAGCGACAGCAAGCATAACCGCAAAATGGGCCATATCAATCTGTTATGCGGTAATGTTGAAGATGCGCTCGAATGGGTAAAGCAAACTAATATTTGGAGGCATTAAAATATGATCGAACGTTACAGCAGACCGGAAATGCGGGCTATCTGGACCGAGGAGAATAAATTCAGAGCATGGCTTGAGGTTGAACTTTGTGCATGTGAGGCTTGGGCTGAACTTGGTGTTATACCTAAAGAAGATACAGTGGAGCTTCGCAAGAACGCTTCCTTTGATATCGAGCGCATCTATGAAATTGAACAAGAAACTCGGCATGATGTTATTGCTTTTACCCGGGCTGTTTCCGAAACTCTAGGTCCGGAACGCAAATGGGTTCATTACGGTCTAACTTCCACGGATGTTGTAGATACGGCTAACGGCTATCTTTTGAAGCAAGCGAATGAAATCCTGGAGCAGGACATACTTCGTTTTATCGGCATTCTGAGAGAGAAAGCTCTTGCTTATAAACACACACCGATGATGGGCCGGACGCATGGTGTACATGCAGAGCCAACAACCTTTGGTCTGAAGATGGCGCTGTGGCACGAGGAAATGATTCGCAATCTGGAGCGCTTCCGTCATGCAGCTGATGGCGTACAGTACGGTAAAATCTCTGGCGCTGTAGGCACATACGCGAACATTGACCCTTCGGTAGAACAGTTCGTCTGTGAGAAGCTGGGAACGAAGGCTGCTCATATCTCGACTCAGACGCTTCAACGTGACCGTCATGCTGAATATATGGCAACACTAGCGCTGATCGCCACTTCGCTTGATAAATTCGCTACGGAAGTGCGTGCGCTCCAGAAGAGTGAAGTGCGTGAAGTGGAAGAAGCTTTTGCTAAAGGTCAAAAAGGATCTTCGGCGATGCCGCATAAACGGAATCCGATTGGCTCCGAGAACATTTCAGGTCTTGCTCGTGTTATCCGCGGTCATATGGTTTCTGCATACGAGAATGTGCCACTCTGGCACGAACGGGATATTTCCCACTCCTCCGTGGAACGTATTATTCTGCCAGATGCGACGATGCTTCTGAATTACATGCTGAACCGCTTCGGTAATATTGTGAAGAACCTAACCGTATTCCCTGAGAATATGAAGCGCAATATGGCACGTACCTTCGGTGTTCCGTTCTCCGGCCGCGTGATGACGAAGCTGATCGACAAAGGCTTCAGCCGGGAACAAGCTTACGATACGGTACAGCCAAGAGCGATGCAGGCTTGGGAGGAACAGCGTCAATTCCGTGAGATCGTTGAGTCGACACCTGAAATTACGGAAGTGCTAAGCCCTGAAGAGATCGAGGATGCGTTTAATCCGAGCTGGCATTTGAAACATGTAGATACGATTTTCGAAAAATTGGGCTTGAACGAATAGTAGAGCAGTCGCTTCTCTATAACTGCCAAGATTACGGCCGCTGTTAAGCGGCCCCCGTTAACAAGGGAGTGAGATGACATGGCATTACCTGCGCTTTCTACGGCTGTTGATTTAGTTAATGCGCCTTTACTTTATAAAGGCAAGGTTCGTGAACTGTATGATCTCGGAGAACACATGCTGATCGTGGTCACGGACCGGATCTCAGCGTTCGACTATGTACTGGACCCGCCTGTTCCCGCTAAAGGAACGGTGCTGAACAACCTTAGTACGTTCTGGTTTGGGCTGACGGAACAGTTGATTGAGAATCATGTCGTTCATACCGATGTGGAGCGGCTCGGTTCGATCATTAAGGACAAGGAGTTGCTCGGTGGCCGGATTATGGTTGCCCGCAAGGCTGAGCGTATCGATATGGAATGTGTCGTTCGCGGATATATTACCGGCGGCGGCTGGCGTCAATACCAAACGACCGGTGAAGTGAATGGAATCAAGCTTCCTGAAGGTATGCGTAAGAACGAAGCTTTTCCTGAGCCGATCTTTACACCGGCAGCCAAGAATGATGTCGGTCATGATGAGGATATCTCGATGGACCGTATGAAGGAGCTCATTGGCGAAGAGCTGGCGCTCGAACTTCAGCAACAGAGCTTGATGCTATATCGGTTCGCACGCGATTATTGTGCGGAGCGAGGAATTATTTTGGCAGATTGCAAATTCGAATTTGGCCTGATCGATGGAAAAGTCATCTTGATCGACGAAATCTTCACCCCGGATTCATCCCGTTTCTGGGATAAGGCGAATTACGCGCTGGACATTGAGATTGACAGTATGGATAAAGAGCCTGTGCGTACATACTTGGCGTCATCGGACTGGGATAAGAACAGTAAACCTGATCCGTTGCCTGAGTCTGTCGTTCAGGAAACTACCAACCGTTATACCGATATTTACCGCCGGATTACGGCACCTAGTTTCACGAGTCAATCATAGCAGGCAATTATTCATATACGATACCGAGGAGGAACAGATAACGATGTTGAAAGCTAAGGTCTATGTCACCATCAAGCAAAGCGTATTGGATCCACAAGGGGTAGCAGTTCAAGGAGCACTTCATTCTGTAGGGTTCAAGGAAGTGGAAAGCCTTCGGATCGGAAAGTATATGGAACTCGAGCTGGACACTGATAACCGCAAGGAAGCGGAAGAGCGTCTGCAGCAAATGTGCGAAAAGCTTTTGGCCAATACGGTAGTTGAAGATTACCGTTATGAATTGGAGGGCTAAACATGAGATTTGCAGTACTCGTCTTCCCTGGCTCCAACTGCGATATCGATTGTTATAAAGCAGTGGAAGCTATGGGAGAATCAGTGGATTATGTGTGGCATACAGAAACAGATCTGTCGCCTTATGATTGCATCTTGGTGCCTGGAGGCTTCTCTTACGGGGATTACCTTCGGTGCGGTGCGATTTCCCGGTTCGCCCCGGTCATGAACGAAGTGGCCAAAGCGGCGGAAGAAGGAAAATTCATTCTTGGGATTTGTAACGGATTTCAGATTTTGACAGAAGCAGGCCTCTTGCCAGGCGCACTTCGTCGTAACGAATCTATGAAATTCCGCTGTCATGATAGTGTGCTTAAGGTCGTTAATCATGAAACACCGTTTACAGATAGTTATTCAGAAGGACAAGAGATTGTCATTCCTATTGCTCACGGTGAAGGTAACTATTATTGCGATGAAGCTACACTTCAGCAGCTCCGGGACAACCGGCAAATCGTATTTACGTATAAGGATAATCCGAATGGATCGGTCGCAGATATTGCAGGAATCTGTAACGAGCGCGGCAATGTGCTTGGCATGATGCCTCACCCAGAACGGGCTATGAGCAGCCTGCTCGGATCGGAAGACGGAAAGGCAATGTTTACATCCATCATTCAGACATGGAGGGATCGTCATGGCGCAGCAACAAGTGTCCGCTAAAGAACCAACCGCTGAACAGGTCGCGGAGTTTAAGTTATATGAGCAAATGGGAGTATCGGACAGCGAGTACGATCTGATCTGTTCGTTTATGGGACGTAAACCTAACTATACAGAGATTGGCGTATTCAGCGTTATGTGGTCTGAGCACTGTGCGTATAAGAACTCGAAGCCTTTGCTTCGCAAGTTCCCAACTAGTGGTCCGCGCGTTCTTATGGGCCCGGGTGAGGGAGCAGGTATCGTAGATATCGGTGATAATCAAGCGGTTGTGTTCAAAATCGAAAGTCATAACCACCCATCAGCTGTTGAGCCATATCAAGGTGCAGCTACGGGTGTAGGCGGCATTATCCGTGATATTTTCTCCATGGGTGCAAGACCAGTGGCCCTACTGAACTCGCTTCGTTTCGGTAAGCTGGAGAGTGACCGTGTTAAATATTTGTTCGAGCATGTTGTATCCGGTATTGCCGGTTATGGTAACTGCATCGGTATTCCTACCGTTGGCGGAGAAGTTGTCTTTGATGAGAGTTATGAGGGTAACCCACTCGTTAATGCGATGTGTGTAGGTATTATCGATCATGATAAAATCCAACGCGGTGTAGCAAAAGGTGTAGGGAACCCCGTGTATTATGTTGGTCCTCCAACGGGTCGTGATGGTATTCACGGTGCAACCTTCGCTTCCGTTGAGTTAACAGAAGAGTCTGAGGCTAAACGTACAGCGGTTCAGGTTGGCGATCCGTTCATGGAGAAGCTGGTTATGGAATCTTGCTTGGAGTTGATTGATACCGGCATCGTGCTCGGTATTCAGGATATGGGCGCAGCGGGTCTGACCTGCTCAAGTGCAGAGATGGCAAGTAAGGCCGGTAATGGACTCGAGCTATACCTTGATCAAGTACCACAGCGTGAAGAGGGTATGACCCCGTACGAAATGATGTTATCTGAATCCCAGGAGCGCATGCTGTTCGTGGTAGAACCTAAGGACGAAGCGCAGGCGCTTGAAATATTCGAGCGTTGGGGTGTCATCTGTGCAAAAGTCGGTAAGGTAACGGATGACGGACGATTGAAACTGATTCATCATGGTGAAGTGGTTGGCGATATGCCGGTTAAAGCGCTGGTGGATGAATGTCCGGTATATAACAAACCTTCAGCTGTACCTGCTTATTATGAAGCTCAAGCTGAGGTGGATACACTTCGTTATGATGAAGTGAAAGATCTTGGCGGCGCATTGAAGCAAATTATTGGATCCCCAAGCCTTGCAAGCAAAGCATGGGTTTACAATCAGTATGATTATATGGTTCGTACCAGCACGGCAGTTCGCCCAGGTTCCGATGCGGCAGTAGTTACAGTGGACGGTACACGCAAGGCACTTGCGATGACAACAGACTGTAATGGACGTTATGTTTTCTTGGATCCTGAGCTTGGTGGAAAAATTGCTGTTAGTGAAGCAGCACGTAACATCGTCTGCTCCGGCGCTGAGCCACTCGCGATTACCGACAATTTGAACTTTGGTAGTCCTGAGAAACCGGATATTTTCTGGCAGATGGAACGTGCAGTGGATGGTATGGCAGAAGCTTGCCATGAGCTGAACACGCCGGTTATCGGCGGAAACGTCAGTCTGTACAACGAAAATGCGAAGGGTGCTATTTACCCGACTCCGGTTGTAGGTATGGTGGGCTTGATCCATGATACGGATCATATTACAACACAAGGATTCAAGTCAGAGGGCGATGTGATTTATCTGCTGGGCGAGACATTTGCTGAACTTGGCGGAAGTGAATTCCAAGCAATCTTGCACGGAGTTTCGGAAGGCAGACCTCCTGAACTGAATCTGGATACAGAGAAAAAGCTTCTGAATGGCGTACTCACTTCCATTCAGTCCGGTTTTGTTAGCTCTGCTCATGATGTGTCCGAAGGTGGACTTGCAGCAGCCTTGGCAGAAAGCTGCATTAGCGGTGGCGTAGGAGCTAGCGTGAACCTGACTACAGAGCTAAGAAATGATATTGCACTCTTCAGCGAAAGCCAGTCCCGTATTATTCTTTCTGCATCCCCTGGCAAACAGTCGGATCTGGAACAGCTTCTGAAGGAAGCGGCAGTTCCATTCGCTGTCATCGGTCAGGTGGGTGGAGACCAATTAAGCATCAACATTAACGGTACTTCCGCTATTCAAGAACCGGTGGAGGCTTTGAAATCCGTCTGGGAGGATGCCATTCCATGCCGAATGAAATAATACCGGAAGGATTATGGACTGGCGATTACTATAACGAAGGAACAGGACAGAGCGATATTTTTGATACGCTCAAAGAGGAATGCGGCGTGTTCGGGGTGTTTGGACACCCTGATGCCGCTTCACTGTCCTACTACGGGTTGCATGCACTGCAGCACCGGGGAGAAGAAAGCGCCGGCATTTGTGTGGCAGATGGACGTGAGTTCAACTATCACCGGGGTATGGGGCTTGTAAAGGAAGTATTCGATAAGGATGTGCTGGAATCCTTAACTGGTGATATGTCCATCGGACATGTTCGTTACTCCACCAGTGGAGATAGTAAGTTATCCAATGCACAGCCGCTTATTTTTAAATACCGCGAAGGTAATCTCGCCATTGCAACGAATGGTAACATCGTGAATGAACCACAGCTTAGACAAGAGTTGGAGAATGCGGGTTCGATCTTTCAGACAACGAGTGACACGGAAGTAATCGCTCATTTGATCGCACGCTCACCGAAAGACTTTGTCGAGGCGGCCAAGGATGCAATGCAGCGCCTGGTTGGTGGATTCGCATTTTTGATTATGACCAATGATAAAATGCTTGTTGCTTCAGATCCAAATGGACTGCGTCCTTTAACAATGGGCAGGCTTGGTGATGCGTATGTGTTCGCTTCGGAGACGTGTGCGATGGAAGTGATCGGAGCTGAAGCTGTGCGTGATATTGCGCCAGGTGAGCTGCTTGTGCTGGATCGGAACGGCTTGCATGAAGACCGTTATACAGAGGCTGGTCAAAAAGCATTGTGTGCAATGGAATACATTTATTTTTCCCGTCCGGACAGTGACCTGAACGGTTCGAACCTGCATTCGGCGCGTAAACGCATGGGGAGCAAGATGGCTCTTGAATCATTCGTTGATGCAGATGTTGTAACGGGCGTTCCCGATTCCAGTATTTCTGCAGCCATTGGATACGCGGAGCAGACTGGAATTCCTTATGAGCTTGGACTTATCAAGAATAAATATACCGGCCGGACATTCATTCAGCCGAGCCAGGAGCTACGTGAGCAGGGCGTTAAGATGAAGCTGAGTGCCGTGCGACGTGTTGTAGAAGGCAAGCGTGTAGTTATGATTGATGACTCTATTGTTCGAGGAACAACATCACGGCGGATTGTGAATTTGCTGCGTGAAGCGGGAGCTTCAGAAGTACATGTTCGGATCACTTCCCCACCATTTAAAAATCCTTGTTTCTACGGAATTGATACACCGAATCGAAAAGAGCTTATAGCTTCCGAGAAAAGTATAGCGGAAATATGCAAGGAAATTAATGCAGACTCCCTGTCTTTCCTTAGCACGGAAGGGTTGATTGCGGCAATTGGTGGCTATGACGAGAAAAGCCCAAAAGGCGGACTATGTCTAGCTTGCTTTGACAATGAGTACCCGACACAGATCGATTTTAAAGGTGAAGAAAAGATGGGCTGTGGCTGCTAATTTTATTCATTCCGGAGAGGCCTTTTCGAGAATGATGGTTATCTCCGGATCCTTTTCATTTATCTGGTGAGTCATTAAGGGCATTGAATATAACATGAATTGATTCTTTCTATTTAAAAAGGAGTGTTAAGCACGTGTCTGATACTTATAAAAACGCCGGTGTGGATATTGCAGCAGGTAACGAAGCTGTTGAACGGATGAAAAAGCACGTTAAAACAACTTTCAGACCTGAAGTTATGACGGATCTGGGCGGTTTTGGAGCTTTGTTTCAACTGAATAAAGACCAATATGAAGAGCCGGTTCTCGTCTCGGGCACCGACGGCGTCGGCACAAAGCTGAAGCTCGCATTTGCAATGGATCGTCATGATACCATTGGAATTGATGCTGTGGCCATGTGCGTAAACGACGTCGTGGTACAAGGGGCAGAGCCGCTCTTTTTTCTAGACTATTTAGCGTGTGACAAAGTGATTCCAGCTAAGATTGAGTCCATAGTCAAAGGAATTGCGGATGGTTGTAATCAAGCAGGATGTTCCCTGATCGGCGGCGAAACGGCTGAAATGCCTGGTATGTACGCTGAGGGCGAATACGACATTGCTGGCTTCACGGTCGGTATTGTCGACAAGAGCAAGATGATCAATGGATCAACGATTACTTCCGGAGACATCGTTCTTGGTTTAGCATCGAGTGGTGTACATAGCAATGGATTTTCACTCGTTCGCAAGCTTCTTCTGGAGCAATCCGGATATGCACTCGATCAGGAGCTGCCGGAGCTTGGCGCACGTCTTGGAGATGTGCTGCTTGAACCAACAAAGATTTATGTAAAACCACTGCTTGCTCTTCTGAAAGAGATTCAGGTGAAGGGTATGGCCCACATTACGGGCGGAGGATTTATTGAGAATATTCCACGTATGCTTCCAGCTAACGTCAATGTCGACATCGAATACGGCTCATGGCCGATTCTGCCGATCTTTAAACTGATGCAGGAACAAGGCAGCATTTCGAATAAAGACATGTTTACGACATTTAATATGGGTATTGGCATGGTTATTGTCGTTGCAGAGCAGGATGCGGATACAGCAGTTCAGTTGTTACGTTCTGCAGGTGAAGAACCCTATGTTATCGGACGTGTTACGGAGGGTGAACGCGAGGTTACCTTTACAGGAGCGAATGTGTAATGGGAGTGTTCCGGATTGCGGTATTCGCTTCCGGTAGGGGAAGCAATTTTCAAGCGCTTGTTGATGCACAATCAAACGGTTTGATAGACGGAGAGATTAGTCTCCTCGTGTGTGATAAGCCGCAGGCGGCCGTTGTAGAACGTGCCCGTAAGGCGGGTGTTGATTGTTTTTTGTTTCAGCCGAAGGATTACGCTTCGAGAGAAGACTACGAGCGTGAGATTGCAGCAGAGCTCAGCAAACGTGGTATCGATCTGATCGTTCTGGCGGGTTATATGCGTCTTTTAACCTCGGTTCTGGTAGAACCATATAGCGGCCGTATGATTAATATCCATCCATCTCTGTTACCTTCATTTTCGGGTAAAGATGCCATCAAGCAAGCGCTCGATTATGGAGTAAAGATGACAGGGATTACCGTTCATTTTGTCGATGGTGGGATGGATACCGGCCCGGTTATTGCTCAGCGTGCAGTGGAAATCCTGGAAGGGGATGACGAAGACTCCCTTTCCCAGCGTATCCATGCTATGGAGCAGCAGTTATATCCTGAAGTCGTAACCTGGTTTACTAAGGGAATGGTAGAGCTGAATGGGCGTAACGTGGCGATTGCTGCACCTGCAAAACGATAAAACCGGACAAGAGACACCGACAACTCGACATGTTCGATATTTCTCGGGAAATACTTTAGGAATTATCTCGTATCGACAGCATTTACGTAACGCCTCAGTTGAGTATGCATTTTGCATAAACCTATAGATTGATTTGCGAATCAACAATATATTGATTGGAATGAATTGGTAGTCACTTATCCATCAATATATTGTTTTACAGAGCGTCTATAATCGAATAATGCAATGCTGAGACTTATGGGGAATTTTCCACAATGATAGGGAGGAAATGAATGTGAGTATCAAAAGAGCACTGGTTAGTGTTTCAGATAAGACGGGAATCGTAGAGTTTTGCCGCGAATTGGCTTCTCTTGGCGTTGAGATTATTTCAACAGGAGGAACAAAAAGCTTGCTCGCCCAAGAAGGGGTGCCGGTCATCGGGATTTCGGACGTAACCGGATTTCCTGAAATCATGGACGGACGAGTAAAAACACTGCACCCGGCTGTGCACAGTGGCCTTCTGGCTGTTCGTGACAACAGTGAGCATCAACGTCAGATGCAGGAGCTCGGACTCGATTATATCGATCTGGTCGTTGTGAATTTGTATCCTTTCCAAGAAACGATTGCAAAGCCGGATGTCGCATACGAAGATGCTATCGAGAATATCGATATCGGTGGCCCAACGATGCTTCGCTCTGCTGCGAAAAACCACGCATTTGTTAGTGTTGTTGTCGATGCAGGCGACTATGATGCGGTTCTGGAAGAGATTCGTGCGGATGGCGATACGACACTTGAGACACGTAAGCGTCTAGCAGCAAAAGTGTTTCGTCATACCGGAGCTTACGACACATTGATTTCCGAGTATTTGTCGAATGTGACTGGCGATCCGTTGCCTGAGCGCTTCAGTGTAACCTATGAGAAGATCCAGAATCTTCGTTATGGGGAGAATCCGCATCAGAAAGCAGCATTCTACAAAAAACCGCTGGCACCAGCGGGTACGCTGACAACTGCAGAGCAGCTTCACGGTAAAGAGTTGTCTTATAACAACATTAATGACGCGAATGCAGCACTGCAGATCGTGAAGGAATTTGATGAGCCGGCTGTTGTAGCGGTTAAACATATGAATCCTTGTGGCGTGGGTGTGGGCACAAACGTGCTCGAAGCTTTCAAAAAAGCGTATGAAGCAGATACAACTTCCATCTTCGGAGGTATTGTTGCAGCTAACCGTACGATTGATGGGGCGACAGCTGAGCTGCTGAAGGATATTTTCCTGGAGATTATTTTGGCGCCGGACTTCACACCGGAAGCATTGGAGCTTCTGACGAAGAAGAAGAATATCCGTTTGCTGAAGATGGGCGAATTCGGTTCTGCGAAAGAACGTAAAAGTGTGCTTGCCGTCACTTCGATTGAAGGCGGTATGATCGTGCAAGAGAGCGATGTCCACTCTCTCGATGTGGATGATTTGAAAGTTGTTACAGATCGTAAGCCAACAGAGGAAGAGTTGAAACAGTTGCTGTTCGGCTGGAAAGTCGTGAAGCATGTGAAATCGAATGCGATTGTATTGGCTTCGGATGACATGACTGTAGGTGTGGGTGCTGGTCAGATGAACCGTGTCGGTTCCGCGCGCATCGCGATTGAACAAGCAGGCGAGAAGGCAAAAGGCGCTGTACTCGCTTCGGACGCATTCTTCCCGATGGGAGATACGCTCGAAATCGCTGCAAAAGCAGGGATTACCGCTGTTATTCAGCCTGGCGGTTCAGTGAAAGATGAAGAGTCGATTAAAGTGGCGAATGAGAACGGCATTGCGATGGTATTTACCGGCGTGAGACATTTTAAACACTAGAGTTAGATAAAGGAATCGTATATTCGGGGTAGACCTGGCATGATGCTGATACCCCGGGCGGTTCCTTTGCTGTATAAATGATTCATTTCATTAACCTATGTAAATGATCTTTTCTAATGGAGGGGAAGCATGGATATTTTAGTAATCGGTGGCGGCGGACGTGAGCATGCAATTGTATGGGCGCTGTCCAAAAGCCCCAAGGCGGGAACGATATATTGCGCACCTGGAAATGCGGGCATTGCACAGATCGCAGAAGTTGCACCCATTGCCGTCAGTGAGTTCGAACAATTAAAAAGATTTGCTCAAGAGAAGGCTGTTGAACTCGTTGTAGTTGGACCAGATGATCCGCTGGCAGACGGTATTGTGGATGTGTTCGAAGAGGCGGGTATCCCGGTATTCGGACCTCGTAAAAATGCTGCTGAAATCGAAGGTAGCAAGACATTTATGAAGGACCTCCTTCATAAATACAATATCCCGACAGCATCCTACGAGAAGTTTGATGATTTCGAACAAGCGCTATCATATTTGCGTAGCAAACAGGCACCGATTGTTGTTAAAGCGGATGGTCTTGCCGCAGGGAAAGGCGTTACAGTAGCTCGGACTTTGGAAGAGGCAGAGCAGGCGCTTCGCGACATTATGCAGTCGAAGGTATTCGGAGAAGCGGGAAGCCGTGTTGTAATCGAGGAGTTCTTGGAAGGACAAGAAATGTCCATTTTGGCATTTGTGGATGGAGAAACGGTAAAGCCGATGTCAGCTGCCCAAGATCATAAACCTGCTTATGACGGTGACTTAGGACCGAATACGGGTGGTATGGGTACCTATTCTCCGCTTCCACATATTTCAGATTCTATTATTGAAGAAGCGATCGAAACGATTATTAAACCTACCGCGAAGGCAATGGTATCTGAAGGACGTCCTTTCCGCGGCGTACTGTTCGCAGGTCTAATGATCACACCGGATGGTAAGCCGAAGACGATTGAGTTCAATGCTCGTTTCGGTGATCCGGAGACACAGGTGGTCCTGCCGAGATTGAAGACCGATCTCCTGGAAGTATTCTTGGCTGCTGTAAATGGGACGCTTGCAGACCTTACACTGGAGTGGAGCGATGAAGCTGCAGTGTGTGTGATTCTGGCTTCAGGTGGATATCCGGCTTCTTATCCGAAAGGGCTCGTTATTTCTGGACTGGATACAGAGGATTCATCATCGATCGTGTTCCATGCTGGAACTGCGCTGGATGGGGAAGGCAGAATGATTACAAATGGCGGACGTGTACTTGGTGTTGTGGGACTAGGTTCTGATATAGCAGCAGCCCGTGCCAAAGCGTATGAGCGTGCTGAGAAAATCACATTCGAAGGCAAACAATTCCGTACAGACATCGCGGCTAAAGCGTTGATCTGAAACGGCACTTTCGCAGGATTTGTGGCTTTATTCTCTTATTCTAAATCGTATATTATTTTGTGATCTATGAAGGCCTGCATTTTATGCAGGCCTTCTGTGTTTATATAACTACGATGAAAAGCGCTAAAGTTGTAGACGAATTGTCAACATTTGGGTAATATTATGTGGTGCGTTCAGAAGAACATGCGCTTACTGTTGATGATATAAGTAATCCACGGCTTTCCTAGAAAGATTGGTTGTATAGGTACTTGAAACTGCTGTACTTCCGAGTATTCTAGTGTTTTTTTGTGCTATGGAGAGGGGGAACGATAGGAATGAGAATAAATAAGGTGATTGCATTTATTACAACGTTGGTTATGATATTATCAATTTCCGCTTGTGGTGGGAAAACAGCTGGTCCAGATAACGTACCACCAGCAGCCGTTGATGTTCCAGGAGGAGCCAATACTCCACCTCCGCCAGATCAACCAGATGGAGCTAAAACCGCCCCACCACCAGACCAATCAGGAGCTAAAACTCCACCGCCACCTGATGCAAATGGACCGGAATTCACTGCTGAAGCAGGTGCAAAGCTGGTTGTCTGGGAGAATAAAGGTGAGCAAGTTTTATCGGATGACTTCGTAAAGGAATTTGCTGATAAATATGGTGTCGAAGTCATCCGGGAAGAAGTAGAACTTACAGAGCAAGGAGATCGATTGACACAAGAGGGGGCATCTGCCGCAGATGTTGTTATGCTCTCTACCAGGGAGCTGGGGAAAGCCGTAGAAGCCGGACTTGTGCTGCCAAACGATACATTTGAAGTGGAAACGAGAAGTAATAATGTGTCTGCAGCGGTTCAAGGTGTATCTTATAAGAGAACGTTATACGGATACCCTCTTGCCGCAGAAACGTATTTGCTGTATTACAACAAAACTTTGCTCCAAGAAGCACCGAAATCTTTTGAAGATGTCATTGAATTTAGTAAGAAGTTCACGGATAAGTCAAAAGAGCGGTACGGATTAATGTGGGATATAGGAAATATATATTATAGTTATCCTTTCCTTGTATCCAGCGGCGGGTACATCTATGGACAGGATGGCACAGATATAAACGATATTGGATTGAACAGCCCAGAGGCTCAGAAGAGTATGGAGATATTGGCCAGATTAAAAGAGGTTCTTCCTGTTAAGACAGATAAGATCACGAAGGACTTTAAGGGCAGTCTGTTTACTTCTGATAAATTAGCCATGGATATTAATGATTTATCAGTACTTGGCGAGTATAAAAAGGCCATAGGTGAGAACCTAGGTGTTGCTCCGATACCCGTGATCGGCAAATACAATGCTATATCTTTCTCAGAGATTAAGGCTTATTACGTGAACGCAAAAAGCCAGTATCCCAACGCAGCACGTTTGTTTGCTCATTTTGCGTCAACGAAGGAAATGCAGCTTCAACACAGTGAGCGAACTGGAGATATTCCGACAAATAAAGAGGCACAGGCATCTGATCAGATTAAGAATGATCCATATCTATCAATCTTCGCCGAACAGTTGAACACCTCTCATGCCGTGCCATCTCTTCCTGAGATGGACAACGTATGGGAGCCTGTAGGTGCGGCGCTTACGGAGATATGGGATAACGATAAAGATATCAAAGCGGCATTGGATGATGCAGTGAAGCAGATTAAAGAACGGAACATAGCTAAGATCGCCAAGTAAGTAGCATCTAGGCTCTCATTATTCGAGATAGACCAAAGACTAGTTACAAGAACAATGATCTCGATACAACAAGAAGCACAATAATGAGAGATAGTTGTACACAGCAACCTAGGAGTAGAGTGATAGATAGGCGCAGTGCGGATGCCCTGTCACATGAGGGATGTCTGCATAATTATATTGATAGTGCTGTGAGAAAGGATACAGTTCCTACTGATATGGAATATTATCTAAACGAAATGATATTTTTTTGTGAAAACACCCAAAAATCAAGCTGACAGAGCGTTTATCTTTTGATATAATAAGGGAGTTACGGGGGAACACGTACGGTATTTACAGATTAGATATATAGAAGAGAGAAGGCCTTCCAATCATTTGGAGGGCCTTTTCCTATGACTAAGCTAGATTGCTTTGTAAGCTGGGGTTGTATTTTTCAGCAGTTGTGGTAATATAGATTAAAGAATCTTAATTTAAAGATAGTGTTATTCCGTCAAGTCTTTAATTCTAATATAGCCCCTATAGAGGGCGAGTTAAAAAGGAGATGTTAATTATGGAACATCATCATATTTATCGACAAGGGTCATCGTCCGATGCCCCAACCTTGCTGCTTCTTCATGGTACGGGAGGTAATGAGCAGGATCTTTTGCCACTGGCTGATATGATTTCACCTTCCTCCAACGTGCTAGGTGTTCGAGGAAATGTATCGGAGAACGGAATGCCGCGCTTCTTTAGAAGACTGGCTGAAGGTGTGTTTGATATAGAGGATTTGATCCAGCGTACTAAGGATCTGAAGGATTTTATTGATGAAGCTGCAGAAAAGTATGGCTTCGACCGGAACCGCGTCGTTGCGGTTGGGTATTCGAATGGCGCAAATATTGCAGCGAGTCTGCTCTTTCACTATAGTGATGCACTGCAGGGTGCGGTTCTTCACCACCCAATGGTACCGCTGAGAGACAAGGAGCTGCCGGATCTTTCTGGTGTGCCTGTGTTTATTGCAGCAGGTAAGCGTGATATGATGTGCCCTCCGAAGGAGTCGGAGGATCTGAACTCACTGCTGAGCGAAGCGGGAGCTGACGTGCTCCTCCACTGGGAGCAAGGCGGGCATCAGCTGAGCCGTACAGAAGTGGAAGCTGCAGCAGTATGGTTTAAAGAGAAGTTTGCTTAAGAAATATTCAGCGGGATATATTGCAAGGGATGACTTATTGTATAAGTCATCCCTTTTTGTGCTGTGAGAAAGAGTGTGCGTATTGAGAGAAAGAGAGACGTGTCGAGAGAAAGAGTGGACGTGTCGAGTGAAAGAGTGAACTTGTTGAGAGAAAGAGAGTTTAGATGCGCGGATCGAGGGGATACAAAACGACGTGAGTCGTGGAAGCACAGGGTGCATCTTTAGGAGAGTTCGCGGACGGACGATTCGTTATTTTAGCCATAATGGGCGATTTGAGAACCTTAACGGACAGAGGAGCCGTTATTACCTGTAAACTGAGTCGATTTAGGCGACTGATTAATGAATAGCGGATCCTGAGTCCTCCTAGTGCCAATAATGCGCTATATGTCATAAATAACGGATCGTGTGTCCGCAAAAAATCCTGTAGGCAAAAAAGAGCAAACAACCCTACACTCCAAATACCAAGAATAGGGTGTGGATGAGAAATCACCCAAGAATTTTCTGCAAAAAGTGATACAATAGGATAAATACAAGTTCAAGGGTAGACGGAAGGCATCCGCCACCCGGGCGGCGAAGTGGAGTGAGAATATGAAGGAAACGCAAACTCAGAAAAAGACAGTTGGCATGGAAGACATCGTACGTGCTCACCATGTGCTGCGAGAGGTGATCATTCGGACACCGCTACAGCGAGATGCGGTACTTTCTGCCAAATACGGTTGCAATGTATACTTGAAGCGTGAGGATTTACAGGTTGTCCGGTCCTTTAAGATCCGGGGTGCCTATAATATGATCCGTAGTTTAAGTGATACGGAACTTGCAGCAGGCATTGTGTGTGCAAGTGCTGGGAACCACGCGCAAGGTGTGGCTTTCTCTTGCAACGTTCTGAATATCCACGGCAAAATCTATATGCCAAGCACAACGCCGAATCAAAAGGTGAAACAGGTCAAGCGATTTGGCGGGAGCAGCGTGGAAGTTATTTTGACGGGCGATACATTTGACGATGCCTATGATCAGGCGATCAAAGCATGTAAAGAACAAGGGATGACATTCATCCATCCGTTCGATGAAGCCCGCATCATTGCCGGAAACGGGACGATTGGGATGGAAGTTATGGAGGAGATTGATTCTCCAGCAGATTATATGTTTGTAACCATTGGCGGGGGCGGCCTCGCTGCGGGTATATCTACTTACGTCAAAACCGTCAGCCCGATGACGAAGATTATTGGTGTAGAACCGCTTGGTGCAGCTTCCATGATTGAAGCGAAAGAACGCGGGGAAGTTGTTACACTGGATGAGATCGACAAGTTCATTGATGGTGCCGCCGTCAAAAGAGTCGGTCAGCTCACCTACGATATTTGTAATGAACTTTTAGATGACATTGTCATGGTGCCAGAAGGTAAGGCGTGCACTACCATTCTGGAACTGTATAATGAGAATGCGATTGTGGCGGAGCCGGCAGGGGCGTTAGCTGTAGCAGGGCTTGATCTATACCGAGATAAAATTCGGGGTAAGAACGTAGTCTGCGTCATCAGTGGCGGTAATAATGACATTGACCGGATGCAAGAGATTAAGGAACGCTCCTTAATCTATGAAGGATTGAAACATTATTTCATGATCAACTTCCCACAGCGTGCGGGGGCCTTGCGAGAATTCCTGGAGGAAGTGCTGGGACCGAATGATGATATTGCACGATTTGAGTATACGAAGAAACATAACAAAGAGAATGGACCGGCACTTGTCGGAATCGAGCTTATGCATCCGGAGGACTACGGCCCGCTAGTCGAGCGTATGAACCGGAAAGGCTTGGATTATACAGAACTGAATAAAAATATGAACCTGTTCAATTTGCTGATATAGTATCCGAATTGTCTGAACTTGTTCATAACGTGTAAGAAGCCTGCGATCTATTTCATAGAATGCAGGCTTCTTATATTAAACCCGAGCGTTACTTACCGGTTGTTGCTCGGAGCTGATTTTCCTTTGGTGTTTTTCTACCTGAGCCGTTAATTTGCAGCCGCTCCTGCTTTCATAGGGTCATTTTCGTGAAAATAATACCTTGGTTCCAATAAGGCCAGCGATGAAGAGCACTAAGCTTAACCAAGGCGGGATCACTAGAACTGGAAGAGCTCGGCCAAGCCATACTCCGGCAACGAGAATAACAACGACTACTGCTGTATAAATGCCAATGCCGCGAAGATGGATTTTACGTGTGTTCTCTTCTGGTTGAAAGGCTTCTCGATTTATTCGATTCATAATAAGCTTGATCAGAATGTAAGAACCACCGGCGATAAGTATAAGGGTAGATATTCTTACTTGAGATACATTTTCTACAGAACCACCAGTCCACACTGTAATGAAACCTATAAGGGCTTGGGCGAAAAAGAACCAGGTTAGCGCAACCCAGGGAATCATCAGATGGACTTGCATCTGGCTAATACCCTTAAGCTTTGGCAAGTTCTCTACAAGCTCAGCGCAATAAGCAGCTGGATCACTTCCGAATATATCTTCTGCACGCTTGCCTTTGCTCTGAGCATCCAGAAGATGCTGACCCATCTCCAGCAATAGCTCTTCTCCCCGCACTTGATTTACGGGACTTGTACGAATATAAACGACCATATCCTCGTAATATTTCAAGTTGGCAGGCGTCATTTGTTCCTGCAGACGATTATTCTCCCGTATCATCTGTTTGATCTTCATTTATTCGCTCCTCACTGTTCAAAATATGATCCACACTATACTTAAGGTTGCCCCAATGCTGTTTAAAAAGAGACAGTGAAGCCTGTCCTTTCTCCGTTAGAGTGTAATATTTCCGAGGGGGTCCACCAGAACCGGAATCTGAACGGAGCGTGCCGTCAATTAATTGCTCTTTCTGCATCCTCAGAAGAAGAGGATAAATGCTGCCTTCACTTACGAACGTCAGGCCGCTCTGTGCAAGAAGGGTACTCAGCTCGTAACCGTACACTTCCCGATTTTCCATTAGCGATAGGATACACCCCTCTAAGATTCCTTTTAGCATCTGGGTTTGCATCGTCATGAGAATCTCCTTATATTCAAGTAACTTGCATTACAATATAGGTTACATGATACTATATTGCATTGCAAGTTACTGTGAGTAAAGAGTGAACCTTTTGTCAAAAGCGAATAATCCACTGTTCGGATCTAAACAATATAAGCATTCTTTAATCAATCAAGTAAACATGAAAGGGGGATTATTCGTATGACACACGAGGAACATATCCGAAATGCAGCTGCAGATGAAGAACAAGTTCAATCTGGTTTGGGAATTAACAGTGTCATGAGGAACCAAGGGACATCTGTTGCAGCTAACCCACCCGTAGAGGAATCGGAAGCGGAGCAGTGGATGAGAGGAGGAATGGAGACATATTCCATGTTCCTTCAGAGCTACGATTAAAGAGGATACGGATAAGCTGACAATGAGCCTACCGTTATAACCAAACATCATTTCCTTATTTCATTGACAACAAGTATAGGTGATGCTAAGATAATTCCAATAATTCATATTAAACTTATCGGAATTATATAGTATTAGATATACGGAAAGTCATTTGGGGAGGAATGAGCATGGAGCGGCAAATTATAATCCGGCATCATCAGGAGGAGCTAACGGCAAGCTTACATTATCCGTCTAATGACGGACAACAGGAAGGTCAATATAATCGCGTTCCACTTGTTGTCATCTGCCACGGTTTTGTGGGGAGCCGAATTGGAGTAGATCGCCTGTTCGTGAAGACTGCAAGGGAACTTGCAGAGGATGGCTATATGGTTGTTCGCTTCGATTATATAGGCTGCGGGGAAAGTTCCGGGTCTTATGGAGCTGAGGGACTTGAGTCCATGATTGCCCAGACTCGTTCTGTACTGGATTATGCGCTTAGTTGCAATGATGTTGATCCTACCCGAGTGACACTCATCGGTCACAGTCTGGGTGGAGCGGTTGCTCTTCAGACGGCAGTTCGAGACCGGAGGGTCAAGAGTCTTGTTCTATGGTCTGCTGTAGGTTACCCATTTAATGATATTGTGACGATCACTGGTCGTACGGTATATGATGAGTCTGTGAAGTCCGGCAAATCAGATTATTTGGGATATGAATTCACTAGGACGTTTTTCGAATCGTTAGCAGCGGGACAGCCATTTCAGGAGGCGATAAAGTTCTCAGGTGATGTTCTTGTGATCCATGGAACTTCCGATGATATTATCCCTGTTGATTATGCATTCCTATTTCAGAAAGTGTTCTGGATGCGTTCGGAAGGTCGATGCGATAAAGAGATCATCTTTCAAGGAGATCATACGTATTCGGCAGGACCGCAGCGTGCTCAACTGCTGAAGCGGACGCGGGAATGGTTAAATGAACTCGATCGCAATCAGCAAGAATGGCAGCACTGGATCATATAATATGGGCTATACATGAATAAGACCTCCATATCACCTATACTCGGGTGACATGGAGGTCTATTCTTTTATCGTTCTGTTTGTTGTATTCGTATGGTTTCTCTATATATGGAACATTGGCTTTTAAAAATGATTTACTTTAGGCTGTTCTATGCTTATTGAATGTTTTCCGTTCGCCTTGGTGTGTCTTATGTCCGTCTTTCTTGAACAATCCGCGAAGGTAAGGGAGTACATAGCGATCGAGACCGATTTTTCCGGCATTAGCGGCTGCGACGATGATTAAGACTTCAAGCAGCAACATTTGTGCGTTGGTGCTCACGGTACCCGAGAAGAGGAACGCTGCGTTCATAACAAGTCCCATCAGTGCGGCAAAAGTAGTGAACGTTCCGAGAATAAGTCCGAGACCAACCAGAAATTCGCCAAGCGGTACGATGAAGTTGAATGCTTTTGCGCCTGGAAGTGCGACATTTTCTAGAAATGCAGCCCACCAGCCTTGTACTGCGGGATGATCGCCTGTCGATTTTGCAATGGCTCCTTGCAGGAACCCTGTGGTATCAAATCCACCCATCAGTTTGCCCCAGCCTGCAGTCAACCATTGGTATCCAACATAGACGCGAATTACGGTCAAAAGCCACATTGCGATTTTGTTCTCTCTTAGCCAAGTGTTAAACATATGAACCACTCCTTAAATAATTTATATAATTTTAGGTTATTTCCGTTGTGTGAGGAGCTTCTTGTTGTTATGTAAGATGATCATCTCTTTCATGTCTTTATTATAAGTGAAAAAAATCACATACATGTGTGATTAAAATCACAAATTTTAAATAATTATTTAAATAATTTTTTAAGTAAAATTTGAGGTGATTTTAGCCATGAATACAATCCTAGTGTTTTTCTGAGCATTTACGACAGACAAAAAATATGTTTTATGATTAAATGTAAAATATAGCAAATGTCGATAAGCCAAGCTTTTATGAAATATGAATTGGGAGTGTTATGAATTAGGGGGAAGCAATATGTCGAATAAGAGTAAATCGGTATGGAGGACAAGTGTCTTAACGATGACGGCATTATTCATGCTGTCTGCATGTGGTGGGGAGAAAAAAGCAGAACCTGTCGTTCCGGAAGTGCAGGCTCCGGTAGAATCACCGGTAGAGGCACCACCTGAGACACAATCCGCTGCATTTACCGCACCCCTTACAGGGATGCCGCTTGAGGAAGCATCTAACCGGAGACCGTTAGCTATTATGATCAACAACGCGCCTGCAGCACGGCCGCAGTCGGGTCTCAGCAAGGCCGATATCGTATATGAAGTGCTGGCTGAAGGTGGCATCACGCGCCTGATTGGTATTTTCCAGAGTCAGACGGATATTGAGAAGATTGGGCCTATTCGCAGCATCCGGCCTTATCTGATTAATATAGGGGAAAGTTATGGCGGTGTACTTGTTCATGCAGGTGGTAGTCCTGAAGCGTATTCTATTATAAAGAATCAAAGAAAACAGGATTTGGATGAGATCGGAAATGCAGGGGCATACTTTTGGCGTGATAAAGATCGCAAGGCTCCGCACAATCTGTACTCGAGCGATGAGAAGCTTCGTGAGGGAGCGGACAAGTACAAGTACTCAGAGGAAGTAACGATACCGCAGTACACTTTTATTAAGGAAGAGACAGGGGAAGCTGAGGCAAGTGATTCAGCTGCAGAGATACGAGCTGGTGAACCTGCTGCGAAAGTAGACATCACTTTTTTGCTGAAAAATTATGTCGTGGGATATACCTATGATCCAGAGTCCAAGCTGTACCAAAGATCTATTAATGGTGAACCGCATATTGATCTGAATGACAATTCCGTGCTTACCGCTGCTAATGTTGTTGTGCTTGGAGCGAATCACAAAGTGCTTGATGATGTCGGGAGATTGTCGGTCGATATTAACACGGGCGGGGAAGCCATGCTGTTTCAGCAAGGAAAGATGATTAAAGGACAGTGGGTTCGTTCTGAAGGAGATGCCATTCGTTTTATGAAAGACGGCAGCGAGGTTCCTTTAGCAACAGGCACGACATATTTTAATATCGTCCCAAATAGTCCTGAATTTGCAACACATGTGACCGTAACGAATCCTTAATTCCGCTTAATTGGGATAAACAACACCGAAGCGGGTAATGTAAAGTCATAGTGTTAAAAAACATACCTGAGCTACACCCTTTTAAATGTACGAAATTGATGATTTTAAGCAATCGTTTATGTACACCGCTTCTTAGGATGTGATAAGATAGTCAGGGTTGTCTTTCCTTTCATTTCGACGTTCTTGGCAATTTTACGTAAAGGGGTTAGAGTATGAAATTGAAGAAAAAGGATATATTCTTTCAGACTTTGGAGAATATGGCCGACACAATCGTGCAAGCAGCAGATTATTTCTCACAGCACGTTTCTAATCTAAAAGATGTCACAGAATTTGCTAATGAAATGAAAAAATTTGAGTCTCAGTGCGATACATATACGCACACGATCATTACTGAACTCAACAAAACATTTATTACGCCAATTGAACGCGACGACATCATGGATCTGACAACCAGCATGGATGATGTAATGGATGGTCTCGAAGCCACTGCATCCCGATTTTATATGTATCAGTTAGGACAACCTGACGAGTATATCGTACAGTTTGCCGAGATTTTGCGTCAGTCTTCGTACGAGATACAAAAGGCAATTCACTTGCTATCGCAAAAGAAATTACTGGCTATCCGTGAGTACACGATTCGCCTGAATGATCTTGAGAACCAAGGTGATGAATTGCTTCGTATTTGTATCAAAGAACTATTCGCTAAGGTATCTGATCCGATTGAACTGATCAAACGTAAAGAAATTTACGAACGTCTCGAAACTACCACGGACACTTGCGAAGACGTGGCAAATATGCTCGAATCCATCATTATGCGTAATTCGTAAGGGGTCCTGAACTATGGATACAACTATGCTCGTATTAGGGATTGTCGTATTTTTGGCACTCGCATTCGACTTTATTAACGGGTTTCACGATACAGCGAATGCCATTGCAACTTCCGTTTCGACAAGGGCCCTAAAGCCGCGGACGGCGATCATTATGGCAGCGTCGATGAACTTTGTTGGTGCAATGATGTTTACTGGCGTAGCAAAAACGATCGGCGGAAGTGTAGCGGACCCGACAACACTCGACAACGGGATTGAGGTTGTTATTGCAACCCTCATTGCCGCAATCATATGGAACTTGGTGACTTGGTGGTTCGGAATTCCGTCTTCTTCTTCGCACGCGCTGATTGGTGCTTTGGCAGGGGCCGTATTTGTGGGAGCGGGCAGTGATAAACTGAACTATTCCGGATTTACTGATATTGTGCTTGCACTCATTCTATCGCCTATCATCGCTTTTGTGGTTGGTTATCTGATTATGCAGCTGCTTAAAGTGATATTTGCCAAAAGAAGTCCGCATACGGTAAACAAAGGTTTCCGTTCCATGCAGATTTTCACGGCGGCACTCCAATCTTTCACGCATGGTACGAACGATGCGCAGAAAGCGATGGGGATTATCACATTTGCACTCGTGACCTCGGGTCAGCTTTCTGAAATGGAAGTTCCGCTCTGGGTTAAAATATCTGCAGCTACTGCGATGGCGCTTGGTACTTCAGTAGGTGGATGGAAGATCATCAAAACCATGGGTACTAAAATATTCAAAATTGAGCCGATTAACGGGTTTGCAGCCGACTTTACAGGGGCGACTGTTATTTTCTCGGCTACATTGCTTCATTTGCCAATCAGTACAACCCATGCCATTACATCCGCTATTCTCGGTGTTGGCTCAGCCAAACGCTTCTCGGCGGTTAAATGGTCTCTAGCGGGTCGTATTGTGGTGACTTGGTTTATAACGATTCCGATCACAGCCATACTTGCAGGGATTATCTTCAAGATTTTATTTTAGAATTTTGTAACACCTAGACATATAGATAAGATAGTTGTGGAGCCAATCATATAAGATTGGCTTTTTTTGTTTAATATAGAATAGAAGTAGGGATGATGAGAGAAACAAGGGATGAGGACCCAGGAAGTGGAGGGCAGAGTATATGATACGAACGTTAGCGGTTACTCGAAGCCATGAGGCGATTATCGGTCTACCTTTGGAAGAGATGAAGATGGAGGAATATGAATGGGTCTGGGTTGACTTTGTTGCTCCTACACCGGAAGAATCTCGAATGCTAGAGACATATTTTCATTTTCATCCCCTTGCTGTGGAGGATTGTCTCCATGTATTGCAAAGACCGAAGCTCGATTATTACGATGATGTACAGTTTCTTGTTCTGCATGCACTGGATCCGAATACTCTCCAAGCGGTAGAGGTTGATTTCTTCCTGTCTCCATCTTTGCTTGTGTCTTTTCATATGGAACCTTTGAGTGAAGTGGAGGATGCGTGGGAACGGGTGTCAGAGAGTGTGAAGAAAAGAGCTGTGAAGGCGAATGGAGCTACGTTTTCTGCGTATACGGTTATGGATAAATTGGTGGATCAGTATTTCCCCAGCCTGTTTGCGATCGAAGATGAACTAGCGGAGATTGAGAGCAAGGGCGGTAATGAATCCGTAGAAGACTTGATGCAGCAGGTGTTTGCCATACGATCCAAGCTTCTAAAGTTAAGACGGACAGTGGTACCTATGCGGGACCTGCTGTACCGGGTTGTCAACTCTCAACATGTGCAGAAGCATGGACATCACGCTTATTTTTCCGATATCTATGATCATTTACTGAAGCTAACAGATATGATTGAGGCGGATAGAGAAATGACATCGGATCTGAGGGACAGCTACATTTCTTTAAACTCCAACCGGATGAACAATATTATGAAGACACTGACGGTGATTACAACGATCTTTATGCCGCTTACGTTGATTGCTGGGATATACGGAATGAATTTTGATGTGATGCCGGAATTACATTGGCGTTTTGGATATGGGATGGTGCTTCTACTGATGTTTCTGCTCGGGGCGGGTATGGTGTTATGGTTCGTTCGCAGAGGTTGGTTTAAATAGATAATGGGGTCATTTTCGATTCACTCCTTCTTTATCGGGTAAAACGAGACATAGGGAGGATTAGACGATGATCAATAAGGCTCGAAGACATTTCAAAGGAAATCGTAAGCATCGATCAGGTGAGCCTCTACGTTCTAGAATGCTGCGAAGAGTAATTCAGAACACCAAACGAAAAAGAAGATTAACCGTGACTAATCGATATGAGACCGGCATGATCTTAAGCGAGATTGTGACGGGTTTGTTGTTTATATCAGGTAGTATACTGATGTTTTATCCCAACATGCGAAGCATTCCGACGGTATTGTATCTTATCGGCAGTATTATGATGCTGCTAAGATCCGGACTACGTGCATCCTATTGGTTTCGCCTTAAATCCCTGGATCATGATACTCCGGATGGGAATGAGGGAGCCACCGGGGGCGGAGATTGGAGCCGTTAATGATTTACGGTTGGATATATGTAATGAAGCACGGAATAGGCCAATCGAAACGGAAGGTCTATGACAGCCTTCTGTTTCGATTGGCCTATGTCCTGTATCAGTCTTGGCTGCTGTGCCATAAGACTTCATAACCTACGCACGGACCTATGGATAGAGGAATCTATTTAATAGCGTCTACGCTTCTGTCCTCTTTTTGAGGGTCTGCGTGAACCGGAGCGACGTTTAGCAGATGAGGAACGCCGTTTTTTTGGATGATATCCGCTACTATAGGAATCGAGCGATTTCGGGGAAGACCCCTTACCTTTTTTACCAAAAACACCGGTTAAAACTGACATCATGGGGGCTAGCTGCTGGAAACCTTGCATAACTTTCTGGACTTTGCCCACGTTTGCAACCAGACCGTCAATGCCGCCCATTTTCTCAATGATTCCTTTTACATCAAGGTTACTGAGGTTAAGTCCTCCGAGTAAGCTTGCTAAACCACCGGAACTGCTGCTCGAAGGAGCAGGAGCGACCGCCGACACAGGAACCGGATAGTTTCCTCCATACTCTGGTGAACCTTCGAAGGAGGTTATTGGAGGCTCTGCCGAATTGGAATAAGGAGAGAAACCGGAAGAATAATCCCCTTCTGTCGGAAAGTCAGCATATGGATTAACACCTGGATAAGGCGATGCAGGCGGCAATTCGCTGATTGCCCGCTGATTAGAGGGGCGGCGATGGTGGTGATAATGATAATGACCTGACATGTTTATCACTTTCCTTTGTTGTATGGTTTACTATACTGTATGAAATAGGCGGGCTAATGGATTAGGCTTATGCCCGTGTTTACGGGATAGGAGCGGAATCGGGCGGGTGCCTAAGAGGGAAAGTTTTTATTTTGATAGATTATTTTGACATAAAATTGTAAATGATATAGTCGTCCTGTAGTGCGTGAAATCGTTAATGCTTGAAAAGAATGCTTCTGCTCAGGTACAATGAAGGGGCGTACAAGTAACGGTAGGGGATGATCCAGTGCAGTTAAAGAAACTAAATGATAAAAGCATCGATCAATTATTTGAAGCAGTTCTGACTTTAAAGAGTGTAGAGGAGTGTTATGTATTCTTCGACGATCTCTGCACCGTCAATGAAATCCAATCTTTGTCTCAGCGGCTGGAAGTCGCGCGTATGCTCGGCAAAGGATCCACATACAACCAGATTGAAGCAGAAACCGGGGCAAGCACAGCTACCATCTCACGTGTGAAGCGTTGTTTGAACTATGGTAATGACGGATATAAAATGACGCTGGAACGCTTAGGGCGCTAAAATGAAGTTTGGAGTGCTCGTTATCAGTCATGGCTCCAGAGAAGAGTCGTGGGTAATGCTTGTGGACGAAGCTGTTAAGGAGCTAGCTAACCATGTGGATGTACCGGTAGTGGCTTCATATTTGGAGTTAGTCGAAGGTCGCCTCATTCAGGACGGTATATTTGCATTGGAAGACCAGGGTGTCACGGACATGCTGGTTATTCCATTGTTTGTATCTTCGGGCAGCACGCATGTCGATGAAATAGCATACGCTTTGGGTGTAAAGGCTGTTCCTGATAAGGAAACGGACCTTGAACCGTTTGAGGTGAAGGCATGTGTTCATTTTGGCACACCGTTCGACGACGATCCAGATGCTGCTGTTATGGTATGGGATAAGGTTCGTGAGCTGTCCGTAAAACCTTCGAACGAAGTGGTTCTGCTGGTTGGCCATGGCAGCCGTCATGAGTTGTTTCGCGCCCGCTGGGAACGGGGTATAAGTTCTTTAGCTAAGCGCGTAGCGGAAGTGAGCGGGTTGTCCGCGGATGCTGCACTACTGAATCCCGGGAATATTCGGGAAAAGGCAGTAGAGTGGGAGGAGCGCGGCTACGAGGTGATCGTGGCTCCGCTTTTTTTAAGTGAGGGATATTTTACAGAAAAGGTGATCCCGGAGCGGCTTGAGGGGATTTCGTGTCGTTATTCAGGCCGAACATTGTTACCCCATCCGCTGCTTCCGCAGTGGATGCTGCGCCAGGTTCATACTCTTCTGGAACCCTTGAAATCATGAGTACAGGTGGCGTATCGTAAATGAGAAAAGCGCGATTAATTTATAATCCCACCTCTGGGCGGGAGGAAATGAAGCGGCGACTTGCCGATATACTGCAGCGCTTGGATAGCGCGGGTATAGAGACCTCTTGTCATGCGACAACCGGTGAGGGAGATGCGACTCTCGCAGCCGCAGAGGCAGTTGAAAGAGGCTATGACCTCATTATTGCCGCCGGTGGCGACGGAACACTGAATGAAGTCATTAATGGCATGGCGGAGAAAGAGAATATACCACCACTCGGTGTGTTCCCTCTGGGAACAACGAATGATTTTGCTCGGGCGCTAGGCATTCCGAAGAACTGGGAGGATTACTGTGATTTGGTGATCCGGAATGAGACACGGCCGATTGACCTTGGTAAAGCGAATGACCGTTACTTCATTAATATTGCAGGCGGTGGCACGCTTACGGAGCTTACGTACGAGGTTCCAAGCAAACTGAAGACGATGATCGGCCAGTTGGCATATTATCTGAAGGGTTTGGAGAAAATGGTCAGTCTGACGCCGCAGGAGCTTATCATTAAGGCGAGCGGCCAGGAGACGATTCACGATGAGTTCATGGTATTCCTTATCGCGAATAGTAACTCGGTTGGCGGCTTCGAGAGGCTTGCTCCCGGTGCTAGCATTGATGACGGCTTGTTCGACGTTATTGCACTCCGAAAATGTAATCTTGCAGAGTTCGTTCGTGTTGTCTCACTCGCCCTGCGTGGAGAGCATATCAATGACAAGAAAGTCATTCACTTCCGTACCGATTATATGGAAGTTGTCTCTCCTGGACCGGTAATGTTGAATTTGGACGGTGAGTATGGCGGTATGCTGCCAGGCAAGTTCCGCAATCTGCCGCATCATCTGCGGATTTTTGCGTGAGATATGAATTAGATTGAATGTCACAAGAAGCTCCCGTATAATGATGGACAGAGCTTTTCGATAAGCTCCCTTATGGGGGCTTTTTGTTGTTTATATCCGAATTTTGATTATGGATGTGTAAGACTGAGGGAATATAGATTGATATAGAGTGAATCAGTGTATGATTCGTTTAAGTTGAAAAGGATGAAAAGCGATGTATGGGAGATGAACTCCCTTAGTGCGCATGATCATATACGAGGTTTTGGCTATACAAGTTGAATGGAAAGAAGTGAACAGTACATCATGAAGAAGAACGGCAGCGGACGCGGTCCGCGACGTAATAACAAACCTTCGCCGGTGATTGCCGGACTGCCGGTGGCCAAGAACGACGAGGTGGTCATCGATATTATCGGAATGAACCATGACGGAGAAGGCGTAGGCCGTGCCGAGGGATACACGTTGTTCGTGCAAGGAGCATTGCCGGGCGAGAAGGTACGCGTGAAAGTGCTCAAGACGAAGAAGCAGTACGGCTATGGTAAGCTCATGGAACTCGTAGAAGCGAGCGACGCTCGGACTTCGGCACCTTGCCCGATCTATAATCAATGCGGCGGCTGTCAGCTGCAGCATATGGACTATGCCGGGCAGCTGGCATGGAAGCGTCAGCTTGTCGTGGACAACCTGGAGCGGATCGGGAAGCTACGGGTAGCAGGGAGAGATGCTGAGGTCGGAGCAAGTAGAGTCTCAGAGGACACAACGGATTCCGGGGCTGCTCAGGCTGCGGGTGAGGAAGGGATTATTGTGCGTCCTACACTTGGAATGAGTGAGCCTTGGCGTTACCGTAACAAGTCGCAGGTGCCGATTGGTGTGACCGAAGGCGGTCTGGTCGGTGGTTTCTACGCCCGTGGCAGTCACCGTATTATCGATATGGAGACTTGCCTGATCCAGCATGAACAGAACGACATTGTGGTAAGCCGTGTGAAAGCGATTGGTCAGAAGCTCGGTGTAACGGCGTATAACGAAGAAACCGGACAAGGCCTGCTGCGCCATGTTGTCGTGAAGATCGGCTTCGCCACAGGTGAGATGATGATTGTCCTCGTGACAAACGGTGAGCGGATTCCACGTTTGAATGAGTGGATCGCAGCTATTCGGGAGGAGCTTCCAGCGGTTGTAAGCATTTGCCAGAATGTGAACACTCGTAAGACCAATGTTATTTTTGGGGATGTTACCCGTGTCCTGTGGGGACGTGAGGTTATCCATGATTATATCGGAGACGTGAAGTTCGCCATCTCAGCTCGTTCTTTCTATCAGGTCAACCCTGCGCAGACGGAAGTACTGTATGGCAAGACGGTGGAGTATGCTGGATTGACTGGGAACGAGACCGTTATTGATGCGTATTGTGGCATCGGTACGATCTCACTGTTCTTGGCACAGCATGCGAAGAAGGTGTATGGTGTTGAGATCGTGAAGGAAGCGATTGAAGACGCACGTGCGAACGCTGCGCTTAACGAGATGAACCATGTGGAGTTCGAGGTCGGTGCATCTGAGGATGTGATTCCACGCTGGAAAGAGCAAGGGATTGAAGCAGATGTGATCGTTGTCGATCCTCCGCGTAAGGGCTGCGATCCACGTCTCTTGGAGACTATTTTGGAGATGAAGCCGGAGCGTGTGGTGTACGTGAGCTGTAATCCATCCACGCTCGCAAGGGACTTGCGTGTGCTAGAGGATGGGGGATATCGTACGGTGGAGGTTACGCCGGTGGATATGTTCCCGCATACGGTGCATGTGGAGAGTGTGGCGGTGTTGGTGAGAAATATTGTAGATAACAAATAAACCCGTGCTATTCGTAATAAACTCGTGCTAAAAATCGAATAAAGACGTGATAAAATCGGGGAAAGGCAGAGTGGAAAGGGGAAAACCCAGCTCCAACAAGCCTTTTCCTCTGTTTTTATATAAAGAAATTATTCAGATTCTAATAAAGGCGTGATAGAAAAAGTTGGGGAAGAAATCGAGAAAATGACCGTATTGTAGCATGAGTTTATTTATATGGGCTACGGTGGAATGCGGGTTTGAGGGCTGTTAATAGGTTAAAGGGAGCATATGACAACCTTTTGACAACCAATGTTCTTATTATTTGCTGAATGTAGAAACTCGCCATCCTGAGAAAAATATATTTATAATAAGCCGAATGAGATTTCAGGAATAATACCTGAGTTTTCACTCGGCTTTTAACTATATAGTGATGGCTATTTCGGAAACCTTGTTATGCTATAATATGGAAATGCGAAAGACAAATCATTCAGGGAGTGATAGATATTGGGTATAAATTA
This sequence comes from Paenibacillus sp. GCM10028914, assembly GCF_042666275.1. Taxonomy (NCBI): domain Bacteria; kingdom Bacillati; phylum Bacillota; class Bacilli; order Caryophanales; family Paenibacillaceae; genus Paenibacillus; species Paenibacillus sp. GCM10028914. The sequence goes on from NZ_JBHTFO010000002.1 coordinate 48,557, forward strand.
TAATTTTTCATCTTTTTTGGAGTGGGAGGGTTTGCAAGAACAATATGAGTTTAAAAAGGCGTATATTCCCGAAAAGTCTATTAACATTAATAAGATAACTATATCTCGTGACGAGGAATATAATATTAAAGGATTTATATACGGAGATAATAATCCTGACTTTCATAGTAATGATGCTAAGGGCATGGCGGGACAGAGAATTAACCCTTTGGAGATAACTGGGTCTGGAAAACATGGAATTCAGCAATTTAATCTTCGTCATTGTTACATAGGAGGGGTATCAACTTCTCATAAATTAGAAAGGGATGAACAATACACTACTCAATACCAAGCAGAGTTACGTGTCTTCGAAGTTGAAAAAAAAACATCAACTGAATCGGAAGCGAATTCATTAACGGAATGGTTCCTTAATGGTCCGAATCAGGATTTCTTATTTTGTAGATCTACCGAAAGGGTTTATTCAGAAAAATATCACCTTGAACGCTCTGAACTGAAAAATAAGGAAATAAACGGAGAATCAGTTTCGCATGATCGTGATTATTTGCTGGTCGAATTAACTGATTTCAAATTTATTATTCAACAAGTGCCGAAAGAATTAGGGCCTAAATGGTCGAATAACATTGGAATTGAATATAGAAAAGAGTTTGGCAGGATACCTAACGAAAGTGAGAGAGAAGGAATAAGTGAGATAGTTAGTTTCATTTTTGGAAAACATCTCTTAAAGGTAGGGTATACAGAATACGATGAGAACGGCTACCTTTTAAAGCAAATCTCCCAGAATCCGTGGGGAAATAATGTGGTGTCAAAATGCAGGAATTCAGGGTCTTACCCTATAAAAATAGATAATTATGACAGTTGGGGGAGGGCTGAAACTCTACTGAGTGAGTTAGTTCCGAAATACCTTGAATACAGAGAAGAGCTGAACTTGAAAAATGCATTATGGAGTTTTTGGATATCAGATGATGTGCCAGTCGGGACTAATATTCCAATAATAGCAAACGCTTTAGAAATTCTAAAAAAAGGATGGTTCAAATCGAATAAATCAAAAACGAAAGGCGTATACTTGCCAAAAAGCCAATTTGATCAATTGTTGAACGAAAGTTTTGAAGAAATTGAGAGGAAATTAAGCGGGCTTGAATATGCCGATCGAATGCTTAGAAGAATGAAAGGGTCTTTTAACATGGGGGTAAATGAGAGCTTAGATTTCTTTTTTGATGAAATAGGATTACCAATTGGAGATGTGGACAAAAAAGCAATTGCAGCACGTAATGCTATGATACACGATAAACATGGCACATCAGAAGAAGCATTAGATTTGATAATTTTCTATTCTAAAGTGTATAAGACATTATTCCATAGAGTTTTCCTGAAATTGTTATCTTATGATGGGAGTTATATTGATTATTCTATTATTGGATGGCCAGAGAAGCACATTAATGAAGTAACAAATGTAAAATAATCGATTGTTGAAAACCTTGCAGGAGAAATATAAATGTTGGAATAAGAGTGTCGAAGATTGCCTCGGTTCTTTTTTTGTAAAAAAGTGCAAATATGTGTAGTGCTAAGCAATATATATTAGTGATTTACACCTAATCTCGCACTTATGTAAAATAGATAATTATGCTGTTACAGTGCATGTGGAGTGTACAGTGTGGTTAAAATGGATGGGTAAGATTGATCCTTGTATAAGTTTTGAATGAGGAGTATTGTAATGTATCTTAATGCTTCCAAACTTTAATCTTCTGAATGATCATTTTGCTTGAGTATCCGCTCATCCTCGAAATCGAGATGTAGCAAATTCTTCACTTGTTTCTCAAAGACTTGGATGTTTGTATCCAAGTCTTTTCGTTTTTTATCTACTTAATCAATTCGGTATTTTGTTCAGAAAGTAAGGTGTTTTCATCTCGAAACCAAAGCATTTTGAGTACGCCACTTCTCTTGTGTAAACTCTCCCTCATTCAGGATCAGGTATTCTGTTTTTTTGCTAGTAAATCTAGTTTGCTTTCAACTTTTCGTAATTCTTTGTCATGGTTGTCAGCATTGCATTCTGATTCTTTTTTGAATATTCTACGAGCTTAATGGGTATTAGTCTAGTTTCCAGCAGTCAACAAGTCTAGATGCCGTTTCACTTTCTAGGGCAGGTCGCCTGTCTTTATAGTGAGAGTTAGAGCACTTTATTTATATAAATTCCCAGAAGTATATCCGCCCTATCCTTTTTAAAGTGCATTCCTATTCTGCGCAATCGCACACAGCGATGTGTTCGTTGAAGAATAGCTAAATGCTGATCCAAGCTTCTAAAGTTCTTTTGCCACAATCATATTGAACTTTTTAGCCTTAACATTGGCTATAAGTCGCTTTATAACGAGATGTTTTGAAGTTGTTCTTGACGTGATTTCAACATGAAAGTCGGAGACAGTCCAACCTCTTTCCAAAAAACATTTGAGAAGAGATTCTTATGATATTCAAGCGAATATTTCTGTTCTTTCTTTGTCAGTAGTACATACGCATCTTACCTAATTTACAGAAAAATGTCCTGTCTGGGAGGGGTGAAAGGAAGAGTGTACAGTGCATAAGTACTAGCAAAATCTTATACAAGAGAAGTGCACTAATGTGCATCTAAACTAGTTGAGCTAGAGATATGCAATGCAAACGGACAGAATGATATTTTAGGAGAATGTCCTATATGTAACTTAAACAGATCAATGTTCGGATTACTTTTTCTTCAAGAATTAATATAGTTAAAATTACCCACAAAAGAGGTATAATAGAAAAAAGGAGATGTTCATTTTAAAAAGATATTGTTGAAAGAAAACGAAATACTAGAGAAAATTAGGGGGATGGTATTAGTTGTCAGAAGTAATTGATTTTTATGTCAGTCTCTTGGACGATAAAAGTGCAAATCAAATCATAAATAAATTTAAGGAGACAGTTCCGGGGTTTTCAAAGCAGCCTCCATTAAAGTTGAAAAAGAAGTATATTAACCAGATATTTAAACGTCAAACACCTAAAACAAAAAAACTGAAAGTCGACCCATTTCTTCAACACTTTTATAATGGTCATGATCTTAATGATTTATCAGAAGTGACATCAAATGAAGAGTTTTTAGCACGTATATCTTCTAAAGACATACCTGATCATTTAAAAGTAGCTTTGACTATTAAATATGATATTAAGCTTGTTGAAGAGATATTGCCTGAGTTGCAGCGAAAATTAGAAAACAGTGAAAAACTATTCGATTTTACTTTAGAGGTCAAAACAGATGAGGAAGCACTTAAGTTATTAAGTCAGGATCTCTATCTTAGTGATCAGCAAAAAGAATATCTTTTTAAGTCAGCTTTATTATTATTGTCGAGTGAACAATCTAAACAATATAAGATAGAGCTCAATAAAGTAAAAAAGATGTCACCCAAGGAATTTTACGCTTACTATAAGAATATTCAGAATCATGGTTTATCCTCAATTGCTTATGCAGTTCAACATGATAGTTTGGATTATATTATTAGTTATGGCTTAGTTTCAAATTTTTTATATGAAATAGCTAGAAAAGGGAAAGAAGCGGTTGACGAATTAGAACAGTCACAGGTTCATAAGACTAAACTTCAGGAAGTGGAAAATTCATTAAAAGAACTTAAAGTGAGACTGAAAGCAGCGGATGAAGCCAATAAAAATATTGTTGTTGTAAAAAAAACAGTTAATACCCTCCAGAAAGAACTTGAGAATATGAAGGAAATGATTGTCGATAAAGAACTGGAAATTGCACAGTTAGTTGACATCAATAAGTCTCAAATGGAAGAGCAAAAGGTGCTATATCAAACTATGATTCAAACAAAAGATCAAGAAATTCTTAATCTGCGTCGTCAATTAGAGAGTTGGAAGGTAGATGTAACAGAAAAAATTAATGGTTTTTGTGTGCTTTACGAGTCATCAGACGTATCATTAGCCCAATATCTATTTCCCGAGGTGATTTTTGTTACTTTTAAGGATTGGGAAAAACAAAAAGATTCTCTTATTAAGAATGGTCTCACTCGAATATATATTCAACAAAATGGAGTATCCTCAAAAAAGTTGTTCGCTTTACAGAAATCGTTAAAGGGAATGAACTGTTCCACTTTTGTTTTACATGATCATAAATCATTAATTGAACTTTTATCCATTTGGAAGCGGGGAGAAGAATCGAATGTTTAGACTTGATCCAGAAGAAAAAAGACGGTATTCCAACATATCGCAATGCTTGATGCTTGGTACGTTGACAAGTAAAGACAATTTGAATGGCCCTACAGATGAACCGGTCATGCCACGGGGTCATTCTAATAATCCCCAATTTTTTATTAAGCCAGTATCTCCAGAACCAGTTCCATTATTAGAATTAAACGATATGTTACTTGAACGTAACTTAAGTCCACTTTATATCGGTTTAACTGATAATAACCTCAGGTTTCCACGTAATTTCTATCCAGCGGGATATACCTATACTTATGATCTAGACAAACGTATTGAGTCACTAAGAAGTCGATTAGAAAACAAATTAATTGTATTTCGCCCCCAGGTTAATTACATGACGGCTGCAGATGGGTACTCGGAGAAAATATTTAAAAATTTGGAGATAAAAAATATAGATGAGGGTTATAAAGAGGGGGCCGAGTATGTATCTGTTCCAAAACTCACGATGGGTATAAGTTCATGGGAATCCTCTCTTCAGTCTGGTAAGGCTCTTCGCTTTCAGGATTATTATTTTCATGCGGAAGGACCGAAGTATGTAATTTGTGGTGAGTATCTATATAAGCTGAATGGTAATTGGAAAGACTCAGTTGATCAAGGATGGGCTTATGAATCATTACTTGAAACCGTAGAAAGAGTTAAAATTGATCCGGATGCAATTTCCGAGTTTCAAATTTATGGTAGCGATAATTTAGTTTTCCTAGATAGAAAGTATTTATATGAAATAAATTCTACCTTTACTCAGGTTGGAAACTCAGAAAAGGAACGTTTGGAAGTTAAACAAGACATCACAATCGGTACTTCTTCTCAACAGAATAATGAGGATGAGGTTGATCAAGATGAAATTAATTATGATGATCTAGAAAGCCAGTTCCTCGAGCACTTGAAAACTTTGGGAGAATCCAAGGGACTGTTCTATCACATGAATGACCTTGTGAATTTCCACGTAAGTGTGAAAACTAATCCTATAACCGTTCTTGCTGGCATGTCGGGTACTGGAAAATCTCAACTAGCTTTACTGTACGCAGAGGCCATGGGACTTAAACAGGAGAAAAACACTCTTCTGGTATTACCTATTAGTCCAAGTTATACAGAACCAAGCGACTTACTGGGATATCTGAACGCTTCTACAGGTCTTTACGTACCTTCAGATACAGGCTTTGTTGAGTTTTTAAAACATGCTAAAGATCACCCTGAACAAATGCACATAGTTGCTTTTGACGAGATGAATCTAAGCCAGGTAGAATATTGGTTCGCCCCATTTATTAGTATTTTGGAGTTACCGGAAAACCAGGAACGGAAACTGAGGCTATACAATAAAGAGACGGCAACGTGTCACAATCGAGCTAATTATCCTGATTCGATTGGAATAGGAGATAACATTGTATTTATCGGTACTGCAAATATAGATGAAACAACAAAGAATTTTTCAGATCGTTTTTTAGATCGTGCTAATATCGTAACACTACGAAAATTATCTTTTAGCTCTCTGTTGGAGCGGGAGTTTGTCGAGCCTACAAAGCCACTTATTTCATTTGGGTCAAAGGATGTCTTTACAAATTGGAGTAGTAAAGATCTTGCGATAAGTGCATTTAGCTTAGAAGAGTTGAAATTTTTCGATGAGATTCATGACATAATTCAACAGTATGATTATCAAAAGGGAGTATCTCACCGTGTTATTCGAAAAATAGGGGAATACTTAAACTCTATACCACTAAATCAACAAGGCAAGCCATATTTAGATCGTAAGATAGTAATTGATCTCCAATGTAAACAACGTATTCTTACTAAAATCCGTGGTTCTTCTGAACAATTTCAGAAGTTAATTGGAGTTGCGAGTGAGAATCAAGGCAACGTGCAACAAAGTGAATTGTTTGATCTTTTCACGAGTGATAGAGCAAGGGAAATAAGCGATTTCGAGTTTACACTTTATGAAATACATCGGAAAGCTCGGGAGATGGCAATCCATGATTATGCATCCTAAAGTATTCATTGGTAGACGCTTTAATCATGAGAATTGGAGAGACGCTGAACTTACATTATTAAAATACGAAACCGGAAGTTTATTTCCATCTGTAGAAATAAATGAATATCAGGCAATCCGGATTAGGTTTGAATCTAACAGTACTTCTGATCGATTATATGTCGATCGATTTGACAGTGACGATATATTAATTCTTGAACCTGGAAGTGAAGAAGAGTTAGTTCAAATCCGTGATATTGATCACATGCCTGCCCCTGGTCATTACATGGTTCGCCTTGAAACGACGCAAGGAATTTATCATGGAATGTATACTATTAGAGGTAGCAACTTCGATGAAGATCGATTGTTTTATCTTAGAAACTATTTAGAACAAAAGATTTCAGGGTTATCTTATGATCTTGTAACAAGACGTTTTGGTGCCTACATAGACGAAGGTCAATCTTCTGTTCATATACTCAACGTATATCGGCACATACAAGAAAATTACTCGAAATTAAAGCACGCCCTTGAATCAATAATAGAATCACCTTCTGAACACATCATGCAGCAGTATAACATTCGCTCTGTATCTAAGAAGCCAGATATAAAAAGTCAGCGTTGGCTTGCTATGAAGGGTGGTAGGAACAACTCAAATCTAGACCGTCCTGAACATTATTATGAAAGACATGCCGTATTAACAACGAATGTTCTTGAGAACCAATGGCTTAAATGGTTCCTTGTATTCTTAAAACGCAACGTAAAGGGCCTTGAGAATGGATTTAGAAAGCGATATGAATTGCAAATAAATAAAATCGACCTCTCAAAAAGTCGCCTTCAGCAAGTGAATGATAGTTTATATCGATATGATCAAACTACAGTGAAATACGGAAATGAGAGAGTGGTGAGACAACTTAGGAATGAAAGGGATGGTATAATAAGAACGTTAATACAACAGGAAGACGAAGTTGCTAAAATAAAAAATGAACTTAGTAAAATATTGAAAATGGTCAGTATGTTTTCAAGGTACTTAGAGGATAGTTGGTTAAGCGATATCAAATATATACCAGTGTTTAAAAGACCCCCAACATTTGTGCTCCGAGATCAACGTTATTCAGTGCTATATCGTTTGTACAAAGAAATTCATCTTCAGATGAAACGGAATTCTTCAAATAGGGAGAGCACGTATCCATATAATCGCTCTTCAAAATTGATGGAGGTTTACTCCACTTGCTTAGTAATTGATGTTTTCAATGAATTAGGTTTCGAATGGGAAACAGGATGGCTTGCTGACCACTCCCAGGAGAGATTTATTGGGGAATTGCTTACAGGTGAGAAGATGACCTTTGTTAAAAATGGCTACAGGGTGGATCTTGTATATGATCAAGAGTTACCAAGGCGTCTGAATGAAGATGAGTATGGATTTATAGCGAATATTCATAATAGACCTGATATTCGATTGGATATATTTGATACGACAGGTAAGCTTGTTAAGGCCTTAGTTATTGAAGTCAAATATCGTAAGTACAGATATTTATGGAATACACAGTTCAATCGAGAGACAGATGATTTTATTCAAATAAGTGATTATAATCGGATACTGTATCGTTGTCCCATTGAGAGGAACCGTACCGGTAAAATAAGTAAGGTTATTGCACTCTATCCCAAACAATTAAACGGAGTTGCTTTTGAGCATAAGCACGATGGAAGTGTAACTTTTATTCAGATAGAACCCGTTGATCCAACTACGAAAGAAGTACCTTTTGGATATAATTATCTAAAGGATGAGATTAGTCAATTTATCAATCAAAACATCCTCATACACAAAAATGATGAGGTAGGAGGAGTTTTATTGTAGTTCTATTTAAAGGGTACCAGTAACAAGGGTACCCTTTAAGATTAGCTGGTAAAGTGATACGGTAAACCGTAATACCACAAAAACACCTAATTTTGTGTAGAATAGAAGCATACAAATATTTAGTTATATTAATTTAGATAATTGTAGACCTAACAAAGGCTAGATCATTAAAAAGTACGATTTGGCAGACTTAGGGGCATATTGTATAAAGTTTGTTCTCACTGTCTACTCCACACATGTGGAGAGTGTGGCGTTGTTGGTGAGGACTGAAACAGATAAGTAAAACTCTTATTATTGGTTTTCTCAGTATAAAAAAAATCCGAAATTAGCAAAAATTGCGTAGCCAGTCTTCTAATGAAAGAATATCTATATAATTTTTGCTGATAGATACAGCAGAATATTCATCTTCACATTCGTTCATTTTTCCATTAGGCTGAGTATTTTAGTTTGGTGTCATAAAATTTTTATTGAGTAATATAGATAACTTTGTTAAGATGTCTTTTGGAACAATTACCTTTAATACAGTCCAGAGAGGCTGAAAAGGGATACTTGATATGTGAAGTTATTATCTTATTAATACTTTGTTTATTCATGCCCTTTTGTCTAATCTGACGAAAGGGTATTTATTTTGCACGTTAGCTGTGATGACACAACTAGCGTATCTCTTTTAAAGGAAGTCCAGAGAGGCTGAAAAGGAGAATGGAAAATTTGGTTTTTTACAGGTACATCCGTTCATTCGTAAATAAAAGAGAATTATTTCATCTAGAACATACTTGGAGGATCGTAGAATGGATTATCGTAAAAAAACCGTGGTCGCATCGGTAGCTGGTTTAACATTAGAAGGCATGGACATCATGTTTATCTCATTTGCGATGACAATGATTATTTCAGAATTTAACATTGATTTAGCAACTGGAGGACTGATTTCTTCTATAACGAATGTAGGGATGCTATTAGGAGGAATTATTTTCGGTATTTTAGCAGATAAGTTTGGAAGGGTAAAGATCTTTACATATACTGTCTTCTTGTTTGCAATTGGTACAGCTTTAACTGGACTCGCCACTAACATTGAACAAGTATATCTATTTAGATTTATCGCAGGAATCGGTGCCGGAGGAGAATATGGTATTGGTATGGCGCTTGTTGCAGAAGCTTGGCCCAAAAATAAACAAGGACGTGCGTCATCATATGTTAGTGTAGGTGCTCAATATGGTGTTATTTTAGCAGCATTACTAAGTGCGGTCATCCTTCCTACTTTAGGATGGAGAGCATTGTTCTTTGTTGGTGTAATACCTGTTATCTTTGCCTTTATCGTAAGAAAGAATTTAGATGAATCACCTGAGTGGCTCGCTGCTCAGAAGGATAAAAAAGCTAGTAAGAAAGATGAAAAGGGCAAGTTAGTACAATTGTTTGAAACGCCACGAACAGCGATTACAACAATTTCTTTAATCATAATGGCAACTGTTCAAATTGCCGGTTATAACGGATTAATGATTTGGCTACCATCGATGTTGCAAAAGTCACAAGGTTTATCTGTTTCAGGCTCTGCTATTTGGACAATTAGTACTGCCGTTGGCATGATTATTGGTATGTTAACCTTTGGACTATTCTTAGATCGATTTGGCGCAAAGCGTGCCTTTGGCCTCTTCCTTATCGCCTCTGCATGTGCTGTGTTTTTATACTCTTATGCGACTGGTAGTATGGGTGTGCTAATAGGTGGTGCAATTGTAGGATTCTTCTCAAATGGAATGTTCGCCGGATATGGAGCGTTGATTGGTGGTCTATATCCCGTTCAAATTCGAAGTACGGCAACAAACACCATTTTTAACTTTGGTCGAGCTATAGGCGGTTTTTCACCAATACTTGTCGGCTACATTCTCCAAAATTATGATATGAAAGTTGCGATGCTCTACTTAGCAGGTTTATATTGTATTTCCTTTGTTGTCATGCTAATGCTTAAAAAAGATGATTTAGGGAATGTAAGCAAAACTATATAGCCAAGTAAGTTATTTAACCATCAACTAAAATGCCTTTGCATTTTAATTGGTGGTTATTTTTTTACTATATTCAAGTGTCAGATGAGTAGCTCTGCGTAGCAAAAAGATCTGGATAAAATGTTAATTTCACCCTTGTGGTCACTAAAATCGATTATAATTAAATTTATGTTCAAGTCGATTACCTATCTTAAGTTAATAGGATAATCATACGCAAAAAGGCGTCGTGATGAATTACCTATGCTCTAAGGGTTATAGAGTATTTCTAATACACACTTATGTATATGTGGAGGCGAATGATATGACGATAATGCCTGTTATAGTAATGATCTTTGTATTTGTACCTACTATTGTCCTCATGGTAAGCATGCCTTATTTAACAAGAGAGACGATTAGTTTTGGGGTCACCGTCAGCGCTGTACAATTCCACAGTGAGCCTCTGCGCCAGATGCGGAAGTCATATGCTTGGATTAGTGCCACCCTGCATACCATCCTATTCATTGTTTGTATCATCTGCCTAATATACGGTGATGAACATTCCAAGCAACAAAGTTGGATCATTGTCACTTATTCACTCGTCATGGTCGTAATCTCCTTAGTCATAAACATGAGCTATCATTTTAAAATGAAAAGTGTACTACCTATGCTGCCTATTGCTCCGGAACCATCGATCATGGCAGTGGACACTGGTTTTCGGAAAAGAAACATTGGCTTGTCCAGTTATTGGTTTCTCATTCATGTTTTATTTATTATTGTTAGTATTGTAACTGTGCTACGCAACTACGATCTCATTCCTGATCAGATTCCGATCCATTACAACAGCAGTTGGAATGTAGACCGCTATGCAGCTAAATCTTATAGTTCTGTGTTTATGCCTACGATAATTCAAGTGTTCATAACACTTTTGTTCATATTTGAGAATTGGAGTATTCGCAGAGTGAAGCAGCAGGTTCATCCCACTGATCCGAACCGTTCCATCAGACAAGACGTAACTTTCCGCCGTACTTGGTCATGTTTTATGGTTACAGCAAGCTTCTTAATAGTTATCCTGTTATCCGTTGTGCAACTCAACATGATATCTCTGCTTAACATCAATTTCGCTATCCCCATTATCCTAATCATAATAGCCTTTATCATCCTATATGCCTTCGCCTTATCGTTCTGGGCTGGTCAGGGCGGAAGCCGCTTGGAGCGATCTGCCGATCACTCCAATGTCAGACCTGTCCATGATGATGATAAATGGCTTTTAGGTATGATTTATTTCAATCGCAAGGATCCAACCCTAATCGTCGAGAAAAGGTTCGGAGTCGGCTGGGGATTAAATTTCGGTCACCCAGTAGCCTGGCTGATTTTGCTCGGAATTATTGTACTGTTAGTTGTGGTAAGAACAAGGTTTGGAGGTTAGTACTCACCGGAGTATTCTAGCTTCACCTGCGCTTTGATCTCATGGTTGGTTCCGCCGACAACTTAATTGCTTATCAGGTTATATTATATTAAAATTATAAACGAAGATACCCCATTTGACGTTAGATCCTACTGATCTTGGGGGAGTAGAAGAATTTAATGAAGGCATTGTTAAAGTAGCTTCCTTTTAAGGAACAGCTTTAATAATGCCTTTTTCTTTAAATAACAATAGGGCAATAGGTGCTTTGAAAAAAAGTTAATGTTGGATCATTTGAGAAAGGGCATATGCAAGAGCCAGAGGGAGCGATGGAGATGGAGTTTGATACAAATTCAGTTACCATTAAGGTAATCGGTGTGGGTGGCGGAGGAAACAATACAGTAAACCGTATGATCGAGCATGGGACACAGGGTGTAGAGTTTATTGCTGTTAATACAGATATGCAAGCTATCAAATTATCACAAGCAGAGACTAAGATACAAATCGGTACAACATTGACAAAAGGTCTAGGAGCAGGCGCTAATCCGAAAATAGGTGAAAAGGCAGTCGATGAAAGCAATGAAACGCTCCGAACGAAAATGAAAGGTGCAGACATGGTGATTGTTACAGCCGGAATGGGAGGTGGAACAGGAACAGGTGCCGCTCCAGCAATTGCGGAAATTGCCCATGAGCTTGGCATTCTCACCGTTGGCATTGTAACTTATCCCTTTACGTTTGAGGGCCGTCAGCGTACAACACGAGCGGAAATTGGAATCGACTCACTGAAGAAGGCAGTAGATACTCTAATTGTTATTCCAAACGATCGTTTGTTGGGGATGATAGATAAGAATACACCTATGCTTGAAGCGTTCCGTGAAGCAGATCATGTGCTACGCCAAACGATCCAGGGAATTTCGGATATCATTACCGTACCAGGTTTAATTAATGTTGACTTTGCCGATGTCAAAACAATCATGTCCAATAAAGGTTCAGCATTAATCGGCATTGGCAGCGCAACAGGTGAAAACCGTGCTGCCGAAGCTGCAAAAAAGGCTATTTCTAGTCCATTATTTGGGGCTGAAACCTTCATAAATGAGGCTCAAGGTGTGCTGATGAAAATTACAGGCGGAACAAATTTAAGCCTATATGAAGTACAAGAGGCTGCAAATATTATTGCTTCTGATGGAGGCAACGAGTCAAATATGATTATCGGTTCTGTCATTAATGAAAACTTACGAGATGAGATTATCATAACTGTTATTGCTACCGGCTTTAATGATTCGCCCTACTAAAAAAATTTAAAAGAGGAGAGATTCCTTTGACATTATTATTAAAGAATGTGCGTTTGGAAACAGGGTATTTGGTTGACCAATCGTTTGTTACAGCTACAGAAACCAAAATAGTTGATGTCTTGATTGAAGATGGCAAGTTTATTGAAATAGCTCCAAATATCGAAGCTAGCGATGCAGTAGTAGTAGATGCCAAAAACCAACTACTCGTTCCATCGTTCAAAGAAATGCATACACATATTGATAAAACATACTTCAGTGGTGAGTGGAAAGCACCAACTCCAGCTACGGAAGGTATTTTTTCTCGTTTAAAAGAAGAAGCGACCTTATTACCTGAACAACTGGATGTAGCTGAAGAGAGAGCTCATGCAATGGTGCGACATTATATTAAAAACGGTCATACACATATTCGTACTCATGTAAATGTTGACCCCCAAATTGAGACGAAACATATAGAAATAGCGAAGCGCGTTTTAGAAAGTTATCAAGATCAAATCACATATGAAATCGTTGCATTCCCACAACATGGTGTATTACGTAATGGTCCAGAATTTTTAACAATCCTTGAAGAAGCATTACAAATGGGAGCTACTCATATCGGAGGGGTAGACCCTGCTTTAGTAGATCGCAATAGCGGTGAAGTTTTAAAAACAACTTTTCAATTAGCCGAAAAATACGATGTAGCAATTGACATTCATCTACATGAACAAAACACATTAGGGGAATTTGAAATAGGGCAAATCCTGAATGAAATCGAACAAAGATCTTTTAATAAAGAAGTAACCCTCAGTCACGCACTCGCATTTGCAGACTTGCCCCAACAATCATTAGACAAGCTAATAGATCAGATGGCTACACATAATGTCGGAGTGACAACAACGGTTCCAATTGGGGCAGGTCCGATTACAATTCCTGTGAAATATTTGTATGATCGGGGCATCAAAGTTTCTTTTGGACATGACAGCCTTATTGATCACTGGTCTCCTTTTGGAAGTGGCGATACGATTCGAAAATTAAATCAATTTATACAACGTTTTGGCTATATTGATGAATGGCATATTGGGCAGTCTTTGAAATATGCTACAGGCGGATTAACACCATTAAATGACGCTGGCGAGCAACAGTGGCCAAAAGTTGGCGATACGGCCAATGCGCTACTCGTCGATGCCGTAAGCTCTGCGCATCTGATTGCCAGACAATGTCCTATTTCGAAAGTAATTTCAAAAGGGAAGATAATTCATGATGAAGAGATAGAGCTAAAGGGGGAATTTCGATGAGTACATGGCTGCGAAATGTTCGACTAGAAATTGGTGAAACAACGTATGAAGATGGAAGCATTCAAACTAAAACCGATTTGTTTCATATTCAAGTTGCAAATGAAGGAGTCATTCAGACGATTATCCCCGCAACTGAAAATGTACCGAATACAGATGCCATGGATATGGAAGGGAAATTAGCACTTCCTGCATTCAAAGAAATGCATAATCATTTGGATAAAACGTATCTCTCATTAGGTTGGAGAGCTTGTCGTCCTGTGAAAAATTTTCCGAGAGATTGGCTCTTGAAGCAGCTGAGTTAGAGGAACTTGCTGAAACAGCGGAACAAAGAGCATCTGCCATGATTGAACTGCACTTGAGTAATGGTGTGAATCATATTCGAACGCATGTCAATATTGATCCCTTTATTAAATTGAAAAATTTAGAAGGTGTCAAAAAAGCACTGAAAGCCTATGAGCAATATTTAACATATGAAATTGTAGCGTTTCCTCAACATGGCTTGCTTGCTCATGAAGAAATGCCTGACTTATTAAGACAAGCATTGGAATCTGGTGCAACAATCTTAGGGGGACTTGACCCGGCAGGCATTGATAAAGACATCGAACAATCATTGCAAGTCACAATGGATATAGCTAAAGAGTACGATGTGGATGTCGACATGCATCTGCATGATCGTGGACAAGTAGGTTTCTATACCATGGATAAATGGCTGGACATGGTGAAAGAACAAGATTATAAGGGAGCCACTGCTTTTAGTCATGCATTTGGTTTAAGTACATTGTCACCTCATATGCAGAAGCAATTCGCCAAAAAATTAAGCGAGCATAATGCGAAAATTATGTCTACTATCCCTATTTCTATAAACTCTCAACTCATTCCAATTGATATTCTGAGAGCGGAGGGCGTTAAAGTTGCCTTGGGCTGTGACGGTTTTTTTGATTCTTGGAGCCCTTATGTTCCTGGAGATGTTTTAGAAAAAGTGCATAATTTTTGCGACTATACTGGGAAATCAAGCGAACGCTCGTTACGTGAAAGTTTAAGCTTAATTACACAAGGAGTAACGCCATTGAATGGTGAAGGTACACAAGAATGGCCTAAGACTGGAGACGATGCAAGTTTTGTATTTGTAGATGCTAGCTGCAGTGCAGAAACAGTTGCCAGACTACCGAAAAAAAGACTGTTGATGAATAAAGGGAAGTTATACAACTCAAAGCATTGAGCAAAACCGTTTTGGTTTGCCTCATCAGCAAGTAGGACGATATTGATAATCTGGCTGCCTTCAAGGCAGCTTTTTTATGGTTAAATACCGCCTCATCGTTCTTTGTATCTCGATCGAGATATCTGCAGCTATCTTCGTATAAATAAATGACGTTTGAGAAATCTAATACATATGTGCCCGTAAGTCTTTCGACTTGGTTAATGTGCTGAAATTGTAGGAGGATAGCAAATGTCATCATTGATCGTGATCGGGATTGTAACGGGAATATTGTCGGGTATTTGGGCAGCGCTAAGCATGTCGCTCGGGCTTATTACTTTTGCTGGTTTTCTAGGGTGGTCGACCTTTTTTGCCGTCGGCGGTGGAAGTAAGGGACTCAAGTCCACCTTGATAACGAATTTTAGCGGCGTGATCTGGGGGTTTCTCATGATGCAAATGTCCAATGTATTCGCTCTGTTCTTAGGTGAGACAATGGGTCTCGGTGTTGCTGTAGCGATTGGTGCATGTGGCATGTGCCTACAGTCACGTTTCAAATGGCTAGGGTTTATACCAGGGACGTTTATCGGAGCTTCTACATTTTTTGCAACGGGATTTAATCTTAGCGGGAGCATCGGTACATTGATTCTGGGTGCTTTATTCGGATATGTATCTGAGAAGGGCGTGCATGTATTAAGCCCGAAGAATAGAGGATGATGAAAGAATCGCATCGCATTTACTCCAGAAATTAAGAGAACGCTCTTTCAACTTTAGGGGCGTTCTCTTTATGATATAGATACAGCACCCTTCATGTATATCAAAAATATTAAGTCCTTATATGTTTTTCATATTTTTAATGTAGATAGCCACATGCTAATATATACAAATGCAAATGCAGATGGAGAGGGAACGGGTATTCAGTTTCTGAATCATATATTTATCTATTTAATAGAGGAGATCGTAAATGTTAAAGAAGTCAGCGTTTCCATTACTGCTATTGAACATGTTTCTAGCCAATCTAAGTATGGGTCTTGTCATCCCGATTGTGCCTGAACTTCTCGAGTTGTTTAACGCAAGTGGTCAGGCTGCGGGATATCTGGTCTCCTGCTTCGGTTTGACTCAATTTCTATTCTCACCCCTTGCAGGCAATTTGTCAGATAAGTATGGCCGTAAACCAATGATTATTATAGGTTTGATCTTATTCGCATTCTCAAACCTGCTCGCTGCGTTAGCAACCGATCTATCTTTATTATTCATATCGCGAATGATTGGCGGAGTGGGTTCAGCAGCCTTAATCCCGTCCATTATTGCGTATATTGCTGACATTACAGCAGATGATCAGCGCAGCAAGTCTATGTCATGGCTAGGTGCGTCGATGACTTCTGGGTTTATTATCGGACCAGGTATCGGAGGAATGCTAGCGGAATGGGGCATCAAAACGCCATTCTATGTATCCGCATGTGTAGGACTCATAGCGATGATTTGCAGTCTATGGGGATTGCCTGAATCGCTGTCGGAGAACATTCGTCAGATGCGTCGGCAGGTGCAGGAAAAGAGGGATAATGTTTTCAAGCAGATTGTGCTTTCGGTTCGATCTCGCTATTTTCTCCTGTTATTCATTATTTTCGCTATGACCTTCGGTTTGACGCATTTCGAAGCGATTTTTCCGCTTTTTGTCGTACAAGTTTACGGATTTACAACGCGTGAAATCTCTATACTGCTTACCGTATGTTCGCTCATCGGTACTTTGAACCAGCTTTTGTTAACCGACCGGATCACTCGACGATTCGGGGAAAAGCGGATTATTGGTGCGATGTTGTTGTTATCGGCGGTATCCCTTGTACTCTTATTATTTTCTGGCCATTTCTATTATGTCATGGCAGTCACGATGTTATTTTTTACGTTTAATAACATTTTGCGTCCCACGATTAATACGCTGCTGTCCAAAGTGGCAGGGGATGAACAAGGATTTATGGCAGGGATGAATAATGCCTATACGAGTCTCGGTATGATATTTGGACCGATGCTGGCAGGGATTTTGTTTGAAGTTCATTTCGACTTGCCCTATCTGTTTGGTGGATTTGTACTGCTAGTGAGCAGTATCTTATCGGGAAGCAGATTAAGGAAGGTACTTTCGTCTGAAGGCACTTAAACGGTCATAGCAATCAATTCATTTCCTTATGGGCATGATGCTGCTGATGCCGCCCTTCTTTTTTGAATAGTTCGATAAAATTCCGGGCCATGTTGGATAAGCGATGATTTTTAAGCCATATTAACCCAAGTGGAGAAGACATCCCAATTGCAGGAGGAATTTTATATGCATGAATCGCAATACCTTTATACCGATGAAGAAGTGTCTCCGGAATAATCGATGAACAAAAGTCAGTAGAAACTAAATCCATCAAAAGCGCAACGTCGGAACATTCGCCGATAACAGGGGGGGCCAGCTGAATCTTAGAGAAAGCTTCCAAAATGGAATAATGCACACCTAATCCCTGCGTGCTTGGCAATAAGATCCGCTCGTTAGTCATGTCCGTGAGCGTTACTTCATGTTCTAATCGTTTCTTTTTCCTGGATGTAATGAAATAAAATGGTTCAGTATACAGGTGAAGAACTGAAAAATCGTCCAATTCAAGTGGCAATCGTATGAATGCCAATTCAATAGCACGATCCCGGACTAGCTGACAAAGATGAGCGGACTCATTTTGCTGAATTTTGTACGTCACCTTTGGATATTGCTTTTGAAATTGATGTAGGATTTCAGGTAACTCAGCAACTGAAAACGTATTCACTCCAATCGTCAATCTGCCGTTTAACCCATTTCCGACTTCATTCACTTCCATTTTTGCCTCTTGCATTAATTGATCCATTTGCAATGCATAGGAATATAAGGTTTTTCCTGCATCCGTTACGACCATGTTTTTCCCGCTTCTTTCCAACAATACCGCACCGAGTTCCTCCTCCATGGCTTTCATTTGTTGGCTTAAAGGCGGTTGAGAAATATGAAGTCTTCTCGCCGCGGCTGAGATGCTCTTCTCCTCCACAATTGCAATAAAATAGCGAAGCTGTCTGATATCCATCGTTGAATAGATTCCTTTCTCATATATGCAAAACATATACAAAACTAATTTATTATATAATTTTCATTTGGTTTGTCCCATGTTAGCATATTTGTAAAGAATGAAAAAGGAGGCACATCTTCTTTGAATATTACATATTGGTTAACTAATGTTCTGTTGGAAACGGGTTTTCAAGTGGATAACGATGCGATTACGGGTACCAAAACCGATTGCTTTCATCTCTTGATCCAGGATGGGAAAGTGGCAACAATCGTTCCAGCGTGTGATTCCATTCCGGACGGCTTCCCCAAGAAAGATGCGAAACGGCTGTTAGCACTTCCCTCGTTCGTCGAAAAACATTGTCATTTGGATAAAACATTGCTTGGTGATCGATGGCGTGCGGTAACACCTGCAAGCAATATTTTTGAACGACTTGAAATCGAGAAACAAATACTTTCTACTGTGCAGACATCAACGCAAGAACGCGCGGAACAACTACTTGGTATCTACTTGAAATCGGGTGTCACGCATGTGCGTACCCATGTTGATATTTATCCTGAGGTTGGATTGAAAAACTTAGAAGAAGTAAAGCGAGCGCTGCAAACATTTGAAGGGAAGTTAACCTACGAAATCGTTGCCTTTCCACAGCATGGTTTATTGCGTTCAAAAGCTAAACAATGGGTCAGAGAAGCCCTTCGCCAAGGAGCAAGCTTCGTGGGTGGTGTCGATCCGGCTACGGTGGACGGTGATATCGAAGCTTCCTTGCAGGAAATGATGGAGCTCGCTGCAGAAGGTCATGCCGGCATTGACCTGCACTTGCATGACGCCGATCAACTTGGTGTTTTTACGATGAAACGATTGGCCCAGCTGACGAAAGAAGCAGGATTGCAAGGCAAGGTTGCCGTCAGTCATGCCTTTGGGCTGGGGGACATCTCACAAGCTCAAGCAGAAGTCATGGGAGAGCTTTTGGCGGATGCCGGGATCTCCATTATTACTAGCGTACCGGTTAGACGAAAGTTTCCGCCAGTCGGTTTATTACATAGGAAAGGTGTCACGGTTGCCGTCGGATGCGATAATATTTTGGATGTTTGGTCGCCTTTTGGCAATGGGGATATTTTGGAACGCGCCGGTCGTTTGGCGGAAGTGTCGGGATGGGTCGATGAGCGGTCGTTAGCCCAGACGCTGCAATTTATTACCGATGGCAAGACGCCGTTAAACGATAATGGCGAACAAGTATGGCCCAGAGTCGGTGACGAGGCCAATATCGTGCTGGTCGAAGCCTCATGTTCCGCTGAAGCTATTGCAAGAAGATCTAACCGTGTCGCGACGATGTTCAGAGGCGATATCGTATCAGGTTACTCCCAAATGAAAGGAATGGACATATTATGATTAATGATTCAGATATGAAGCATCTTAAGCGTTGTATTGAACTTGCAAGGACTGCTCTGGAAGCTGGCGATCAGCCATTCGGTTCTATCCTTGTCTCAGAGAGTGGAGAGGTACTTGTAGAAGATCACAACCATATTGCCGGTGGTGACCACACCCAGCACCCAGAATTCGCCTTGGCGCGTTGGGCAGCTGAGAATATGACACCAGAAGAAAGAAGCAAAGCGACCGTATATACCTCAGGTGAACATTGCCCTATGTGTGCTGCGGCCCACGGCTGGGTTGGTTTGGGGCGGATTGTTTATGCTAGTTCCTCCGTCCAACTGGTACAGTGGCTGAATGAAATGGGAATTGCCCCATCGCGTGTACGCAGTCTTCCGATCCAAGATGTTATTCGCGATACAGCTATTGACGGTCCTGTTCCCGAGCTCGCGGAGCAGGTTCATGAGCTTCATCGTAAGTACTACGAGAAGAGATCATGAACACGGTACGTTAGGGAGGAAGTTAGAGCACTTCATTAGGCTGTTATCAGTGATGACTCGACACATATAGAGAGTGTTTGGAAACTCATTTTTAATTAAGGCAGTCAGCCCTCTGATTAGGGGGCGCTGCCTTTTTATGTTTCTTGAAATGGATTAACGAAACTATAAAGAGTTCACGATAGTTTCTTTTTTATCCATTTAAAGCATTAAACTACCAAACAATACTATTTTACAATTTTAAAGGTACG
Source organism: Paenibacillus sp. GCM10028914 (assembly GCF_042666275.1). Lineage (NCBI taxonomy): Bacteria > Bacillati > Bacillota > Bacilli > Caryophanales > Paenibacillaceae > Paenibacillus > Paenibacillus sp. GCM10028914. The sequence continues at coordinate 68,901 of NZ_JBHTFO010000002.1, forward strand.
ATTTTATAATGAACTTTAATTACATTAAATAATTACTATTCTTAGAGAAGGAGAGCGACTTGTGGAGTTAATAGGGATTTTAATTATCATAGTAGGCTTTGCCTTGAAGTGGGATACCATTGCAGTAGTTGTTGCAGCGGGTATCTCTACTGGATTAGTAGCCAAGATGAATCCTATTGAAATTTTAGATACACTGGGGACAGCCTTTGTATCCAATCGAATAACCTGTTTATTCTTGATCACAATTCCTGTTATTGGTTTGTGTGAAAGATATGGTTTGAAGGCGAAGGCAGTTATGCTGATTAAGAAAGCAACTAACTTATCGGTTGGTGCACTACTCAGCGGCTATACTTTAATAAGAAAGATAACGATTGGGATGGGGGTAACGCTAGGAGGACACCCACAATTCGTTCGACCTCTGGTCAGCCCAATGGCTGAAGGAGCAGCTATTGCTAAATACGGAGAACAAATAGAAGAAAAAGATATGGAAAAGATTAGAGCGTATGCAGCGGCATCTGATAATATCGGTAACTTCTTTGCACAGAATGTATTCATGGCAAATTCAGGTGTGCTTTTAATTGCTTCTACATTAGAAGGAATCGGCATGCCAGTTGATACACTGCAAGTTGCTAAAGTGGCAATTCCAGTAGCCATCATTTCATTTGTGCTGTGGGTCATTCAGAATATGTTATTGGATAAAAGGCTTAAGCAAAAATATGCCGCTAAAGAAAGTGGAAAAATTAGAGGTGAGCAGTAATGGATATGACACAACTCTCTAATTTGTTATTACAAATATTTTATATCATCATCGGCTTATTCATGGGGATCACCATGGTATTCACAATCAAAGATACAAACCATAAAACAAGAATCGGTACAGCTTTATTTTGGGGCATTCTTGCTGTCATTTTCATTCTAGGAGATTATATTCCAAGTACGATTGTCGGTTTCTTAGTCGTTGTAATTGCTATTTTATCAGCAACAAAGCAAATCAATATAGGGACGTTTAAGCAGTTAGATGATACATTTGCGACTTTAAAAGCAGAAAAATTAGGGCTGAAAATCTTCATCCCATCTCTATCCATTGCAATCATCGCTATGCTTGTAGCATCTTTCACAAGCTTTCCAGGTACGGTTGCGATCGGTATTGCAGCATTGTGTGCTCTCGTACTGACGTTCATCATCACAAAAGCAAAACCGAAAGAGCTGTTGGCGGATTCGAACCGAACATTCCAATCGATTGGATCATTTGCTATCCTTCCTCAATTATTAGCATCTTTAGGTGTGTTGTTTACAACTGCGGGAGTAGGCGATAAGATTGCCTCCATCATTTCCAGTGTAATCCCGACAGGTAATGTCTTGATTGGGGTAGCAACATACTGTATCGGTATGGCATTATTTACAATCATTATGGGTAATGCATTTGCGGCATTCGCTGTTATTACGGTTGGTATTGGTGTACCGTTCGTATTCAGCATGGGTGGTGATCCTGTAATCTGTGGAACGCTTGCTCTAACAGCAGGATACTGTGGAACATTATTAACACCAATGGCGGCAAACTTTAATATGCTTCCGGCCGTATTGCTTGAAATGAAAGATAAAAACGCAGTCATTAAAGCACAAGCTCCTATCGCTTTAACATTGTTAGTTGTTCATATTTTCTTGATGTATGCTTTTGGATTTTAAGATTAAGGGTATATTACTATTTTTAATAGGAGAATGAGCCATGAAAGTACTATTAACAGGATTTGATGCATTTGGCGGAGAGCCGGTTAATCCGGCAGAAGAAGCAGTTAAAATGGTTAGTGACCAGATCAACGGAGCTGAGGTCATTAAAGTTATTATCCCTACAGTTCAAACCAAATCCGTTCAGGCTATTGAAGCTGCAATTGAAAAGCATAATCCGGATATTGTCATTTCGGTAGGTCAAGCGGGAGGAAGATTTGATATCACTCCTGAAAGAGTTGCCATTAATCTCGATGATTACAGAATTAAGGACAATGAAGGCAATCAGCCAATAGATACAGTTATTCAAGCAGATGGGCAGCCAGCTTACTTCTCGAGCCTGCCCGTAAAAGCGATGGTTAAGCATATGAATGAGCATAACATACCAGCAACTGTATCTTATACCGCGGGAACATTTGTATGCAATCATGTGATGTACGGTATTTTATACATGATCGATAAAAAGTACCCTCATATCAAAGGCGGATTTATTCACATTCCTTATATGACTTCACAGGTTGTAGATAAGAAAAACACGCCGTTTATGTCGTTGAATGATATTGTGAAAGGCTTGGAGCTTGCAATTGAAGCCTGCATTATCCATGACAAGGATATTAAAGCAGTAGGCGGAGAAATCTGCTAATGAAAAATTGTTTATAGTAAGTAATAGGCAAGTTAAGATTTTGCTAACACCAACCTATGTGTTGTCATTACACTCCACACATGTGGAGTGTTGCTCACTGTTAGTCAGGAAAGACTAATAGTTGAGGTGTATTGGCGTATAGAACAACGGAGCGGGCATTGTCCCGCTTCTTTTTTTGACCATGAACTAACGATTTCGTTAGCGGAATGACATTTCTTAATCAGCGAGAGCACGTTTTATGTTCGCTTTTGCTTCATCAACTAACCTCTCATCATTATCATCAATTGCCTGCATCATTATTAAAATGGGAATATATATGGCAATCAATCGAGCTAATATCTTCGTTTCTTCATCAACTTCCCCATATTCTTTGAAAAAGTTTGAACGCGCATTCGGGGGTAAAAAGCTATACACAACATTCAAGTCACAAGCAGGATGTCCTATATTGATATCTCCCCAGTCGATAATCCCTGAAACTCTTCCATTCTCATCTACTAGCATATTTTTAAAATGAAGGTCACCATGTAGGAATACGTACTTTTGCTTCACTTTTTCAGTTCTAAGCTGTTCTAAATAATTCGATAATGCACGATACTCTTCTTCACTAAAATGAAGGGCAATGTCGGAAAGGAATTTATGCATCTTTTCCTTACGCATCGCAATATCAGTCAGATTTCTATGGTCATGTTGAACTCCATTTTCTTGGGCAATTTGCACAGGGAATGCATGTAAGCTTTTTAAAAATTGCGCGAGCGTTGTTGCTGATAATGCACGTTGCTTGTCATTTAATCCGATTGGAAACTCTCCGGATAAATAGGGGTAGCCTAGGAAGGGTGCTGGATAACCATAATCCCCTACCCCAAAAAATAACGGTATCGAGTATGCAATGGAAAAATAATCTTTAAGCTTAGGTAGTATCTTTCCTTCCATCCTTAAAGAATTAATTGCAACTTCTCTTCTTGGAAAGCGAAATACATATTCGGTCCCGACAAGATAAACAGTGTTATCCCAGCCATGACCTAGTTTTTGTACGCTTTTTGAAGCTAACTGCGGGAACTGACTGCATATTAATTTATGAGCTAATTCTTCTGATACTTCCCATTCTGCATCCCATTGATTCGAACTTCCCATATTTATCGACTCCATCGCAAAAATAGATAATCTACTCACCTGACCTTGACTCATTTACCACATCATACCATGGATTTAATTTTCTGCTTGAGAATAACCTAACCACTTTCGTTCCTTTATCCTGCCCGTTAACGCAGCTGCAAGTCTACAACTTTAGAAGATTAACAAACCTAATTCAGCAAATTCTTGTTGTTTATCTTTTTCCACACCTGAAAGGGCCAGTACTAGCAAGGGAGGGACAGATATAGTCATGGAAGAGAAGAAAAAGAATAATAGGGATGAAAACGCTTAATTTACGTTTGGTGATTAATGCGCTATTTTAATAAAGCGGAAAATATTCGCTTGTAAAGACGACCGCTTTCGTTCCTTCCTATGATTTTAGAAGAAAGGAGGCTCTGTACAGATTCTGCTTAAATCTAAATGAAGATGAAAGAAAGGTGAGATGATTGATGAAACCAAACAGAGTCAGATGGAACAAGCTATTAAAAGTCGCAGCAGTTATGCTGCCGGTTATGCTTATTGGAAGTGCATTACAGCCCAGTGCATTTGGCACCACGGCCTCATTAGACGATCATTCAAACCCAGGCATATACCAGGAGTATAAATCCGGGAAGCCAGAACGGCCGACTGTTGGGAACGGCAGCGAGCGGAGTGCCGGGGTTATTGAAATCGAGGTTCCTGCCGAGATAAAGAGCGGAAATATGATTGAAATAAAATTAAACGTGGATGACGCCACTGATTTGTTCGCAGTGCAGGCGGTTCTAAATTACGATCCAAATGTATTTGAGTTCAAGTCAGTCAAGCCTGCAAAGCAGTTTAGGGAAGGAAGCAAGGGTGGATTTTTCGCTGAAGACCACAGCATCCCGGGTCAAACTCAGATCCTTGCATCTCAACTGCAAGGCAGTTCTCTAAATGGAGATGTGGAGGTGGCCCTTATTACGCTGAAAGCGAAGAAGCTGGATAAGTCCAGAGCAACCCAGATCACACTGGATAAGCAGTCGCTCACAGCTCATCCGGATGCGGACGAATCAGGTGTTACATATCCGCTTGCACAGAATCAGGTTCAGCAGGTTACAGTTACTGTGAAATCCAAGGGAGGTAAGTAGCAGATGACAACAACCCATTTTAGGACAAGGTTCTCTCTCTTCCTGGCCTTCATTCTTATTCTGCCGGGATTTCTGGCAGCCCAGCCTGCCAAAGCAGAGGCTGGAGGCATTAACAAGACCTTCGGAGCCCCAGAGAGGCTGGCATCTCCGATTCAGCAGATTGCTGTATTTGACAGCGCTTACGGCCAAGAGGATGGTAAAGACATCATGTACACCACCGTCAACGGCGATCCTGCAAAATTTAATGTCATCGATTTGAACAACAAGCAGTTGCTGCGCTCGTTCCCTCTAGCCGGCGCAGTTAACGCTTGGTCACATATTGTAACAGCTGACGGCACGGTCTATATCGGCGGTGGTGACAAGCTGTTCCAATATTCTCCGTTGACTAGGGATTTGACCGATCTCGGCATCGCTCTCCCAGGGGAATCTTCCATTTGGTCCCTTACGGCGGATGAACAGGGGAATGTATACGGAGGCACTTTCCCGAACGGCAAGGTTTTTCAATTTGACCCTGTATCCCGTACATTTAAGGACCACGGCTCCATGGTACCAGGGCAGCAGTATGTGAGATCCATCGATTACAAAGACGGCATCATCTATGCAGGTGTTGGATCGACTGGTCACATCATCAAGCTGAACCCAGAAACCGGAGAGAAGACCGAGTTGCCGATCAGAGAGATTCCGGGTGTAACCACACTTCCGTTCGTATACGGTCTGGATATCCGGGGAGATTATCTGTTGGCTTATATGAGCGGCAATGGCATAGCATCCCTGATCATCTATGATATGGTGGAGAACCGTTGGCTGGATGAAATCTATGACGGGTACGGCGGAGTTCATATATCACCAGAGCAGGACGGCCACGTTTATTTTGTACAGAACAAAAAAATTATGGCCTTTGATCTATCTACAGCACAAGTGACCGATACAGGCATGAGCTATGGCTCCGGACTGCGGAGCTCGGGCTGGGTAACCGAGTCTGGCGACCCTGATTTCCCGGGCAAGTCGCTGGTGACGATCCAATACGGTGGCAAAGTAACGTATTTCAACCCGCAGACGGCGAAGGTTAAGAACGTGGATGTCGGAGTTGAAGGCCAGCCGACACAAATTCACGCACTGGAAATGGGTCCTGACGGTGCGATGTACATGAGCGGTTATACCGCAGCGATCGCATCCAAGTATAATCCAGCTGACGGAAGCATTTTGACCTTCCCGATGGGGCAGGCGGAATCGATTGGCCAGCTAAATGAGAAGCTGTATTTTGGCGTCTATGCCGGAGCTGATATGAGAGTATTTGATACGACGATGCCGGTGAAGGCTAACGAGAATCCGAAGTCACTGTTCAAGATCGGAGAGAACCAGGATCGTCCATATGTAAGCACGACAGGCGACGGCAAAATATTTTTCGGATCCATCCCGGATTATGGACATCTGGGCGGTGCGCTAACCGTATATGATCCGGCGGTAGGAACCTCTTCAGTCAAGGTATTCCGTAATATTGTGCAGGATCAGAGCATTGTGGGGCTCGCTTATAAGGACGGCAAAATTTATGGCTCCACTACAATTCGTGGCGGGCTTGGCATTGATTCGTCGGCAACAGAAGCCAAAATGTTTATCTGGGATGTAGAGAAAGAACAGAAGATCGCTGAGTTTACACCAGAAATTCCTGGCGCGGTTAAAGCTCCAATCATGATTAGTGGCCTGACGTTCGATGCTAACGGCAAGCTGTGGGCAGCTGCAGATGGTATTCTCTTCTCTATTGATATGGAAGCCCAGCGTGTGATCGACAGCAAGGTAGTCTATCCGGGTGTTACCGATTATGGCATGTGGAGACCGATTCATATTCGTGTGGGCAGCGATGGTCTGCTATACACCGATCTGCATGGCAAAATCACCATTCTCGACCCGGTTACGCTGGCTCATAAGGAAGTGGGCGTTGCCGCACAGTTGATGACCCTTGGCAAGGATGGACATATTTATTATGCGGAAGGAGCCCAGCTGAAGCGGATTAAAGTATCCGAGGGTGCGGTGAATCCTCCGGTTGATCCGCCGACCGATCCGAAGCTTGGTGATGTGAACGGAGACAATGTTGTTAATGTGCTGGATCTGATTGCTATTGGCAAGCATGTAGGAGCAGATGCGAGTCAGAACAAGAAGTATGATCTGAACCAGGACGGCAAAATCACCAAAGCGGATATGGATATTGTCGCTGAGATTATTTTCAAAAGATAAGTAAATAGACAAATTGCAATCCGAAGTAAGCTTGATAATTAAGTTAAAGAGGGGCGATGGCCCCTCTACTTTTATGGTTTGAAAAGATGATATGCAGTAAGTGGTGGAATATACACCAATAATGACTGGTATACTGAAGTGGAATACTCACATAAGTATCTTAAATCCATGTTTAATTTCTTGGGTGTTGATGATTATCAAATTCTTCGAGTGCAAGGGACTAATATACTGGATCGAGAAGAAGTATTACAAAAGGGATATAAAGAGGCTGAGGAAGCCGCTTCTAAATTAGCATTGAAGTAAGGCGTCGGAGGAAAACCGAGATCCATCAAGCCGTTTGAACTGATTGGTGTAACTAACACTCAAAGTCATGTAATAAGTCGAGCGAAATGCAGGTAACCACTCCTGTTTTTCCTCGGCTTTTTTTCTTGAGTTGAGGAAGATAGAAGGCTTTGTTTGAAGATGATAAATGAATAAAGCTAGGGTATACTTTAAAATGATTTCGTTACTAATTTTAAATTGGATTTTATGATTTACTTATAATGAGAGGATTTGATTTAAACTATGGTAGAAAATTTTTGGCGGGATTTACCCAAGCCATTTTTCATACTTGCACCAATGGAAGATGTAACGGATGTCGTATTCCGTCATGTTGTAGCTAAAGCAGGCAGACCCGATGTATTTTTCACAGAGTTCACAAACTCGGAGAGTTATTGTCATCCAGAAGGAATGAAAAGTGTTCGAGGGCGCTTAATGTTTACGGAAGATGAGCAGCCAATGGTTGCGCATATTTGGGGAGATAATCCTGAGAATTTCCGACGAATGAGTCTTGGCATGGCGGAGATGGGCTTTAAAGGGATTGATATTAACATGGGCTGTCCGGTTCCGAATGTCGCACAAAGAGGAAAAGGCAGTGGTCTAATTCTTCGTCCAGATGTTGCGGCAGAATTGATTCAAGCGGCAAAAGCAGGCGGACTCCCTGTAAGTGTGAAAACACGCCTTGGCTTTAAGGAAGTAGATGAGTGGAAAGAATGGTTAACCCATATTTTAAAGCAAGATATCGCGAACCTTTCCATTCATTTGCGTACAAGAGATGAAATGAGTCAGGTCGATGCGCACTGGGAGCTCATTCCGGAAATCAAAGAGTTACGTGACCAAATTGCGCCCAATACGTTACTTACAATTAACGGCGATATTCTTGACCGTCAAATGGGGATGGAGCTTGCCACAAAATATGGTGTGGACGGCGTGATGATTGGGCGTGGTATTTTTAAAAATCCGTTTGCCTTTGAAAAAGAACCGAGAGAGCATAGTAGCAAGGAGTACCTTGATCTCCTAAGATTGCAGCTTGATCTGCATGATCAATATATAGAAGCATTGCCTCGTTCTGTTTCAGCGCTTCAGCGCTTCTTCAAAATATATGTAAAAGGATTCCGAGGAGCAGGCGAATTAAGAAATCAATTGATGAGCACGAAATCAACGGATGAAATACGAACAATGCTTGATCAGTTTGAAGTGAACAATATGGATTGATCCAGTCGGGATCACTTGAAGCACGGCAATGAATGAAGTTAAAGAAGGGATTCCTTCCTCAGACTGTCGACAAGATACCTTGTCGACAGTCTTTTTTATACATAGAAAATGGTATAAGTCATACGTAAATCTCAGTAACCTCTGCGCCAAAATCCATCAAGCATTCTCTTGGTTTCTGCTAAGGATCGAAGTTGGACAATATCCCCTCTTTCATCGAGTGTAAAGTGTCCCTTGAAAGCATCTGGCATGGCATGATATTGTTTTTCCTCTTGTTCATATGCCTGAATAAAACAATCATACCCATACTTATCCACTAAAAATGGTAACCCAAAAGCAGAACGAAGCAGCTCATATTCTTGATAGTTATAGGGTGTGCTTTCAGGGCGCTTCATCAGAATTTCTATGAATTTAGACATCAGTTTCTCGACTTCGTTCTCCGTTGCATACTTTGCATATCCTCGAATTGCAGTCAATCTCATATCTAGATAACGCTCTTTTTTAAAAGCTTTGAAGAAAAACTCCTTTAAATTGATGTCTTCACAAAATACAAGTGACTTCAATATGGTGTTGCGAATGTATAAGTTTTTAGCTAGAAAATATAGTTCTGTTAAAAATTCAACATCTGCACTTGATAACTCTATTTCCTTACATTTTTCCAGCAATTTTTGAAAATCGTCTTTATTTTCAAACCCCTTTTTTTGAGACATTTCCTTAAGTTCTTCAATGACGTCTGTCATTTGCATTCCTCCATTAAAATCGGGTTTACGCCTTTAATAGTTTCTATTATATCCCAAAAATAAATCTTGGTTTTCTGCTATGAAGAAACACCGGGTCATTTAAGTTTCATTAAAGCTTCGCTCTTTAGAATAAGAGTAAACAAAGCAAAACGCTGCTAACACTTCTATATAAGAAAGGATCAAACCGGAATGAAAAATATGTTATCCAGGCCATACAGATGGGCTGTCATTTATTCTATCTTACTGGCGTTTTCCGTTTCCTATACGCTACTAGATACCTTTGTGCTGCCTAAATCGTTAGCCGATGCTTCACAAATATCTCTACCTTCAACAACAACATCAGGATCATCTACGGAGGCAACATCCCCGGAGGCTTCAACTGGATTGGAGCAGTCTGAGGCTGTTGTAACGGATACGTCCTACGAGGACGAAAACATAAAAATCAACATTGATACGGTCCGGAAGTATGACTCAACACTTTACATTGCGGATATTCAAGTGTCAGATCCGTCGTATCTGAAAACAGCCCTTGCCAATCATGCTTATGGACGAAATATAACGGAAACAACCTCTGATATCGCAGAGGAGAACAATGCGATTTTTGCCATTAACGGAGATTTTTACGGGTTTAGGGATGACGGATATGTGCTGCGGAACGGTGTTGCTTATCGGGATACAGCCAGAAGCGGGGATAATGATGCCTTGGTTATCGATAAGGACGGCAACTTGTCCATTGTTTCCGAGGGAGAGGTAAGCTTGGATTCCCTAAGTGACCAGGGAGCATGGCAGGTATTATCCTTTGGGCCGGGGCTTGTAGAAGATGGCAACATTGTGGTTGACAGCTCTAGTGAAGTAGGACAGGCCATGAGAAGCAATCCTAGAACGGCCATTGGTCAGGTCTCTGAGCTTCATTATATTGTCATTGTCTCCGATGGACGCACGAGTGAGAGTGAGGGACTATCCCTTTTACAGCTTGCGCAGGAGCTTAAGGATCTTGGATGTACGATAGCCTATAACCTGGACGGTGGCGGATCCTCAACGATGTATTTTAACGGAGAAGTTATAAATAAGCCGACAAGCGGTAGAAGTATAGGAGAAAGAAAGGTGAGCGACATTGTCTACATTGGCTATTAATAAGGGGAGATATGAAAAGCAGCTTAGTAGAACAGCATGGATCTACTTGATCATTTCAGCTGCAGCTGTAGCTGTTGACAAGGTTTATGGTATTTACAGCCATGGAGTCGATTCAGCGGCCATGACTTGGATGTTTTTATATCCGCTGATCGGAGGTGCGCTGTACTGCTTCATCGTGGGCAAGCTTTTTCCGCGCATCACTCATTCTGCCAGCTGCCGGGTGTTTTTAAATCTTCATAATTCAGGAATTGCTGCACTGACGATTTCCAGCCTGCTTAAGGGTGTATTTGAAATTGCAGGTACAAATTCTCCCCACTTGGTTTATTACAATGCGGTGGGGTGGGGATTCCTAGCGGCAGGTCTGATTACGATGGTTGCTCCACTACTAGTGGACGTGAGAAAGTAGGGATTTTTATGATTATCTTAATTCCAGCTTACGAACCCAATGAAAGGTTAATAGACTTGATTTATGATTTAAAAGACATATGTGACTATGAGATTCTCATTGTAGATGATGGAAGCGGGCCGTCATATAAGTCTATTTTTGATACGGCTTCGAGTCTTGGATGCACGGTGTTAACCCATGAGCGCAACAGAGGAAAGGGAGCCGCATTAAAAACAGGCTTCGACTATATACAGGAAATGAAGGAAGCGGCAGGTGTTGTGACTGCGGATTGTGACGGGCAGCACTTGCCGAAAGATATTATTCGAATTGCGGAGGAAGTGCAGAAACACCAAAAAACAATCGTACTTGGCAGTAGGAAGTTTGTCGGGAAGGTTCCCTTCCGCAGCCGCTTTGGAAACAGTGTAACAAGGGGCGTATTCTCCTTTGCTAGTGGTGCGAAGGTTTATGATACACAAACGGGACTTCGCGGATTTGCGCCGGAGATGCTTCCGTGGCTGTGCAAGATTTCGGGTGACAGATTCGAGTATGAAATGAATATGCTGCTCGAGGCTGTTCCAGCAGGCTACAAGTTTAAGGAGATTGACATCGAAACCGTATATCTGGAGCAGAACAAGTCTTCTCATTTTCATTTTCTAAAAGATTCTTTCCGTGTATACCTGCCTATTGTTAAATTCAGCATGTCTTCTCTGATGTCGGCATTGCTGGATGTGCTGCTTTTTTTACTCATTCAGATCTTTACTTCGAACCTATTACTCGCTGTAGTAGGGGCACGAATCTGCAGCGCAGCGTTTAATTACACCGCTAATAGACATTTTGTATTCTCAAGGTCGAGTGTTGTACCTGTTAAGAACTCTCTGCCAAGGTATATGCTCCTTGCATTCGTTGTCATGCTTGCGAACTACGTTGTCATCGATTTTTATTACAGTACACTAGGGCTGTCCTTGATCCTTGCTAAGATTTTCACGGAGACAACCATCTTCTTGTTTAGTTATTGGGGTCAAAGGAAGTTTGTTTTTGCTAGGTAAGGTGTACTACAAACGAAATATGCATTGAAAAGCTTCTTCATCACGAAGAGGCTTTTTTCTAGTTCGCCAATAGGAGGCGTTGATAGCTGCAAGATAAGCTTAGATGTTTGTTATAGCTTTTAGCTATAACTAGATATTGTTTTTAAGTGTTACGTAGTTCGCTTTCCTTCATGCTAGAATCAAAACATTACATAAAGAGATGTGCTAACTTAGGAGGAATTTTCATGTGCAATAGATTTCAAATCGTGGGCAGCCTGCTGCGTCCGTCTGATTTATTAGAGTATAAACAACAAATTGAACATCGTGATGATATCAATTATCCGTTTTACGAAGATTTTCAAGGGTATGAAAAGACCGAATCCGATTCGATTCAAGCTGTAGTTAATAAAGAAATCGAAAATGGTTTGTCCGTTCTTACGGATGGAGAACATTCTAAATCAATGTGGCATCTGGACTTTGTCTGGGGCTTCCAAGGGGTTAGCCGCTATATAGCAGACCATGGATATTTTTTCAGAGATATCGATGGAACTTCAAAATATGAGACTCGAAAAGATATCGGTTTGCGCATTACAGGCGAATTGAGTGGGAAAAATCATCATTTTATTCAGGTGTATAAAAAACTTCAAGCTCTTGCTGGCGACCGTGAAACAAAGCTGTGCGTACCTTCTCCATCACATATTTTTGGTGAGTTATCATGGTCTGATAACATTGGCGGCAAGGATGCAGTTTATAAGGATCGACATGAGCTTAAAGATGGTCTTGTTAAGGCTTATAAAGAATTTGTCCAGGAATTTGCCGATGCTGGAGGGAAAATCCTTCAATTCGACGATTGCTTATGGGAGCTATTTGCAGATGATAACCCGAACTCCCCATATACCGGCGAGAATATCAATCAAGAGGAAGTGCAGGCTCTAGCTGCAGAGTTTATTGACATTAACAATACAATCATTGATTTTGGCCATAGCTTAGGCCTGAAAATGTGGACTCATAACTGCCGTGGTAACTATGATTCCCGTAATATGGGCGGTGGCTCCTATGCCAAAATTGCGAATCTGTTCTTGAAGCAGCTTAAATACGATCGCTTTTTCCTGGAATGGGATGATGATCGTGCAGGCTCACTTGAAGCGCTGGCGGTATTCAAAGATAAGCCTGAAACAGAAATTGTGCTTGGCTTGTTATCTTCTAAATCCAATACGCTTGATGATGAGGAACGTGTAGTTAGAATGCTTGATGAAGCATCGAAGATTATTGATAAGGATCGATTATTACTTTCGCATCAATGCGGTTTTGCATCCTGTGATGGCGGGAATGAATTAACGGAAGATGAGCAGTGGGCGAAAATTAATCAAGGACAACGTATTGCCGAGCAATATTGGGGTAAGTAAAATAATACCCTCTCCTATAGGAGAGGGTATTATTTTGTCTAAATAGCTTTAGCTAAGTTGTTACTCACTAATGCTTCTTCGATACTTAGATGGATTCTATCTGCAAAATATATCTTAAACGATGTTTCTCTTTGTAGGAGTTATAAGTGACAGATTCGCTCAAATGACTCTGTACACTTAGGTCAAGGGCTAGTTTAAAATCATACGGGGTGAGCCGTATCATAAGTAAGGGCAAGTTTTTTGAAAACTTGCCTCATAAACAAGCAAAAAACGTTTGAATGAAAAAAACTTATGATTTGGACATTTTTTTCGATAATCTGCGTCTATGTTTATTGGAAAATTACATAAAAAGATGATGGTGTCTCGGGGAGCGGGATTTCTACTTGAAGAAAATAAAAGCCCCTCCCTCGGTTCTGCGGAAGGGGCTACAATTAAAAAGCACTTTTTTACCTTTTTCTCGAACTCTTATGGTTACAAGTAATGGCTTTCTGTTTCCGCTTATGAGTTTGGTTTTCCAAGTCCAGGTGCATAGCCAGAATTATTCGATTTCAATTTGAATTGTTTCGATATGTTGTAGTTCGACTCAAATTGGACACTTGTTCGCATTTCGTTGTATTGAAATGAAAAGTTAAGAAGAATCTCCCCGTTCGTCCAATTTGTTTTGTGCTTGAGAGCTTCGATTGCATGTCTCAATAATGATCGCTGCTGTAATTTTGTTAATCCTTGCGTCTTTACCTCGACTTGGTCGTCTGTCTCCTTCGAAGGTAGGGTTCGAATACCGAACCTGCCGATTTGATTATTCCGGATTTGCACGAATATGGTCCCGGAAACCAACTGAGACAGTTCCTGCTGTAATTCAGCAAATATCAACTCCAGTTCTCGTTCCAAATACAGCTGATCGACATTCGTAGGGGGAAATATGTTCTCCTCTTTAAAAGTAGGGGCCTTCTTTTCCTCTTCGTAAGTGCGCTCAATCAAAAATTCTTTTATGAGTGTCTGATAACCCTTATTTCTCTGTTTAGCCAAAGTGCGGATGCGCTGGAGCAAGTCCCCGTCGAGACGAATTGAAATAGTTGCGGATTTTCTTTTCGGCAAATCGTGATCCTCTTCTTCGATAATGGAAGCTTCCAACAGTTCATCGCTCAAAGTGTGGTATGACCAGAATTCCGCTGCTTCCGCATCGCTCATATGTTCCGGAATCTGGTCTCTTGACGTGATGATTTTCATAGTTATCGATTCCTCCTTTTGTAAGTTCTGGCCTCAGATTCGGTGGCATCCCGTGCGGTTATAACTCGTATTTTTCCTAGTACTTTCTTTATATAAATCACGACTAATCGTCTTCCGTCTTCTGTTGAACCAATAATACCCATGTTGCCACTATGTGCAGAAAATTTTATACGCTGCGGGTCCATCAAAGCATCTTCCGCTTCGAATGGTTCAACATTATGACGAGAAATGTGTTGTATGTTTTCTTCATCCCATAAGAATAGTAACACTTAGCTTCTCCTAACAATGTATATTATTTTGTATATACAATTGTAACTCATTTTATGCTAAAAAGGTTTAGTTTCTAGAGAAACTCACCAATTCACATTGGGGGGACTTTCCGTTATAGACAGCACAGAGAGCCGTACCATAATTGTCGGAAAAGCGAAGAGTCTCGATTAGTAACTGGAAGGGATTCGCCATGTTTTGATTCATGCTTTGCGCTATCTCAACTTGGTGTTTGGTGTCTTTTATTTAACATTCTGGAAATTACTCGATTGGAAAGTTGAATTAAGCGGGTGTCATCAAGAACCCTCACTTGTTTTTTTGATAAATGAATACAACTCTCGCTCACTTCAGTTTCCTAATTATGTTATATTTTTGTCTCAGCTAGTGGGAAACGGACGGTAGTTCTATATTGTATTTGTATGATATTGCATTCGTGGAAGAGGGGGATCTCATGTCTGAACAAACAAAGATGGAGAAGGTTCATCATGTATTTGAAAAAATATCGAATCAATACGACTCGATGAACTCGATCATCACTTTTAAGAGACATACCGCATGGCGTCAAGATGTCATGAAGCGGATGAATGTTAAAGAAGGGAGTAAAGCTCTTGATGTGTACACTGGAACTGGGGAATGGGCGATTGCTTTAGTAAATTATTTTGTCTTTTTAGCCGGAAGCAGGGGTTGTGTATTAATATTCTCGAATAACCCAAGATAACATGCTGCGGACACTGAACGGGGGACACCCAGATCCATCAGGCCTTTCCTTTGTTTTTTAACATCGCCGGCTTTTAAGTACAATTTCCCCCTTGATATCCATGAAGCTACTAACGGAATGGCAGTCATATACTTTTGTGAAAAATATCACGGTTGAAATTATAAATTTAAGCTATATTCACATCTAGTGATAATGATTCTCATCGTCATTAGCATGATAGAGATCACGTTGGTGATCTTTTTTTATTTTGTGATGAAGTATTAATTTAATCTTTGGAAGGGGACTACGATGAGACCTATATATTTAGCACTAGGATTTGTTTTTTTGGGATTGGGTATCTTAGGTACCTTTCTACCCGTCCTACCTACAACACCTTTTTTGTTAGCCGCATCATTTTTCTTATCAAAGGGTTCCAAGCGATTCCATCAATGGTTTGTAGGAACCCAAATCTATAAGAAACATCTGGAGAGTTTCGTGCAGTCACGCTCGATGACATTACGGACAAAGATCGCGTTGCTTTCATTTGCTTCATCGATGTTATTGATC
The DNA here is from genome assembly GCF_042666275.1 of Paenibacillus sp. GCM10028914. Classification (NCBI taxonomy): domain Bacteria; kingdom Bacillati; phylum Bacillota; class Bacilli; order Caryophanales; family Paenibacillaceae; genus Paenibacillus; species Paenibacillus sp. GCM10028914. The sequence continues at coordinate 84,716 of NZ_JBHTFO010000002.1, forward strand.
TCTTTTTTTATGATTCAAAATGTAGTTGTCAAAGGTATTATCGTTATCATTATGATTATTAAATATTGGTATTTTATAACCCAAATCGAAACGATCAAAGAATCAAAGAAAGGTCTGATTCTAGGTGATGATTAATAAACGGCTCATTGGCGAGCTGAAGTCTTCTAAGCAATACATTGGATGGAGTGTCCTGTTCCAGTGGCTTAGGCTGTTGGCGAACGTCCTTGCGATCTTTGCGATTGGGCATTTGCTGCAAATTCTATATCAGAAGGATTTTCATACGATTCCACTTACGGCAGGGATTCTGATTGGATCGATTGTCATTCAATGCATCTGCAGTTTGTATGCCTCGAAGATGTCATATAAAGCATCTTCTTTAGTTAAAGTTACATTACGTGAAAAAATATATCGTAAGCTTCTCAAGCAAGGCGCTTCTTACAACCAAAAGGTGTCCACGGCTGAAGTCGTCCAGGTTTCTGTCGAGGGCGTAGAGCAGCTTGAGATTTATTTTGGCAAATATCTTCCGCAATTTTTCTATAGTCTATTAGCGCCATTAACATTATTTGCGATCTTGGCATTCGTTAATTTGAAGGCTGCAGTCATTTTGTTAATCTGTGTTCCACTGATTCCGGTTTCGATTATTGCGGTTCAGAAATTCGCGAAGAAGCTTCTAAGCAAGTATTGGGGCATCTATGTGAACCTAGGAGATAGCTTCCTTGATAACTTGCAGGGTTTGACCACATTGAAAATTTATCAAGCAGATGAATTTAAAAATCAAGAAATGAATGAGCAAGCAGAGAAATTCCGCAAAATCACGATGAAGGTACTCGTCATGCAGCTTAATTCGGTTACTTTAATGGATCTCATTGCATTTGGCGGAGCCGCGCTTGGCGTCATTACAGCCGCTACGGAATTAGCTAAAGGCAATGTGGACTTTGCTGGAGCTTTTGCTATCATTTTATTATCAGCAGAATTTTTCATCCCGCTTCGCTTATTGGGGTCATTCTTTCATATTGCGATGAATGGAATGGCTGCAAGCGATAAAATCTTCCGCATTCTCGATCTGGAAGATGAGCCGGAACGAACGATGTCATTAAAGCCGCAGCAGCTAGATGTGAACTTGCAGCATGTTCGCTTTGCCTATGAAGAGCAGCGTCCGATTCTGAAGGATGTGTCGATGAAGTTCCCGCAGCAAGGCTTCACGGCTATTGTTGGACAATCCGGCTCTGGGAAGAGTACGATTGCTTCGCTTGTGATGAATCACAATAAAGGCTACGAAGGGCAAATTACAGTAGGCGGGCTAGAGTTATCCGATGTAACGGAAGCGAGTATTCATCAGCATATCACATTGCTTACACATCAGAGCTACCTATTTAAAGGCACCGTTCGAGACAATCTCTTGATGGGGAATCCACATGCGAGTGAAGAGCAAATGCTGCATGCCTTGAAGCAAGTGAATCTATATGGATTTCTAATGGAAGAACAGGGTCTGGATACGATTCTGGAGGAGAAAGCATCAAATTTATCTGGTGGACAGCGGCAGCGGTTAGCCTTCGCACGGGCATTGCTGCATGATACACCGATGTATATTTTCGATGAAGCGACCTCGAACATTGATGCCGAGAGCGAGAATGATATTATGGCAGTCGTTCACGAGTTGGCACGGGAGAAGACCATTGTACTCATCTCGCACCGACTCGCAAATGTCGTTCATGCCGATCAAATCTATATGCTGCAGGATGGCTATGTGATCGAGCAGGGGACACATGCAGAACTGTTAGTGAAGCAAGGGGAATACGCTCGCCTCTATGCACATCAAATGTCTTTTGAGCAATATGGACAAGACACAACGGACAAGGAGATGGTCTTACATGCGTAAAAGAAGCGGTTTAAATATTATGCGTAGACTGATCATTCTTGTTGCACCGTTGTGGCATGTGATGCTATTAGCGATCGTAACAGGTGTAATCGGGTTTGCATGTTCTATTTTCATACCGATATTTGGTGGATATGCCTTAGTCGATTGGTTGGAATTTAAGACTTGGTTAACGATTCCGATGATCTGTGTTGCCGTGCTTATCTTTGCTGTAATCCGTGGCGTTCTTCGATATGTGGAGCAATCCTGTAATCATTATATTGCCTTTAAACTGCTAGCAATTATTCGGGATAAGGTATTTCAATCTTTGCGTCGTCTTGCGCCTGCGAAGCTGGAAGGCAAGGATAAGGGGAATCTGATCTCCATCATTACAAGTGATATTGAGTTGCTGGAAGTATTCTATGCACATACGATTTCACCGATTGCCATTGCAAGTATTGTGAGTATCGGAATGACCTTGTTTATCGGACAATATAGCGCCTTGTTAGGAGCGGTTGCGCTGCTCGCCTATATCGTTGTCGGGGTTGTGCTGCCGTTAATTACATCTCGGATTGGCCGGGAGAACGGGGCTGCGTATCGAGAAACGTTTGGTGAGCTGAATAGCTTCTACTTGGACAGCTTGCGAGGAATGAAGGAGACCATTCAATATGCTGGCGGAGAGAAGCGTCTCGAAGAGATTAACGAACGTAGCCAGCGTCTCGGAATGACTCACAAGAAGCTAAGTGAATACGAGGGCATGACAAAAGCGATGACAGATGTGATGATTTTGTTATTCTCATCGATCATGCTGTTCACGTCCATCTATTTATACTATATCGGTACAATCGGGCTTGATGGAGTCATTATTGCAACGATTGCTATGATGAGCTCCTTTGGACCGGTTGTGGCGCTGTCTAATCTAGCCAACAATTTATTGTTAACACTAGCGAGTGGAGAACGGGTATTGAATTTACTCGATGAAGCTCCTGTTCTTGATGAAGTTACGAACGGTGTGGATGCTACGTTCGAGGATCTAGTGGTGGATCAGGTTGATTTTGCCTATGGAGCAGAATCGGTATTAAATAGCGTTAGCATGTCGGTGCCTAAGCATGCAATTATTGGTGTTCAGGGCAGAAGCGGGTCAGGCAAATCAACGCTGTTGAAATTGATGATGCGATTCTGGGATCCAACACAAGGACAGATTCGGATATCTGGGAGTGATCTGCGAACGTTGAATACGTCGAACCTGCGCGGCATGCAGAGCTTAATCACACAAGAAACTCAACTTTTTCATGATACGATTCTGAATAATATTAAGATTGCTAACCCGGCTGCAACCCATGAGCAGGTAGTCAAAGCGGCGAAGAAGGCGGCTATTCACGATTTTATTATGAGCTTACCGGATGGGTATGAGACCAATGTAGGTGAACTAGGTGATCAATTATCTGGAGGAGAGCGTCAACGGATCGGAGTTGCGCGTGCATTTCTCTATGATGCTCCGCTTATTCTGATGGATGAACCTACGAGTAACTTGGATAGTCTGAACGAAGGGATTATTCTGAAGTCGTTAAAAGAAGAAGGGGAAGAGCGCACCGTAGTGCTTGTCTCACACCGCAAATCTACCATGAACATTGCAGATCGCGTCATTAGTGTAGAGAGCGGCCGAATTTCATAGCCTAACTCTAAGCTGTCATCATCGTCTATAGCGAGTGACAGCTTTTTTTCTTATTACAATAGGTTCTTGGGTATCAATAAAGGTCGAAGTATAAGAAGATATGTTATGATCTGTAAGTGGCTTATTGTATGATGGATAATAAAATGACTGCCTCAGGTAGGTACGGATAATATAGAACATAGGAGGATTTCATGTCCTGGAGTAAATTGAAACAACAATTGGAGAGCTTTCTCTCTCCTGCGTTGAGTGGAAAGGTCGAATACCGCGCAACGAGCTATAGTTATTTACCTGGTAAAGCAGGTAATTGTTATATTACCGTAGATAAAAAGAATGTATTCAATATGAGTGATAGCGCTGGTTCAATCCGATGGTATCAGACAGAGCAGGAAATTAAGAATGATCCCAATATTCAAATCCCGATTAGCAATGAAGAGATTGAAGCGGTTAGACAAGATACCAAAGGAACCGTTCCGGAGGATCGTCTAAAAGTAATTGCAAGAAATCGAAAAATAACAGAACTTGCAAAAGAGCTTTTGTCAGCACAGACATCAATAAGTAAATCGAATTTTGTCGTTGTAGCTAATAAGTTCCTATCTACTTCTATAGATGAAAACTTAGAGAGCAATGATATCTTATTGAATATTCTAGCTTTGGTGGACAGACGAGTTGGGAAAAAGCGGATTTTAAACATGTCCGAGAAGATAAAGTTGAAGCATCCCATTGTGCAGTATTTTTATGAGCTGCGGCGTAGTACATTGTGAGAATAAATACAGAATAAAAAAGAATGCCCCGACGAAGGGCATTCTTTTTTTCAGGCACCTAGGAACATTTTCATGTCATCTTCCACATTGGTAATGCCGCCGATCCCGAAGTTCTCTACGAGGACTTTGGCAACGTTAGGCGACAGGAATGCAGGGAGCGTAGGACCCAGATGAATATTTTTGACGCCAAGATAGAGCAGGGCAAGCAGCACGATAACCGCTTTTTGCTCGTACCAGGCAATGTTGTAGGAAATCGGCAGATCGTTAATATCCTCAAGGCCGAATACTTCCTTCAGCTTCAATGCAATAACGACTAGGGAGTAAGAGTCATTGCATTGACCGGCGTCCAGAACCCGCGGAATTCCGCCGATTTCGCCTAGATCCAGTTTATTGTATTTATATTTGGCACAGCCTGCAGTCAGGATCACTGTATCTTTCGGAAGTTCAGCCGCAAAGTCGGTGTAATAGTTGCGGGACTTCATCCGTCCATCGCATCCGGCCATGACGAAGAAGCGGCGGATCGCACCGGATTTCACGGCATCGACAACTTGATCGGCCACATTCATCACAGCGGCATGGGCGAAGCCGCCGATAATCTCGCCAGTTTCAAGTTCCGTTGGAGCGGGGCACCCTTTTGCTTGCTCGATCAGTGCAGAGAAGTCTTTGGCAGCGCCGTTCGTTCCTTCTGGAATATGGCGGACGCCCGGAAAGCCGGTATTGCCCGTTGTATAAATACGGTCCTTATAACTGTCTTTCGGTGGAATAATACAGTTGGTCGTCATCAGAATCGGTCCGTTAAAGGTTGCAAATTCGCTATTCTGCTTCCACCAGGCATTTCCGTAATTGCCTACAAAATGCTCGTATTTCTTGAATGCAGGATAGTAGTGGGCAGGCAGCATTTCACTGTGTGTATACACGTCCACGCCAGATCCTTCCGTCTGCTTCAGCAGCTCTTCCAGATCCTTCAGGTCGTGGCCGCTGATGAGAATGCCGGGCCGGTTTCTAACCCCGATATTTACCTTCGTAATTTCCGGATTTCCGTAAACGGAAGTATTCGCTTCGTCAAGCATCGCCATTGCGTTTACGCCGTATTTCCCCGTTTCCATCGTTAAAGCTACCAGGTCTTGCACTTCAAGGCTGTCATCAAGCGTAGCCGCAAGTGCACGACGCATAAACCGGTTCAATTCATTGTCATCCTTCTCCAAGTGAAGAGCATGGTATGTATAAGCAGCCATCCCCTTCAAGCCGTAAGTAATCAATTCGCGCAGTGAACGGATGTCAACGCTTCGTGTGGAGAGGACACCAACCGTACGTGCTTTTTCATCAAAAGCGGCTTCGTTATCCGCTTCCCAGACGGCAGCATCAGGGAGAGTAGCCGCTGCATCCGGATATTGTTCGTTATAAAAGCCTCGTACCTCGCCGCGGAGCGCAATTGCTTCTCGGATTCTCCCCACAAACACCTCGCGGTCAAAGTTGGCATTTGTAATGGTTGCAAACAAGGAGTCCATGATAAACAGCGATACGCGCTGTTCAAGCACTTCCGGCAGCCGGACATCCAGACTGAGAAAAGAGATACCTTTTAGCAGATAAATCAGCAGATCCTGAAGATTCGCCACATCATGCGGTTTGCCGCATACTCCGACAATCGTACAGCCTGTTCCTTTGGATGCCTCCTGGCATTGAAAGCAGAACATGGACGGCTGGTGCTTTAAGGTTTGTTCTGTCGCATTGTTATTCATTATTTTCCTCCTAGTTTCAAGTGTTCATTATCGTTAAAGTCAGCATAAGACCCTCGCAATTGGATTATCAGAAGACAGTATACCCCGCCTCCGAAGTCGGATTGGTGATTGGAATCACAATTTTTTCAGTTGTGACTAAAATCACAAACCCGGCCTGGTTCTTCTTTTAAACTGAGATTAATGACCATAGAAGAAATGAGGAGAAGAACATGTCTATTTTGCCTCAAAAAAATAAACTGGGATTTTTCGAGATCCGTCTCGAATCCATCGGCGGGCTTGGCGCCAATCTGGCAGGAAAAATGCTGGCCGAAGCCGGAGTGACCGGCTCTGGACTTAACGGTTCCAATTTTTCCAGCTATGGTTCGGAGAAAAAAGGATCGCCGGTAAAGAGTTTCGTAAGATTCTGCGATCCCGAGGTAGAAATCCGTGATCACAGTCCTATTGAGCAGCCGCATGTAGTCGGCGTATTTCATGAAGCATTATATAAAACGATAGATGTCATAAGTGGATTACAGCCTGATGGAACGGTGCTTGTGAATACAGCGCGAGACCTTTCTGAAGTGGCTGCGGATCTGAATATGACACAGGGAACACTGGCCGCGATCGATGCGCTGAAAATTGCCGTTGAGGAAAAAACGAAAGTCAATACGGCGATGCTTGGTGCTTTGTTCCGGATTTGCAGTTTCCTTAACCCGGACGATATGCGACAAGTTATTCGCAAAACTTTTGAGAAAAAGCTACCACATCTCGTGGAACCGAATGTGCGGACTTTTGATAGAGGATATAACGAAGTGAAATTTCTTTCCTTAGGAAACGGCGCAGGGCTTATGGGCCAAGCGGCTTTCGTAAGAATGGAGCCGGTTCTCGGATTTGAAACGCAGGAGCTAGGCGGGATTCTGAAGGTTACGGCAAACAGCGTGCTGAAGGATCTTAGCGGCTCCCGGCAGGGTTATTTGCCGGAATACAAGCAGGAGGACTGCATTAGCTGCGCCGCCTGCGATACGGTATGCCCGGACTTCTGCATCGTATGGGAGCAGAAACCGGATAAGCGCGGCAACTTGCAGATGTTTATGAAAGGCATCGATTATCAGTATTGCAAAGGTTGCCTGAAGTGTGTGGAAGCTTGCCCGACCACCGCTTTGGCTGCCATGTTGGAAGAGCCGCATTATGCTGAACAGCATCGTGTGCCGCAATCATTTCCCTATTTAACTGCGGAGGGAGTCAAATCATGAGCATGGAAATTAAAGAAATAACGGAGCAAAAAGTGCCAGCCGCTCAAACGGCGGTATTCGAATCGGGCAACGAAATGGCCGCCATGGCGGCTGCCCAGATCAACTATCATATTATGGGTTATTTCCCGATTACACCGTCTACGGAAATCGCCCAATATCTTGACATGATGCGTACGCGCGGCGAACACGATATCAAGCTGATTCCGGCCGATGGCGAACACGGTTCAGCGGGAATCTGCTACGGCGCAGCCGCAGCCGGAGCACGGGTATTCAACGCTACTAGCGCGAACGGTTTTCTGTATATGATCGAACAGCTTCCTGTGCAGGCGGGTACTCGTTTTCCGATGGTTATGAACTTGGTGACGAGGGCGGTCAGCGGACCGCTCGATATCCGCGGTGACCATTCAGATCTTTACTATGGCCTTAACACCGGCTGGGTGATTCTGACCGCCCGTTCGCCGCAGGCGGTATATGACATGAATATCATGGCACTGCGTATCGCCGAACATGAAGACGTACGCCTGCCGGTCATTGTGGCTTATGACGGCTTTTTCACGTCGCACCAGAAACGCCGGGTGCAAATATTTACGAACCGGGAAACTGTCCAGGAGTTTGTAGGGGAACAGGCACCGGAATTCCCGCATGTGCTGGACGAGAACAATCCGATTGTCGTTGGGGCTTATATGAACGGCGACGATTTGATGAACAACCACTTCCAGCAGTCAAACGCCATGTACCGTGCGGGAGAAGTATTCAAGGAAGTGGCGGAGGAATACGAGGCTTTGTCTGGAAGATCCTATTCGCCGCTTGATCTGTACCGTATGGAAGACGCAGAGGTGGCTTTGTTCCTGCTCAATTCGGCGGCCGAATCCTCCAAAGACGTTGTGGACCGGCTGCGGGCACAAGGAATCAAAGCGGGCGTGATCAGCCCGAATATTATCCGGCCGTTCCCAGCTAAGGAAATCCGCGAGGCGCTGACAGGTGTCAAAGCGTTGCTGGTCGGCGAACGCGCGGATTCTTATGGCGCTAACGGTGCCAATCTGACGCATGAGGTCAAATCGGCCTTGCAGGAAATCCGCGGTCCGCAGCCGATTGTGCTGTCCCGCATATTTGGCCTTGGCGGGAAAGATTACTACGCGGATGATGCGGAAGCCTTCTTTGCCTTGACGATCGAGGCAATGGAGCTCGGTTATGCCAAAGTGCCGTTTGATTATTACGGCCAGACACCGGGCGATGAGGCGAAAAAGCTGCAACCGGTCATTGCACCGATGAACGGGGACAGCTTTAAATCTGGCCTGATCACAGTAAAAGTGGATGAAGAGACGAATAAGCTGTCCGTTAAAGTGCCTCCGATGCGGGCGCTTGCCGCTAAGCCAAAACGGTTCGCTTCCGGTCACGGAGCTTGTCCGGGCTGCGGTATTTTCCCGGCGCTGGAGCTCTTTTTCAAAGGGATCGAAGGCAATGTCGTCACTTTATTCCATACAGGCTGCGCTTATATCACCACAACGGGGTATCCATATAACTCTCATAAGCAAAGCTTCATTCATAACTTGTTCCAGAATGGACCGGCTACTTTATCCGGTACAGTAGAGGCGTTCCTTGAGAAGAAACGCCGGGGAGAAATTGAAGTTCCTGAGGATTTCACTTTTGTTATGGTGACTGGGGACGGCGGCATGGATATCGGGATGGGTTCAGCAATTGGGACGGCGCTGCGGGGCCATAACCTGATCATTCTGGAGTACGACAATGAAGGCTACATGAACACTGGCGCACAGCTTTCGTATTCCACGCCTTTAGGACACATGACCAGTACGTCCGGTGTTGGCAAACAGCAGCAGGGGAAATCGTTCCATCACAAAGATACGGTGCAAATGATGGCGGCGGCGAATATTCCATATGTATTTACAGGGACAGAAGCATTCCCGCAGGATCTTGTGAAAAAGGCGGCAAAAGCGCAGTGGTACGCCCAGAACGTAGGTACCGTCTACGGTAAGCTGCTCATCACATGCCCGCTGAACTGGAAATCGAGCGACAAAGATGGGGAGAACATCGTCCGTGCGGCCGTGAATTCGTGCTTCTTCCCGCTGTATGAAGTGGAACAGGGTCAAACGAACATTACGTTCGATCCGGATGCGAAGAAGAAACGGGTACCGCTCAGCGACTGGCTGAAATATATGGGTAAATCAAGACATCTGCTCAAGGAAGAAAACAAAGAAATGCTTGGTGCATTTGAAAGCGAAGTGGAGCGGCGCTGGTCGATTCTGAAAGCGAAACACGAGAACCCGCTGCTGTAGTGATAGGGGAATATATCAAATTAGATTTTTTACGTTAGATAAAATAGAGGAAAGGATGAAAGGAGATCAGGACGAACCTACCTCCATCAAGCCTTTCCTCTGTTTTTATATTAAGACATTATTCAGAACTACGTTGGTTAGATATTCGTTGCTCTTAGCCATTCCTTTTTAAGTAAGGCATACTGAAAGGTATTTTCGTATTTGGGTGTTCCGTCTTCATATTTAGTGAACGATATAAATTCCAAGAAACAGCCCTCTTTACGCATACCTAATCGCTCACATAGCTTCTGGGATCTATAGTTGTCATCCTCAACGTATGCATATATTCTTCTTGCTCCTTTTTGATCGAAGAGATAGTGTAATAAGGCTTTTGCACTTTCACTTGCATACCCTTTTCCCTCATATTTATGGTTGAAATTCCAACCTATATTATAGGTGTCAGGTTCTTCTTTCATACAGAATAACTCCCCGACCAGATCGCCACTATCTTTCAGGCAGACAGCAATAAAAGAGTCATCTTTACTCTTTTTATTAGCATTAGAGATGGCTTCCTCCAATGTTGAAATTTTATCGCCAAGGAAACAGTTCACTCTGGGATTAGATAAATACTCCAACATGCCCTCAGCATCTTTCTCGGTAAAATTTCTTAATATTAGCCGATTGGTTTCAACGTTTTGCATAAGTAAGACTCCTTATCGTGTTAAACGAGAGTTTAGAGGCAGAATGTGAACAGAATAAATTTGCTGGTTTTTTATATCATTTTTGATATCTATAAATAACATGCGGGCTTTACATATATAAAGCCTGTACTAAATTCGCCTCAAGATAGTTAACTATATTATGGCGAGTTTTTTTATAATACTCTATAGTAGGAAAAAAATTAACCATAAAAATAAAATTTAGTGGAATAGGCATGGAGGCTTATATGAAACCAATCACAGAAGTTGCAGCACAACTGGGCCTTGCGCCGGATCAGCTTGAACTTTACGGGAAATGGAAAGCAAAGTTATCCGAGGATGTATGGGAATCCATCTCGAAGCGGCCGGACGGAAAACTTATCCTCGTTACCGCCATGAATCCAACACCGGCGGGAGAAGGCAAGACGCTAACAACGATTGGGCTCACGCAAGGATTGAATCGGATCGGACGGAAGACGGCTGCCGCACTGCGCGAGCCATCACTTGGACCGTGCATGGGTATGAAGGGTGGCGCTACTGGCAGCGGCAGAGCGCAGATTGTGCCGGCCGAAGATATTAATCTGCACTTTACGGGAGACATCCATGCGATTACATCAGCGCACAATTTGCTTGCGGCACTCATTGACAATCATCTTTTCCAAGGCAACGATTTACGCATTGACCCAGCGCGCATTGTATGGAAACGAGCGCTCGATATGAATGATCGGCCGCTCCGCCAAATCGTTATCGGTATTGGCGATAACAATGGTACTGTGCGCGAAGACGGCTTCCTTATTTCAACCGCTTCGGAAGTGATGGCGGTGCTATGTTTAGCGGAAAATATGACTGATTTGCGGGATAGGCTCGGCCGGATCGTCGTGGCTTATGATATGGACAAGCGGCCAGTGACGGCAGGAGAGCTTCAAGCGGTGGACGCGATGTGCGCCCTGCTGAAGGATGCAATCCATCCAAATCTGGTACAGACGCTCGAGGGTGACCCGGTGTTCGTACACGGCGGGCCGTTCGCTAACATCGCCCACGGGTGCAGCAGCGTACGGGCGACCCGTCATGCTCTCAAGCTGGCCGATTATGTCGTGACAGAAGCAGGATTCGGCGCCGATCTGGGCGCAGAGAAATTTATGGACATCAAGTGTCGCTTGGGTGGTCTACATCCTTCAGCTGCGGTCATCGTCGCGACCATCCGTTCGCTGAAATATAACGGCGGCGTACCGAAACAAGAACTCTTGATGGAGAATGCCGAGGCAATACAGTCCGGATTCAGCAACTTGCGGCGTCATGTCGAGAACATGACAGCCTTTGGCGTACCCGTAGTCGTTGCTATTAACCGCTTTGCGGCGGATACGGATGCAGAGCTGGAACAGGTTATCGCTCTCTGTGCAGAGCTTGGTGTCAAGGCGATCATCTCGGACGCCTGGGAGCGTGGCGGTGAAGGCTGCCGTGAGTTGGCGCAGGAAGTAGCCGCACTGGCTGATGGATCGACAGGGGATACGTTTCAGCTGCTCTATCCTGATGACATGCCGATTGCAGAGAAGATTGAGACGATTGTTAAACGTATCTATCGAGGAGACGGAGTCAAATTCCGCCCAGCTGCGAAGCGGGCGTTGCAGGAATTGGAGCGCCTTGGTGTGCGCGACCTTCCCGTCTGTATGGCGAAGACGCCGTACTCATTCACAGACCGTGCCGCCGTGCTCGGAGCGCCGGAGGATTTTACGATTGAGGTCCAGGATATCCGCTGGTCGGCCGGTGCAGGATTCGTCGTCGTGTTGACGGGGAAGGTGGTCACGATGCCAGGTCTACCCGCGGAACCGGCGGCGTGGCGCATAAGGCTGGATGAGTCGGGACATATCGAAGGCCTGAGCTGAAATTGATGTACTGTTGGTGTAGGAAACTGATAAGTTGAGCATTGGAGGATTTAGTGAAGAGGGGGGAGTTTACCCCCTCTTTATTCTTAGGAAAAATGATAAGGTATGGACTGGTCGCAAGCATTAAGCTTGATTTTATCTCTAAAAATTTTTGAAAATATGCTTCAAACACGCTAAACGCTGTCCCTGGTCTTCCAGCGAGCCGGCGTTTTTCTTTTCCCAGCAATAACACTCTCCTAATCCCACTCATCCCGCCAACCCGCACCACTCCGCCATTCTTCTCATAAAACCGTTATAAAATACCGCCCTTTTCACAAAAATCGCCACTTTTTCCGATGGACGTTGTTGTCAAAAAATCGCCATTAGGGCGAATATGAATCATTGCTCGGGCCCGATCCGGGCGGTAATATTGGACCCATAAATTGAATGCGCTTTCAAAATATTATGGAGGTGACCCATGCAGCGCAAACCGATTGCTCTGCCCGGTGCTGCGGAGCGAAGAAGTTATCCCACACTCAAAAGCTACGCGATGCACCGGTATTATTTTCTGATGCTGCTGCCCGTCCTGGCCTACTTCATTATCTTCCATTATGTTCCTATCTACGGGGTGTTAATGGCATTTCAGGACTACCGGATCTTCAAAGGCATCTCGGGAAGCGAGTTCGTGGGACTGAAGCATTTCCGCGAATTGTTCGACGGTATCTATTTCCTGCCCGTGCTGAAGAATACGCTCATCATTAACGCGTACAAAATTCTGTTTGGCTTCCCGGCTCCGGTCATTCTGGCGATTCTGATCAACGAGGTAATGCGGCCGAGATTTAAGAAGATCGTGCAGACGATCAGCTACTTGCCGCACTTCCTGTCGTGGATTGTGCTATCGGGCATCGTCATCGAGGTTCTATCCCCGAGCCGCGGCATTATTAACGTGATTCTGATGGAGCTGGGCTTTCAGCCGGTGTTCTTCCTCGCCAGCACGGACTGGTTCCGAACCGTGCTCGTCAGCACGGAAATCTGGAAAGGCGTCGGTTTCTCGGCGATCATCTATCTGGCCGCGATCGCGGGCATCAGCCCCGAATTGTACGAAGCGGCGGAGGTGGACGGCATCAGCCGGTTGAAAAAGGTCTGGTATATTACTTTGCCGTCGATTGCGCCCGTCATCGTCATTATGATCATCCTCAACTCCGGCAGTATTATCAACGATGACTTCGACCAGATCTTTAACCTGTTGAATACGAACGTGTTGAGCGTGGGTGATGTTATCTCAACCTATACGTACACTGAGGGGATTGCCAAGATGAATTACAGCTATGCCGCCGCAGTCGGATTGTTCAAGAACGTGATCGCCCTGATCATGGTGCTGACCGCGAACACGATCGCGCGCCGCTTCAGCGACCAAGCGATCTTCTAAAGCGAGAGAGAGGAGGGCATACCTTATGAAAATCAAACATCGCAGTTGGAGCGACCGAATCTACATCGCGTTCGTGTACGTAATTCTGACCCTGCTGTGCGCTTCGATTATCGTCCCGATGCTGCAGGTCGTGACCCTGTCGGTCAGCCCGGTTGAAGTTATCAATAGCTACGGGATTCATCTGTTCCCAACGAAATTCGATTTCAGCGGCTATGAACAGGTCTTTCGCAAGTCGATCATCTGGACCGCTTACGGCAATACGATTATCCGGACCTTGCTCGGCACCGCGTTGACCGTCATGCTGACCTTTATGGGTGCTTATCCACTGTCAAAGAAGAGTTTGCCGCATCGGCCGTTCTGGACTTCTCTGATCGTATTCACGATGTTCTTCTCCGGGGGACTTATTCCTAGCTATATGCTGATCAAAAGTCTGGGCCTTATGAACTCCGTCGGGGCGCTCGTGCTGCCGGGAGCAGTCAGCGTCTTCCTGCTGCTCATCGTCCGTAACTTCATCTCCGCGCTACCGGAAAGCCTGGAAGAGTCGGCTAAGATCGATGGCGCCGGTGAGGCGTACATTCTCTGGAAGATCATCATGCCGCTGTCGATGCCGATTCTGGCGACTGTCTCCCTGTATAGCGCCGTCGGGCACTGGAACTCCTGGTTCGACTCCATGCTGTATATCCAGGACGAGAACAAACAGGTACTTCAGCTCATTCTGCGTCGGATTGTCATCGAAGGTACGCTTGATCCCGCCGCTGGGGGCGGGGCTGATCTGATCGACAAGCCGGTCAACAGCGAATCGATGAAGATGGCGACACTCGTGGTATCGATTCTGCCGATCGTCTGCGTATATCCTTTTTTGCAAAAATATTTCGTCAAAGGTACCATGCTCGGCTCAGTCAAAGGTTGACCCCTTGATATAGTCGGGTTCACAGGTCGGACAAAGTCCGATATAATTTACTCGGACGTGTATACGGCGGCCAGTCCTAAAGATTGGCACCGGTGTACATGCCGTAAGTTGGAGGGAATGTTCATGAGAAGAGAGCGATTGGGGAAGAAATGGACAGGATTGATCGCGGCAATGCTGCTGGCGGGAATGTTGTCAGCATGCGGCGGAAACAGCTCGTCGGAATCCGCCGAAGCGTCCGACTCGAAGGGAACGGTAACTTTGGACTGGCTGGCCTATAACTCGTATGCGCAACCGGACTCGAACTCGGAAATCTTCAAGATGGTGGAGAACAAGTTTAATGCGAAGTATAATGTCTGGTACGTGGACGCGCAGCAATGGAACGACCAGGTTAACGTAAAGTTCGCGGCGGGCGAGATTCCGGACGTGATGCAGGTTCGCGAGCAGATTCCGAAGTATGTAGCGAACGGAATTTTGGCGGAGGTTTTCGAAGATGATATTCGCAAGTACGCGCCGACGTATGCGAAGGTCATCGATGAATACGACGCTTCGCTGTGGAACACGGTCAAGTACGAAGGCAAGATGTACGGTCTGCCCGCCATCAACCTGAACGGAGACTATCCGCAGTCGCTCATTTGGCGCAAAGACTGGTTAGATAAAGTCGGTATCACCAAGATTCCCGAAACACTGGATGAATTTGAAACCGCTTTAATTAAATTCCGTAACGACGATCCGGATGGCAATGGGAAAAAAGACTCGTATGGCATGTCTGATTATGCGATTCCTTATGTGCTTGGGGCATTCGGCATGCCGGCGGACGGTACGAATTATGTGCTGAAGGACGGAAAGATTGAATTTGCGGCAGTGCAACCGGAAATGAAGGAAGCGCTTGCACTGTTGAACAAATGGTACAAGGAGGAGCTGATCGATCCGGAATTTATCACGGGTGAGAATACTGGCGGCTACTGGGCGGATTCGCAGGCCTTCTACAATAACCGCATCGGCCTGACCGGGCGCGGCATGTTCTATCACTGGCGCAATCAGTCGCTGGGCGAAGGCGATGGCGGCGGCAGTCAGTACGTGAACTTCAAGAAAGCACAGCCAAATGGGGAGATTGCTTTCGGCGTGCCGCCGGTCGGACCAAACGGGCAATCGGGCGCCCCGCAATGGGGCGTGAGCAGCACGCCGGTCGGCATTACGCCGAAAGCAGCTGAAGATCCGCGCAAATTGCAGACGATTCTGACTATGTTGGAGACGAGCTTCACGGATTACGACTATTACATGACGGTATACCGGGGCACGGAAGGCGTCGACTGGAAGCAGGAGGGCGACACAATCGTCAATATTAAGGACCCGAATGACGCCAACGCTAGCTTCAAACGCGGCGCGCAGGTATTCAGCATGATGGAGAACCCGGAATTCGGCAAGAAAGCGTTCAGCGGACTTTACAAGTTCGGCGATTCCGTCAAGACGACGGGATATCCGCCGGTGATCGCGCCGGCCGTCGACAGCCTGTCTCAGTATTCCGGCAACCTCATCAAGCTCCAGAAAGAGACATATACCAAGATTATCATCGGCGAGCAGCCGGTTGACAGCTTCGATACTTTCGTGAAGACCTTCATGGATAACGGAGGTTCACAGGTCACGCAAGATGTTAACGAAGCCTATAAAACAATGCTCGGCGAATAAAGGAAGAAGAGGGCGCTTTGCCGTCCGCCTCTTCTTATATAACCGCATCAGCGCCGCCGTCCGGGAGACGGCGGCCGCTTGCGGATGTACAACACAATCCCATCGAAACGATCAAGGAGGATAATCATGATTGCCTATCATCGATTGAGGGAAGCGATTTTGCAGGTGAAGCAGCGGCCGGACGATCTGGCTGGCGCGGTCATTACACCGGAGAAGCTAGAGGAGCTGCGCTCTTCGCAGCGGCTGGCCGAGCTGCTCGGCGAGATTCGCACCGAAGCGGAAATGGGCAGCAGCGAAGTGCTGCCAGCGCTGGAATTTGCCGATTTCCGCGCGTTCCGCGAGCGAGGCACGCGGTTTGAGTACGAGCGGCCGTATTTCCGCCGCCGCGCCCGGCTACTGGCGCTCACTCTGGCTCTGCTGATCGACGAAGACGAGAAGTATGTGGCGCCGCTTGAGCGCACGATATGGGAGATTTGCGGCGAATACAGCTGGGCTGTACCGGCGCATCTGCCGTATGCAGGTGCCGGTGAAGATGAGCAGCTGCCGACTGACCGGAGCGTCGATCTGTTTGCAGCGGAGACAGCCCATGCGCTGGCCGAGATGCTGCTGCTCGTGGGCGAGCGCCTTCATCCGTGGATATCGCAGCGGGTGCGGCTTGAAGTCGAACGCCGGATGTTCGTGCCGGTATTTGACAGTGAGCGTCCGTTCTTCTGGTTCTCAGTCGAGAACAACTGGTCCGCCGTATGTGCCGGAGCGGTCGGTATGGCCGCGCTGCTGCTGGTCGAAGACCAGGAGCGTCTGGCCTGGATGCAGACGAAGGTCGTCGACGGCATGGAGAGCTTCCTAGCTGGGTACGGCGACGACGGCTGCTGCATGGAAGGAGCCGGCTACTGGACGTACGGTTTCGGCTATTATGTCTATTGGGCGGAGATGCTGCATGCCTATACGGGTGGAAAGCTGGACCTGCTGCAGGACGGCAAGATTCGGCGGATCGCGGAATACGCGGGCAGCGTATCGCTGACGCTGCCCGCCTGCGTCAACTACTCGGACTGTTCGCCATCGATGCGGCTGCATCCCGGTCTGATGAGTCGGCTGCGCCAACGCATCGGTGCCTCGGTGCCGACTGTGCCGCTGCCGCCTTCGTTCCACGACGACCACTGCTATCGCTGGCCGCATCAGGTGCGCAATCTGTTGTGGACCGACGAAGCGTCGCTCAAAGGCGAGAGTTCGTCCGGTACGATCCGATTCCCAGACGCCGGCTGGGTAATCGACAAGCGGAACACGTCTGCTGGGCTGTTCGCGTTCTCCGCGAAAGGCGGCACTAACGCCGAATCACATAATCATAACGATCTGGGGCATTTTATCGTCCATGTGGGCGGCGAGACGCTGCTGACAGACCTGGGACCAGGCGTGTACACGAAGGACTATTTCGGTCCTAATCGCTATGCTCATCTACAGACTTCGTCACAGGGGCACTCGGTGCCCGTGATCAACGGCCAAGAGCAGAAGGAGGGACACGAGCACCGTGCAGAGATCTTGCGCAGCGAGAACGACGGGGATCGATTGTACTTCGATCTCGATCTGACGCGGGCTTACGGCGAAGAGGCGGGGCTATCGTTCTATGGTCGGCATTTTATCTGGACGAATCGGAACGAAGAACCGTTCGCCACGCTCGAAGTACGGGATGTGTTTGAATTTGGTCTGCTTGCTGGAGTGGTTGAATCCGCCGAGACGGAAGCGTTGCAGGCTGTATCCGATAAATCGCAGCTTGAAGAGGACGGCAATCCATTATCGGGGGGCGAAATCGCGCCGCTGCTCGAAGACGCGGCTGGCAATCACGTGACGGAGCACTTCATCAGTCTTTATCACCCGGAAGTATCGCTCGGTTCGATTGTCTGGAAGGGCGAACATGGTCGTGTGGAGCTGGATTACGACCCGACCATCTTCGAAGCGGTCGTTGAAGACTTGGAGATCCATGCGCATTTGGGCAGAGCGCAGCAGGTCTACCGGACGGCGCTGATCGCCCGCAATCTGGCGCAGCGCTTCGTCGGCGAGTGGACCATGACTTGCTCGGCGAAATAGGAAAATGACCGAATAACCGAAGCAAGAAAACCGGCTGTAAGAGGAGCTTGAAAGGAGGAAGCCGCGTGCCGAACCGACAACCAAATCGCAATCAATCGATCTCAAATGCTGCCTTGGCTCCCAAGGGATCCGGCATGCGAGCCGCGGATCATCCCGAACCCGCGTATTATTTCTCGAGGATGCTCTTTTTTAACATTATGCTGATCCTTCTGCTCGGTGTGCTGCCGCAGATCGGCATTTTCCAGTACATGATAAAGGCTTACAACAACGAGCTGTACCGGTTCAACACCCAGTCAGTCAAACAGATTCAGAATATGGTGGACGAGCAGCTGCTGATGCCGACCGTGCAGATCGCCAAGCGCAATCTGACCGAGATGCCGGATGTCAATACCGCATTGTTTTACCCGATGACGAACGATATCCGCAACGACTATTCTGCGATCGTCAATGTACAGGAGACACTGTCCGCGCTTCAGTCCGAGCAGCCGTTCATTCGCTACGTGGACATGTATTATTTTAATGGACCGGTCTTCTTCTACGGGACCCGTTTCTTCTATTTCCCGGAGGAATCACGGCGTGATGCGGGCTTCCGCAGCCCCTGGCTGAACGATTTCCTGACCAAGGACGCCCAGGTTGGTTGGTATACCGCTTCCGCGCCGGACGCCAACGGGACGAACGAGAAGTTGATCAGCTACGTGCGCAGCTATCCGTATTTTGCACCAGTTGATCGTCGGAAGGCGGTCTTCGCCATTCACCTGAAGGAAAGCGCGATCCAGCAAGCCTTGACCGACACATTCGATCCATCAAGTGGTCTGGCTCTGATCATGGACGAACGCGGCAATCTGATCTCGGCCAACGGCGACACGGAAGGCAGCGAAGCTTATGCGCGCGCGGCGCAGCTTTGGGCCGGACGATCGGGTGGTTCGCAGAGTGGTGCAGATGACGAACAGGGGAGCTTCGAGACGACGATGGATGGGAGAGAGGCCGTTGTCGCCTACGCCCATTCACGCGTCAACGGCTGGGATTACGTCACGCTTGTCGACAAGAGCCTGTTCTACAAGAAGGCTGCCGATCTTAAAAATCTGATGTATGCGCTCTGGGCGGGACTGCTGGTGATCGGCATACTGCTTCTCTATATACTGACCAAGCGCCAGTATCGGCCGATCGACACGACGCTGAAGCAGTATTCGCTGCAACTGCACGATCTGAACGAGCAGCTTGCCATCAATAAGCCGGTGATCAAATATCATGCGATGATGGAGCTGTTGACCGGCGGAGAGTCACGGGAAGGCGTTGATGTGGAGAGCGATATGAGTCGTTTCCTCGATCTCGAACTGCGCGGAGAGCGGGTCTGCTGCTTCATTCTGCAGCCGCGTAGAGAAAGCGGTGGCCCTGTGCCGCCGCAGTTGGCCGAAGCATACCAGCTTGCCGAAAGGCTCGAAGCACAGGCGTCAGGCGAGACGCGTCTATGGGCAATCGTGGCGCAGGACCGGAGTATTTACGGTCTGCTTAACGCTTCACTGCCCATCGAAGAGATGGAGGGACTATTGGAGCGCCTGATCGCGACAGTAGCTGGGGACGGTTACACACTATGCGTTGGCGGTGTGCACGAGCTGGAACAGGAGCAGGGCGCGGTTGCCGATTCCCACCGCGAGGCGTTCGAAGCGGGCAAATACGCTTTCTTTCATCCGGAGCTCTCACGTCTGGATTACGGTGAACTGAATGTCGCTGAGCGGGTATCGACGGGCGGCTCTGTGCGTTTCTTCGCTGAGCTGGAGCAGGCGCTGCGGGCGGGCGAAGAGAACCGTGCGCGGCAGGCAATCACCGGTGCCGTGGACGAGACGTTGGCCGGTGCTTATACCGCAGACTACGGACAGCACCAGCTCGTCGAGCTGGTCTATACATTCCATAAGACGCTCAAAGGGCTGGGCGTCGATACGCAGCAGCTGTTCGGCGCAGACATTCGCGGCGAGGCGAGCAGGCAGCCGAACATTGAGGCTTTCCGTCGTTGGCTGGACGATCTCGCCTTTCGCGCGTTCCGTCATCTTGACGAGCGCCGTCAACGAACCAACCGCGATCTGGTGGAAGGCGTTCGGCAGTTTATCGCCGACAATCTGTACGGCGAAATCAGCCTCGACCGCGCGGCTGGGCATCTCGGTGTGACCTCGAACTACGTTAGCCGCCAGTTCAAGTTGAATACGGGCATGACGTTTATCGAATACGTTACGGCTCGTAAGCTGGAAGCGGCGGCCGAGCTGCTGCAGGAGGGAGGTCTGACTGTTAGCGCGATTGCCGAGAGGTTGGGATATCAGTCCACCAATCACTTTATTCGCATCTTCAAGGAGAAATACGGCGTGACTCCGAAACAATATCAGAAGAACGGACCTGTGGACGGCAGTTGATCGCCGGGGCATCCGATTCAAGCTGAACAGAAGACGCTTTGTCTCAACATAAGTGTTGCGCTCGGTCGAAAGTGACTGGGCGTTTTTATTTTTCTAATCCTGTTTTCAAAGTAATCTATCTATTAAAATAAAGTAAAGAGGGGATAACAGTAATCGTAAGAACAATTCACTTACGTAGCTTAGCTAAATGCATCCATGGTTCAACTACTAGGAATAGGGGGATTCGCAACCATGAACAGAGATCAAATCCTAGACAATCTCAAATCACAAATAGAAATGGGCAATCATATTATTGGCGTAGGTACAGGTGCGGGAATAACGGCAAAGTATGTGAAGCAAGGTGGGGCTGATTTTATTCTGACGTTAAACTCAGGTAGATTTCGTCAGATGGGGAGAAGTTCACTCGCTGGTTTTTTACCATTTTGTAATAGCAATGATATGGTTATGGACTTTGCATCTAGAGAGATCCTCCCTTTAGTAAGAGATATTCCTATCATATTTGGTCTGAACGCAACTGATCCGACAAAGGATATGGAAGCTTTCATCCGTGAAATAAAAGATAGGGGATTTGCCGGTATTAATAACTACCCCACGGTTGGATTAATAGACGGTCAATTTAGAGAAGCGCTCGAAGAAGAGGGAAATGGTTATGGACGTGAAGTAGAAGCGATAAGAATAGCTCACGAGAAGGATCTGTTTACGGTTGCCTTTGTGTTTGATGAAATTCAAGCGGCTCAGATGATCGAGGCTGGAGCTGATGTGATATGTGCGCATTTAGGCTTAACTGAAGGGGGACTGTTAGGAGCCAAGAAAGTATTCTCCCTCGAAGCGGCCAAGGTTAAAGCGGCCAAGATTTTTAATATATGCAATGAGTTAAAGCCTGGTTTAATTAAATTAGTGTATGGCGGACCTGTAAAGACACCCATTGATGTTCAGTATATGTATAGTAACAATGAGAATTTAATGGGGTACATTGGGGGATCTGCTTTTGAGAGAATTCCCTCAGAGAAATCCATTACCAATATAACGAAAGCTTTTAAGGGATCGGGGAAGCTGGATGAAGATGATCTCATGGTCAAAATGTTAGACGGAATTACCAAACACTATGACTATGTTGAATTTGTAAAAGAATACGTGGCCCAGAATTATATGAATGAGATTTCATTTATCGATTTAGCCAAGGTGGCACATGTCTCCAGAAGTTATTTGAGCAGCTTATTTACCAAGCAAGTAGGTTGCAGTTTCCAGACGTATATTGTGCAATATCGCATGGATAAAGCGGCCGAAATATTAGACAGAGAAAATGTTCAGTTATCCGAGTTAGCGCCATTAGTTGGTTATCAAGATTATGCGCAATTTAGCAAAATGTTTAAGAAGTACAAAGGCTGCACTCCTAAACAATACAAATCTAACATAAACACAAAAACACATGACATAAAAGCGTTTTCATAATTGAATCTAAGAAGTATGATTAAGTTGTAGTTAATCATACTTTTTTTATTTCAGAACGTTCTCGAAATGATGATTTAGCACATTATACCGCTAGCTCATTACAATTGAAGAGGGGGCCCGGAACTGTGAAAACCATTGCTATCGCAGGAACATTTGACACTAAGGGTGACGAGTATCTCTATATTAAAAAATTGCTTGAGGATTTAGAACTCGGGACTTTTATGATTCACACGGGTGTATTCGAGCCTACTTTCACACCAGATGTATCTAACCGTGAAGTAGCCGCTGCCGCTGGTGTAGATATGGAAGAACTCGCTGCCAAGAAGGATCGGGCATTAGCAACTGAAGTGTTATCTAAAGGTATGGAAAAACTAATACCTGAACTATATAAGCAGGGTAAATTTGATGGAATCATTTCCTTTGGGGGTACCGGAGGAACCTCACTCGTAACACCTGGTATGCGGGCATTGCCTATTGGCGTACCGAAAGTGATGGTCTCGACCGTAGCATCGGGGAATACGGCTCCCTATGTAGGGACTAGTGATATTGTTATGATCCCATCTGTCGTTGATGTTGCTGGTCTTAACTCTATTTCAACGAAGATTTTTACGAATGCAGTATTCGCCATCGCAGGGATGGTCAAATTTGAAAATAAACAGGTTATCGAGAAGAAGCCCTTAATCGCTACAACCATGTTTGGAGTTACAACTCCTTGTGTAACAGCAGCCCGAAACTACCTTGAGGCAAGAGGATATGAGGTGCTTGTGTTCCACGCAACAGGTGTGGGTGGACGATCCATGGAAGCGCTGATTGATGCAGGATTTATTGAAGGGGTACTGGATCTGACCACAACAGAGTGGGTTGATGAAATCATTGGCGGGGTACTTAACGCTGGACCACATCGATTAGAAGCAGCTAGCAAAAATCGTATTCCACAGGTTGTATCTGTAGGTGCGCTCGATATGTGCAATTTTGGCCCTTATGATACGGTGCCCGTGAAATTTTCTGGACATAAGCTCTATAAACATAATCCTACCGTAACACTTATGAGAACAACGGTGGAAGAGAATGAAGTCATCGGTAAGAAGCTAGTAGAGAAATTGAATATGGCTCAGGAGAAGACCGTTTTAATGCTGCCTCTTAAAGGAATATCCGGCATTGATGTTGAAGGTGAAGCCTTCTATGGAGTCGAGGAAGATCAGATGTTATTTGATACATTAAGAAATGGTATTAATCGAGATGTTATCGAGCTGATTGAAATGGATTGTGCGATCAATGATGTAGAATTTGCCGAAGCAGCGGCGCAGAAGCTAATTGACCTCATGAGTAAATAATACGAACTAGATGGAGGAGTTACACATGAACAAACTTACGAGAACCGAAATTATGGCGAAGTTTAGAGAAGAAGTTAAGAATGGAAAGATTCTTTTGGGAGTAGGAGCCGGTACAGGGATTACGGCGAAGAGCAGTGAAGCTGGCGGAGCAGATATGCTTATTGTCTATAACTCTGGAAGATATAGAATGGCAGGGCGCGGATCGTTGGCAGGGTTATTATCTTATGGAGATGCGAACCAAATTGTCGTTGAAATGGGCTCTGAAGTATTGCCTGTTGTTAAAGAAACTCCAGTACTCGCAGGTGTATGCGGAACAGATCCTTTCCGCGTGATGGAAGTGTATTTGAAAGGACTCAAGGAACAAGGGTTCAGCGGCGTTCAGAACTTCCCAACCGTAGGTTTGATTGATGGCGTGTTCAGACAAAACCTTGAAGAGACAGGCATGGGATATGATCTAGAAGTCGAGATGATTAGAGTAGCGCATGAACTAGATATGCTGACAACACCGTATGTGTTTGATCCGGAGCAAGCCAAAGCGATGGCAGAAGCGGGAGCTGATATTTTGGTAGCCCATATGGGATTGACTACGAAGGGTACCATTGGAGCGAAGACAGCTCTTACACTAGATGATTGCGTAGAGAAGATTGAAGCGATTATCAAAGCTGGGAAAGAGGTTAATCCAGACATTATGGTCATTTGTCACGGTGGACCGATTGCTGAACCTGAAGATGCAGCGTACGTCATTGAAAGAACAGAAGGCATCGATGGATTCTTTGGGGCATCTAGCATTGAGCGTTTTGCGGCTGAGAAAGGTATTAAGGAACAGACCGAAGCGTTTAAGACCATTAGCAAATAAGATCAGCATAAAATAAAGAAAGACATACACTCCTATTAATAGAGATGTATGTCTTTCTTTGTTGTTAATCCCACACTCAAATGAATATCGTTATTCTAATCCTTCGTTACTTCTGCAGCAGCATTCTCTCCGGCAATTCGTCCAGAACCATAGGCAAAGCCGAGTGTTCCGCCTTCAAGATAAACATAGCTGTCGCTGTATACGCCGCTTACTTCGCTTCCGGCAGCATATAGTCCATCAATAGGCTTTCCATCCTCATCAATAACCTGAAGATTCTGATTCACTTCAATACCGCCCAAAGTACCAAGGAATACAGAAGGGGTAATCTTAACAGCATAAAGCGTACCTTCTAAATTATCTAAGTACTTCGGATCTTTAAAGTGGTCTGTGTCCTCTCCATTTGCACAAAGCTCGTTGTATCGATTAATGGTATCTACCAAGTTAGACATTCCAAGCTTTTCAGCCATTTCTTCAGGGCTCTCCGCTTTGATAATGACGCCTTCTTCAACTAGCTTATTGATTTCTTCTGTTAAATCCTCAGGTGTGATACTAGCTTCATATCGTGCAGAGGAATCAATTTCATGTCCCACTTCGATAAATTTCGTAGGGTCCGTTGCTAACTCACCGCTAAATACATCGGTAATCCCTGCAAATCCTTTTTCTTTCACCGTCTCGATCAACGTAGAATCAAATAATTCATATGCTGTATGCTGTGGAAGGGATTTAATTACATTGGATGACTTGATAGGCTCAAATGTGAATTCTTCATTCATGAAACGATTTCCATCCACATCGACATGCAGATAAGGGTTAAGCAACGCTGAGTTTAACGTCGTATTCCAGCTTGTTCCGCCTCTGGATACACCATAATGCATCATGATCGCTTTATCATAATCAGCGTCTCCGCCTGCTTGCTTAGCCATCTCAATACCCGTTCCAATGTTGGTTGCTACACGACTTTGACCAAAGCCTTCACCAAAGGTTTCAGCCACTTTTTCTTCATTACCACCAAATCCGCCAGTAGCCAAAATAACGGCATCAGCATGAACGGTCAATGTTCCACCATCCGCTTTTTCGGCAATAATGCCAGTAACTTTACCATTGTCTAAAATAAGTTCTTTAGCTGTTGTTTCATACAGTACTTGTCCGCCATTATTCTGAATAGAATTGTGCAATGCGGTAATTCCCTTCACTCCACCCTCTGTATATCCATGAAGAGTGGAAGCTGGATGCGTCTCTTTATGTTCGTAATAACCACCAGTAGCTGGATGAGCAAGGGTTAGTTTCACCCCATTGTCAATTAGCCAGTCCACTGTATCTCCTGAATTTTGAATAACCTTAGACAGCAAACCACCATTGACTTGATAGTTTCCTGTATTCACGAATTGATCATAATACCACTGAGGATCAACCGTTTCACCTTTTGCGATCTGTTCTGAAGATGATGTGGCAAACATGCCTCCTGCCATCGTTCCTTGTCCTGCTGGACTAGCCGTTGTCTCAACAACCACTACTTTTGCACCGTTCTCAGAAGCTTTCAAGGCTGCAGCTGATCCAGATGCCCCACCGCCGACCACAACGACTTCGGTTGTGATTTCTTCGTCAACGCCATTTTTTACGATGGTTTTGGACTTGAGTTTCTCTACATCTCCACCCGCTTGCTGCACACAGTCGGCAACAGCTTCGATAATGGCATTACTTGTAACGGTAGCGCCAGAAATCGCATCGATCGCTAAAGATTGACCTTCCAGGATGCTGGCTGGAATCTTCTCTATAGCAGGGTCGGAGAGTCCTTCCGTTTCTGAACCTTGGTTTACTTCAATGTTGGTAATTTCCTTATCTGAGAAAGTAACTTCCACCGTTACATCCCCGTTTTTACCCTCTGCCTTGCCTGTATAAGTTCCAGCTTTGTAGCTTTCTTCAGCTGTTGTACTGTCTACTGTACTAGTAGTATTACTCTCTGCATCTCCACTGCATGCACTAAGAACAATACAACAACTAAGAAGAACTAGTGAGAGCTTTGAACTCAGCATTCTCAACTTTTTCATTACATTGCCTCCCCTAAGCAATTTGAGTAATATGATTTCTTTTCGTAGTGTAAAACCGAGGGTTACTTCCAGGTCAATTGACAAATAAATGAATGGAATCTTAAAAAAAAGTGAAAAAAATAATAGTTTGTTACAAATTTCACAAATAAAATGAAGGATGTGAACATCTACTCTTAAAAAAAATTAATGAAATAACTAAAAAATCATAAACGCCAGGTGATAAATATTATGGAAAAATATAAGATTGGGGATTTCGCTGCTAATCTAGGTGTAACTCCCGACTTACTCAAACATTACGAGAAGTACAATATTATCAGCAGTGAGAAGCGGGGGGAAGGTGGATACCGTTTCTATCATTTCACTCAAGTACCACAGATTCTAGAAAGTAAAAAATATCAAAAACTAGGCTTTAAGCTTCGTGAAATTGAAAATATGTTACACCATAATCCCATAGATACCTTAGTTGATAGCCTTTTCGACAAAACAGAAGCATTAGCTGAAGAAATTAGAGATAAACAGCTTGTGTTACATTATGCTCAAAATTTATGTAAGCTATTACGAGAATTACAGGATGATACCTTTAATGGTAAATGGTATATCGGAAAGCTAGATTCGTTTTATTTTTTTCCGCATTCCAAAGGCTATAACTTTGCACCTCAATCAAAATCTGTTCGAAATCATCTATCTAATTGGATCAATTCTATACCTGTCGTGGAGCAATGTTCGCGTATATCTTTCAATAATAAGCGATATAATAATTTGACTTTTGGCCTTTCTGTTAACAGGGAACATGCTGAGGCTCTTAAGCTTTATGTTGAAGATCCTGTTGAGGAATTTGTTGAAAGCTGGGGGCTTATCTATCAAAGTACACAAGCTGGGGGAAGTCCGAAAGAACAAGACTTCATTAAACGGATTCTGGAAAAACCTTTTCATGTGTTAGAAAAGCATCATTTAACGCCGAATGGAGATATCCTCATTCGAACTTTACTAGAAACCCTTGATAAGGGTGAAAAAAAATATCACCGTATGATAATGATTCCCTTGGAGAGCTAAAAACCAAACCCCGAAACCACAACGGTTCCGGGGAAGATTGTTTAAGTATTTCAATATCATAATAATTCCTTATACTAAAGCCTCTTCAACTTCTTTCTTCAAGTCCTTGGCATCAAGCTCAACAGGGTATTGAAACTCTTTACCGTTAATAAATACGGTCGGCACCATCGTAACCTGACGTTGAATGGCTTCAGCTATAATCTTTAAACTTAATTCAATATTCTCGGGCTGCTCTTGTAAGCCATACTCTTCAGTTAACAGCTTTTTAATCGAATGGCTGTCAGATTCGCTCCACTGGCTTTGTTTGTCAAATAAATCCTTCATCAGCTCGTAGACCCGCTGTGGATCTTTATAATCTAAAAATGCGTTTGCTAGCGTGCCGTATAACAGCATTTCGCGTGGTTTGTCATAATGCTTAATGACATATTGTACTTGTCCGCCGGTAATATAAGGGGTCAAGATTTCGTCAGCAGCTTGAAAGAATGTGGCGCAATACGGGCAGGCCAAGTTTAAAAACACTTCTACTTTTACAGGTGCATCTGTCTTACCGTAGCTTAAAAATGCATTTTCGATAATGGTAGTCATGTGCAATCCTCCAGTGATTGAAATTACTTGACGTTGCTTGGAATAATGGAACTGTCAATGTTAACGGCTTCTTTGATGCTGATCTTGGAAGTGAGTAGTCCGGCTTCAACGAATTTGTCAGCAAGCTTTTGCTGGCTTGCAATAATGGTATCGTCGATCTCTTGTACACCAAATGTACGGCGGTCATTGGCTTTTTGAATAGGTTCTACGTCCAGCCCCAATTCCGTGGATAAGATATTAGAGATCTCTTGTTTATTGTCGTTTGCCCAAAGATCGGCGTTGTGCAGTTCTTGGAGAATGATTGTCACGACGTCCGATTTTTGATCCAAAAGGTCTTTGGTTGCAAAATAGAAGGTCCGATTCTCCGAATTGTCAGTGCCATTCACAATGGTACGCGTCTCAACGGTATTCTCTACAATTGCTAAGTATGGATCCCATGTACCGTATACGTCGAACTCATCTTTTGTAAAAGCAGCTAATCCCTCGGCAGCATCTTTATAGAACTTAATGTTTACATCTTTCTGGTCAATTCCTGCCTTCTCTAAAGCGACCAACAGCAAGTAATGCTGGTTGCCTCCTTTGGTTACCCCGATCGTTTTCCCCTTCAGGTCATTTACACTCTGTATGCTTGAATCGGCTTTAACAACTAAGGCAACACCTTCCGGATAAGGGGATTCAGATGCAACATAGTTCAGCGGGTGACCGCCGGCTTGCATAAATACGGCGTTGCCGTCTGAAGCATGACCGAAGTCGATATTATTCGTGTTTAAAGCTTCCAGTAATACGGTGCCGGTGGAGAAGACTTTCCACTCCACTTTGTAGCCTTTTTCATTTAACGCCTTATCTAAATTACCGTGTTCTTTCAAAATGTTTAACGTATTTCCTTTTTGATAACCGATGGTAATAACGCCTTTTTGATCGCTTGCAGGTGTACTAGCTGATCCACCTTCAGAGCCAGCGGTAGTGTCTTTTCCGCAAGCTGATATAACTAGTGCAAAGATGGCAATTAGAGAAATCCAAAGTGTTTTTTTCATGTTAAACCCCTACCCCTAATATTTGATTTAGTATTTTTTCTTCATAATAAGTAAATTTATCACTGCGCTCCCGAGGCCTTGGTAAATCAATACGTTCATCCAGTTGAATGGCACCCTGGTCGATTACAATCACGCGATCCGCTAAACGTACGGCTTCCGTTACGTCATGGGTCACTAGAAGAGAGGTAAATCTCTGCTGCTGCCAAAGTTCCTCAATAAGATTTTGCATTTCAATTCGGGTTAACGCGTCAAGTGCACCAAGCGGCTCATCAAAAAGTAAAATATCAGGATTGCTCGCTAATGCCCGGGCCAGGGCAACACGCTGCTTTTGCCCGCCTGACAGCTGGTCAGGCCAATCCTTCTGTTTCTCGATCAATCTCACTTTTTCGAGAGATTCCTTGGCAACATTCGGATCAACTGCGCCAAGTTCAATGTTCTTTATAATGTTCTTCCACGGCAAAAGCCTATCATCTTGGAACATGATGCGGATTTTTGGATCGTTATCATCTTTACCGGAAATATGTAAGGTGCCTTTCGTGATTTGCTCCAGCTTAGCAATAATTCGCAGCAATGTACTTTTGCCACAGCCGCTTCGTCCCACGATGGCGGTAAAGCTTCCTGGTTCGATCGATAGGTCAATATGATGTAATACTTCGATATCGCCATAACTTTTGCCGACATTGTTCAGTTCTATCTTGGTCATAGCAACACCCCCCAGTTGATTCGGCTAGTTATTTCTTACGGAAAACGGGATTCCAGTTTAAAAAGCGGCGTTCGAACATTTTGGCAATGACATCGGACAGCTTTCCAAGTATCGCGTATAGAACGATGGTTAGGACGACAATGTCCATTTGCATGAATTCACGAGCACTCGTTGCCATAAAGCCAATCCCTGAATCTGCGCCAATGGTCTCTGCCACGATTAGAGACATCCACATCACACCAAGTGCATAACGAATACCAACTAGAATGGAAGATAAGGAACCAGGCAAAATAATGTTCACGAACAATTTCCACTTGGATAATCCATAAACGGATCCCATCTCGATGAGCTTACGGTCCACATTTTGAATGCCGCTGAACGTGTTGATGTATATGGGAAACATGACACCAAGCGCAACGAGAAATATTTTCGCCGATTCACCGATACCGAACCATAGAATAACTAGTGGAATGAGTGCTAAATGAGGGATAGTACGGATCATTTGCATCGTGGTATCCGTCGTTCTCTCGAAAAACTTAACCGTTCCATTTAATAGGCCTAGAACAAAACCGATAATGCCTCCAATGAAAAAACCGATTAAAGCACGTTGTGTACTAATCAGAACATGCTCCTGTAATTTACCGGACTGCGTTAATTGAACCCCGGCTTCTAAAATTTTCAATGGCGTAGGCAGTATGGTTGAGCTGATAATCCCGGATTGCCCAAGGATCTGCCAAAGCACAATCGCTATGATTGGGAGAAGCCATGGAACCAATTGATTCTTATACCATTGATTGATTGTTTTCATCTGCTGACCACCCGTCGCTGGAGAAATAATAGAAAAAGGAATAAGTTGGATTGATTATAGGTAATTCCGATTGGAATTGTCAACATTAAAAAATGGTAATGTTGTTTAAATATGCACAAGTGACCACTTAACTGGAAAAATGAACGTATGAGCGAGAAGATGGAGATAAAGCATCCCATTATTCCGTATTTTTATGAACTGCGGCGTAATGAAGACTACCCTCGCTCATTATTGTTAATTATTTATGGTATATTTGTATTCTCAGCTAGTGGGCAACAGGCGGCAGTTCTATATTGGATTTGTGGAAGAGAGGGATTTCATGTCTGAACAAACAAAAGCGGAAAGAGTTCACAATGTATTTGAAAAGATTTCGAATCAATACGACTCGATGAACTCGATTATTACGTTTAAGAGACATATCGCATGGCGCCGGGACATCATGAAACGGATGAATGTTCAAGAAGGAAGTAAAGCTCTTGATGTGTGCACTGGGACCGGGGATTGGGCGATTGCTATAGCAAATGCTGTAGGAACGCATGGAGAAGTCATTGGATTAGATTTTAGCCAAAATATGCTCAAAGTTGCACAAGATAAAAAAGATCAACAAGCTTTAAAGCAGCTTACACTTATCCAAGGAAATGCCATGGAACTTCCATTTGAAGATCATTCATTTGATTATGTAACCATTGGTTTTGGTTTAAGGAATGTACCCGATTATTCAACCGTGTTACGGGAGATGTACCGAGTAACCAAACCAGGCGGACAAGCCGTTTGTTTGGAAACATCTGAGCCCACATTAATCGGTTATAGACAAGCTTCTCTCTTTTATGTTCGCTATATCATGCCCCTGCTTGGAAAGTTCATCGCCAATAGTTATGATGAATATTCATGGTTACAGGAATCAGGTCGTCATTTTCCTAATAAAAATGTACTGAAACAAATGTTTTTAGATGCGGGGTTCACCAAAGTCGATGTGAAAAGCTATAGTGGCGGCGTCGCGGCAATGCATATGGCTATAAAATAGATAGGATCATGGCAGTCTGCAACGGAACTGAAGAAAAGTGACGCTAAAACCCTTCTAGCGAAGGGTTTTACTATCGTATATACTGGTAAAGCCAATTTACTTTCTAGGAGTTGTCTAACGAACTATGAACAAGAAAGAAGTCGCGCACATACGTAAGCAATTTAAGCTGGATAATGATCTGATGAATATTTACGATATTCTTAATGTCTACATTATGAAGGAAACGAACGAAATCTATCACTGGGAGCGGCATCCTTTTGAGTTAGTGGACCGTGAGAAGCAGGAGCTGTACATGGGCAATTTCAAAAAGCTGCTGACTGGTGAATTGGATCATAAGCTGTTCGAGTTGAAGTTTCTGCAGGAAGCTGAAGATCCTTCGCGAGAGCTGCTGCACCAAGCTCTGTTGACCGGAGATCCCGATGAATGGAAAGACTTGATGCTGCTGTTAGTAGAAAAAATGATGGTCGATACGAAGTATGAACGGGATACAGTAATTACGTTCGTACGTGGACAGTATTACCGGCCGACCAAGGCGAGGAATGAGGAAGCCGAGGAGACTGGGAAGGACGAAGTGTTTGGGCATCCGTTCATTTTATGCAGCGTGAACTCTACGGAGAAGCAGCGGAAGGCTCTCTTGTTTGACTATGTGGAGAGAGAGTTTAAGTACAATATCATTGTAGATCCGATTATCAAGCTTAGCACACCGGAGCAAGGGTTCTTTTATCCTAGTGTGACGGACAATTATTCCGACGTGAATCGGGTTCTATATTGTACGGGGAAATCGAACGATCCGAATCAGCATTTCATCGAACAGGTCTTGAATGCCGAAAGGAACATGACGGCACTTGAGGAGAGAGCGATCTTCGAAGATATTGTGAGGGAAGTGGCGGGTGAAGAACTCGACGCGACTACGATCGGGCAGTTGTATGAGGAAATACACCAAATTATCGAATCCAACCAGGAGGAGGAAGAACCTCCGAAGCTGGATTATACAGATGTGGAACGTGTGTTGACCGTAAGCGGCATAGAGGACGTGACGCCGGAGAAAGTGGAACGAGCGTTTGAGACGATTGTCGACGATAGGAATTATGAACTGAAGGCGAACAGCGTAATACCGAAATATACGTCAAAATCAATTAAGATCAATACCAAAGTAGCCACGATTTCGGTCAGCCCACAGGATTTAAAGTATGTGAAACAGGTGAATTTTCAAGGCCGGCGGTGCGTTATGATCGAGGTCGACGAAGATATTGTCATCGAAGGATTTACGCTTAGTACAGAGACATTATAGAATATGTCCCTTGGATACACCAAAGTCCCCCTTGATAGCATTTTTAGCTATCAAGGGGGACTCTTTTTAATGAGGAATTACGTAAGAGGGGGATTAATCTAGCGAAGGCGTTACGGTGGCATTCAGCACATTTCCGCTGGTAGTCCAGTTGACATGGGCTTCAAAAAGAACGGGGATGGTCTTGATCGGAATCATAGTTACGCCATCTTTCTTGATTGCGCTATCGCTGTTATATACGGCTTTGCCGTCAATTTCATAGATGGCCTGCCCGATAGGGACGGTCACGGTCTTACCATGGGCAACCGCTACTGCAGCGTGCAGCTTAGGATCCCATTTCACTTCATAACCGAGGTTT
Organism: Paenibacillus sp. GCM10028914; assembly: GCF_042666275.1. Lineage (NCBI taxonomy): Bacteria > Bacillati > Bacillota > Bacilli > Caryophanales > Paenibacillaceae > Paenibacillus > Paenibacillus sp. GCM10028914. Next base: position 117,863 of record NZ_JBHTFO010000002.1, read on the forward strand.
TCTGCCAGCACACGGAGGGGAACATAGAATTCGTCCTGAATAATGGAAGATGCCAAGGTGGAGTCGTTGATATCTACAGACAACTTGAGGTTGTTAATAAAATGTCGTTTATCAATGAGGGCGTGTATTCCTTTGGTTCTGTCGACCACCTGGGAGACTTCATAGTCCGTAGCCGCACTCATGTAGGCGTAAGCCGTTGCACGGTCCATGCCCAGCTTCTCATTCAAGAATCCAAGCGCTTCGCGAACCGCTTCCTTCATGGCCTCATCCAGATCGGGATCGAGACCGACGGGAATCCAGTAATCCTCCGTTTCAGCAAAAGGCTGCTTGAGTTCTGCTCGCGGAAGAGAAGGATCGCCTGCTTTCAGCACTGTCAACCGGAAGGTACCGCGGAGAGAAGCTTCCATTGCCGTCAATGCAACTTCGCCATCTCCCTGTGCAAAGTGAGGGTCGCCAGTATAGAAGAGTCCGCCTTTAACCTGGATCGGAAGATAGAGGGTAGACCCGACACCCAGCTCGTTAATATCGATGTTACCGCCAGTTTCGATCGGCGGAATACTGCTTACTTTTTCGCTCGTATCCGGGGCGACGCCCATAAGTCCCATAAAAGGTTTGAGAGGGAAGCGGACCTCCCCGCCTTTCTCAATCGGAAGCACACCATAGAGCTTGCCGTTGATTTCTTCTACCGGTGTGAACTTGGATATATTTTGATATAACGCAGGATTTGCTGCATTTGCGCCATCCTTGCGCCCGTCGTTCTCGGGATATTCGCCGGGAAGGGCTCCTTTGTAATGACGATTGGATATCACACCATAAGGAACACGGGGTGTAAGAGACAGCACCTCGACCTTGAGCACATCTCCAGGCTCAGCGCTTTGGATTTCGATGGGTCCCGTTACGACATGCGGCCCATCTTTGTCAAAATCATGTTGAAGCTCAGAGGAGGCAATCGCTTTTGCGTCATCAAGTACTTGATCAGGATTAACACCGAATGAAGCAAAATACTTCTCCGGATCCCTTCCTTGGTCTTCGAGGATTCCTTCATGGGATAACGTATCAAACGTGATGGTGCTGCCGGATGCAATGGATAAAATCGGCTTGCTGTCGCGATTCGGAAGGTATCCCCAGCTGATGTTTTCCAGCTTACTGGACACATAATAATCTGCCTTGACTTGATCTTTACTAAAGGCTTGCAGGATAGGAAACCTATCAGCGGTTGCGGCTTGTGCGGGTACTGCGCTTAATAAAGTAAGAGTACATAAAGCTGCTGTCAGTGAATGAAATCGAAGACTTCTCCTTTTTGATGTCATGTTTTCTCCCCCGAATCCTATGTAATTTATGAATATAGGAGCATTATATATCGAAAATGAAATTTTTAACAATACCTATGTCAGGTTATTTAACATTTGCTGTTCAATATTTTTGAGAATGATTTCCTGAAGGGTGATTAATATCGAAGTTCTACAAGGGAGAAATATTCATTACTTTTGGTGGTTTGGACACTGCAAATCTAACAAACGGTGGCTTCTTTGTGTTATCTATGTGTGAGGAGGACGTTTAATTAATCTTCTTGTGTAGAAATGATTGGAATAATGGTATGATCAAAATATCAAATATATTTGGAGCCAATTTGGCTAAGAGGAATGGTGGGAAAATTGACAAAACTTAAAGATATAGCTGAGCGAGTAGGTGTGTCTATATCTACGGTCTCTCGGGCAATCAGCAATGATAAAAACCGCCCGGTGAATGAACAAACAAAGCAAAAAATATTCGAAACAGCGATCGAACTCGGATACTCTTTCAAAGAAAAATACAGTCCAAAACTTAATCATAATGTTACACCTGTAAAGCAGATTGCTTGTATTGTTCCTCGGCACCTTCTGGGGGACCACCCTTACTTTTCTCAAGTGCTGGAAGGATTTCATGATCAGATAAATGAGTTGGATCAGCTTCAGGTCATCGTCCGCACTGCGGATGAGATTGCTGGACCTGATGGGATCAGGACACTGATCCAAGAAGCGGGCGTCCAGGGAATAGTCGCGATTAGTTGGTATGATAAAGAGTTGTTTGAGCTTCTCGATCATTTGAAAATTCCAATGATAGGGGTTAGCTTTAATGATGAGGAGCTTTCAATTCCTGTCGTAGACTGCGATCGAATCTACTCTGCGAGAGTAGCTGTCAGGCATTTGATAGACCAAGGACATTCAAAAATCGGTTTTATCGGTGGTCCTCCTTATTCGGAGTGTATGGATAATGATGAGCGATATATGGGGTATAAATTTGCTATGCTCGAGAATAACTTTCCATTCCCGAGTGAATGGATTATTAATACCCATTGGCAAGTAAATAATAGCTACAGTATGCTGTCGGATTTGTTGTCAACCTATCCAAAAGAGGAGTGGCCGACTGCATTCTTTTGCGCAAGCGATATGCTGGCTATTTCTGCGATGAGAGCTGTAGTGGAAAAAGGGGGACGCATACCACAAGATATTGCTTTTGTTGGAATGGATGATATCTCAGTTGCTCAATATACCAGTCCTCCACTTACATCTGTGCGTGTTCCTAAATATGAAATTGGAAGGGGAGCGGCACAGTTTATGGCTAATTATTTAGAGGGGCAGTACCCATTCTTACCTAAAGTTTTACTGCCGTGTAGTCTGATCGTGAGAGAGTCATCTACGTTCGATCGAAGATCGTATAACTCGGTGAGCTAAGCGAATAGGGACAAGAAAAAAACCTGACGTCATCATAATGACATCAGGTTTTTTAGCGTCTAAATACAAATGATGAAGTTGGATTCAATCCAAACAATCCAAAAAATAATCTTGACACACCAAATAACGCTATATTATCATGAATGAAATCCAATTGGTTTGGAAAAAAATCCAAAATACTACGAAAGGCGCAGAATTGTAACTAAAATCATTCTTAATTACTTCTCTTTATGACAGCGATTACATTCCTTTATTAGAAGCACTTCCATACACTCTCCCCTTGATTACATATTAACTTCTTGTAAAACACCAATAACCAAATTATTATCCAAAAACTTAATGCTTGTCTGAGTTTCATCAAGAACGATCTAGAAAGGCAGGAACTATCATGAAGAAATTATCAGCTGTTCTCATTGGAGCTGGAGACAGAGGAGCCCGTGCATATGCTCCATTTGCACTTAAATATCCACATGAGCTTGACATCGTAGCCGTGGCAGATCCGAACGTGGATCGAAGGCACAAAGTTATGAAGGAGCATCAAATTTCAGAGGAGAATGGTTTCGAATCGTGGGAAACATTGCTGAATGGTACTCAGAGGGCTGACATTGCCATTATTTGTACGATGGATCGCATGCATTTGGGACCGACGATCGCAGCACTAAAGTCGGGCTATCATGTTCTCCTTGAAAAGCCGATGTCACCAGACCCGCTTGAATGTATCGAAATGGAACGTACGGCGAGAGAGCAAAATAGACTCTTAACCATTTGCCACGTACTGCGGTATACCGAGTTCTGGTCAAATATTAAGAAGATCATAGACGAGGGACAGATTGGAGAAGTCGTTTCGGTTCAGTTAAATGAGAATGTTGAATTTATGCACATGTCACATAGCTTTGTTCGAGGCAACTGGAAGAACAAGGAACAATCAAGCCCGATGATTTTACAGAAGTCCTGTCATGATATGGATATTCTCTCCTGGATTATTGATAAACCTTGTTTACGGGTGAGTTCCTACGGTTCATTAATGCATTTTAACGAGAATAACGCTCCTCTTGGCGCGCCAGACCGCTGCCTTGATGGATGTCCTGCCGAGAACGATTGTCCATTCCATGCCGGTAGATATTATCTCGGAGAAGGTAAAGGCTGGGCGAGGAAGTTTACCGAAGATCATACGAATGAAGGGATCATTTCCGCGCTGGAAACAACGGATTACGGAAAGTGTGTTTATAAATCGGATAATAATGTAGTCGACCATCAAGTTGTTAACATGGAATTTGAGGGCGGGACTACAGCCACATTCAGCATGTGCGGTTTTACGAGAGAACAGACAAGAATCGTACAGATTATGGGGACCAAAGGGGAGATTCGCGGGAATATGGAAGATAACTCTATTTCCCTGTTTAACTTCCTAACAAAGCATGAATCGATAATACGTCTTTCCGAGCCTATTGGCGGACATGGCGGTGGGGACGCGAAAATCGTTAGAAGTTTTCTGAATGAAGTAAGACATTACGACGTAGGAGTTACGAGTTTGTCTTCAGCAAGTGTATCTTTACGCAGCCACTTAATGGCTTTTGCAGCAGAAGAGTCTCGCATGCAGAAGGGCAAATCGATTGAACTGGATGAATATTACCATGAAATCGCGTTGACTAGCGTTTAAGTGTTGAGAACAATCTGAAGCTCATAGGAGACAAAAGTGTAAGAAGCAGTGAAGTGCAATCTCCAGAATGAAGTATAAGGAAGTGAAATCGTAGATGAGTGAGTTAACACAGATTGAATCTAAAAAACTGGATAATGATCAAATTCACATTCAACCTTCCCGGAATAAAAAGAATAAACTGAAAAATTTATGGAGCGAGCGTTATCTATTCCTGCTGCTGCTACCAGGTCTTGTCTATTTCATTGTTTATCGCTATCTACCGATGGCAGGGAATATTATAGCATTTCAAGATTTCAGTCCCTTCCAAGGATTTCTGAAGAGCGATTGGGTCGGCTTCAAGCATTTTAAAACGATATTTGAAGATCGGGAAGTCGTTCGAGTATTGTGGAATACCCTATATTTATCCTTCCTTCAAATTCTCTTTGCCTTTCCGGTTTCGGTTATTTTGGCCTTAATGCTGAATGAATTGCGGAGTAATGCTTTTAAGAGAGTTGTTCAATCCATCGTATATCTGCCCCATTTCTTATCCTGGGTTATTATTGTTGGGATCTCGACCGTTCTATTGAAATACAACGGGATCATTAACAAGTTTCTAGATACTGCTTTTGGTATAGATGCCATCGGTTTTTTACAGGACCCCAATTGGTTTATGCCTCTAATCGTACTGCAAGTAATATGGAAGGAATCGGGATGGGGAACGATCATTTTCCTTGCTGCTCTTTCCGGAATCAATCCGAGTCTTTATGAAGCTGCGGCCGTAGACGGGGCGACTCGTCTAAAACAAATATGGCATATTACATTGCCAGCTTTGAGAGCCACAATCGTAATCTTGTTAATCTTGAGACTTGGAAGCGTACTTGATGTTGGCTTCGAACAGATCTATCTCATGTTGACTCCGTTTACGATGGAGGTTGGTAATGTTCTGGACACTTTTGTCTATTTCAAGGGGATTCAGGATTCCGACTTTAGCTTCGCTACAGCTGTAGGATTGTTCAAGTCCGTTATTGGATTCATTTTGATCGTTGGAGCGAACCGGTTGTCGAAGCGGTTTGGTGGTGACGGAATCTACTAGAGGAAAGAGGGGGAAACCTGTGCTCTATAACACAAAAAAGGACAAGATACTCGATATTGTCAATATTGTTCTCTTGGCGCTCATTGCACTCACGATGCTCTTCCCGTTCTATTATATGTTTGTTGTATCTTTTGCAAGTTATGAGGATTATGTAGCGTCCGAATTACTTCTCTGGCCTAAAAAGTGGGTACTGGATGCTTACGAATTCATTCTGTCTTCCAAAGAATTTATGAGGTCGATTGGAGTAACGGTTTATGTAACCGTAGTAGGTACAATTGTCAGCTTGTTGATCACGTCTATGATGGCGTATGCCTTGTCAAGAAAAATAACAGGCCAAAGATTTTATATGGTTATGGTGCTGTTTACATTTGTATTTAGCGCAGGCATGATTCCATCCTACATGATTGTTCAAGAAACCGGTTTGATGGACTCCCTATGGGCTCTGATTATTCCGGGAGCTGTAAGCTCCTTTAACCTTATCGTCATGCGGCAATTCTTCTTAAATGTCCCTTATGATTTAACGGAAGCCTCTATCATTGATGGCGCTAATGACCTTCAAATCTTCGGGAGAATTATTCTTCCATTATCGAAACCTGCATTAGCTGCATTTGGATTGTTTTACGCAGTGGGATTATGGAATGCTTACTTTAATGCTCTACTTTATTTAAATGATCCGGCTAAATGGACGTTGCAGGTTATTTTGAGACAAATGATTATCCTGAATCAAGGCAATCTCGTCGATCCTGGAACAGCAGGCTTTGTAAACCCACCTCCAGCGGAAACGATTGGTATGGCTGCCGTACTTGTGGCGACGATTCCAATATTAATTGTATATCCATTTCTGCAAAAGCACTTTGCGAAAGGAGTGATGCTTGGTTCTGTAAAGGGATAGAGCATTAGACTTCATTATTTTTCGCAATTTCCGGTTTTAAAAAAGAAGGGGGATTGTATCACGATGAAAAAGGTTTTGATGCTGACTTTGGCGGCAGTTATGGTTACTGGGTTACTAAGCGGATGCACATCTAAAGGTGAGCAAGGCGCTTCCGGAGGAGATAAGGCTTCAGCTAGTGGAGATACAGCCATGACGATTACTTGGTTTGATGGGACTTGGGCAAGCCCTGTTCCAGAACTAAATAATGAAGCGAACAAGAAGCTGAATGAGAAGTTTAATATTACGTTTAAGCCGCAATACATCCCATTTGACTTATATACAGATAAACTTACTGTTAAGATGGCTTCAGGAGATATCCCGGATGTCATTGGAACGGAACTTGTCGATGCGAACTATGTGAAGTGGGCAAGACAAGGTGCGTTTTTACCTCTAAACGATTATGTCGATAAGTATGAGACATATAAATCTATTCCTGATTCCGTATGGGATGCGGTAAGCGTAGATGGAAAAATTTATGGTATCCCGTTGTATTTTCCTGCAAGTGGAGGAAAGAAGCCACTGATCCGAAAGGATTGGCTGGATAAGCTGGGTCTCGAAATGCCAACTAACTTTGAAGAGTTAAAAGATGTTGCCGTCGCATTCGCTACGCAGGATCCAGATGGAAACGGGAAAGATGATACCATCGGATTAGGTTTGGCTAAAGGCATTGTGTATGACCCATCCTTTGGGGCATACTGGAGCAGCACTTGGTATCATAAGAACAGTGAAGGACAATTAATTCCGGGACAAATCTCCCCAGGAGTTAAAGAAAAGGTCACAGCAATTAATGATTTATATCAAGCGGGTGCAATGGACAAAGACTGGACCACCAAGCCATATAATGATGTATTTAAAGATTTCAACGCAGGTAAAGTTGGAATTTGGTACGAACAGGTAGGAACGAATAAAGGGGCACAGGCTGGAGTACTTGATATTCCGACACTCAAGAAAAACGCCCCGGGTGCTGAAGTTGTTTCCATGCCAGCATTTACAGCACCGGATGGATCACAGGGATACGTTTCAGGTTCAGGCTATTATCGAGTTTGGATGCTCAGCTCTGCTCTGAAGAAGGATGAGGCAAAAGTAAATAAAATACTAGAAATGATAGATTATATGCAACAGTATGTTCCAGCAGAGGAACAAAATCCTGACAATGAATATTTTGACTGGATCTCTGGCGGTGAAGGAAAAGGCTACAATATGGTCGATGGTGTTCCAGAACCAACAGAAGAATCTAGTAAGTACGCTCCAAAAGCCCTTTTCAATGATTCTTTGGGAGGCTGGGCAGTAGGAGACGAATCGATGAGAGACTATGAAGCTCAATCCAAAACGCCGGAATCCAAAGCATTTAACAAAGATATGGTAGGAATGCTTGAGAAGTCTGATTTCTACATTAGTCCGGTTGGACGGATTCAATCTTCAGTTTACTATTCTAAAATCTCTGCATTGAATGAATTTGCTACCAATGAAATGACTAAATTTATGGTTGGCCAACGCCCGATTTCGGATTGGGATAAATATGTTGAAGAGTATTTGGCGAAGGGCGGCAAAGAGGTTATCGATGATGTGAACAAGCTTCTAAGCGAAGCGGGTATTCAAGGCGAGTGGAAAAAAGCTGGACAATAATTGAAACTTCGAAGTGAACCATGTGAAATCTAAAAAACCTTGAGGGGTGATGACCCTTCAAGGTTTTTTTATAATGCAAACCATATACAAAACAACTGCTAACGCAAGAATTGCGCGCAAAAAAAGGCCCGCTAATCAAGAGATAACTTAGAGTATCTCTTGGTTAGCGGGTCTTATCAGTGATCTAGCCTTGCATTTCTGAATAGAGACCGTAGCTGCCACTGTGGTTGCCACAGGAATTACGAATTACAAGTTCAGGTTCTACAACAAATGAACTCATACTTGATTGATTGTTGATGAGATCGTACAGCATTAAGGCGGAGAGAATACCGAGTTTCTCTTTATTCTGCCTCATGGTTGTCAGTGAGGGCTGTACATATTTGCAGGCTTCGATATCATCACAACCAATAATGGCGATATCATCCGGAATCTTGAGGTTATGTTCTTCAATTGCTCTCATGGCACCGATAGCGAGCAGATCGGAAGCGGCAAATATCGCACGAGGCAATGTCTCAGCCTGCAGAATTTGCTTCATCGCATCATAACCACTCTGTTCGAAAAAGTCCGAACCGTTCACAAACCAATCTGGGTTAATTGTTAAACCTAAAGCTTCCATCGCATCGCGGTAACCTGATTCCCGAATATTCGAAATACTGGATAAGGTCGAACTGCCGATATAACCTAAATCTCGGTATCCCTTCAGGTAGAAATGCTCGACAACTTTCGAAGTCAGTTTGTAATTATCGGACATAATATGCCCGGAATTCTTACCTGTAAGCTTGATATCTACGCCAAGACAAGGGATATCACTCTGATCCAATGCATCTATAGACGGTTCAAGATCTTGACCGGAGATAATGATGCAGCCAGCCACCTGATAAGCTTGACAGCGTAACAGATAGTCACTTTCTTCGTCTCCGCCCTTCGTGTTTGTTAAGAACAGTAAGTCATACCCAAGAGACCCCATCTGCTTCTTAAATGAATTTAGCACTTCACTGAAGAAGGGGTGAGTAAAATCAACATTCTGCTTACCCGCAAAGATAACAACAATTAAGTTAGATTTTTTTAGAGAAGGCGTGGGTGTGTAACCGTTCTTACGCATGATCTCAAGGACACGGTTCCTTGTTTCTTCGGAAACGTCACTATAATTATTAATAATTTTCGAAACGGTGGACAATGAAACGCCCGCCATCTGAGCTATAGTCTTATTATTCACAGTGAAAGCCCCTTCGTCGAATGTATTTTCGTAGAAAAAGCTGTAATAAGCTTAATGAAAAAAATGAACTTACGAAAAATATTTCGTAAATTAATTGTATGTTGTTTATATATAGAAGTCAATGTTTTTCAAATGTGATAAAACCCTCTTTACAAGAACAAAAAGTGGTGTAATAATAGGTTTGCGAAACTATTTCGGAAACATTTATCATTTTGACGAAAAAGATTTCGTTGTAACTAGTGAGAAAGCATAGATTAAAACGAAAACGTTTTCGGAAAGTTTCGGAAAATTAGTTAATCACTTAGATAAACTGGGGGGTAAATGTCATGTTAAAAAAACTGTCTGCGCTGTTGCTCGCATCCTCGCTCGTTGTAGGTTTGACAGCATGCGGGGGAAGCGACGAATCGGGTGATTCTGGATCAACCGCGACTGGAGAGAAAAAAGTAATCAAAATGCTTCACTGGAAGCAAAGCAATGTTAATGCGGTGATTGAAGACATCAACAAACAGTTTGAAGAGAAATACCCAGAGTACAAAATCGAGTATATAACTACAGGGCCTAATGATGAATACAAACAAGCAAGTCGTACGCGCATTACCGCTGGCGATGTAGATATCTTCGCTGATTTGTCAGGTATGAGACTTTCGCCGAAAGAATGGACTCCTGGTGCAAAGGTGCCGGATTGGCAGCAATGGATTGATTCTGGTCTCATCGCAGATTTGACGGGACAAGAGTTCATTAAAAACTATGAGCCAACGGATATCGAACAAGCTGGTACTTACAACGATAAAGTATACGGCATTCCAACCGGTAAAGTTGTGATGTCTGGTATCTTCTATAATAAAGACATTTTCGCTCAATATGGTTTGGAAGTTCCAACAACCTGGAGCGAATTTATCGAAGTATGTGAGACATTGAAAGCGAACGGCGTGACTCCAATCGGTATGGCTGGTAAAGATGTATGGCCTCTTAAAATGCCAGCATTCGGTTTGCAAGCGCATATCCTTGGCGGCGGCGACCAAGAGAAATTTATCGAAGGTGTATGGAAGGGGACTTCTAAGTTTACAGATCCAGATGCGGTAGAAGTACTGGAGAAAATGAAAACGATTCAAGATAAATACACTATCGACGGATTTATGGGTATTGACTACGGCACAATTCCTTCTTACTTTGCAACAGGTAAAGTAGCAATGATGCCGAACGGTTCTTGGGAAGCTCCAACAGTTGAGGCTGCTAATCCTGAATTGAACTATGGTTATTTCCCAATTCCGGCAACAGAAGATGCTGACGTGAACAAATCTCTGGTTGGTAAATATGATATGACTTGGTATGTAGCAGAGAATGGTAAGAACAAGGAAGGCGCAATTAAATGGCTTGAGTTCTTCTCACAACCGGAAGTTTACTCTCAATTCGTTAAAGCAGCAGGTTTCTTGCCTACAATGCCAGATGTGAAAACAGACAGCAAGTTCTTTGATGAAGAAGTAATGCCATATATGGAAGGTTTCCAATTGGCTTATGAAATCTTGATGATTAACCGTGAAAATGTCGGCGAGCACTTGGCTGCAGAAGGTGTGCATACAGAGTACTTGGCTCCAGGCGGTGAGTTCAAGACTGCGAAGGAACTAGCAGAGGTTCAACAAAAAGAATGGGACGCTGCTGCACCTAAGCAATAGTTTTTGGACAATGTCTTGTATGGGGCCTGAACATTACTTGTTCAGGCCTTGTATATTTCAGGTCACAGATATGAAGAGCTATCGGTTTGGTGAACTTTGAAGAGCTAGAATCGTGAATTAGGAATTGCGAGGTGTCCTTTATGTATCCATTCGGAAGAGGCGTTAAGCGTTTAATGCCTTATCTGCTGCTATTCATCCCGTTTTTGTTATACGTGGTGTTTTATGCAGGGCCGTCCATCATGACGGTAATCTATTCCTTTACAGATATGAAGAATATTCCGGGTTCTGAAGTTAATTTTGTTGGCTTAGAAAATTATAAAAGCTTGTTGTTTTCAGGTAACTCAGGTGAACGCTGGGCCTCTATAGGTCGTTCATTATACTTTATGTTTATTGTAACGATTCTGCAAAATGGTATTGCGCTGCTTGTTGCTGTCGTTATTAACCAGAAGCTAAGAGGGGATAAGATTTATCGTGCTGTCTTCTTCCTACCTGTTGTGCTCGGTGTAGCGGTAGTAGCTTTGATCTGGTCCCTTATGTTTGATCCGATCAGCGGACCGGTTCAACAATTATATGGTTTATTCGGGTATAAGGATACGTTCTTCGGAAGTTTTACGAACGCCTTTAACTATATCATCTTCGTACAGATCTGGATGTATATGGGGTATTCCATGCTGATTTTCCTCGCAGGTCTGCAATCTGTGCCTAAAGATCTGTATGAAGCTGGACATATTGATGGAACGAATCGCTGGCAATCTTTCCGCAGCATAACGTTCCCGCTTATCGCACCTTCTTTCACTGTAAATATGCTTCTATCGATTATCGGTGCGATGCAGACATTCGATATTATTCTTGCTACTACAGATGGTAACTTCAACACGCGGACAATGGCTTATGACGTTTATAAAGAAACGTTCCGCGGCAGCCTCGATATGGGTCTACCAGCCGCCTTGTCTGTGCTGCAATTCCTTGTTGTCTTGGTCTTTGTTGTTGTTGCAGTTAAACAAATGCGTAAGCGGGAGGTGGAATATTAATGAAGAGATCAAAATCAGTCAACATTCTGTCCTATTCATTAATCGCGATTTTGCTCATCATTTATGTGATTCCACTCCTGTTCGTATTCAATGTATCGTTTAAATCGTTTAATGAGTATTTGCTTGATCCGCTCGGATTCGTTCAGAATATCAACTTTTCTAACTATACCGAAGCATGGAAACAAGGTAATTTCTCGAATTATTTCGTAAATAGCTTGCTGTATACGGGTACTTCTACCGTATTTACGATTCTGATTTCACTTTTCGCTGCGTTCCCTATAGCGCGTGGCTATGTGAAGTGGGGCGGACTCATTTACTTTTTCTTTATCATGTCTCAATTTTTGCCGAATCCGATGGTATCACAGTTTAAACTGATGCTGTTCTTCAAAGATCACCTGCCATTTATGGGGTATGACTCTCAGCTCGGTTATATCCTGCTTAAAACATCAGGTACGGGTGTCGTATTTATGATGTTCGTAGGTTACATCAAGTCCATTAGTCGTGATCTGGATGAAGCTGCAGGTATGGATGGCTGTGGGTATAGCCGTTATCTTCTTCAGATTGCATTGCCGCTTATGAAACCCATCATTGCAACAGGGGTAATCTTGACAGCGATCGCTACATGGAATGACTTTGTTGGGCCGATCATGTACTTGTCCAGCCCTGAGAACTGGCCGATTACTGCGGGCCTTAAAGAATTCAAAGGACAGTACGGAAACAACTGGCCACTGCTTGCATGCGGAATTACGATCGTTGCTGCACCGCTCATCGTACTTTATGTATTTATTCAAAAGTACATCGTAGATGGAGCATTAGCTGGAGCCGTTAAGTCGTAGGAATACGACTTGCGGTTCTCTCTATGTTACTGAACATTCGCATGTAGAGACATGCATATTTTGAATGTGAAGGAGAAGATCTAAATGAATCAGCGGTACACATTTGATGATCAAGGACGTTTTGTGATAACAGGTTATAACCGGTTGAAGCCGTTTGCATCCTTTTTGCCAGGATTAGCGGGTTTGAAAGGAAAGCCGCTCTGGAGCTTCTATGTTAATCGAGGCCAAGGGATTGCAAGCTTTGGGGTACAGGATAAGGATGGTGCCATTCTGGAGTTCCAACCGGCTAACAAATCTTATCAAGCTGTGCCACTACAAGGTTTTCGTACGTTTATTAAGCTTGATGGTCAAGTACATGAGCCTTTTTCTTATCAGAACGGATCAGGTTCAGTGCAAGAGCAAATGACGATTGAAGCGAATACACTGCAGATTGAATCTATTGATGAAGCTAAAGGGATCGCGGTGAAGGTGACTTACTTTATCCTGCCGAACGAATCTTTTGCTGCACTGGTTCGTCAAGTGACGATTCAAAACCTGAATTCCGAAGCGAAGAAGATTGAAGTGATCGATGGATTGCCAGGAATTCTGCCTTACGGCTTGTCGAATGCGGCATATAAGGAGCTTGGCCACACGCTGAAGAGCTGGATGGAAGTTTATAATCTGGAACAGAACATTCCGTATTATAAACTGCGCGCCAGCACAGCGGATTCCGCTGAGGTTACAGGCATTGAGGGCGGGCATTTCATGCTGTCCTTCGGTGATGATGGTGTGAAAGAACAAGTATTGTCTCCGATTGTGGATGCAGAACTTGTATTTGGAAGTAACAGCTCTTTGATCACAGCTGACAGCTTCAGTGATGCATCTCTTCAGGAGTTATGGAGTAGACCGCAAGTAACGACAAATAAAGTACCAAGCAGCTTTGCGACAGTAGATGCGACTCTTCCAGCGGGGGGCAAGTATGAGGTGTATACCCTCATCGGGCATGTGCATGATGTCGAGCATATCAATGCAAGACAAGCGGAACTCGTTAGCCGCGAATACATTGCGCAGAAGTTGAATGAAGCACGCGAGTTAACGGAGCAACTGACGAATGTCATCGCAACGAAGTCCGCGGACCCGCGTTTTGATGCGTATTGCCGTCAGTGTTATATGGATAATGCGCTTCGCGGCGGACATCCGATTATGCTGGACAGCGGCAATCCGGAAGAACCGTTTGTCTATCATGTGTACTCCAGAAAGCATGGGGATTTGGAGCGGGATTATAACTTTTTCTCCGTTGCACCGAGCTATTATTCACAAGGAAACGGCAACTTCCGGGATGCGAACCAGAACCGCCGGAGCGATACGTTAATGAATCCGGATGTGAAGGATTTCAACGTGAAAATGTTCATGAATTTTATCCAAGCTGACGGTTACAATCCGCTTGTTATTCAAGGATGCAGCTTCCATTTAAACGATAACGCGACGCAAAGATGGATGTCACGGGTAAGCGAACAAGATCGGGAGAAGGTCTCAAGCTTCTTAAGCTGTTCGTTCACACCAGGCGGACTGCTCGGATTTATCGAGAATGAGGCTATTGGATTAACGATAGATGCAGAATCATTCTTGTTCGAAGTGTTGTCTGAATCGGAGCAATATGCAGAAGCTGTATTCGGTGAAGGATACTGGATTGATCACTGGACCTATAATATGGATCTGATTGAGAGCTATTTGTCCGTATATCCAGATCGAAAAGAACAGCTGCTGTTTGATGATCAATCTTATATGTATTACGACAGTCCTGCTGACGTTCTTCCACGTGATGAGAAGACGGTACTTACGGACGGTAAGGTTCGAAGATACGGAGCTGTGCGTGAGAGCGAAGAGAAAGAACATCTGCTTAATGCTCGCAAGAACCTCAAGACATGGGTTCGGACACAGCAAGGGCATGGTGAAATATATAAGACTTGTCTATTTGAGAAATTAGTATCCCTCGCACTGCTGAAATTCGCCACCCTTGATCCGGAAGGGATTGGCGTGGAGATGGAAGCGAACAAACCAGGCTGGAATGATTCCCTGAATGGTTTGCCGGGATTATTCGCTTCAGGCTTCGGGGAATTGTGCGAGCTGCAGCGAGTGCTTTCCTTCATCGAACAGGTAGAGAGCCGTGAGCGGACAATCTCTGTTCCTGTAGAGCTGGCAAAGTTACTGGAAGAAGTTGAAGTTCTGCTGGATCGATATTTAGCTTCCTCTCAGGAGCCAGCGGATGCATTCAAGTACTGGGATCAGGTGTCTTGTGCGCGTGAAGCTTACCGCGAGAAAGTTCGTTTTGGCTTCGATGGGGAGTTAAGCGAGCTTGCGGTTTCTGATATCAAGCGGGCTATCCATAAATTCCTGAATCATGTAGAGCGGGGAATCGCCAAAGGCCTAGAAATCGGCAATGGCGTATATCCAACGTATTTTGCATATGAGGCTGTGGATTATGAACCTGTAACCGACTCGCATAAAGGGCCGCGGGTGAATCCAAAAGGGCAGCCTTTCGTAAGAGTAACTTCATTCCGCAGAGTAGACTTGCCATACTTCCTGGAAGGACCTGTACGTGCGATGAAGACAATATCGGATGCTGAAAGCAAACGTGATCTCTATCAGCGTATCCAAGAGACAGAACTGTATGATCGCAAGCTTCAAATGTACAGAGTAAATGCCTCTTTGGCTGAGACGACTCCGGAGATTGGACGCTCCAGAGCATTTACACCAGGCTGGCTAGAGAACGGATCTGTATTCTTGCATATGTCATACAAATATCTATTGGAGTTATTGAAGGGAGAGCTTTATAACGAGTTCTTCACTGAGATTAAGCATGGCCTTGTACCATTCTTGGACCCGGCCGTCTATGGGCGGAGTACGCTTGAGAACAGTTCTTTTATTGCGAGCAGTGTAAATCCTGATCCATCACTGCATGGAACAGGATTTGTTGCTCGTCTAAGCGGATCTACAGCTGAGTTCATCTCCATGTGGAATCTGATGATGTGGGGTAAACATCCATTCGTGATGCAGGAAGGACAACTTCAGCTTCAGCTCCAGCCGGTGCTGCCAGCTTGGTTGTTCGATGATAACGATAAGATCCAAGCGGTATTCTTGGGCGAGATTGAGGTTGTCTATCATAATCCTTCAAGAAAAAATACGTTTGGTGAGCACGCTGCTAAGGTATCCGATATGGTGTTGACGCTTATGGATGGCCGGACGATTCATGTAGCGGGTAGCGTTTTGAATGAGGAACATGCTCTACTTGTGCGTAATCGGGAAGTGCGCCGAATCGAAGTTACATTACAATAACGGATTAATTATAAGGCAATAAATTGAGTCAGGTTTAGCTGAGTCGAAGGGACGGGGAAATATGACACAGAAGAAACCAACAGCAGGTTGGACATTTACAGGAAAGCATGGAGAATTCCAGTTAGCGAATCCTGATCGAAGCAGTTATCTTTATTTTCCGCTTGTGAACGAGGCGGGGATGATGTCGTCCATTACACCAACATGGCATGGTGATAGTAAGGCGGATCAGAACTCGTTCCTGTTAGCGCCTGTATCCTCTGAGGATCTGCACAATTCCCGGGCAGCACGTAATTTCTGGGTATATGTAGACGGCAAGGGAGCTTGGTCTGCTGCCGGGAACTCGGCAAGTCAGATCGCTTCCCGTACCGGGAATGTAGATGAGGCAGATGAGGTACACTTGGAGGCTGGATTACTCTGGCATCGCGTTACACGTCAGAATAAGAAATTCGGTATCCGTGCCGAAGCGACGAGTTTCGTACCTATGACGGACGACAAAGTCGAGCTTATGCAAGTGAAACTTACGAATGTAAGTGACGAGGAGATACGGGTAACTCCAACGGCGGCGATTCCATTCTACGCGCGCTCGGCAGATGATATTCGTGATCACAGGCATGTAACATCCTTGCTCCATCGTACGTATACGATGAATCATGGTGTTGAGGTGCAACCGACATTATCTTTCGATGAGCGTGGACACCGGGTGAATGAAACTGCATATTCTGTTCTTGGTAGTGAAGCCGATGGAACAGCTCCGGTTGGATATTTCCCAATTGGGGAAGAGTTCATTGGCGAAGGAGGCAGCTTTGACTGGCCTGAAGCTATTGTAACGAATGCGGAGCCGCATGAGACAAGCGGTGCTGAGATTGACGGGTATGAGTCTGTAGGAGCGCTGCGCTTTAAAGATCGTATCCTCGCACCAGGTGAATCGGCAAGCTATGTGATCGCCATGGCGATTACGGATGGACGCGTGAATGAAGCACGGTATGTGCAAGATTATCTGTCTGCGGCACGTTTTGAAGCGCTACTCGAGGATAATAAACAATTCTGGCAAGCGAAAGTCGGAACGGTAGAATTCCATTCTGGAGATTCCAATCATGACGAGTGGATGAAATGGGTAACACTGCAGCCAGTATTACGCCGACTTTATGGGTGCTCCTTCCTGCCGCATCACGATTATGGCCGTGGTGGCCGCGGTTGGCGTGATCTGTGGCAGGATTGTCTGGCGCTGCTCATTATGGAGCCAAAGGATGTACGTAATCTCCTGTGGAATAACTACGCAGGTGTGCGTATGGATGGCAGTAATGCAACCATTATCGGATCTGCACCAGGGGAATTCCGCGCAGACCGCAACAATATCCCGAGGGTATGGATGGATCATGGCGCATGGCCGTTCTTGACAACGAAGCTGTATCTGGATCAGAGCGGTGATACCGAATTCCTGTTCGAACAACAGACTTATTTCAAGGATGCCTTCGTGAAGCGTGCGAAAGCGCGTGATGATAGATGGACTCCTGAGTCGGGACAGCAGCTGAAGACGGCAGATGGAAATGTATATACAGGTACAATTCTTGAGCATATATTAATCCAGAATGTAATTCCGTTCTACCATGTGGGCGCGCACAATAATATTTTGCTTGAAGGCGCAGACTGGAACGATGGTCTGGATATGGCGACGAAGCTGGGCGAGAGCGTTGCATTTACTGCATTTTATGCCGGCAATCTGAAGGATTTAAGCGACATGCTGCTGCAAGTGAAACAAATGACGGGGTTGAGCCATGTAGAGATCAACGAAGAGATGTTGGATTTGTTAGATACATTGACAGCGGAGAAGATTGATTATGCATCGGTAGCAGCCAAGCGCAATCGCTTGGAGCGTTATTACAATACGGTACTGACAACGGTAAGCGGGGTTAAAGTGTCGGTTGATATCGAGCAGCTGGCTGCAGATCTAATGAATAAAGCGGACTGGATGATCTCCCATCTTCGTCAGAATGAATGGATTCAGAATAGCGAAGGTTATAGCTGGTTCAACGGCTACTACAATAATGACGGTGAACGCGTTGAGGGTGATACTCCGGAGGGTGTGCGTATGACCTTGACTGGACAAGTATTCCCGATCATGAGCGGTGTCGCAACGGAAGATCAAGTTCGCGAGACAGCTCGAGCGGTAGATCAATACTTGAAGGATGAGAAGATTGGCTATCGGTTAAACTCGCGTTTTGGCGGTATTCAGCAGAACTTGGGCCGTGCTTTCGGTTTTGCTTTCGGTCACAAAGAGAATGGTGCGATGTTCAGCCATATGACGGTTATGTATGCGAATGCGTTATATAAGCGCGGCTTTGTTCATGAAGGCCGGATCGTGCTTAAGTCGGTATACGACCTTAGCAGTGACTTTGAAACCAGCCGGATCTATCCTGGAATTCCGGAGTACATCAATGCGAAAGGCCGTGGTATGTATCACTTCCTAACAGGCTCGGCCAGCTGGTTATTGCTCACGGAACTAACGGAAGTCTTCGGCGTAAAAGGGAAGCTTGGCAAATTGCTTCTGGAACCGAAGCTTGTAGTGGAGCAGTTTGACGGTAATGGAGAAGCATCCGTGGAAACGCTGTTCGCTGACAAGAAACTACGGATCATTTATCGTAATGCAGGCAAACTCGATTATGGACAGTATCGTGCGCAAGAAGTGAAGCTGAATGGTGAGACGATCTCTTGCACGGCTGCAGGACATGGCTGCGTACTAGATCGTGAGCTAATCGATGCCTTGGCAGATGATCAGCTCCATACGGTAGAAGTTACACTTTCCGCTAGATAAGTCATGACATGATAGGATATGAAACCCTGGCCGGAGCAAGAATAGCCAGGGTTTCACGTTTTAATTGCTTAATTCGAAGTACAAATGGGGCATAACTATGGGACATATTTTAAAGAATGACAGACTATCTGTAGAGATCGCTTCTATAGGAGAAGCTTATCGTGGAACACGATTTGATTGGACGGGTTTTATTACGCAGGTGAGCTGGAGGGATGAGCAGGATGGAATGCATACCTTCTGTGTTCCTGAAAGCTTGACTCCCGGTGAGGGTACAGGCGGAGAAGGTCTGTGCAACGAGTTCGGTATTTTTGATCCGATCGGTTATGATGAGGCGCTTCCCGGAGACAAGTTCCCGAAGCTTGGTGTCGGCCAGCTGACCCGAATTGATGAAGCAGACTATGACTTCGCACGTACGTATCCGGCTGAACCTTATCGCATGGAGGAGGATGTGACAGCGCAAGCGGCCACTTATAAAGTCCACGCTGAGGATTGTAATGGTTATGCTGCTCTGTATACCAAGACAATTCACATAAAGGACTCCAGACTGATTCTGGAGTATCAGCTTCATAACACAGGAGTGAAACCGATTATGACACATGAATATGTGCATAACTTCATTCGTGTAGATCAGCATTCCATCGGTCCGGATTATGAGCTAACCCTTCCAGAAGTGATGAAGGCACAAGATATGGAGCAGGAATACACGCCGTCTGTACTGCGTACTCAGGATATGAAGGTATCGTGGAACGAGGTTCCGAGCCAGCCCTTCTATGGGCAATTGCCTGAGGTCAGCACGGTGACCGGTCCAACTTGGGAGCTTGTACACCTGCCAAGCGGTGTAGGTATTCGGGAGCGAGATAACTTCCCTATCGCCTCCATGGCATTATGGGGAGAAGGGCATGTTGTCTCGCCGGAGGTCTTCGTCAAGATTGCGATTCAGCCTGGCGAGAGCCAGAGCTGGATACGGGAATATGAGTTTTTTAAGAAGTAGGTTGTTTATCGCGTTACTTGTAGCTTATGAGTAAGCGAGGTGAGCATTAAGAAGTTTGTCTTTGAGCCTTGGGATACATGTTGTGCTGCACATATAATGCTGTCAAAAACATCAGGCTGTCGAGAAAATCTCGACAGCCTGATGTTTTCTTATTCCAGTGCTCTTTAACGTTACGTTAATTGCAAGCGCGATGAGCCCAATAATGGGGTTGTTGTTATCTAAAGCGGATAACAGCAATGATGTGCAAGGAAACCAACAATCCGTACAGACACAAGTCAAACAGAATGACAAACAGGAAGTAAATCAGGAAGACAAAGAACCTGTAAAAGAAGAGACGAGCCATGATCAATGGTCTTCATTACCTGAATATGACACCATTATGCAGAATATCGATTTGAAGGACGTTATCTTCAAAACACTGACGGACAATGAAGGCAAACGTATTCTTCTACTGTCGGACGAAGATGGTAGAGAGAAGTATAAGAGCATATTTATCAAGAAAACGAATCGTCTTAAAATCATTAAGATCGATGGAGAAGGACAAATCTTCAATGGAGTACTAAAATAGTAGATAGTAGGTCGAACGGCTGTGTTGTAGATGACTATGGATTCAGAAGGAGCAACCTTTAAGAGGTTGCTCTTTTTTTATAATAACTTATCCAAGCTTCTCTCCGTAAGTGCGATAACATCACCTAACAACAACATATCGCCCTTGACGATAAGGAAAAACATGGTATTATCTAACTAACAGACAGACAGTCGGTCTATTCGAGGAGGGGGATAAAGATGAGGATTGTCAAAGAAGCTGAGGAACGTATAAATGAAATACTTGATGCGGCAGATGAGCTTTTTTTTCAGAAGGGCTTTGACGGCACAAGCACCAACGATATTCTTGCAAAGGTTGGGATTGCGCGGGGAACTTTGTATCATCACTTCAAGTCGAAGGAAGATATTATGGATGCGCTGATCGATCGGTATAAGGTTCGGATGTTAGATGCTGCGCAGGAAATTGCCGCTAACAAGAACATTCCTGTAGTTGAGCGAATTATCGCTGTAGTTATGTCATTGAACATAAGCGGCGGAAGCAGCGCGGAAATTATGGAGCATATTCATAAACCCCAGAATGCACTTATGCATCAGAAAATACAAAAAGTCATCATCAGCGGAGTTACGCCTATTCTCGCAGGAATCATCCGTGAAGGCATTGAGCAGGGACTGTTTAACACCCCGTTTCCATATGAATGTATGGAAATGGTTGTGATCTATGCGAATACGGTTTTTGATGATGATTATGTTGAAATGACGAACGAAGAGCTTGCTGCACGTATGCATGCATTTATTTTCAATATTGAAAGAATGCTAGGAGTCGAACAAGGGAGCCTCATGCACACCATGAAGATGTTTGACAACAAGAATGGCGGAGATGGCGATAGCCATGAATAGTGACAGGAATCCATTCGGTAATTTTTTCTTTTATGGTGGATGAGTTTGAGGACAGAGGTGGCTTATGTATTTTCGAATAATGCGCAATGATATTTTAAAGAGCAAGGCGGTTACGCTGGCAACCGTGATATTTGTCTCTGCCGCTGCCATGCTTGTTTCTCTCGCGGCAATCCTCGTCGTCAATCTATCAGGCGCGCTGGATATGCTGATGACACAAGCGAAAACTCCGCATTTTATGCAGATGCACTCGGGTGAAGTGGATACGGCACGGCTTACATCATTTGCCGATCAGAATAGCAATGTCGACGAATACCAGGTGGTCGAATTTCTTAATATAGACGGTGCCCGGATTATTCTGGGCGGTCATTCTCTTGCGAGCAGTGTTCAGGATAACGGATTTAGCATACAGAGTGAGAAATTTGATTATCTGCTTGATCTTGACGGCAACAAGATAAGCGTCTCCGACGGAGAACTTTATGTTCCAATAAGCTATATGAAGGATAACACCACAAAGGTTGGTGACAAGGCGTCTGTAGCCGGTAAGGAATTTACCGTGGCGGGATTTCTTCGCGATTCGCAGATGAATTCTGCACTCGCCTCTTCCAAGAGATTTCTCCTCAGTCCAAATGATTACACAGAAATACAAAGCCTTGGCAGCACGGAGTATCTGATAGAGTTCAGGCTAAAGGACATGTCGGAGCTCGGCGCATTCGAAACGGCTTATGCCTCTGCAGGTCTTGAAGCCAACGGCCCAACCATTACATATCCGCTGTTAAAAATGATCAATGCACTTTCTGACGGCATGATGATCGCAGTGATCCTTCTGGTAAGTATTCTTATCGTTGCCATCGCATTTATGTGCATACGCTTTACGCTCCTTGCAAAGATCGAAGAAGATGTTCGCGAGATCGGAGTGATGAAGGCCATAGGGCTGCGAGTTTCCGATATCAAGAATATGTATCTTGCGAAATACGCTGTATTAGCGGCTGCAGGCAGTATTATTGGTTTTGTACTTTCGCTTATGTTTAAAGGTATGCTTCTTGAGAATATACGCCTTTATATGGGGGATAGCGGGAATTCATCTCTTGCCTCACTGTTTGGATTTATCGGCATACTACTTATATTCCTAGCCATCATAGCCTATGTAAATGGAGTGCTGAGACGCTTTCGGACCATATCTGCTGCGGAAGCTATTCGTTATGGCACTTCACAGGAAAGAAACACCGGCGCGAAGCGGTTTAGCTTGAGCGGAAACAGATGGTTTAGCACTAATATTTTTCTCGGCATAAAAGATGTTCTTGCAAGAAAAAGGCTTTACACGACAATGCTTGTGATTCTTGTGATTTCGGCATTTATCATGATTGTTCCACAGAACCTGTACAACACGATTTCATCGAAAAGCTTCATTCAATATATGGGGATTGGAACTTATGATATGCGGATGGATGTTCAGCAGACAGATCAGATCTCTGCAAAAACAACTGAAATCGAAAACCATAGTGACAGTGCCATTTCCAAATATGCCGTTTTAACCACAAAAACATTCAAAGTAAAAACAGAGAGCGGTTCAGAGGAAAATATAAAAATTGAACTCGGAGATCATTCGATATTTCCTATATTTTATTCCAAAGGCGAAGCACCTATTGCAGAAACTGAAATTGCCCTTTCGGCATTAAACGCCGATGAACTGGGCAAAAAGGTCGGCGATCGCCTTACGCTGGTGATTGAGGGAGTAGATAAAACGTTAACGGTAAGCGGAATTTACTCTGACATTACGAATGGTGGCAAGACCGCAAAGGCTGTGTTTACCGATCATACAGCAGACATCATGTGGTCTGTGATTTGCGCAGAGCTTTCAGATCAGTCGCTTGTAGCCAACAAAACGTCAGAATATGCGGACAAATTTACTTATGCAAAGGTCTCAGATATTGATGAATTTGTTGCCCAGACATTCGGCTCGACAATAAGTTCTGTCAAAAAGGCATCCTTCGCTTCCGTTGTGGTTGCGTTAGTTATAACGCTGCTCATAACCTTGCTGTTTATGAAGCTGCTAGTCGCGAAAGACAGATATTCCATCGCCGTAATGAAAGTGTTCGGTTTTACAAGCTCGGATATAAGGACGCAGTATATTTCACGGTCGGTTTTTGTCCTCATTGTCGGAATGGTTCTGGGTACACTTCTGGCTAACACGGTTGGAGAGCTGATAGCGGGTGCGGTGATTTCCTCCTTTGGAGCGTCGGTATTTACTTTTTCGATCAATCCACTTTCAGCGTATCTGCTTATTCCATTGATGATGATTGGTTCGGTACTTATCGCAACGATCATCGGCATATCTGGCGTGGGACACATAAAAATTTCCGAGAATATGAAGGAGTAGGCATATGAAGAAGATGATTATCGGTGACCATATTGTAAAATCTTTCGGCGAGGGCGATGAAAAGCGTAATGTTCTAGATGGCGTATCCGTTGAAATAAACGAGGGAGAGTTCGTTGCCGTTATGGGTCCTTCGGGTTCAGGAAAATCAACGCTAATGTTTTGCACTCAGCGGTACGGATGGCGTGGATAGCGGAACCATTGTGGTCGACGGACAGGATTTATCGACCATTGGAGAGAATGAGCTTTCAGATCTACGCCGAACAACCATGGGGTTTGTATTCCAGCAGCCGACGATGCTTAAGAATCTAAATATCCTCGACAACATCATTCTTCCAGCCATGCGTGACAACCGAAAGAATGTAGCGAAAATTTCGGAGAAAGCAAGAGGGCTTATGAACAGGGTAGGCATTGCAGAGCTTGAAAAGCGTGATATAACGCAAGTTTCGGGAGGTCAGCTTCAGCGTGCGGGTATATGCCGAGCGCTTATGAACAATCCGAGAATTATTTTTGGTGACGAGCCTACGGGTGCGCTCAATTCCAAATCCGCACAGGAGATTATGGACATATTATCGGAAATCAATGCGGAGGGTACTGCCGTAATGCTTGTAACGCATGACGCCAAAGTCGCGGCGCGGACAGAGCGTATTATGTTTATGCGGGACGGAATCATCGTAAGCCAACTGAAGCTTCCGAAGTTTGAAGGAACGGATATGGATGGAAGGGTTGAGGAAGTAACGGAGAAGATGCGGGAGATCGGGATTTGATCGTCTGGATTAAATAGATTATCTTAATAAAGACCTTCCTTTGGACGGTTTTTTTCTATACAATAGGGGCGAAGTTGCCTCGTGGGTTGATACATTAAATGGGGTAAATCAGCTTTATGTATTTTTGCAACTGAGCTTACTTAGCCAAAAGTTTATTGTGTTATAATTAATGTATATTTTTGCAGATACTAAGTTATAGGATGGTGAAACATATGAATCAAATTAAAGACCTCCAAAAACTTATTAAACTCACTGGTGATCGCGCTAAGTTGGATGCTAAGGCTAACGAGACATACATTGTTTATAAAACCGCAGAAGGCCGGATTGTAAAGGAATATAATGACGGTCACGTTATTCCAGTAACCGAGCAGGAAACACCTCATGAATGAATTGTTACCGATGATGTACATTTTTGCCGGGAACAATGGAAGCGGGAAAAGTACGATTCGGAACCTCATTGTCGATAGGCTCGGAATCAGTGTTAATATTGATCCCGATGCTTTAGCTCGAGCAATCGATTCGATTCATCCTGAAAGCCGTAAAATATCGGCAGGGAAAGAAGCCATTAAACTAGCCAAAGATTGTATTCGAAACAGACGCGATTTTTCAGTTGAAACTACACTGGCTGGAGGTAATGCCATCCGTCTTATGCGTGATGCCAAGGCCAATGGATTCGAAGTTACAATGTTTTATGTCGGTTTAGGCGACTATCATTTGAATTTGGAGAGAGTGGCAGTGCGAGTTAAGAACGGTGGACATCATATCCCTTCTGAAGATATCATAAGGAGGCATGAAACATCGATTCAAAATTTACTCTCTCATCTTGAGTTAATTGATCATTTAATTGTGATTGATAATAGTTTATCGGAGGGAAGAATTGTTCTGGGAGCAGACGATGGTTCAATAACTTATCGATCGGACTCCATTCCTTCTTGGATTGAATGCATTGTGCAAAAGATCGATACATAGCAAGAACAGCCATGTAATTAGAGCTGTTCTTTTTTTCTGTCTTTTTTGTGAGTAAGGTTGTAAGTTAGATAATAATCGCCTTTAAGAAAGTTATTGACTTCCCGGTCTATAGGTCGTAGACTTATAAATCAATGAGGTCGATAACATATAGACCAAAGGAGGTGCTGTCATGAAAGAATACACACTGACCGAAAGTGAAGAGAAGTTCGCAGATATTATCTGGCGGAATGAGCCGATCGGCTCCGGAGATCTGGTGAAGCTATGTGAGGACGAGATGAATTGGAAAAAGTCCACTACGTATACTGTTTTGAAAAAACTATGTGAAAAAGAGATTTTTCGGAATAAAAACGCGGTGGTTACGTCTTTAATCCATAAGGATGAATATGATGCTAAACAAAGTCAACGTTTCGTTGAAGACACCTTCGGAGGTTCGTTACCTAAATTCTTAACAGCCTTCATGGGCACGAAGAAATTAAGCAAACGCCAGGCTGATGAATTAAAGAAGTTAATTGATGAACACAAGGAGGATTAGAAATGCTTGAGCTGTTTCTTACGACATTAAACATGAGTCTGACAGCCAGTTATGTCATCCTCTTTGTGATCCTTGCCAGACTCCTGTTGAAAAAGGCGCCAAAAATCATCTCCTATGCCTTATGGAGTGCAGCTGCATTCCGTCTTGTATTTCCATTCTCATTCGAAAGTATGTTCAGCCTGTTCCCCCGAAGCACGAATAATTCGGTCATCCCGCCTAAGATCATCCAGCAATCAAGTCCTCTGATGGATAGCGGCATTACGGCGGTTAGTTCGCTGGTAAGGGGGACGTTTCCTGCCGTTGATTCCGGAACAAGACTTAACTCTCTGTTGATGTATGCCAATATAGGGGCCTTTATCTGGATTGTTGGAGCAGCAGTACTGCTCCTTTACAGTGTAGGATCGGTTGTGATCTTAAAGAGACAACTTAAACATGCGCGGTGGATAGAGCAGAATATTTATGAAGCTAACAATTTGAAAACACCATTTGTGCTTGGTCTGGTAAGACCTAAGATTTATCTACCTATGGGAATGAGTATGGAGGAGAAAAAGTATATCCTCCTTCACGAACAGACGCATATCCGGCGTAAGGACCATATCATTAAAGCGCTAGCTTTCATCATATTATCCTTCCACTGGTTTAATCCACTGGTGTGGATCGCGTTTATTCTTATGAGCACAGATATGGAGCTGTCCTGTGATGAACAGGTACTGAAGAAGATGGACGCAGATGTGAAGAAGCCTTATGCGGCTTCCTTATTATCGCTTGCTGTTGGAAAGCATATCATGAACGGAAGTCCGCTTGCTTTTGGTGAGGGGAGCATAAAAGCAAGGATTAAAAATGTTCTTAAATACAAGCGGCCAAGGTCTTGGGTAATGGCATTCTCCATTATTTTTGTAATCGCCATTGGTATTGGGCTTATCGCTAATCCGAAAACGACTATATTAACAAAGGCAGAAGAGTCACTCTTACCGGAGAAGATCGAGGTCCACGAGGAGCTGTGGAAAGCCCACACCCCGTATATTGGGAATGCCTCCGCGGTTGGAAAGCTGATTGGCTTGCTGACTATGCCAAGCGATGTGCAGTACGACCACATGGAACTGAAGACAAGTGAACGGCCATATGAAGTTAAAATAGTGTACTCTGCTTCTTCCGAGGTGTTAGATTCGTATAACAAGCAAGAAGGGAATCGTTTGAGCCCGTTCTTTAACAATGCGCTGCTCCTGCTTTCCCTGATTGATAATGCAGACGGTGTTCAGATAACCCTGACAGATGGTGACCGTGAAGTAAACTTTACGTATGGACTGGAGTGGGCGAATTCCACGGTTGGAGAAGACATCAAAAACTATGCCGATACTCCTGAGAAGCTGAAAGAGCTTATAAACCTTGAACCAGCACAACAAAATGTGGATAAGATCAGTAGTTATCTGATGGAAGAGAGCCAGCGTGTCTTTTCTCCATATTATGAGCTGCAGAATTTTATCATATCGGATTATAAGGAAGAAATGATTGATGGGATTGTGGAGGCTACTTTCTCCTATAAGATAAACTATAAGAACTATGATAGAGACCCGGATACCGTGAAGTATATTAAAGATGCCAAAGAGAGCGGCAACAAGCATTATCAGCAGTTATACGATGAGTATCTGGAGACCAAAGAAATGAATTTTTATTTTAAAGTGAAGATGGATCAGGATGGTGGAATGACTCTATTTAGCGCTAATCCTGCTATAAATGAAAGATGGGATGAAATACAGATGTCTGATTTTATACTTAAATAAAGTAGGAGCTTAGATAGAGTATATGAGGATGCCTCGCGGAAGCGGGGTATTTTTTTATATCGGTATGAAACTGATTACAGGACAAAAATCAATAAATTCAGGACCTTGGAATGTTTTCCATTTATTTGTAATTGGGTATAATCTGTTTAGCGAATAATGGAGTGATATATATGTCCAAAATCCTGGTTCCACCCGAGGTGTTGATGCAAGTCGCTGAGAAGTTCCGTTTAGAGTCTCTGCAAATGGAATGGAGAATAAGTTCACTGGACCATCAAATGGATACCATGCTGATGTGGGAAGGGACGACGAGGCAGAATTTTTTTGATAATTATAAAAAAGCCCGCAGTGATATGACCAAAACGATTGAACATATGACATCCATTAGTGATGAACTAAAAGCTATAGCTGATAGATTTAAATTAGTAGATGAAGAGCTATTACCTCTTGCTCTGGTAGGCAGCAAAGAGGAGCCTAAGGGTTGGATGGAAGAGACCTGGGACAGCTTGAAAGAGTTAGGAAACGGAATCATGGCCGCTTCTAATGAGAGATATGATAAACGGTATTCTTCAGTCTGGAGCTTTTTAGATTATTGGACAGCTGGTATACCGAAAGGTGCGTACCAAGGGTATGTTGAAAGAGCCGATAAGTTATTTGATTCCCGGAATGACTTCGCGAATGGTATGACCTTTGGAATACACGGAACCATTAGAGAAGCCATACTTCCTAAAAATGCTTGGTCTACAGAACATGTTGCTAATATGATTGGAGCAGCAGGAATTGTTGCCGGAGTAACAGTACCTCTTATGAGACCGAAAGATGTATTGAGTCCATCTGTTAAATATGATGTTGGAAATGGTAAGAAAGGATTGAAGCATGATTCGGGTGGAGATGGAGGGGGAGCGCCGAAGAGGGTTGAGGGGCCGGGTGAAGGGACGTCAAAAGCTACAAATAGTAGTGCAATAAGTGAATATGTTAGCGAAGTTGAAAAACTGCAAAGACCATATGATCATTTAGTTAACGTGGATGGAATTAAGAGAGGGGGTAGACCAGGAATAACTGGTGGCCATAACATTGGTAATTTTTATAAAGCTTTAGAAGAGGACGCAAATAAGTATGGATTGAATGTCGAAAGGGATTACATTGTAGGTGTACCAAAGAAACACTCTATTGAAGGGATATATGAGGTGGAGTATCAGATCCCATCCTTGCAACGAAATGAATTAGATAGAAGTATTTTTGAACCGATAAAGGACTCAGAAGGCAATGTGGTAGGAAAGAGAGTCAATGATCCCAAAACAGTATACGATCCGAATATTATATCCGATGAAAAAATGTATAATTGGGGAAAAGCGGCATTAGAGCCACAGATACACGCTGGAAATGTGAAAAATGGAATAGTTAAAGGAGAATTAAACGGTTTGAAATTTATAGGATTCGTAGACGAAAACGGAAAAGTGAAGAATTTTTATCCTACTTTTGATTTTAGAAATTAAGGAGAGATAGTATGTACAAAATATTAATGACAAAAGAAGAAATAGATAGGTTGGTCGAATCTTATTTCTGGGTTATTGATTTTCCGAGAGCTTTAACATACTTCGGAGATCGTGAGAGACATGGTTATGGTTCAGGTCCGCTTGAGGTGCAATTTTCATCCTATCATGAGCCAGAAGAAGAATACTACATTGGTGACAAGAAAGTTTGCTTTATAGGAGAGCCTCCAGCTTATGATGAAGATGTGATGGCAATAATGGAGTATGGTGAATTTTATAACTATTTAATTTTTTATAGTGAAAAATATCTTGACGAACACCCGGAAGATAAATATAAGATTAATGATTTACTAGAAGTAATAAAGAAAAGATTGGATTTACATTCTTAACAAGATCGTACAATAAAAGCAGTAAAACAAACATTAAATGATTCAAACACTTGATAAATTTCATTAACATCCAAATATACCTTTCTGAGTTAGATCATGATTTCAAGCGAAGAACATTTTAGGGGATTTATCCATTTTGTTTGTACCCACATCCATTCTTGAATTTAATAACAAATTGCAATGTTATAACGGAGAGCCTTTAGGGGTTGCTCCGTTTTTTTGCGTTGAGAAGCACCATGACAACGGGTGAGCAAACTCCTTCTGGAGACCGAGCCGAAGATACATCGGCTGAGGGAAGTGATTTTATCTGACTTATATATGATGGAAAGAGCTGAAGCAAGCGGGAAGGTGAAACCAAGTTTCAAACAAATGATCAGGAGGAGATGGAAGAAGTGAATACATTAATCGAATTCAAAAACGTAACGAAAGAGTACAAGGTAGGTGAGGTGAGCATTAAGGCGCTTGCCGGGGTTGATTTTTCGATCTCAGAGGGAGAATTCGTTGTTATTCTGGGTGCCAGCGGTGCCGGTAAAAGCACGATCTTGAATATCCTTGGGGGGATGGATACGGCATCCTCGGGTCAGGTGCTGGTTGCTGGACAAGAAATTACAAGATGGAACGAGAAAAAATTAACCGAATACCGCGGTGAGCAGATTGGTTTTGTCTTTCAGTTTTACAACCTGATTCCGAATTTAAACGCACTGGAGAACGTTGAGTTCGCTGCGGAAGTATGTAAGAACCATCTGAATCCTAAGGATATTTTGCGTAAGGTTGGACTGAGCGATCGGATGAAGAACTTCCCTTCCCAGCTCTCTGGAGGAGAGCAGCAAAGGGTTGCAATCGCAAGAGCGGTGGCCAAGAATCCTCTGCTTCTGCTCTGTGATGAACCGACTGGAGCTTTGGATTATGTGACAGGAAAGTCTGTCCTAAAGCTTCTTCAAGATCTGAACAAGGACACGAAAAAGTGTGTCGTGGTGGTTACCCATAATTCGGCCATAACGCCAATGGCTGATAAAGTGATTCGGGTGAAAAGCGGAAGGATCGAGAGCATCACCCTGAATGAGAGAAAACAAAGCGTTGAAGGGATTGAGTGGTGATCATGAAGCTATTGATGAAATTATTCAGGGATATGAAGCAATCGATCGGACAGTTTATTGCTTTTGTATTGGTAATCGCCGTAGGGGCATTTTTCTATACGGGATTGGTCACGTATAGCGACAATCTTAGCGCTTATTCGAAAGCGTATTTTAAAGAACATAACTTAAGTGACCTGAATGTATATTACAGTCAGATGTCGGTTGAGGATGTGACCCGTTTAAGCCAAATAGATGGCATCCGTAAAATCGAAGGGCGTTACACACTGGAGGCGAAGCAAGCTGCTGAAGATGTGAAGGCTACGATAAAGATACATTCGATTCCAGATAATAATGAAATTAATACACCTAAGATGATTGAAGGCAGTATCCCGACACATAAGAATGAAATCCTAGTAGATTCCCATTATGCCGAGGAACATCAATATCATGTGGGGGATGTGTTCAGTCTAAGGGTGGATGACAAGGATATGACGTTCACCATTAGTGGATTGATTGAGAATGTTGAATATGCCAAGAAGAACGAAACCCAAGATCATAAAGCCTACGGATTCGCTTATATTGCCGAAGAGGCCATATCGGATATCGCAGACGGTTTCTATTATAATGAACTCATGATTGATGCTGTGGATGGTTACGATGTGAATAAGATAGGTCAATCGATTGAAGAACAGACCAGATCACTCCCGTACTTGAACCAGATAAGCAAAGAACGCTCTTTCAATTACGCTCAAATTACGCAGACGATACATAATAATAAACTGATGAGTATGGTTATACCGCTCGTGCTGTTTCTGATTGAAGCGGTGATCCTGTTTCTTACCATGTCGAGGATTATCGACTCGCAAAGGAACCAAGTGGGCATTATGAAGGCTTTGGGTGTGAACAATAGAAGTATCATGCTGCATTACATGGGGTATCCGGTGCTGGCAGGTATTATCGGTTCCATCCTGGGTTATGACATAGCCGCGTTTGTATTTATTCCGATGGTTACGACTTCGCTTGGAAATTCCTATTCCCTGCCTGACATTACATTCTCACTATCGTTATTCTCGATCATTCCCCCCATTCTATTCTCAAGTGCCTTCGGGATCTTGTCGTGTTACTTAAGTGGTAGAGCCATTTTGAAAGAACGTGCAGCCCAGGCCATGCGTCCGAAACCACCCAAGAAGATGAAGAAGATATTCATCGAAAGAATTCCAGGGATCTGGCGTCAACTTCCGTACAGCTATAAGATTATTTTGAGAAATATATTCCTGAATAAACAAAAAGCTATAGCGAGCTCCGTTGGTGTTGTGGTAAGTACGGTTCTATTGATCACGGCTTTTGGTACGCAGACGGCTCTGCTCAAAGTCGCCAACCAGACGGAAGAAGTGTATGGCTATGATCTAAGAGTAGACTATGCGCAGGGAACTTCTTCGGATAAGGTTCAGCTACCCTCTGGTATCACAGACCATTACGAGTTATCCACCTTTCCCGTTGAATTCATTAAGGGTGACAACCAAGAAAATGCCACGTTAGTGGTTACGGAACAGAACAACAACCTCATACATTTTTTTGACGATAATGACCAGCAGATATCTTTAGCTAATAACGGTGTGCTCGTCCCTAAATCTTACGCAGATAAGTACCATATAACCGAAGGTGATACGATTGAGCTTAAGTTCACAGCACCTGAGATGAACAATACATCGGTAGAGATGAAGGTCTTAGATATATCCACCCAGTATTCGAATCCGTCGTTCTATAGCACAGCAGAATATATACAGAGCTTCGGCATAGAGTTCGATCCAACCTCGCTGTTAGTGAAAACAGGTAGCTCTTCAGATCTGGTAAGCACGCGCAGCTTCTTCGAGCAAGATCAGCGTGTAGAGGCCATTGCCGACAGGAATGATCTAAGGGAGTTAGCTGAATACATGTTGAAGCAGAACAACTTCGTGTTCATTATGTTTATTATCTGTGCTGTCACCCTCTCCTTCGGCGCGATCTATACAATCTCTTCTATTAATATCTATGAAAGAAGTCGCGAGCTGGCGACCTTGAAGGTGCTTGGCTATCAGAAGAATAGAATAAACCGGCTTATCTTTTCCGAAAACCTCATCCTAACCGCCTTCGCGGTAATAGTAGCTTTACCGATCAGCGGTTATGTCTACGGCATTGTTGTAAAGGCGCTGTCGAGCTCCCATCAGCAGATTCCAGATCAACTAAATATGATTGTGATGCTGATCTCTGTTGTTCTGGCGTTCTTGCTTACGGTGCTTTCGAGTATGCTGCTGCGGAGGAAGGTGGAGCGGGTTGATATGATTGGGGCGTTGAAGGGGGTGGAGTGAGGGGGCAGATTGGAACTAACCTTTCCTTACTAGGTTTGTGACACTGTTGAATTTGATCGGAGTCCACTATCGTCCATTAGAATGCCTCGCGGAAGCGGGGTGTTTTTTTGTCTAGTTGACTCGGGGGAGCCGTCATCTGTTGACTTATGCAGGTGAATTTACTGGGAATGTCGCTGGTCTCGAGAGCAGCTTTGGATGGTTATTTGTGCCGTTTGTCATGAGATGCCGGTATACGTCCGGAATACATATACATCCTCTATAATCTCGGTAAAGCGGTGGCGAATTGGATCATGTTTAGATGGTCATCGTGATGACGCGGTCCCCCTAAAAATAACAAAAGACTGGAGCCTAGTTAAGGATTGCCTCCACCATTTCTCCAGTCTTTTTCTATGTCTTTTTTAGCGTGTAGCTATAAACTTATAAATCTACTTCTTTTATAAACTCCAAAGTATTCATATTTATTAATATGTCGGTTTCATCTAAGGTGGCTGGATCTGTAACACTTGCTCGAACAATTTGGTCACCCATGCTGGACACAGAGTTGATTTTACGGTCTTCACCGATCAACTCTTCTCCTTGTGGAGAAATCAATCTGTAATATTCGCTGCCCTCTTCCCAGTGGGGTTTATTGTAGTAAAGAGCTTGTTCTAATTGGATTCCAACTATATTTTTATTTGTAATGGGTGTTCCCTTTAGATCATAGAAGTTCCATACTCCATCATCTCCGCTAAAAAATCTTGAAACGATAACGTCATATTGAATGAGGAAGTTACCACCATCAAAAATAACTTCACCGTCTACATTCATAATTTTACTGCCAACTATAAATTGATTCGATTCAGCAAGATCGTTAGGAGTGTATAGCTTTAAGTCAGTAGAGGTTAATTCCCCGACGTCTTCCTCTAATTCAGCTGCTGACAGAGGATAAGAGAATTCTCTTATTAGCTTGCCTTGTAATGAATATACCTTGATCTTATTGTCAAATATGGTCACAACCTGATCGCCGATAATTTCATAGTCTTTGAAGAAGCCATCTTCTGTTTCATTGAAACCAGGAATGAAATTCATATCGAATAATTGTCCATCTTTGTTGTAGACACCGCGGCTTGTTTTTACATATCCGTTCTTAAAGCTATCCACCATGACAGAAGCATCCTCAGGATCTTTGCCTTCTTCATATGTAGAAATCTCAAACAGTTCGTTTCCTTCTTTATCGATAGCGATGGTACGCGAATTTTGCAGATCATCACGGTCTTCTTCGATGGTTTCTACCACAGCAACCCCTTCAGAGAATTGATTCACGGAGCGGAACTGTGGCTTAATGGCCCATTCCCCTTTTGTATTCATATAACCCCATAATAGATCATCGTCTTTTCGAGGGCGGTCATCCTGAACAGCTAATGCAATTAACCCATCTTGAATGATTGGAGCATCCTCACCTTCGTAAATGACAAGATCATAATCTGTTTGGGAAAAATAACGATCATCTTCCATGTCTTTGATCTCATTGGTTGGTTTCAGTACCCAATCAAAGTTGCTATCCATCATAGCGTAATAATCGTCGCCTTCACGATTGAGTTCAAAAAAGACAACATTATCATGCTTAAATGTATACGAATGTTCGATTTCAAAGCCTTGTTCAGCCAGTCTCATTTGGGCCTCTTCTTCTTTTGTTGCTCTATCCGCTGCTTTTGCACTGCTTACTTCATTTACGGTACTATGTATAACCTCTTCTTTCTCACCACACCCCGCTATCAATAAAAGTGCCAAGGATAGTACTGCTGCTTTGCTCTTCATAAGTGTGTTCCTCTCTTGTTGGATTATTTTGTTATGTAATATGTATAGGATAATCATACCATGTAAATTTGATGAATTTGGTAAAATGTTTCGTTGAATTAGGTCTGATGACATAGGCTGAGAGGGCTTTTATGTATGTGGTGTGAGCGGAAACGCGTGGATGAACATCATTATTCTGATAAAATGACGAAGAGGGGCGAGAGGCCCCTCTTTTTTGTCGTCTAATTCATTTTATTAAAATATATTACTTCTTCCGCATCCACAGCGAATCCAACCGATTCATATAGTGGCAAGGCGGATTGATTTGTAGTTAACACCATAAGCTTCGCTTACTGCAGCTGATGAGACTTCAGATATTTCAGAGCTTCGGTAAGCAGGTACTTGGCTATGTCGCGCTTCCTCCACGGTTCGAGTACAAATACCTCCTCTATAACCCCATGATCCTGTTCCTGCCATGCTATAAGTCCACCGATGATCGTATCTGCTTATCGTACGACCATGGATGTCCATAGCTTATTATTCTTGTATTCCGTTAACCGATTCTGACCCAGCGGAGTGTCAGGCCATATTTCGGCTTCTATACTGAGATAGTCTCTCTCTTCGTTAGACGTTTCCATCTTCCAAAAGGAGAAATGATATTCTTCATCGAGCGTTAATTCCATAATCTGTTCATTCAAATCTCGCTTCATAGAGAATAGGGTGTTCAGCGAAAGGTATCCCTTTTGGATTAAATACTGATTGTTTGCTGTTTCTGCTGCATCGTTACCCACACATAGATTTGTTCCATATTCGGTAGGCAATGTATCCTTTAGTTGTTGCGCTTTCGTAACAAGATGTTGGTAGAGCTTATCGAGCAGCTCCACATCATGTTCTCTGTCGGGAATGGTCTTGAGATTGATGTATATGGAGTGCTTGTTATCTTCGAAACGACCTGGAGGCACTACATTATTAATAATGCTAACCTGCCCCTTAGCGACCATCTTTCCATCCTCAAAGGCACAATACACATTACACCAATTCTCTTTATCGCCGACCCACCAGAATACTACATTTTCTTTTGTTATTACGGAATGATATAACTCACCAAGCAATGGCATATCTTCATTTTGGAAATTACGGATGTGCAATTTAGTAGATGATTGACTCAAAAATATTAACCCCTCTCATATAGCAAGGGTCTCGCAGTTTAGAGGGCTAGCTATGCGGGTTCCCCTTGATCAAATGGCCCTTGGTTAATGTTTGTTTACTCATAGCAAACGCCCTCTTTTGGTTATTATTACCCTGCATTAACGTGATTGGGGCGGGGAGGGGAAGTTAAAGTGAATGAATTTTGGATATAATGAGGTGGCTAGAGTGAGAGGACGTTTAAGAAGCAGGATAAGGGCACTACACTTTAAAAGTGTATCAAGGAGGGGAAGAGGTTTATGAAGAATAAGATATGGGTTCGTAATCTATTTGAAGATGGAATACAGATCATGCCATATTCGATTGTTCTTTGTGCTGTGTTGGTTATTTTGTTTTTTGTTGTGAATTTTTTGTTTGGAAAGGCAAAGAAGTTGGACCAATTGATGTTGTGTCGTAAGGTGAGATTCATTATAAATAGAGTTGAATCGATTCCACTCGGAACTATAAAAATGAGCGGAAGTGCTTAACTTAAAAGAACAGCCAAGGTTTTTGGTTGTTCTTCTTTTCATTTAATCCCAATAGCTTTATTTTCAAGTAATGTACCGATAAGATTGAATATTTGGTACTATAAACAGTAGTGCAAACGATCTAAAAATTTGCTAAAGGTAGAGCTCAAGATGCATATCTAAATCTCCTTGGTAAGATTTATAATTCAAGAATGTTTGGTGAATGTTGACGATACTCAAGAAGTAATAACTTTTGTAATATCATATTTATACAAGTTCGATCTATTGAAAATGAATATTGATTGGTACGACAGGACTTGGACAAAGTTCATTTGATAGTGCGTTTTAAAACCTCTTCTTTGGTCGACTTAGATCAATTATTACACAATATAAATGTTGAGTGATCCGACTAATTTAAAGTTATTATTTTAATAAATTTTTAATCGCAAATATAAATAAAGTATTAGTGAATGAAAACAATAGCATCCACCAATATGATAAGCTAACCTTCTCGTTTTTATACACTACAGTCATCTGTGTATTGTCTCAGCTGGCTTCAAACTTAATAAATGAGGTGCGAACAAATGATAGATTATTCTCCAGGAATGCGCGTTATTATCCGTGACGAAGAGTGGATGATTAAAAAAGTTGAAACCAATAGTTTGGGCAAAAAAACGATATACTGTATAGGAATTTCCAAATTGGTAAAAGACAAGGAAGCAATCTTTCTTACTGATATTGAAAAAATTGAGCAGATCGATCCTTCAAAAATAAAACTCAGCATTGATGTGTCACCTTTTTTCAAAAGGTCACGATTGTATGTGGAAAGCAAATGGCGTCAAAAAATACCTACGGACTCAGAACTTCACATTGGTAGTAAAGCTGCGATGGACTTGATGAATTTCCAGCTTGAGCCGGCACAGGTTGCACTTCGCCGTCCTCGTCAAAGAATACTGATTGCAGATACCGTTGGCCTTGGTAAGACACTTGAAGCAGGTGTTTTGATGGCCGAGCTCATAGCCCGGGGAAAAGGAAAGAGAATTCTTGTTGTAACAGTAAAAAGCATGATGACTCAATTTCAAAAGGAGTTATGGAACAGATTCACCATCCCATTAGTACGACTTGATTCCAATAAAATTGCAAAAATTCGTTCACAGCTTCCTTCAAATTACAATCCATTTTTTTACTATGATAAAACCATTGTATCTATTGATACGCTGAAACGAGATGTAGAATACAGAACGCATCTGGAAAATGCATGGTGGGACATTATTGTTATTGATGAGGCCCACAATGTTGCGGAAAGGGGAGGGCGTCAGGCGCAAAGAGCAAGGCTTGCAAAATTGCTATCAGAACGCTCGGATACTCTTATAATGCTCTCTGCGACTCCCCATGACGGACGGAGTGAAAGTTTTGCTTCCCTGATGAATATGCTCGATCCAACTGCAATAGCCAATCCTCATAATTATACAAAAGAGGATATTAAGGGGCTTTGTATTCGTCGTTTCAAAAAAGATGTAAAAGATCAAATAAAAGGCTCCTTTAAAGAAAGAAAAGTTAGCATAGAAAGATGTGATGTATCCCCTGAAGAAGAATTTGCGTATCAGCTTTTTGCTGATATGCAGCTTGAGATGGATATGAATAGAAAGCAAATGACAGGACAGTTATTTAAGACAAGTCTTGAAAAAGCCATGTTTTCAAGCCCAGTAGCGTGTATAAAGAGTATCGATGAGCGTCTAAAGAAACTTCACAAAAAATATGATGCAGAGCAAATAGGCGACATTGCAAAACTTGAAGAACTTAAAGAAGCATTGCTCAGAATTACTCCGTCGACATTTTCACGTTATCAGAAATTGTTAGGGTTGCTACTCGATGGAAATTACGGTTGGAACGTAAAAAATAAAGACGATCGTATTGTTATATTCACTGAAAGAATTGAAACAATGCGCTACCTAGTAAAACAACTTCGAAGCGACCTTCTATTGGATGAAAATACCATTGTGGAATTGTACGGCGGGATGAGTGATGCGGAACAACAGAAAATTGTGGAGAACTTTGGGCGTGAGGAATCCCCAATTCGAATTCTTGTTGCTTCTGATGTAGCTTCAGAGGGCATAAATCTGCATTATCTGAGTCATAGGTTGATCCATTTTGATATTCCATGGTCGCTTATGGTGTTTCAGCAAAGAAACGGACGTATTGACCGCTATGGTCAAAAAGAGCAGCCTGATATTCGTTATTTTCTCATTAACAGCAAGAATGAAAAAATTCGTGGTGATATGAGAATCATGGAAATTCTTGTTGCCAAAGAGGAACAAGCATATAAGAACATCGGTGATCCAACATTGTTGATGGGGGCATTTAATGTTGAAGAAGAAGAACTCATTACTGCAGCAGCAATAGAACAAGGGGTAAGTGCTCAACATTTTGGCATGCAAATAGATGAATCAGCAGATGACTTTGATCCGTTTGAACTATTAATGCAAAGTGCAATGTCTGATGAGGATCCTCCTATTGTGTCTAACAATGAAACGTTGTATAGCGATTCGGATTATCTTCAAAGTGCACTAACCTATTTTTCACAAATGGAACAACATCCAGTGCAAGAACTTAATACAGTAAAGGGATTTGAAATAACCATTACACCTGAATTGAACCGCAGGTTAAGTGCTCTGCTTCCGGAAGAAGCTGTACCTAAGACGGACTATTTACGTTTAAGTCCGGACAAGCAGTTTTGTATGGATGAGATGAAACGCAGTATGAATAACAATATGGAAGATAAAGCTTGGCCGAGAACCCAGTATCTATGGCGGCTCCATCCTATATTTGAATGGTTAAATGATAAAGCGGGGCTCCTTTATGGCAGAGGAGAAGCTCCTCTAATTGGTCTGCAGGGAAAATTGTCTGTGAATGAGTTTATTTTTATCGTGGCAGGGACTATCCCTAATAGAAAATCTACTCCTGTTGTGGATGAGTGGTTTGGTCTTCGATATGTAAATGGACAATTTTCAGAAGAACTGAGTATGGAACAGGTAATATCCAAGTCCGGATATGGAAATAGTGATATGCCTAATAGTAATACGCTTCTTGAGGAAAGCAGGCAAGCAGCTGAAGCAATGCTTCCTACTGTAGTTTCTCATGCAAAAGAAGTACTTAAACGATATAGTGTAGTTTATCGTAATAAAATAAATCCTCTGATTGATGCGGAAATTGATAAGCTTTCTGAGCTTGAAGAGAGACATAAGGATTACCAGCTATCGCTTTTTGAAGATGATAGTAGGAAAAACGCAAAAGAGCGAGAAGTGGAACGGATATTTAGTGAGTTTACGGAATGGGTAAGAGATACACTTGAAATAAAGGACAATCCATATTTGCGGATTATTGCAGTACTTACGGGAGTGAAATGATATGTCTATTGACTTAACTGGAATTAGGAATGTAAACGAATATTATACGAACCATTATTTAAATTCTATATTCGAGGAAAATGCTGCTGAAACTATCAGTGCATGGCGTATTTCTGCCAAAGAAAACGAAGAATTGCGTACTCCGTGGTCGTTACTACGAGAGTCTGCGAAACAGTATTATGTAATGCATGATAAAAGTTCCCGTTCTCGTTCTTCGCATATGTTCTCACTTATTCGAGACATGGCTGATAATTATTTATCTGCTCTTGGTTATGAAAAGTCCGAATCATTTACTATTCCTGTTGATGATGGACGGCAACATGCATACATCTATTCGGAAATTAAAAAGCAAAACGGGGCTCCACTGCTTTGGATCATGCTTTCCCACAAAGAGTACGACGAAGAAACTGCATTACTGCATGAATACTGTTTTGATGCAAATACCGCTGACGGCCTTGAACCTAATAGGTCTTCTCTTAATAACGAAGAGATGGTGACGAAGCTGTTTTTTTCAATAACAGAAGCCCCACGTTGGTTGATCGTTGTCGGTGAGAATGTTATTGCCCTACTTGACCGTAACAAATGGAATGAAAAAAGATATCTTGAATTTGATCTCGAAGAAATATTCCGGCGTCGTGAGGAGAGCACCTTACAGGCGATGGCCGTTCTCCTGCACAAAGACAGTCTTTGCCCTGAAGAAGGAGCCCCACTACTGGATGCTCTTGAAGAGAATAGTCATAAGCATGCTAGCGGAGTTTCTAAGGATTTGAAATATGCATTACGTGAATCAATTGAATTGCTTGGTAATGAAGTGCTTTATGACATGGCACATAGACAAGAAATTAACCTTGAGGAAAACTCCGTTGATGCCGGAGAATTGTCTATTCAGTGCTTGCGTTATATGTATCGTATGTTGTTTGTGCTATTTATCGAAGCTCGGCCAGAACTGGGCTACGCACCAATGAAATCGCAAGCCTATGTACAGGGTTATTCTCTCGAAAGTCTAAGGGACATTGCGGACAATATAAGAAAAGAAATTAACGAAGTAGGTGAAGGTTATTATCTAAACGATACTCTATCACAGTTATTTGGTTTAATATATAACGGCTATCCAAAGACCGAAGAGGAATTGAAAGAGTTGTCTTCAATAGAGTCCTTCCATGATATTTTTGTTATCGACCCTCTAAAAGCACATATTTTTGATCCAGAGTATACACCTCTGCTTACAAATGCCAAGTTGCGGAACAGTGTTATGCTAAAGATCATAGATCTTATGAGTATCACTCGCCCTACAGGGCGAAGAAACGATCGCCGTGGGCGTATTTCCTATGCTGCTCTTGGCATTATCCAGATGGGAGCGGTATATGAAGCCCTGTTGTCTTATCGGGGGTTTATTGCTCAAGAAACCTTATTCGAAGTAAAACGTGCTCGTGATGATTTTAATGAACTTGATGTTGGTTATTTTGTTCCCGAACATGAGCTTGAAAATTATACAGAGGACGAACGTGCTCGTTACCATGATGGAAAGCTCCGCAAATACGATAAAGGTACATTTATCTATCGACTCGCTGGACGTGAACGAGAAAAATCCGCATCCTATTATACGCCAGAAGTTTTAACAAAATGTCTAGTTAAGCATGCGTTAAAAGAGTTGATGGAAAGGAAAACCGCTGATGAAATACTGAATCTTACCATTTGTGAGCCCGCTATGGGGAGCGCTGCGTTCTTGAACGAAGCCATCAATCAGTTGGCTGAGGCTTATTTAGATAAGAAACAGAAGGAAATGGGAGAATCTATTTCACATGAAGAACGCTTTAATGAGCTACAAAAAGTAAAAATGTACATCGCGGATCGTAATGTATTTGGTATTGACTTGAATCCTATTGCAGTGGAGCTTGCGGAAGTATCGTTATGGCTAAATACAATATATAAAGGTGGTTTTGTACCATGGTTTGGAACTCAGCTCGTATGCGGCAACTCACTGATTGGAGCAAGAAGGCAATGTTATCGTATCGAGCAGTTGCAAACAACATCAAGTGGTATACGTTGGTATGACAGTGCTCCAGATCGTGTTTCTATGGATAGTAAGCGTATGCCTAAAAAACAAGTGTATCACTTTCTTACGGGTGACCCAGGTATGGCAAACTATACAGATAAAGTCATTAAAAGTCTGTTACCTAATGAAATAAAAATGATCAAGGATTGGAATAAAAAATTTACAGGACGTTATAATGATGATGACATTGAAAACTTATTACGACTGTCTAGGATTATTGATGAACTATGGGAAAAGCAAATAAATTTGCGTAAAGAAGTAAACGAAAAAACTTCCGATGCTCTAAAAGTTTACGGTCAAAATACTGAAACGGAATCTTCCCATACGACAATCCGTGAAAAGGACAAGATATATAAAACACTCTATAAATCAGAGGAGCAAAGAAATGCTGGGCCATATGCAAGGCTTAAATTTGCTATGGACTATTGGTGCTCCTTTTGGTTTTGGCCTATCGAAAAAGTAGAGCTTTTGCCTACAAGAAGTGAATTCATTGCTGATATGTATTTGATATTGGAAGGTACAATCGACACTTTAAAAGGTGTTAGTAATGAAGTCAAGATGGGTCAAATTTCCTTATTTCCAAATGAGCAGGAGCAGTTGGTACTGAATATAAATCAACTTTATGCAGGAATGGGGGTTGTAGATATTCCAAGGCTGTGTCAGCAACAGCCTCGCCTTGCCTTGGTAAAGGAAATAGCTGACAAGCAGAAGTTTATGCACTGGGAGTTAGAGTTTGCCGATTTGTTTGCTGAGCGTGGTGGCTTTGATTTGATAATCGGTAACCCACCATGGATTAAGATGGAATGGAATGAACAGGCTGTTTTATCTGATAGAAATCCAATGTTTGCGGTAAAAAACTTGACTGCAACACAGACCACGCAGCACAGGGCTAGAGCTCTAGAAAATGCTAGAACAATGGCTTTGTACCTTGAAGAGTATGAATCTATTTCGGGAACACAAGGATTTTTGAATGCTGTGCAAAATTATGGAGATTTAAAAGGACAACAGACAAATTTATATAAATGCTTTTTACCTCAGGCATGGGATTATGGTAGCAAAATAGGTGTAAGTGCCTTTATACATCCTGATGGTATTTATGATGATCCAAAAGGTGGAGTTTTGAGGGAAAAACTATATCCAAAGCTTAGAAAACATTTTCAATTCACTAACGAGTTGAAATTATTTGCTGAAGTTCATCATAACACAGTATTTAGTTTGAATGTGTATTGTAATTTAGCATCTTCATCGTTTGATACTATAGGGAATCTGTTTGCTGTAGATACTATTGAACAATGTTATGACCAATCAGTAACTGGTGCTTTGCCAGGAATTAAAGATGAAGATAATAACTGGAATGTAAAAGGTCATCCCGGACGTGTTGTTAAGGTCAGTAAGAAAGAGCTTGGACTTTTTGCAAAGCTATTCGATGGTAGCGATAATTGGAAACAGGCTCGATTACCGATAATTCATGCACAGGCGTTGATTGAGGTATTGTTTTGTTTTGCTAATCAGGATGAGACACTAGGGAGTATTCGTAATGGGATTTTTACAACAGAAATGTGGCACGAAACTAACTCACAGAATGACGGGACAATTGTGCGAAACGTACATTTTCCAGAATCAACGTTGGATATGATCTATTCTGGGCCACACATTGGTATTGCAAATCCGCTATTTAAAGCATCTCGTAAGGAGTGTAGACTGAATAGTGATTATGACAACATCGATCTAACTACTGTTCCAATAGACTACTTACAAAGGTGTAATTATTCACCTGCGTGTGAGATAGGTGAATATAATCAGCGTATACCTGTAACTGGGTGGGGTGATAAAGTGCATCAATCTTTTCGCATTATTGCACGAAAAATGCTTAATTTGAGCGGTGAAAGGACGCTGATCTCAGCGATACCCTCCAAGGCTACAGGCCACATTCATGGTATCTTTGGTGTATCATTTAACAGCCTTACGATGGCAATACAAGCTGTAAGTCTTTGTGCTTCAATACCTTATGACTTTCTTGTGAAGGTTTTGGGGAAATCCAATCTTCAGGCTGATATAGTTCGACGCTTTCCTATATTTAACTTAGACGATATAAGTAAATCTTTATGTTTGAGAGGTATACTATTAAATTACCTAACATCTGAATATAAACAGTTATGGAGTGAATCATTCAAGCTTGTATCTGGTTTCGAAAGTTGGTCGAAGCAGGATCCCCGCTTGCGCCCTGAAAAATTCACTTCCCTCACTCCCGATTGGACTTGGGACACGCCTCTGCGTACCGACTACGAACGCAGGCAGGCATTAGTTGAGATTGATGTGCTTTCCGCAATGGCATTAGGAATGACTTTGGAACAGCTGAAAACCATATACCGTAT
Source organism: Paenibacillus sp. GCM10028914 (assembly GCF_042666275.1). Classification (NCBI taxonomy): domain Bacteria; kingdom Bacillati; phylum Bacillota; class Bacilli; order Caryophanales; family Paenibacillaceae; genus Paenibacillus; species Paenibacillus sp. GCM10028914. The sequence continues at coordinate 162,175 of NZ_JBHTFO010000002.1, forward strand.
CCAATTTCCTGTACTACAACAATACGAGGCAGACACTTGGTATGATAAAAACGGTAGAATTGTATTTACCAACAATCGTAGCTTAACGAGTGTTGGCTTCAGTCGTCCAGAGTTCGAGTCGATTAAGAATGCCAAAGCGGGCGAAAAATACTATCATATTATTACAGACGATACTATGCCCGGTGGTCCAGTGGAACGGACCATTGAATATTTGGCGCCATTTGATCGATGTGATCGGGAGCAGGATTATGAAACAGCATGGGAATTCTTTGAAGAAAAGTGTAATGTATAAATTTATTTTACTTAACATGAAGTGAGGGGAAAGTAAGTGATACCGTCAGTACTTGCAAGGCAGCTTCAGGAAGGATTATGTGATTACATTGAAACAACATTTCCTATGTCTAATTATGCCTTTAAGGGTACATTATCAAAGATGCTGAGTACAAAAAACTCAGTATTTCGTGAGCCCTATGTTTCTGTACGTTTGCCGTTCAGAGTTGCCCAGGAGGAGACTGTAATATTTAATGCTATCCATCCTAAATACAAACCTTATCTGCATCAACAACGGGCTTTCGAACGGTTAACGGGTGAAGATGGCCGTTCCACTTTGATTGCCACAGGTACAGGCAGTGGTAAAACGGAGTGCTTCCTCTATCCGATTCTTGAGTATTGTTATAAACATCGTGGAGAAGCTGGAATTAAAGCGCTTATCATTTATCCAATGAATGCACTCGCTTCCGATCAAGCAAAGCGTATTGCAGAACTCATATACGAAAGCCCTGAATTACGGGGAAATGTTACTGCGGGGATGTATGTCGGAGGGTATGAGGGAAATGCTTCTCGGATGATGACTGAGGATCGAATTATCACCGACCATGAAACAATGTTATCTAATCCTCCTGATATCCTATTGACCAACTATAAGATGCTAGACTATCTATTAGTACGGCCTAAAGATGCAAATCTCTGGGCTGCTAATAATCCCGATACCTTGAAATATATAGCAGTTGATGAGCTTCATACATTTGACGGTGCACAAGGAACAGACCTGGCGTGCTTATTAAGACGTTTAAAAGCACGCTTATACACCCAGCAGGGTTATCTGTGCTGTGTAGGAACTTCTGCAACAATGGGATCAAAGGACAGTGCACAATACATCAGAGAATATGCCAGCAGTATTTTTGGAGAGGTATTTGAAGACAACTCTGTTATTACCGAAGACAGATTGACTGTTTCTGAATTTTTTGCGGGATATGAAATGGAGGATTTTTCATATCCTACAGAAGAACAATGCCAAAATCTATTGTCCCTTATTAACGAAGGTCAGTTAGATTCTTACCTGACATGCTCTGCTGAAAGCTGGTTTGAAGATAGCTTTGATAGAACAGATATTATGTCTGATAAGGGTAGGCTGCGAATTGGCAAACAGTTGATGAAGCACAGCTTCCTACAGCAAATGCTTGGAATTATGTCGGGAAAATATGTACAGGACGAATATATCTGTGAACAATTAAAAGGTAGATTCCATGACATTTCTAAACTAAGCGATCCTTCGCTGGCACTTGATGCGTTATTTGCTCTGATTTCCCATGCGAGAATCGGAACGGAAGGGAACTTGCGTCCATTTTTAAATGTTCAAGTACAGTTTTGGATGAGGGAACTACGCAGGTTACTAGCCAAAGTGAGTGAAGATAACATTGAATATGCTATTGCAACAGACTTGAATGAAAATCAGGCCAAGTATTATTTGCCCGTTGTAAACTGTCGTGATTGTGGGGAAACAGGTTGGGTTGGCATCCTCAATGAAAGAAACAATATGAAAATGGTTAACTTGGATACCTTTTATAATTTGTATTTTAACCAGGATAGTAAAGTTAAAATGGTATATCCTTACGATGGAAGAACCATACCACAAGGTATGATTGCTGCTCGTCTATGCACAGATTGTTTACAACTTGATTTAGGCGATGGAGTAAAAGGTTGTTCATCCTGTGGTAAAAGAAGCATTCAAGTTATTCTGCCTCGAGACAATATTAAAGGAAAAGGTGAATTTAAGCATTTTGTTTGTCCGTTTTGCCGAAGTGGCCATGGATTGTCGCTAATGGGCTTAAGAAGTGCTACCGCGATTAGCGCTGAAGTAACACAGCTATACTCATCAAAATTTAATGACGATAAGAAACTGCTTGCATTCTCTGATAATGTTCAGGATGCCTCACATCGAGCGGGCTTCTTTAATTCCCGAACATGGAAATTTGGATTGCGTGGTGCAATACAGCGTTTCGCACTTAGTGAAGGAAAAGATTTGACTTTAGATATATTTCAAACACGTTTTGTAGAACACTGGCACAAGAATTTGTCAGATGAAGAATTTGTAAGCTTATTTATTGCACCCAATATGACTTGGATGCGTGCATATGAAAAAATGAAATCTGAGGGAATCTTAGGACATAGCAGTGAAGCAACAAAACTTATGGAGGGTATAGAAAATCGAATAAAATATGAAATTATGTTGGAATTTGGTAGGAGGTCCCGTGTTGGGAGAACTCTTGAGAAGTCAGGCTGTTCTGTTTTAAGTTTTGATGTGCCAAATATAAAAAAAATAGCAGATAGGGTCAGTAAAAGAACAGCAAATGAAATTGGAGTGCTTACTAAGAATCAACCTGAAGTTTTCCAGCGTATGGTTGTAGGATTTTTACATATCATGCGTTCTAACGGGGCTTTTAATGATACGATTTATGATATTTTTACGAATAACGATGGTAATGACTTTTTACTTATAAAAGATAGAAAATGGATGCCAGGAACACAGGCTGGTCGGAACGTTCCTCGTTTCATTTATAAACCGATTAAAGGGATGAAACGGCTTCGAAGCTTTGATGGACTTAGGGGGTCAAAATACGTCGATTGGATATATGATTGTATCGATGAGATTCTAATCGGTGAAGATATACCAGAACATATTGCTGATATCATATTGGATGAACTTGTTAAGTCCGGTACTGTTAATACTATTCAATCACCACCAAGCTATGTTGCCTATGCTATTAATAAATCTGCTGTTAAGGTATCCACAAGTGTGCGACAGTTTGTTTGTGATGAGTGCGGCACAGGGGTTTCAACCTCAGGAGATAATAGCACCTTATGGGAGGATGCTCCGTGTATTCGTAATCATTGTGGTGGACATCTAATTGAAGATGAAGAACAAGAGCTTGGATACTATGGAAAGCTATATAGTAATGGTGATATGGTCCGTGTTATTGCACAAGAGCATACTGGTCTTTTGGAAAGAGATAATCGCGAAGAGCTGGAACGCATATTCAAAAGAGGTCATGAGGACCAGAAACCATGGGATACGAATTTACTTTCCTGTACGCCTACTTTGGAGATGGGTATTGATATTGGTGACCTTTCTACAGTTGTATTGTGCAGTATGCCGCCTGCTCAGGCTCAATTTTTGCAAAGGACAGGGCGTGCTGGTCGTAAAGATGGTAATGCTTTAACCATTGCAGTAGCGAATGCACGGCCTTATGATCTTTACTTTTATGCCGAACCTATGGAAATGATACAGGGAATGGTTCAACCTCCAAAAATATTCCTGCGTGCTTCTGCTGTTTTGGAAAGACAATTTGTTGCTTATTGTATGGACAGTTGGATCAAACGTGGTGTCTCGGTAAATGCTATTCCAGATCGTGTGGGTATATGTCTGAACAAACTAACGCAGCGACCTCAAGACATCTTTCCTTTTAACTTTCTATATTTTGTACAAAGCAATCTATCCAGCCTCATCCGAACCTTCATTCAAATGTTTGCACGTTCAAATGATGGCCTGGATGAGGACACGATTCGGGAACTTGAACGGTTTGCAGAGGGTAATGGATTGGATGATAGCCCAATGCATATGAAGATACTTGAGGCCTTCGAATCTTTAAAGTCACAAAGAGATGCGATGTACGTGAATATTAAGCAGTTAAAGGAATTGATAAAAATTGTTGAAAGCAAGCCGAAAGATTCTTCTTATGAAGAAGAAATCAAAGAATTAAAAAGCGAATTGTATGCTCTCAGCAATGTAGTCAAAAGTTTAAATAATAAGAATGTTTTTAATTTTATGTCTGATGAGGGGTTAATGCCAAACTATGCATTCCCGGAAGCAGGAATCGTATTAAAAGCTGTTCTCTTCCGTAAAGAAGAACCTGCTGAGATCGATGATAATAAACGCAATTTTGAGAAGATGGTTTTTGAATATAGCAGAAGTGCATCGTCAGCATTGAGTGAATTTGCACCAGCTAATAATTTTTATGTGGATGGGAAGAAGCTTCAAATCAATCAAATCGATCTTGCAACAGCACAACGTGCGAAATGGAGGCTTTGCCCAAACTGTTCACATGCAGAGGAAAATACACACAATATTAATGTTGCTGCATGCCCTCGGTGTGGTAGTCCCGCATGGGCCGATGCTGGGCAAAGAAGAACCATGCTAAAAGTGAAAATGGTTTACTCTAATATGCCTTATGATAAAGCTCAAATCAGCGATGAAAGTGATGATCGTAGCTCTGTGTTTTACTGTAAGCAATTGCTTGTCGATGTGGATGAAGATCAAGATATATACAAAGCATATCGCATGGATAATGACGATTTCCCGTTCGGTTATGAATTTGTAAAGAAAGCTACTTTGCGGGAAATTAACTTTGGCGAAAGAGATATTCAAGGGGAAAGGCTTACTGTTTCCGGTATAGAAGATGTCCGAAAGGGGTTTAAGATTTGTAAATATTGTGGGCGGATACAATCTAATAATGGCACACCTAATCATACTTTCACCTGCCGTGCTAAGAACCCACAGTTGGGTGATAACGAACCATTTGAGGAGTTCCTTTTTTTATATAGGGAGTTTGCAACAGAGGCTTTAAGAATTCTTGTTCCTGCAACAACCCTTGATTTCACGAAAACAAGACAAGAATCGTTTATAGCGGCCTTCATGCTTGGCATGAAAGAGTACTTTGGAAATGTTGATCATTTGCGTGCTGCACTTAGTGAAGTTCCGGTACAGGATGCTGACTATCGAAAGCAATATCTTGTTATATTTGACTCTGTTCCAGGTGGAACGGGATACCTGAAACAGTTGATGCAACATGACAATGCATTAATTGAAATATTTGAAAAGGCTCTTATGGTTCTAGAAAATTGTAACTGTAAAGATGATCCACAAAAGGATGGTTGCTATCGTTGCTTGTTCGCTTATCGTCAAAGTCAAAATATAGGAGAAATTTCTAGGAAAACTGCTATTCGTTTACTGCGACAAGTTCTTAGTGGAAAAGATAATATCGAGCAAATTGAAAAGCTAGGAAAAGTGCCTGTGAATTCACTTTTTGAAAGTGAACTTGAACGTCGCTTTATCCAAGCACTTGAATTGATGAGCAATGATAGTAGAGCGGTTCATATAGAAAAAGCTTTGATTAATTTAAAAGAAGGATATTTACTCAAGGTTGGAGATTGTTCGTGGGAAATCGAGCCACAGGTTCTTCTTGATGACCGATATGGTATTTCTTTGAAATCTCGTGCGGATTTTGTACTGTGGCCAAGAAGAAAATCTGAAGAACAGAAACCAGTTGCGATATTCACTGATGGATTTTTATACCATAAAGATAGATGTGCTGATGATACTTTGAAAAGGGAGGCAATCAGAAGAAGTAATGTGTTTCGTGTATGGACATTTAGCTGGAAGGATATTCAAACAACTTTTAAAAACCAAGGTGATTATGCAACGTCTACCTTTATTCCCGAGAGTATGCCGTCTGGAACATCACTATACAGATCGACAATAAAAAACGGTAAAGCAGAAGCCCTTCAGCTTGATAAGGCAACTCCAATCGAGCTATTAATGCGCTATTTGGAGATGCCGAATGCGGAGAAGATATTTCATGTTCATGCTAAGGCAGTATCCTTATCTTTATTGGATATACGCAAAGCTACGGATAGGGGCGCTTTTGAGGATTGGTACGAAAATATTAATGAAATATTAGATGAATTTCAATTTTTCGATTCTGATTTTAAGATGAATGAGAGTATTTTTGGAGCATGGAGTCCCCGTATGGCAAATACTCACATAAGGATTTTCTCTGGGATTAAAATATCAAAGATGAAAGAGAAGAAAGGTGAAGCACTGCCCCTTGTATGCGCATTACTTCAGGATTTAGCTGATAGCAGAACAGACAAATATGAAGCTGATTGGAATGGTTTTTGGCAATTTTATAATTTAATGCAGTTCTCGGATAATTTCGTGGGAGTAACAACTACAGGCATTCAACAATTGATTTATAGTAAATTACCGATCATCGACAATGCTATGCAAGATTCTGATGTTTTTATACAACCTGAAACAGATGAGTGGTCAGCTATTAGAGAGGACCTGTTTGATGATGAAGCTATTGAACTCGCCGTTAAGTTGCAATCCAGTAATGCAAGAATACCTTCATCTATCGGTTATGAATTAACAGACGCAAATGATGCTGTTATTGCTGAATGTGAGATGGCTTGGGAAAAGGAGAAGGTCGCTGCTTTGTTGATGGAACAGATTGATAATGAGGAAACATTTAGATGTGCAGGATGGATTGTATTTACCCTGAATGATGATATTCCATTAAGCATCAAAGGAGGTGATAATTAATGGATAAATTTGTTATGGCAATATCATCAGATTTTTTAACTTCATTTTCTGTATTACCGAGGCAAATACAGGGTAAAGTTACGGAATTTATTAACAAATTTAGAAATAATCCACGATCATCAGGAATAAACTATGAAAAAATCAAGAACGCGAGAGACAACAAAATTTGTTCTGTTCGTATCGATGATTCCTATCGAGGCATTGTTGTTCGTCAGGAAGAGACAGGTGTTTATCTTCTCTTATGGGTAGACCATCATGATGATGCATATGCATGGGCTGAGAAAAAGAAATGTATTATCAATCCATTTACAGGAAATGTTCAAGTCTTCGATGTTACTACGGAAATTCCAAATGTTTCAGTAGAAATAAACAAATTATTTGATGGAGTAACTGATAATGAACTCATCTCTCTAGGAATTCCGTTGGAACAGATTACTTTGGTTAGATCAATAGGTTCTGAGGAAATGCTATATTCATTGAAGGATTCATTTCCAGAGGATGCTTACGAAGCTTTGGAATGGCTTGCTAATGGTTTCACAGTGGAAGAGGTATCTCAATTGTTTAAGGCTGAAACGGATGAGGCGGTTAATAACGATAATCTTGCGGAAGCATTAGATAATGTAAGGAGCCAGAAAAGTTTTGTCATTATTGAAGGCGAGGATGAGCTTCGACGGATTATGGCAGAACCATTAGAAAAATGGAGGGTGTTTCTTCATCCAACGCAAAAGAAAATCGTGAAGAAAAATTATTCCGGTCCTGCTCAAGTTTTAGGTGGCGCAGGTACAGGGAAAACAGTTGTTGCCATGCATCGAGCAAAATATCTCGCCTCACAAATACAAGGCAAAGAAAAAATATTATTTACAACTTATACAACAAATCTTGCTGGTGATATTAAAGAAAATCTCAGAAAGATATGCACCCTAGATGAACTACGACGTATAGAAGTTATGAACCTGGATTCTTGGATTATGCAGTTTATGCGAGAACATGGATTTTCCTATACAATTGCATACGATGAACAGTTGAGAGAAATTTGGGAAGAAGCAATAGTACTCGCAGGGGATTCTTCCGGTTTGACATCACAATTCTTTATGGAAGAATGGTTGAAAGTAGTTTCTGCTCAGGAAACATATACAAGAGAGGCATACTTGAAAGCCTCTCGTATTGGAAGGGGCACACGGCTAGATCGAAAAATGCGTCTACATGTATGGAAGGTTATAGAAGAATACCAGGCATTAATGAAAGATAGGCAGATTAGAGATGTAGAAACTGCCATGTATGAATGTAGACTGATTATCTTGAAAAGTCCTGATATGACTCAATATTCTGCTATTATTGTTGACGAGGCTCAGGACTTCAGTATGAATGCATTCCGTCTTTTACGATCAATTGCAGGGGACCAACATCGAAATGACATGTTTATTGTAGGTGACTCACATCAAAGAATTTATAAGAATAAGATCATTTTATCTAAATGCGGGATTAACATACGAGGAAGAAGCAGCCGTTTAAGAATAAACTATAGAACTACTGAAGAAATTAGAAAATATGCTTTTGGCCTATTAAAAGGAATATCTTTCGATGATTTGGATACTGAATATGATAACGATGATAGCTGCCGATCATTGACGCACGGTATAATGCCCGTTATTAGGAACTTCGATACGGCAGCAGATGAATTGGAGTATATAAAAGAAGAAATTAATAGGCTACATTCACTAGGTACTGATTTAAGGAGCATTTGTATAGTGGCGCGTACACATAAATTGCTTGATAGCTATATTTCAGGTTTAACATCAAAAGGAATTAAAATATATGAAATCAAACGGAGTAAAATTGACGACAGAAATATTGATGGCGTTCGTATGGCAACTATGCATCGTGTAAAAGGAATTGAGTTCAAGCATGTATTTGTTGTAGCTGTGAATAAACGTGTTGTACCGCTTCACTCTGCAATTATTACAACAGATCCCACAGTAGAAGAAGAATCTATCACCGCAGAAAAATGTTTATTATACGTAGCACTAACACGAGCGCAAGAGACAGCATATGTTACCAGCTATGGTCAGCACTCGGAGTTAATTTCCCAATGACTCGGGGGCTAGATGTATCTATGCTTTAGTTTAAATTGTGTAAAAAAGCTTACAAATAAGGTTGTATCGGGGAACTTGACTGCGGATTAAAATAATATCAATCCAAAGAATCTATTCTCTTTCAAGTCTACGCTTGAAAAAAACAGACAGGGGTTATACCTGAAATCGCACCAAAAATCTGGATGTGGAAGATAGGACCGATTCGGATCATGTTATTAAACGTATGAAGCATTTATTGCATAAAGTCGAATAACCCACTTCATAAGTGGGTTATTAATTATTCCATTAATTATACTTGATTATTTATCTACAGATGATGTGTCAAAAAAGCCGGATTTGGTCCTGATTGTATCGGTGAAATTTCAGCTGACATCCTTTTTTCTAAAGTACAGACCGACCTTCGTGACGGAAGTTCTGCTCTTGGTTAACATCCACCTCCATTCCAGCTGTAAAAGATGATATTATATAATCATCTTAAGTAGGCATTTTAACCTACAACGTTACATAACCCTGGAGGTCCCAATTGCTACCAGAACAACTATCATCCATCTTTCGTGTGAAACAGAAATCTTACAAAATGATTCTGATTCTATCATTAATCCAATACTATGAACAAACTAAGTCTCTATCTTTCCCGCTCAGCACAATCGCTGAGCGGTTTTTGGCATACTTTCAAGAGAATAGCGCCGAGGGGAAGAAAGTAGACTTACCGCCTGGGAAGGCAAGTCAATGGAGTGATATTACCTTATCCCAATCGATGTCCTTGCTTAAGACACCGTTAGAAGCATTGTCCTCTATCCTAGAAATAGATGATTCCAAGCAAGTAATCACTTTCCACCCGGATGTAGCTGATCAACTTGATGATTCGGTTATTCAAGAGTTAAAACAATATGCTCTCAGCGAATTGCAAAGTTATAACGATAAATTGACCACACACGTATTCTCGCTTCATCATGCATTAACTGAAATTATGGATAGTTACACATCTGCAAGAAACCAGGCCTTTGCAGGTCACCCGCTAGGAACGCTATTTAGACAAAGTATCCCTGAGCAGATTAAATCTCTTTCCTTTATCGGTCCAAACTATAAAATCCAAGGCTCTGTTGGCCAAGGAAACTGGGCTAACATCCCTTGGATCGCGGTAATGGATAAGCGGATTACGGATACGACGCAGCATGGCGAATATATCGTCTATTTATTCTCAGAGGATATGGAGTCGGTCTACCTGACATTGGCTCAAGGTGTTACAGCACCTAAGGATGAACTAGGCAAGAAAGAAGGCTACCAATACCTTGAGGATAAAGCCAATGAGATGCGTAAACTCCTTCCACTGGAGGGTATGCAGAAGGACGATGGCATCCACCTTACTTCTAAAAACGGTTTAGGACGCGATTACCAAGTCTCTACTGTGGCATATATCCGCTATGATCGTGGAGCGATTCCAGATGATGCTCAATTACAGGCCGATCTAGAGAATGTGGTTACCAACTATAAAATGTATGTCGAGCATGTTTTGCAAAACAAGAAAGCTGATAATAAATCGTCATCGGTAGACGGGAAGGAGAGCCCATCCTTGAGTACACTCACGGTATCCGAACAAGTTAAGCAAATCAAAACCCACATCACCCACCAAGGCTTCCACTATCCGGGCGGCCTGATCGAGAACCTATACCTTTCCCTCAAGACCAAACCTTTTGTTATTCTGGCAGGGGTATCGGGCACAGGTAAAACCAAGCTTGTGAAACTGTTTGCTGAAGCGGTAGGTGCGACAAAAGATAATGGACAGTTTGCACTCATTCCCGTTCGGCCGGATTGGAGCGATCCTTCCGATTTGCTGGGATATAAAGACTTGTCTGGTGTATTCCGTTCGGGGCGTTTAGCTGAGGTGCTGGTGGATGCTTCAAAACCGGAGAATCAGCATAAGCCGTATTTTATCTGCTTAGATGAAATGAACCTGGCGCGGGTTGAGTACTATTTTAGCGATATCCTTAGTGTGATTGAAACCCAAGAGTGGAAGCAGGACCGCATTGTCACTTCGGCATTAATCCATAGAGAGTCCTTGCTGCCTGAGGATCAGTCGCTGTATGGAGGCTTGGCTATACCAGATAATGTGTACCTGATTGGTACAGTCAACATGGACGAAACGACACATCCTTTCAGCAAAAAGGTACTAGATCGTGCCAACACGATTGAGTTTAACTATATCGATCTTCAGCAATACCCGATGACAACGTCTCGGGAGGAAGAGACGCTTCTTCCTGTGCATAATTCATTCCTAAGAAATGAGTATTTACAGCTCGTTGATGTGTATTCGGAGTACACGGAACTGGTTCAGTCTACCACGGAGAAGCTCGTAAAGATTAATCATATATTAGAAGAGATCCATTCCCATGTGGGATTCCGGATTCGCGATTCGATCTGCTTTTACATGATATATAATGAACGGTTTGGACTTCTCTCTAAGGAGGAGGCCTTTGATCTCCAGCTTCTACAAAAGATTTTACCGCGTGTCCAAGGTAGCAGCTTATCGGTAAAACGGGTTCTTTTGAAACTTCTGCAGGGTACGTTAGGTGAAAAGTTACCTATAAATAATCTTTTGGATGATGCCTCAGAAGTTTATCTGAAGTGGAATGAGAACCAAGAGGAGAAGAAGGCGAAGCATCCTCAAAGCGCTCGGAAAATTGCTTTTATGCTGCGGAGGTTAGAAGAAGATGGATTCACCTCATACTGGCTCTCTTAATCAAAGCGTGGAGCTGCTGCGGATCGAGACGAATCTGTTTAACCTTTACATTCAGGGCAAGCCCTATCATCCTACGGTAGAAACAATGCAGCTGCATCGTCAGGAGGACGGAGAGTGGATTGATACTAGCCTTCAGGTTCAGTCTCTTTCAAGCGAGCTGCATGTTGAGCGAATCTCGATGTTCACACCTGAAATGGGGGACCTAACTCCTTGGATGGTAGGAGAGAGAAGTCGGCCTTTGTTTTTTGAAACGCAATCCTATGAACTTGTGGTGGAGAAAAAGCATCCGATTGCTCTAACATTCCATCATGAGAATGCTAGCGTAAGGCAGACCATTAAGCCGCTTGGTCAAAGTATTCTATCCGGGATCTTGAACTTCCAGAATGAAGTAGGGTTATCTGAGTTGGAGCTCCGGCTAGGTGGACAGGCTATTTTTCAATTGCAGCTTGAAGTCTTCCCTTCCAAAATGGATTACAAAAAAGATTATCAAATGATCCTGGACGATGTGAATCGGCAGATCTATAACTTGTCCTTTGATTTTTTTCGGAAAACCTATCATCTAACTGGATTAAAAGAAACGAAGCACCAAAGCTTGACGGAGTTTTTTGCGATTTTGCAACATGTGTTTGAGCAGCTGGTTCGTGCGGTGGAACGGATCGATCATTCGCCACATTATAAGCTGGAAAAGGAAATGCGGAAGGTCGAGGCTGCCAGAGTTAAAAAGGCTGGTAAAGAAAATATTTCGTATCTGAGCAAGCACCCGCATGTGCTTCGCCATGATGATAAACTTGGCTTCATTCCCGTGAACGGCCAAACCTTGTATCCCAGTCATGCGCTGGAAACAAAGCGGCGGATTGAGTATGACACGATGGAAAATCGTTTTGTACGATGGGTACTAGAGCGAATATCAAGCAAATTGAAGATGTTGCAAACAAGGTTGTCCAAGGCAACCCGAATGCAGGATCCTCTTCTTCTGGATAAGATCAGTTCGATGCAGAACCAGATCAGACGGCTGCTAAGGCTTGATTTTTTGAATGTAAGTGGAATGAAGCAGTTCTCCGTTTCTTTAGTGCTGCAGATGGCACCCGGGTACCGTGAGGTGTACCGCAACTACTTGATGCTGATGAAGGGGCTGGCGATCCAAAGCGATTTGTTCCGCCTCTCGATGAAAGACTTAGCACAGCTGTATGAGTATTGGTGTTTCCTGAAGATCCATGATCTGCTTAGCCAGAAGTATGAGCTTTTGAAACAGGATATTATCAGGGTGCAGCGTACCGGAATTTTTGTGACTCTGGACAAGTCTGCACAAGGCAAAATGGTGTACCGGAACCCGAACAACGGAGAGGTATTTACGCTATTTTACAATGCGCTTCCCAAAGGTGACCGGAGTGTGACGCTTGGGCAGAGACCGGACAATGTGCTGACACTGAAAAAGAACGATGCTGCCGTGGAGTACAAGTATATTTTTGATGCCAAGTACCGTCTGAACCCAGCCTACGAAGGAACCTATTATTATGATAAATATAAGCAGCCGGGCCCGGAGGAAGATGATATTAACACGATGCATCGGTACCGGGACGCGATTGTGTATGCCGATGGGCAAGGACAGGAATATGAACGGAGTATGTTTGGTGCTTATGTGCTCTTTCCGTATCATGATGAAGAGAAGTTCCGAGAGCACCGTTTTTATAAAAGCATAGAGCTTGTGAATGTAGGGGCTTTTCCATTCCTACCTAACTCCACGGATCTGATGGAAGCCTTTCTGGATGAGATCATTATGGACAGTCCGGAAAAAGCCTATGAACGCTCTACTCGCCCAAGAGGTACGAAGAGTTACTATCAGAACAAAATGGCTGGGAAAAATGTTTTGGTCGGTTCGTTACGCGAGCCTTCCCAGTTGGATCAGGCGTTGTCGCTGGGCTTTTATCATATGCCGCTTGAAAATGTATCGGAGCACAAGGTGTTAACCCAGATCGAATATATTGCCCTATATCAGTCGAAAGGCAAATTTGCTCCTACCGGAGAGACCGGCATTCACTGGTATGGTCGGGTGGTCGATTGGAAGGTACTTCGCCGTAAGGAGATTACCGAACGTCCTGCGAGAAGAGGTTCGGAGGAGAAGCTGTATGTGAAATTTACGATCGAGCAGTGGCTAAAGCGGGATAAACCGATCGTTCCGGGCGGTCGTGGAATTTACACAGCCTTGTATACGTCCAAGTATATTTTTGACCGTGCTGCAGAGATTGCGGAGTTGAAGCTAGAGACGGAAGAGGATCTGGTGAAGTGGCGTGAACAAAGACGTGCAGGTAGCGTGAAAGTAGAGCTGGATCATGAGCAGGTGGATTTGGCGAAGCGAGTGTTGGGGATTCATGGGATAGAATAAGGGTAGAAATGCTTGGCCTGGTTTGAGAGGAACTGCACGCGGAGGGAAATAACAAACACTATTGGAATTCTATTCTGTTTGTTTTTAATAAGCGGTAAGCGCATAAAAGAGGAAAGCGACAATACGTGCGCTTTCCTCTTTTATGTTGGTGCATGTAAATGTCAAAATGCACGACTCCTCCTCCCTCCTAATAAAAGGAAATCGCGATCAATCTGTCGAAATGATTAATTTGTTGATTTGACTCGAAATTTGTTTGTTGAAAAGAGACAATAAGGATTTTAAATTGCGAGGAGTTGGTCTGGTGCCTCTATTTGATACTATCCCTGATTCATTCTTTTCCCTACTATCCTCAAAACATCGTCATATTTATTTGAGAGCCTTATTTGTTGTTCTTGAATGTTTCCAACGTGAAATCACCGTACGCAAAGATGATTTGGTATCTCTGCTAATATCTTCTCTTGAGGAGCAGATATATTATTATAACGGCGAAGAAAATGAGTTGCTAGAGACAAATATTTCTGAACGAGCTCATGCCCTTTTACGAAAATTCCGGGAAACTGGGTGGCTAGAAACGGAGCAAACATTTAATTCTTTTGATGAATACTTTATTATCCCTGATTATTCTTTAAAGATTATTACTGTGCTAAAAGATATTAATGATGATCAGCAAAAGGATTACGATTCGATCGTCTCATCTACTTATTTCACATTAAGAGGTGTTGAGCAAGAGAAAGGGGAGTATGCGTATGATGCTCTAGTTCAAACTCACCGGATGACGCTCGAACTTCGCGATAACTTAATTCGGCTATTGAATAATATGCGCCGATACCATCTCATGGTCCAAGATATTTCCGAAGCCAGCGGCATTCTTCAGCAACATTTTGATAAATATCAAGAAGCTGTCAATGAGAGGATCTACCACCCACTCAAGACATTTGATAGTGTGGACCGTTTTAAGGTCAGCATTACCCGCATTTTGCGCTCTTGGATGATAGATGATCCATTCATTGAAACAATGTCTTCTCGATCAAGAAATTTGAATAAGGCTTCTGCTCAAGAAGAGATATTACATCAAATCAATGAGATTATTGATATCTATACGATTGTATTGCCGCGGTTGGTTGCTGAAATTGATCGTAAGCACAATGCGTATATACGGGCTACAGTACAACGATTTCAGTACTTAACGAACAGGGATCGCGATTTTAAAGGTCGCTTAGTCTCACTATTAAATCAATCTAGAAATTCGAAATCCATGGAATTTGTAAATGAACTTCAAAATTTACCTTTCTTTCGAACGGAATTTATTAGCGAAGAATCGTTATTTAAAAGGCAAAAACGGAGACAACCACATGAACCCGACGATATGAATGATGCAGCTGTAGATGAATCTCTTATGAAACAGGAGATTAATGAGTTGAAAGAAAAAGCGAAGAGGGCAATTACGCGCAAGAAAGTGGTTCAATTTATCGAGCAACTGCTTGAAACTAAAAGTGAACAATTCAGCAGTGAACTGGCAATAAACGACATAGATGATTTCCTAAGCACAATTATTTCCGTCATTATTAGTGACGAGAAAGATATCCCTTTTGACATTGAATTTCTTGAGGGCGATGTTCTCATTAATGGATACCGAATTCCAAATATGTTATACAAAAAGGTGGGTGGGTCCCATTGAAGTTTTTAGATACATATACGGGGTTTAGCGAACCGGAAAAAGAACAGTTCGCTAAAGTTGTTAATGCCCTCTTGTCTCACACATTTGTGGTGAGAGACAGTATTAATCCCAAAACTTACTCAATATCAACTAATCGTGACTTCCATTTCATTACCCGCTATCAAGATGAAATACGAGAATACCTATTATTGTCTGGTTGGAAACTAGAAATCGATGATATTTATGGTTTCTGTTCAGTTTCCAACATTATTGGGAGTCAAAGAAAAACCTTGGATAAACTAGAGACCGTGATGCTATACGTTCTTCGTCTGATCTATGAAGAAGAACGTGAAAAACTACAATTAAGCTATCATGTGACAACATCACTAGGTGAACTAAAGGGGAAGATTGAATTATTCCGTCTATATGAAAAAAGCCCCAAAAAAACCCACTTGTCTGAAGCACTTCAAACTCTCAAGTACTATCGGATTATCGAACGGATGGATGGGAACGACATGAGCGAGGACTCTCGCATATTAATCTTACCCACTATTTTGCAACTCATAAATAATGAGAAGCTTCGGAATTTAGAATCGCTGACATCAGATTCAATTGCTGCAGAAGATTTATCTGAAGGAGAAGAGATGGGGGAAGCGCAATGAAACTCTTAAATCGGGTTTACATTAGAAATTGGCACCATATTATCAACCAAACTATCCCTTTTTCTATGCTGAATTTTTTAACTGGTAAAAATGCGGCGGGAAAAACAACATTTATTGATGCGTTGCAGTTTATATTAATTGGTGATAAAAGAGGTAGTTATTTTAATAAGGCTGCAAATGAGAAGGCAAACCGCTCATTAAAAGGTTATCTCTATGAACTTACTGGTTTTAATGACAACACTTCCAGTTATGTATATAAACGTGAAGGAAAGACTTTTAGCACGTATTTAATGGCCGAATTTCATGACACAAAGAATGATTCATATTTTACAATTGGGGCAGTTTTTGATTGTTACAAAGATCTAGATTATGACATGAGATACGTCGTGTATGAAGATAAATTACCTGATCATGCTTTTACCGAGAACAGTAAACTCATGAATCTGGATAAGCTAAAGTCGTTCTTTCAGCAGAATTACCCTGGACAGACTTGGGAAATAGTCGAGTCTCCCGAACGTTACCAACAATTGATGAAAAAATTATTCGGTCCAGTTAAATCTAATTTTACGGAACTTTTACGTAAGGCTGTGCCTTTTTCACCAATTATGAATATCAAGGAGTTCATCACGAATTTTGTCTGTAATTCACAGGAAAATATAGATATCGAACATCTGCGAGATAATATTCGACATTATAAGATGTTGGAACGCCAAATGTTTCAAATCAAGAAGCAGATAGAGCAACTGGAGCAAATCGAGGAGGAATTTCAAAAATATCAAGGCTACATCGATGAAGAACACCTGCATAAGTATTACTTAGACCGGGTAGAGGTAGATAAAAAAATAGAATCCATTGAACGCAATCTATTGGCTATTCGTGACAACAAGGAAGCGATTCAGATTGAGGAAAATCATAAAAGAGAGCTATATGACCAAATTGCTTTGAAAAGGCAAGAATTATTGAGTTTAATTGAAACAAATGCATCGATCGAGAGTGCGTGGAATAATCTAAACCAGCGGTTTACGATTGCGAAAAAGGAACTAACCGACTCTGAATCTGCTAGAAAAAAAGTAGAAAATGCGATTGGTCTACCACTTAGAAAGTGGAACGCAGTGATTTCTGAAATACGTTCTTCTAGTTCAGAATTTTCTACTTTATCCGAATTAGAGAGAACGTTTCATCTTTTTTCTTATAATTATGAAAAAGACCCTTTCGCTTTCAACTATAAAGAAATAAATTCACTTAACAATGTGATTAAAAGCTTTTTATCAGAGATTAGACAAGAAGTCGCATCCCAGGCCAACCAACTTGAAACATTAAAACAACAATTTCAAACTATTGAGAGTAAATTAAATTCATTACGAAACGGAGTCAAAGAATACCCAGATCTGGGTGTGTCTGTTTTGCGAAATGAAATCATAGCGAGACTGAGTGAGAAATATCAAGAACAGGTGCAAGTATCCGTTTTTTGTGAGCTATTAAAGATTAAAGATCCCGTCTGGATAAATGCGATTGAAGGGTACCTGAACACTCAAAAATTTTATTTGATTGTAGATCCGAAGTATTTTAAAGATGCATTGAATATCTATGATGAAATCAAACATGAGAAAAAACTTTATAATATTGGTCTTGTTGATGTCAAAAGGATTATGGCAGCCTGCCCGCGTGTGATTAAGGGTAGTTTAGCCGAAGAAATCAATACTGATGATCCATTTGCAAGAGCTTATGTAGATTTTTTATTAGGCCAAGTTATGAAGGCTACTCATGTCAATGAATTCGAAAAATATGATCGTGCTATTACTCCAGGGTGTATGTTGTATCAAGGGTATGTAGCCCGGCAAATTCATCCAAATACATATAAAACTCCGTATATTGGACGGGATTCCATATTGGTGCAAATCCAACAATGCGAAGAGGATCTAGATGCATTACAAATTGAGCTGGATCGGTGTAATGAAAAATTAAGAGTTTATCGAGTTTGGTCCAACCGTGAACCGTGGAGCACCTCTGAATTATCGATTTTGTTTAGTAGCGACTCAACGATGGGTTATCTTCAGTTGGCTATGCTGTTTGAAGAACGTCAACATGAAGTTGATACGGCGCAAAGTGAACTTTTACGTTTTGATCAAAAAGAACTCCACAATTATCACGATGAAAAAAAACAGTTAGAAGCTAGTGTCCGGGAAATGGAAGCTCTCTATTCTGATACCGACAAGAAAATTGGCGGACTAATTCATGATTCAAAAACACTTGCTCAGAAACACATTGATTATGAAAGTGCTGAAGTAGAATCCAGAAAATTGATTGAATCATCCTACCCATTACCGTGGCGAACTGAACTTGGTGAATCGGCATATAGCGAAATAATTAAGAAATACGGGAGCTTAAATAAAGTGATAGCTACAATTACTCCACTTATAGAGAAAATCAGGGTGAACAAGAAAGAAGGGTTTGATGAAGTCGTTCAGTTACGAGATCGATATGGATCGGAGAATAAAGGATGTTCATTAAAGTATACCGACTTAACAAATGATGCCTGGCTCAATGAGCTAAACCAACTCCGAGATACTGCTCTTTCTAACTATGAAGAAAAAATTAATCTAGCGAAGCACAGAGCACAGGTACAGTTCCAAGAGGACTTTATTAGTAAGCTACGGGCGAATATCGAAAATGTCCGAGATGAGATAAACGATCTTAATCATTCCATTGCTAATTCCCCATTCGGTAGAAATCGATATGTATTCGATATGCGACCTAACCCTCAGTATATTGAGTTCTACAAGATGATCATGGATGATCTCTTGGTCCAAGGTTTTACGCTTTTCTCTTTTGAATTTATGGAAAAGCACTCTGAAGCTGTTGACTCTCTGTTTAAGCAGATTCTTGATACGGGAGAGGATTACTCACGTGAACATTTGAAGAAATTAGAAGAGAATCTGGCGAAGTTTGTTGACTATAAGACCTATTTAGATTTCGATTTAATCGAACTTGGAGAAAACGATTCTTCATCCCGATTGTCTAAAGACTTATCCACTAAATCCGGAGGAGAAACACAAACACCATTTTATATCGCAGTTCTTGCGTCTTTTATGCAAACGTATCGAGTTAAGGTCAGTGCACATAACAATACACCACGGCTTGTTATCTTTGACGAGGGATTTAGTAAAATGGACCATCAGCGTATTCAAGAAAGTTTGAAACTCATTCGAAGTATGGGGCTCCAGCTGATTATCTCAGCGCCAACTGAGAAAATTGCAGATATCGCACCATTAGTAGATCGCAACCTGATAGCCGTCAGAGTAGGCGAGCAATCTGTGATTAAATCATTTGATCCGGCAGAGATTTTGGAAGGTGCTTAATATGAACTACGCTACAAAAATCCTAAATGAATTAATAGATAAATATAATAACAGTTCCCATCGCAAGGGTAGTGCAAAGATTAATCGGAGAATTAAATACGACTTTACAGAATCCAATTTTCCTGAATACTTCCACGATGGACTCCGGAATCAAAGAGATGTCATCAACCATGATATGATTACAGCAGCTGGAATGAACTTTATTTCTATCGAATGGCTCTACGTGAATCAAATCATCAAAAAAGTTTATTTGAACATTGATTATTCTGATCAGGTGTGCGAATGGTTGGGGCGACCGAAGATGAATACAATTATCGAAGAAAGAATCATTTGGTTTGAACAGCTGGAATCCAAGCTGGAAGGGACTTGGATGCAATTGTTTGCTCAAGATTGTTTAACAAAGCTGTATAATCAAGACCTGCCTAGTGTTGCTCAAGAATTATCACTGCTCAACTTACTTGAAAAGGCTTTAGTTGGATTAAAAGATAAAGGTGAGGAAACCTTACCTGAAAGGCTATTTAGCAAAAAATATTTGGGTGATAGCAAAATTTTTGAGCAGCAATTACGTAATCGAATTATATCCTTATATAAGAAATATAGCGGTCAAATCTTTGATTGGGAAATTGATGTGCATGTCCTCGAAGAATTAGGGATCGAAACATCCAATGAAGAGCCTCAGGTTACGGGGAATTTGGTATATGAACTAAATGGGATCCGAATCGATTTAAGTCCCTTTCAATTTGGAATTGGCTTGAATAAGCAAATGATTCGTACAGGGCAAATCTTAGAAGTGAAAGCTGATCAATTACTCATTATCGAAAATAAAGCTGTCTATTTGGAGTATATCAAAAAACACAAAAAGACTAATGAGGTGGTTGTCTATGTTGGAGGATTCCCAGGAGCATATAAGAGAAGATTGCTGATGCAGATTTACAACGCAGCCACTCATAACCGATCTGATTTCGTATCATTCTTTTGGGGTGATATTGATCTCGGGGGGTTCAATATTTATACCCATATTCGCGAAAGAGTCATACCTAATTTGCAAACATATAATATGGACAAGGATACTTTCATTAGATATAAATTGTACGCTGAACCTATTGATATCACATATAGATCTAAGTTATCTCGTATGCTGGGAGATCCACGCTATGAACTTTTTCAAACAGTCCTAGAAGCTATGCTCGAAGAAGACTTACGTTTAGAACAAGAAGCGCAGCTGCTTTAATTTATAATCTCCCATGTTAGTCCTCTGATGTGTTGCAAACAAGGGCTAACCAGTTAATAAATGGTGATGCTACAGAATGGGTCTTTTAGTATTATATTTATACCGAAAGTGTACGTAATCGAAGAATAATAGTTGGGTTCTGTGGCAAAATAGTGAAAGCAGAGGAAATAGCAAAGAGGGGCCAATAGCCCCTCTTTTTCGTTGTCTAATTTAATTTAATAAAGGACGATCTCAATGATTTTCTCCTCGCTTCAAGCTCCTCAGTACGAACTCTTCTGAGAATTAGCTTGGGCTATTCCATTTACACATTCTATTGTAAAATTAGGATTATAGTACTAGATAAATATGAACGAACCCGATCTCTAACACCCCATAATCTACTCTATAAAGGAGCAATATATACATGACTACTCTATCTGCACAAGAAATGCCGCTACATAAGGTTTTTTCGGATGATTATTTGTTTACAATTCCTGCTGTTCAGCGGCCATACTCCTGGACGACAGATCAAGCAGGGGAGCTGCTGGATGATTTGTTGCAGTTCATTGAAGAGAATGGGATTACGGATACCAATGTGAATCAAAAGCAAGAACCCTACTTCTTAGGCAGTATTGTTCTGGTAAAGCAAGACAAACCGGAGTCAGAAGTATTAGATGGTCAACAAAGGCTCACGACGCTAACTATTTTGCTTGCCGTGTTGCGCGACACATTAGGGGGAGAATACGCTGCTAATATCGAAGCGATGATACTCCAAAAGGGTAATCGAATATTAAACAAGTCCGATATGTATCGTTTACAACTTCGGAAGATTGATAATGAATTTTTTAAAAATCACATTCAAATCAACGGCTCTACATCTAAACTTACTTCTGAAACATCGGTAAAGACAGATAGCCAGAAAGCGATAAGAGATAATGCTTTATTCTTTATTGAGAAGTTAAATGAATTAAATGAAGAAACGATCAATAGTCTACCAAGTGTTATTGCAACATTGTGTTATCTCGTTATCGTTTCTACTCCTAATTTTGATTCTGCATTTCGTATCTTTACCGTGCTTAATGACCGAGGGCTTGATCTTATGACGAGTGATATTTTTAAGGCGAAGGTCATTGGTGATATAGAGGATAATGAGAGAGAGGCATATACTCAGAAATGGGAAGATATAGAGGTTTCTCTAGGAAGAGATCATTTCAATAAATTGTTTGATCATATTCGAATGATTGTCCAGAAACGTAAAGGCAGTGCTAATTATAAAGAAGAATACAATGAGATTTTTTCAAAAATCAGCGGGTGTAAATTTATTGACGAATATTTAATTCCGTATGCTGATGTATTTCAAAAAATCACGAATTATCGAGCCTACTATAATGATCCTGAGATTGTGAAGATACTCAGTTTACTTAATCGGATTGATAATAATGATTGGATTCCACCTACGATGTATTTTATGAAAAATTATCAATACGATCATACAACTTTAATAAAGTTTTTATCTCGATTAGAAGTATTAGCGGGAGTAGCCATGATTTTAAGAAAAAACTTCAACTGGAGGATGTCAAAGTATTCACAGGTCTTAAGAGAGATGGAACAAGGAAAAGATTTGTATTCCCATGAATCTTCGCTGGAAGTTATAGATGTAGACAAAAAGGAAGTTCTGGAGAAACTACAAGGCGATGTTTATTCTGATTTAAAAGATACAGCCAGACGGTATCTTCTACTTCGCTTAGATTCTCTTTTGACAAATGGACAGCCTTATTATGACCACTCCGTTATTACAGTTGAACATGTGTTGCCGCAGACTCCTAAATCAGATAGTGAGTGGTTAAAGCATTTTAAGAATCCTGAACAATATGTTCACAAGTTAGGCAATCTGGTATTGCTTACACGTGCTAAAAACTCTCAGGCTAGAAATTATGACTTCAAGAAAAAGAAAATGTCTTACTTCCAATCTAGTAATGGAGTCAGCTCATTTGCTCTAACTTCCCAAGTTATACAAGAGACGGAATGGACTCCGGATGTGTTATTCTCACGGCAGAATAAATTAATTCAATTGTTGAAGACAGCATGGAGATTGGATGCTTAGTGAACCACTATTATTTCATCTTCACATAGGTGTTTATGTGATACTTTAGTCAAGTGACTTTAAGTTTATCTATAGGAGAGGGGAAAGCACCCTCTCCTTATTTCATTTTTGAGATGTGGAAGTGAACTGCGAAGGGAATCAAGCAGATTCCACACCTCTTAGCGTAAATACGCAAAATTACTGGCTCTATTTAACTGTTACAACCTTTCACAAAAAGTACAAAAGCACCTTTTCCACTTATTTGAAATTATGTAAAATAAGTAGTTAACAAAGAGTGGAGAGGTGGAACATATGTCTAGAATACTTGTCCCACCGAATGTGCTGCTAGCCGTAGCGGATCAATTCGATCGAGCATCCAATCATTTAGAAGCAAGTAAAGATTCATTAAACAACTAGATATCGATGCTCATGCTGTTGTGGGATGGAACAACGCGCCAACGGTTTTTCGAGGATTTTCAGCGGACCAGGGAGGACATGAAGCTGACGATCAACCACCTACAGGTTACGAGCCAAGAATTAAAAAATATAGCCTACAGATTTATGCAGGTAGATAATGAGGATGGTGGGCTGGATCCGAGATGTGCAGCACCAATTGAAATTGCGGGCGCCGATCAGGGAGCGAACAAAGATAAAACTTGGCAAGATGAGCTGAATGAGTTCTGGGGCGGTTTGAAATCAGGTGGTAAGATGATGGCAGATTCAGTGGGCGACATGGTAGATGCATTGGTTGAAGACCCTGTTGGCACAGTGGGCGGAATGGCTTATAATGCCACAATCGGGACTTTGGAAGAAGTTGTGGATACAACTGTGTGGGGAGCCAAAATGGCTTTCGATGTTGGTGATACCCGAGAGAATTTTAATGAGCAGGTCGAAGCAGAGCAAGCCAGAATGAATGAAATGGGCACGTCCAGTTATATAGGCCAGCAGGCAGCAATGATCTTAGGAGGCGCTGCACTTCACAGAGCTGGCATAAAAAAGGGACCGAATCTCAAGCCTCATAACGATTTGGATGGCGGTAAGAAGGATGGGCTTGTGGGGATGGGTAATGGTATCAATCGAGATACTATTATTAATTCAGCAACACAAGCAAAAAAAGGTGGAGAGACGGTTGTAGGTCATGCTCTACAAAAACATGCTGGAAGAAATCCTGATATTTGGGGCAAAGTTAAAGGTGGATCAGAACAAATAAATCAGACAGCACAGAGGCATTTGGAGGATGTTATTGATGCTCCTGGAGATTTTGTTAAGGTAACAAATGATAGGGGGATTACTTTCCTAGAAAAGAAATTGCCTGATGGTCGGGGAGTAAGACTTAATCAAGATGGGACATTTAAAGGCTTTATTGACCAATAAAAGGAGTGGAAAGTTTGGAAAACCTTGAAATTATACTAGAGGACTTCCGAAAAGATGAGTTAGACAAGTTAGTTTCTGGTGAACTTAAAATAAACTCGTCAGAAATTAGGTCCTCTCATTTTTTTGACAACAATAGTGGAACAGATATTGAATTTCATCAAATCAAAAGTCTCTGGGAAGTACTATCACCGATAGGAACGGGGAATGTGTTTCTGAGCCAAATGGAAATAGGATGTAGCTTAAAAGATGTGATGATAATATTTTCTTTCGATAAAGAATTTGGGGATATTACAATTAATTTTTCAGAGAATGAACTTTACGAGGGCAAGAGTTCTGATGTAAGGCAGAAAGCCCAAAAATTATTAGAATCTCTTGTAGTCCTAAAAGATAAATTCAACATTCCAAAAATCAGAATCGGATTTGAACCTGCGACTGACGATGATACTTGTCTAGTGGAGATTGGGCAGGAGAAAGTTGATATAGAGAGTACCTTAGAACTTATTTTGAGATAGTTGATAGGATGAATAAAATAAATTTGTTGGAAGTATTGTTAGACCCCAACGCGGAGAAGAGCATTGGACGGATCCGGTTACGCCACTGGAAGTAGCACCATTCTTTCACGGATATCTTATGGAAAAGGAATATCGGAGAAGAATCGACTTTTCAGATAAGGATTCTAAACGTCTCTGGGAATATAATGAGACTGGAGTTAGTCAGCTTATTGAGCGAATGCCGATGACAAAATGGGGTTCGGCTAAAGGAAGTATGACTCGGTTTGAGGATGGTATGTTTAGTCTAAGATTTGATCCTGAGCCTAGCCATCGTTCTATTTTATATCGCTGGACGAAGGGAATTTGCCTATATAGGCTGCATCATCACTTTGAACGTAAAGAACAGAAGAATAAGAGTCATTAAGTCATGAGTGTGGATCGATAGTAGAACTGAGATTTGCTAATTATAAGTTAATATTTTTCTAGTCTACGAGTATCTGAGCGTAAATATTTTATTTAAATAAAAGAGGGGGAGTCCCCTCTTTTTGTTGTCTAAATTAACCCCAATGAAGCCCAGGAATTATAAAATTATCCGTTTTAGTAGGAGAACTTATGGGAGCAGCTTGGACCAGAAAAAGGCGTAAGAAGCCGAGATCTGCAGGAAAGAACAACAAGAAAGCTTCTACAACTGGTACGAATACGAAGAAAATAATCATCATCATTGCCCTAACACATCTCAAAAAGATCCCTATATTAGTCATAATGGATGTATCGCACCAAAACTGTCTTTGTTATTATAACTATAGCGCTTACATTTAAAAGGATGCTAGCGGATCGGATCTTGCAAGTTCAGCAGGTCATGGAGAATGTTGGCTATTATAGCACAAGACATTTTGCCAAATGTTTTTATGATTATGAAGGATGCTCACCATCGGAATATCGAAAAAAAATAAGTACATAAATGGAGGATTCCCTATGAATATTAGATATGATGAGAAAGACCAAGTCTTTCATCTACAGACGAAACACACAAGCTATATCATGCAAGTGGTTAAAGGCGGATATCTGGCTCACCTATATTGGGGACGCAATGTAGAGAAGCTTGGTGAACATAATCGATTAACTTACCCTGCACGCTGCTCTTTTCATCCGAATCCGGATGCTCAGGATCATACACTCTCAACTGACTGGCTGCCGCAAGAGTATTCTGGTTATGGCTGCGGAGACTTTAGACATCCTGCTTATCAGATTCAATTCGCGAATGGTTCAACAGCCTCCGAGCTTCAATATAAGTCGCATCGTATTACAAATGGAAAGCCAGTTCTGGATGGACTCCCAGCGACTTATGTAGAATCAGCAGATGAAGCGATGTCGCTTGAAATAGAGCTTGAGGATCAAGCTACTGGAATCAGCGTTGTCATGAGCTATACCGTCTTTGCAGAGCATGATGCCATAACGAGATCCGTCCGATTTGTGAACCATAGTGCTGATCAGATGAAGCTTATGCAAGCGATGAGTATGAGTGTGGATTTCCCACATGCGGATTATGATATGATCCGTTTGCCTGGAGCTTGGGCTAGAGAAAGACATATGGAGCGTCATTCGCTTGCGACCGGAGTACAGTCTGTAGAGAGTCGCAGAGGCTCAAGCAGCCATCAGCAGAATCCGTTCATTGCTCTAATGTCCAAAGGGGCTAATGAAGAATATGGTGATGTTTATGGATTCAGCTTGGTGTACAGCAGCAATTTCCTGGCTCAGGTAGAGGTTGATCAATTTCATACAGCACGTGTCTCCATGGGAATAAACCCGTTTGATTTTGAATGGCAGCTTGATGCTGGAGCCTCTTTCCAGACGCCAGAGGTTGTTATGGTGTATTCAGGTGAAGGCTTGGGAGAAATGTCACGGACGTATCATCGATTGTATCGAACTCGTCTATGCCGTGGTGAGTTCCGTGATCAGGTTCGCCCTGTGTTAGTCAACAACTGGGAAGCGACATATTTTGATTTTAATGCAGATAAGATTGAAGCTTTGGCGAGTTCAGCGGGAGAGCTTGGGATCGAGCTGCTGGTTCTAGATGATGGTTGGTTTGGCAAAAGAAATGACGACCGCAGTTCATTAGGGGATTGGTTCGTTAACGCGGATAAGCTTGAAGGCGGTCTTGAGGAAGTTGCTGGACGTGTGAAGGCTCAAGGACTACAGTTCGGCTTGTGGTTTGAACCTGAGATGATCTCGCCAGACAGCGAGCTATATCGAGCTCATCCGGATTGGTGCTTGCACGTTCCAGGTCGCAGAAGGACACAGGCAAGAAATCAGTTGGTTCTTGATTTTACTAGACAAGATGTGTGCGATGCGATTGTGGAAGCGGTCTCGAAGGTGCTGTCTAGCGCCCCTATTACGTATGTAAAATGGGATATGAATCGCAATATGACCGAGATTGGTACGACGAGTTTGCCTGCGAGTCGCCAGCGCGAAGCTTGTCACCGTTATATTCTGGGTGTATATAGCGTGATGGAACGCATTACTTCTCAGTTTCCGCATATTCTGTTCGAGAGCTGCTCAGGTGGTGGCGGACGTTTTGATCCAGGTATTCTTTTCTATATGCCACAGACGTGGACAAGTGATGATACAGATGCGGTGGAACGCTTAAAGATCCAGTATGGCACAAGTCTTGTTTATCCGGTAAGTAGTATGGGTGCTCACGTATCTGCTGTACCGAATCATCAGGTTGGACGCGTGACCTCGTTAGAAATGCGTGGGCATGTTGCGATGTCAGGGAACCTAGGCTATGAGCTTGATCTGACGAAGCTCCCAGAAGAAGAGAAGCATATCATTCGAGAACAGACTACGAATTATAAAGAAGTGATCGGATTAGTTCAGAATGGAGAGATGTATCGTCTGATCAGCCCATTTGAAGGTAGCGGAAACGAGACTTCATGGATGTTCGCCTCACAGGATCGTCAAGAAGCGTTATTTGGATTCTTCCGTGTGCTTGCCGAACCGAATCCGCGGTTGACCCGTGTGAAGCTGAGAGGTTTGAGTCCGAAGACACAATACAGATTAGTTGGAACAGAGGAGATTTATGGTGGCGATGAGCTCATGTATGCGGGTATCCAGCTGCCGCTGACAACTCATGATTTCAGCAGCCTGATGTATCATTTTGTTGCGGTAGAGTAGAATTATAGCGGAAGAGCTAGTGTGTAAGCACTAGCTTTTTTTGTATTGGAGTGGTAGTTCATTCGTCGCTTCCGGAGCTTAGCTACATAGCTTCAAATAAGGAATGCAATCGTCCATTTTATGGATATAATTGGATGAAAGGTAAGCGCTGATGATTCTATTTTATAACTAACAAGGGGATGTACTGCTTATGAACAACAGGATCGCATACGTTTTAGTTGTATTCATTCCGATATTGGGTGTAACAGGAGTTCTATGGATTCGTAACCTGTCTGACAAAGGAATTCAAATTATGCCTTATTCAATCGGCTTATGTGCTGTTCTTACCATTCTGTTTTTTACTGCGATGTTTTTGTTTCGGAAAAAAGTGTGATTTGAATGATGCTTACATAAGTACGCACGAGTATCTCAATTAAACAATCATATTAACGAATCTTACAATCTTAATAATGACCAAAATCAATAAATTCAGGACCTTGGAATGTTTTCCATTTATTTGCAATTGGGTATAATCTGTTTAGCAAATAATGGAGTGATATATATGTCCAAAATTCTGGTTCCACCCGAGGTGTTGATGCAAGTCGCTGAGAAGTTCCGTTTAGAGTCTCTGCAAATGGAATGGAGAATAAGTTCACTGGACCATCAAATGGATACCATGCTGATGTGGGAGGGAACGACGCGGCAGAATTTTTTTGAAAATTATAAAAAAGCCCGCAGCGATATGACCAAGACGATTGAACATATGAGATCCATTAGTGAGGAATTAAAAGCTATTGCTCATAGATTTAAATTAGTAGATGAAGACCTATTGCATCTTGCTCTGGTAGGCGGCAAAGAGGAACCCAAGGAGTGGTATGAAGAGGCTTGGGACAGCGTGAAAGAATTAGGAAACGGAATCATGGCTGCTTCTAATGAGAGATATGATAAACGGTATTCTTCGGTGTGGAGCTTTTTAGATTATTGGACAGCTGGTATACCCAAAGGTGCTTACCAAGGTTATGTTGAAAGAGCCGATAAGCTTTTTGATTCCCGGAATGACTTCGCGAATGGCATGACCTTTGGAGTACATGGAACCATTAGGGAAGCCATACTTCCTACAAATGCTTGGTCTACAGAACATGTTGCTAATATGATTGGAGCAGCAGGAATTGTTGCCGGAGTGACAGTACCTCTTATGAAACCGAAAGATGTATTGATACCATCTGTTAAATATGAGGTTGGACCAAAAGGTAATGATGGGGTGAAACATGATTCGGGTGGAGATGGAGGGGGAACGCCGAGGAAGGCTGAGGGGCCGAGCAATGGTAATGCCCTTTCAACCACAGTTAATAGTGATAATACAGAGTTAATGGAACATTTGGTTGATGGACATGGTATTGGTAGAAAAGGTAAACCAAGTGTGAAAGGTGCACATAATTTGGATAGTTTCTATAAAATAATAGATGAAGAGGCGGCAAGTTATGGCTTGAATCGATCAGATTTTATTATCGGCGATCCCAAGCCACATCCTCAAATAGAAGGGTTATTTGAGATTAAGTATCGTATACCTTCATTAGAAACAGATTATGTGAATGGAGGAACAAAACTTAAATTAGATAATGATGGAGTTGTAGTTTACAAAGCGGTTCAACGTCCCAAAACAGTTTATGGTCCACCTATTACTAATGAGGAAATAGTAAGATGGAGCCAAGAAGCAGTGAATGGAGTAGAAAAAGCAGGTACTTCAATGGTAGAAGGAGTAAATCGTGGAGTTGCTTTAAATGGGTTGAAATTTGAATGGTTAATTGTGGATGGGAAAATAAATTCAATTTATCCGGTTTTCTGATAGAGGAGGAGTATGTGATGAATGAAAATATACAGGTTAAAGATACGGAAAGGAAAGAGTGGATTATTCATCAGTTATTTTTATCAATGGGTTTCTTTGATACAAATACGCGAGAACCTTTTAGAATGTTAAGTGAATTTCAATATGAGTCTGGAGATAACATTTGCGGATCTGAGGTAATAGGATGTGCGTTGTCTGCCTATTATACGACAGATGATGAATATTATATAGGTGAGAATAATGTTTCAATAAGTTATGACATAACAAATGAAGAGGTAATTATGAAAGAATCGGAATTTTATCCTTATATAGAGAAATACAGCATGGAGTATGTTACAAGAAATCCAGATCAAAAAGAAGAAGTTATGGAATGTTTAAAAAATATCAGAAAGAGATTCAAATTAGAATGACGAATCGAAGATCTATTCTATTACACTTAACTTATGAAATGCTCGTATGAAGATTTTGTGAAAATGGTTGAACGCATATTAAGCTTGAATTTTTATAATAAAAATGAGTGTAAAATCAGGGGAACAAGCGATTCTGTTAAATCAAGGGTAGAATACATCTTAGATTTGAAGGCGGATCAATCCTAGTGTTATAAAGGTGGTTACTTCCGATCATATTCATGGGAGGGCACTAGTGCTGAATGAATCATAATTCAATCTGTAACGCATATAACATGTGTAGCACTTTGTATAATTCTGGATTCTTACGAACTATACCCAAAAAAAATGGAACCTGTTAAATGAAGCTGAGCAACTACAGCTAACTGGTACATTACACAATATGGAGGTGTTCGTTAATGAAGTTATTGAGAGAAAGAGCAGAACAACTAGCGCTTGAATATGTAAATAAAGATAAGAATGAAAACTTCAAATTAGTTCTACTTGGTGTAGAAGTCTCCAATATTTCTCCTCAATATTGGGCCGCTACTTTTGAGGTTAGAACTTCTGAAGGGCATAGTATAGAAGGTCCTTTACTAATACTTGTAGATGATGATTTAGAAAAAGCAATGAGTTTAGATGAGGCTGTCGGGGCTCACTTAGCCTATAAGGATATGTAATGTAGCCTTTCAGTATTGTATTGGATGAAACCTTGATTGGCTACAAGCCTTCTAAGGTTTCCTTTATAGGTGGGGCTACCCAGTGCCGAATGAATCCATCATCCAACGAACATCACATATAACCCTTATAATACTTGTATGAAGATTTCCTGAATTATTGTACACATTGAAATGCTTGCTCGAAGAGTTAGGAGGAGTTTTAAAGTAATGGGGATGTCATCCTTTTTAGTATTTAAAAGTGGAGAGAGTATTCCAGCAAATGAATTATTGAGGAAAATTAGTGATATATGTATACAGGAGAATCTTTTCTTTGATAGTGATGAAGAAACATACAATGGTGAAGGGAAACTAAAATATACTCGAGTCTACATAAGTGATAAACCATTTAGGGAGAATTTTTCAAGAACACTCAGCTTTAGCGTTTATGATGAACCGTATGAATATCAAATAGTTAGTTTTAAATGGGATGATACGAGTAATGAGTATTTTAAAGCAATAGTATCTGACGATTTTTATGAAAATGAAGACCTATTATTACGATTTTCCCATGCAATTCTTAAGATCTATCCCTCAGCAAAAATATGGGTTGAAGAAGAATGGTTTTATACTTTAGAGAACTTAGATATTGTTACCGGTATGCCGTACGATAACAATTGGTGTTATAAAAATCCGGAAAATATAATTCAACTAATAAAGTGAGTCTCAGGGAACATTTCGTTTCGTTGCGGATCAATTATGGTCATTAAAAAACTCAAGAGTAAAGATCATTTATTTAGAGTAAAGAAGGTGATTTTTAATGGCTCATAGTGCAATACGTTATCAAAATAATACACAGTATATTCAAGATGCTCTCCTAGGAGGGGCCTTAAGATGTATTTTTATTGCAATTGATAGTAAAGTGTCGGAGAACCCAAGTAAATATGGTTGGTTGCTACAAGCTATGAATAAATGGTGGAGTGATTTTGAGGATTTTCCTCCCGGTTTAAAAGACGTTGAACTTGATGAATGGTTAGTTGATTCGGAAAGGAAAGCAGATTTTGAGGAGATATTAAATCTTTCTCTTGAGAATGTGAATAACGAACTCTTTATTGAAGTCATGAAATTCAAACGTGTTCTAGATTTAGAATCTTAATTTTTGATGCAATCCGCCTGTTACATCAAAAAGTTATCCCCCTTTGAATTTGATGCAAAAGCCCGATCAGCCGAAATATGGCTGAACCGGGCTTTTGCAATTCCAACTGCATGGGCACCGCCATAAATCTTACCCCAGGCCATGCGTCGAGTTTTATTTATTGTAGACTTCGAATTCGTAGATTCCCAGATTGTTGAATTGCGAGAAGCTGCCGCTTGGAATATTCGGTAGCTCGGCCGAAGTGATAAGCACCCTGATGTTGCTCGTTGTAATGGCAGGGAAGTTGATCACTTTATAAGCTCCCATCAGATCGCCTGAGTAGATATCCACCCATTGCCCACCGGACCAATTCTGCACCTTGAATGACCTTACGTTGTTTCCATGCTCTTTGAGCACGACCGTATTTAACGTCGTTGCTTGCTTGAAGTCGAGCTGCAAGTAAGCATTGCTGGTCACGCCTGCCGGTGCTTGCCAATACGTCGTTTTGTCGTTGCTATCGAAGGCCTTATGCACATCAAATCCCGACCCGTCGCTGACATTGGCGTCATACCACTGATTGGCGGCCAGGTTCGTCATGCTCCGATAAGCTTGATGCCCGTCTTTCTCATCCGTGATCGCTTTGAGCAGCGATTTAGAATCGCTAACCGGTACATCGGCGAACAGATGCCACATCATGACACCGCCGACTTCCATATCCTGAGCGAGAAGCATTTTTCTTTTGTTCATATCGATTCCGTTGAAATAGATGTTCTTTAGAATAGGAGAGCCATTGTTTACGTCCACCTGATAGTTATACACAATGTCTGTTTCCGGAGTGATCGAGGCTGTAGAGTTGATCTCGTCATAGCCCGGCCAGTAGGCGGAGCCGTCGAACGGTCTGCCGTACCAGGCGAGGCCGAGATTGATCTTTTCCTTAGGCACGCCAAGGTTCAGGAAGTAGTTGATGCCGGAGCGTGAGTTCTCGAACGGTGCATGATAGTAGCCGGCGTCATAGTTCATATAGTTAATATGATCGACGCTAGCGAATGCGTTGGCGCTCAAGCTTACACCCCAAGCGGACAGCGCGAGGGAGATGCTTTTGCCGTTTTTGCCAAGCGTTTGCTGCATCTCGATAATGGTGGTGCCGAAGTTATTCCACTGGGTCGCATTGCTTGGATACTCCCAATCGATATCGACGCCGTCGAAGCCGTATTGGGTGAGAAAACTGTCCACTTGTGCGATATAATTGGCTCTGGCTGTCGGATTGCCGACGACTTGGGCCATCGTAGTCGCATCAGCGTTTAGTGTAATCCATTTTTTGACCGGTCTGTTGCCGACAGCTTGATGCATTGTGCTCACGTATTGAGGCCAATTCGCTAAGTTCGGATCATCGGTTCTCGTTACAATATTGCCGCTTGTATCCAAGGTGTGGAAGCCGATGAGGATGACATCGGTGATGTAATCGAACGCGGCCGAATCGATGTCGTTATAGCTGAAGCTCGCAGGGTGAATATATCCGGCTACCTTGAACGTCTTCGGAGATAGCGAATATTTATCGATTTCTACACCGTACGTAAAGGTTGAGCCGCCGTCATTCTGGAGCTTGATGCTGTTCGTTGCCCCGGCATTCAGCGTAACCTCTACCGTTTTATTGACAAAAGTATTCCATCCTCCTGTCGAATTGAACTGTAGATCCGCCACTTTGGCGCCATTTACATACAGTGCTTTTGTTGCGATGGCATCGCCTGTTGCGTATCGAATGGTAAGCTCGTACTTGCCCCCGGCTTGTCCGCCGTCCACATTCTGGATTTGGGTATAAGCGTTATTATTATGCATGCTCCCAATGGCGCTGCCGCCGGACGCATTCGACTTGCTTGCGACAGCTGCTCCGCTGCCGATCGTGCCGTTCTCAGCTTCGTAGACTTGCTGGTTGAAAGCAGCCAATACCTCGTTCTGCGGCGGAACTAGCACAAAAGAAGTAAAAACGAGGAGTACGGATAAGCTAGCCATCATGAAACATTTCTTCATTAATTCATTCTCCTTCCTCAAGTTGTAATCGTTTTCACGTTTGATTATGGGTAAATCCGATACGATCCAAAAGGGGAAAAAGTTAAGAATGACCGTCTTAAATCAATATAGTTAGCGGTCTGATATAAATATATTTAAATTGTGTATTGAATCGCCGCAGCAGGTTCTTTATGATAAGACTACATTTAATTTCCAGTGTGATACCTGTATATTCACGTCATACGATGTGCACGAATCGGGCGTACGAAGCGAAGTGTATGAGGCTTGATTAAATATAAGCTGGTTCTATTCGAGGGTGAAATTGTAAGCGTATTCAGCAGTGCTGGGCAGAAAGGGTGAAGAAGAGACAGGATGAGAAGGTTGACACGCATGGTAAGTGAGCTGTATCGTACCCATTTTGCAGAGAAGCTGTTTAATAAAATATTGCTAACCTATTCGGTTATTATCATGGTCACTTTGGTTGCGCTTGCCTTCTTTATCTATCAATATTTCACGCAATATATGATCAACAAGGAGACATTGCAGATGCAGGAGGCATCCGCCAATGTCAGCGCCTATATCGATCAGCGCATGGATGCGTCAAAAATGATGCTGGAGAGTATATACTCGAACGAAAGCTTTATGCAATATTTCGAGGTGCTGCTCGAGAAAGGTTACGCGGAATTTTTATCGTATCAGCTTGATCGGTATTTCGACGTCGATACCCCTATCAATAATTCTTTAAAATCGCTGTCCGCTTACTTCAACAACGGGTCCGACCTCGACTCCATCCTATTCCTAGGTAAGGAAGGAGAGGTATACCGGGTGACTTCCCAACTCTCGCTGGAGATCGTCACGCCGAATGAACTGCCGGCGCGCGTGGCGGAGGATCGTGAGTATTATGCCAATTCGCTGCCTATTTCTCCTGTGATGACCAATAAGAGTGCAGATAATCAGCCACTGTACGTCTACGCAGCCGAGCTGAAAAATCCGGATACGCTGGAGCCGATCGGCCAGATCATGATCCAATATAGGGCTAACGCCATTATGAAGTCGAGTCAGCGCGCCCCTTCTGATTTGAAAGGGGAACTTATGGTCCTCACGCGTGATGGCGACGTTATCTATGATTCCTCTATGCAATGGTACGGGCAGCGCTATCCGGTCGAAAGCTTGCTCGACAGCGACGCGCCGAAATCGAAATGGGAGTTTATGGTTTCTACCGCGAACAAGGCTGGCGTCATCGTTGCAGGGATCATGTCTGGCGAGCAGCTCCGCTCGGGCACGAAGGCGCTGCAACGATGGATTGCGATATTGACCGGCCTATTCATTGCCGTCGCGCTGCTGCTGACCTATATTTTGATTCTGCGGTTTTCCATGCGGACGAAGGTGATCGTTCGGGCAATGGAGAAACTGGATGAAGGTCAATGGAATGTACGCATTCCGCTTACTAAAGGGGACGAGTTATACCAGATTTCCTCGAACTTTAACAAGATGGTTGAGCGTGTTAACGATCATATCGAGAAAGTGTATATATCCGAAATTAAGCAGAAAAACGCCGAGATCGTTGCCATGCAGATGCAGATGAATCCGCATTTTCTGTACAATACGCTGGAGGCGATCCGGATGAACGCGGTCGCTCAAGGGGCCCGGGAAGCGGGCCATATGATATTCTTGCTCGCAGCTTTGTTCCGCACCACGATGAAAAGCGCGATGAAAGTAGATGTGGCGGCGGAGATGGAACGCTGCCGTATCTATCTGGAGCTCTTCCAGATTCGTTATCCGAATCAGCTTCAGGTGGAGTTTGATATTCCGGAGGAAGTCGGACGCCATGAGATTTTAAAGCTGTCCGTACAGCCTCTGATCGAGAACTATGTACTCCATGGTTTCAGAGCGGACCGGCAGGACAATTTAATTCTCATCGAAGGGATTTTGAAGCAAGACGTTATCATAGTACGCGTAAGTGACAACGGCAGGGGAATACCGCTTCCGGAATTGACAAAGCTGCGCCAATCCTTGACGGAGAAGAGCGAACTGGAAGCGAAGTCCGATTCTCTCGGCTTAAGCAACGTTCATATGAGACTGCAGATGGTGTACGGCAGCGAATTCGGTTTGGCAATTGAAAGCATGGACGGAGCTGGGACGGAAGTTATTTTGAAGATTCCAGCCGTCATCAAGGAGTGAGACAACATGTACAAGATCATGATTGTAGATGACGAGCCGCTCATCTTGAAAGGCATGTATTCCGTTATCGATTGGGAAGAGCACGGTCTACGGATCGCGTCGCAAGCTTCGAGCGGTGAGCAGGCGTTGGAACAATTTCTGGATCAACCGGTTGACGTCGTTATGACCGATATCCGAATGCCCGGCATGGACGGCCTGAAGCTGATCGAGACGATTCGCTCCGTCGATCCACGTGTTAAGTTCATCGTTCTGAGCGGCTATGACGATTTCCAGCATGTGAAGGAAGGGATGCGTTTCGGCATCGAAAATTATCTTCTCAAGCCCGTCGATGTGAACGAGCTGTCCGCGACGGTAACGACAGCTGTAAGAAAACTGGAGCATGAAGGGCAGCGACGGATTCGATCCATCGAAGAGAAGCAAATATTGCGAACCAACGTGCTTAATCGGTGGATGAGCCGCTCGATTCCAATGGCGGAGTTGAAGCAGCGCGCGGAGATGGCAGACATTCCGCTTCATCACCGCGCGTATGCTGTCGTAACCGGCAGCCTTCTAAGAAGTGATCAAGCCGGAGATAGCTTTCCGCCCGACGTGCGTAACGAGCTTGTATCTGAAGTGTGCGAGATGGTCCGTAGAGATACATCGATGCTGCTCTCCACTTATACGACACTCGAATTTGTAGATTTAGACGGCGACATCGTGATCTTGTTCTCAGAGTATGGCGGCAGCCTGAATCGCGAAGTATTGCATAAGGAGCTGGAGAGTCTCTATGAGAGCATTAAGGATCGATGGCGGATTGATATGCTGTTCTCCATAGGCGCGACAGTCGGCAGTTACCTTGAAGTACCAGAGAGCTATCGGCAGGCCAAAGAAATGCAGATTCAGAGGAAGATTAACGGAGACCGGTTTATCGTTGACGGGGAGCATGCCGGCAAGCGGTCGTCCAGCATCGCATTCCTGCAGGAGTTACAGACGCTGACTTCGCTGCTCGCCAAGAAAGACCGCAAGGGGCTCCGGCAATGGGTCGACGAATCGTTTGATGGATTGAAGGAGGATATGCGCGCGTCTCTTGCGGATGCGCAGGACGGCGCCCTTGAAATAATGCTTCAAGTCGCTAAGCAGACCGGACGCCATAACTTTATTGAGAGCTTCGCTCCGTTGTTCCGATTAAGGAGTGTAGACCAGATTAAACAATATATACAGCAATTTGCAGACGAGTCGCTCGACGCTGTCTCTGTAGCGGAAGAGAACCGAAGTCCGGTTATTAGTAAAGTCGTTCAGGATATCCATACCCGTTACGAATCGGAGTTGTCGTTGAAGACGCTCGGTCAGATCTACAAAGTTCATCCCGTCTACTTGGGCCAATTGTTCAGGAAGGAGATCGGCGTCGGATTTACGGACTACGTTAACGGTTATCGCATCCAAGTCGCCAAGGAACTACTTCTTCAGACCGAGCTGAAGGGCAACGAAATCGCGGCCAAGGTGGGCTGCCTCGATCCCAACTACTTCTACAAGCTGTTTACGAAATTTACGGGCGTATCGCCTACCGAATTCCGTTCCGCTAGCAAAGGAGTGCAAAGAGGGTAAGAAAGCATACTCCGATATCGATAATTCGCCGGTTGCGATAGGAGCAGCCGGCGATTTTTTGTGTTCTCATATGCTTTCGGCATAAACGGTCATCTATCTTCGAAATGTCTAAACCAGTCGTTTTCTCATTGAGTTCCGACGGTTCATCTTGGATTTTTCCTCTTTCTGCAAGGCCGTGTAGCAAGGATAATAGAACCAAGATGAAAACGCTTTAAGTAACAGGTGAAGACAACTTGGGATAGAAATGGAGAGTGGAGAATGGCTACAAAATGGAAACGGCTGAAACGTAATCGAATTTTTCTGCTAATGGTGCTTCCTGCGACTTTATGGTTCATCATCATGAAGTATATGCCTATATTCGGCAATTTAATTGCTTTTCAGAAATTCACTTACAATACCAAAGGCATATTCCACGGCATCTGGAGTGCGGAATGGGTCGGCTTTGATAATTTCAAGTTTCTGTTCCAGACGAACGACGCCTTTATCATCACGCGCAATACGCTGCTGTATAATCTCGCTTTTATTTTACTTGGCGTCATTATTCCTGTGGCGCTGGCCATTGTGGTCAGCGGGCTGACCAATAAGCGGATGTCCAAGTTTTATCAGACAGGCATGATGCTT
Source organism: Paenibacillus sp. GCM10028914 (assembly GCF_042666275.1). Classification (NCBI taxonomy): domain Bacteria; kingdom Bacillati; phylum Bacillota; class Bacilli; order Caryophanales; family Paenibacillaceae; genus Paenibacillus; species Paenibacillus sp. GCM10028914. The sequence continues at coordinate 200,457 of NZ_JBHTFO010000002.1, forward strand.
CCGCACTTTCTGTCTTGGGTCGTTGTCGGTTACTTTGTATTCGCTTTTCTCAGCATGGACAAAGGGTTTCTTAATAACGTCCTGGTAAGCTTGGGAATGGAGCCTAAGATGTGGTACAACGAAACGGTTTACTGGCCGTTCATCCTCATTCTTGCGCAGGTGTGGAAGACGATCGGCTATTCCAGCGTCATTTATATCGCGGCGATCGCAGGCATAGATCGAACTTATTACGAAGCGGCAGTTATTGACGGGGCCAGCAAATGGCAGCAAATCCGCAGCGTGACGATCCCGCATTTGAAACCTTTGATCATCATCCTGACGATACTTGCGGTCGGCCAAATCTTTCACTCCGATTTCGGTCTGTTCTATCAAGTGCCGCGCGAATCCGGCTTGCTGTTCCCGGTTACGAACGTAATCGATACGTATGTCTATCGCAGCATGAAAGAAATGGGCGAATTTAGCATGAGCGCTGCCGCTGGTCTATATCAGTCGATTGTCGGCTGCATTCTGGTTTTGACAGCCAACTACGCGGTCCGCAAAATCAGCAAAGACGACGCCCTATTCTAAACGAAGGAGGAAGCTTGCATGAAATCAAAGAACAGCGCGAATATCGAAGGTTTTACTCGAGGCTGGAACTGGTTTTGGAATATTGTGGCCGCGCTGGTCGCATTCGCTTGTATCATGCCGTTTGTATTTACGATCATTATCTCGCTGACGGAAGAGAAGTCGTTGACGCGTAACGGATACCGGATCTGGCCCGAGCAGTGGAGCTTTTCCGCCTACTCGTACTTACTGGAGGATTCCGGTCAGATGCTGAACTCCTTCCTTGTCTCCATCCTGATTACAGTGCTCGGCGTGATCATTAGCTTGCTCTTGATTCTGCCGTACGCTTACGCGATCTCGAGGTCGGAGTTTGCGTACCGCAAACTATTTACGTTTATCGCATTCCTGACGATGCTGTTCAACGCAGGTCTCGTTCCTTTCTATATGATGGTGACACAAGTGCTGCATATGAAGGATACGATATGGGCACTGATCCTTCCGCTTAGTGTCAACGCCTTCTATATCATTGTCATGAGAACCTTCTACAAGACGACGATAGAAGAGGGGATGATCGAAGCGGCCAAGATCGACGGGGCCGGAGACTTCTCCATCTTCGTACGAATGGTGCTTCCAATCTCGTTACCCGGCATTGCGACCATCGGCTTGTTCAGTGCTTTGGCTTATTGGAACGATTGGTTCAATGCGATGCTCTTCATCGACAAGCCGGAACTGACGCCGCTTCAATACATGCTCTCAAGAATTCAGAACAACCTGCAGTATTTGCTTGAAAATACCGATTCATTGTCTACATCAGATGCATCATTAATCGCGAACCTACCGCAAGAGACGATTCGAATGGCTATGGTTGTTGTGGCAACAGCGCCAATCGTACTCGCTTATCCGTTTTTCCAGCGGTTTTTCATTCAAGGGTTGACCGTAGGTTCCATCAAGGGGTAGTTGTTTAAAGTGGCGGGCGCCTCCAAGCGAACGGTACATTAAATAAAACAAACAATACAGGAGGGTATAATATGTTTCTGAGAAATAAAAAAAGAGGGTTGATTTCATTAGCGGCGATCTTGCTGCTGACCATCGTTCTCAGCGCTTGCGGCGGAAAAAACAGCACCGAGAACACACAATCGGAGGCAAACAATTCCCCGACGCCTGAGGCGACTGGTCAAACAGAGGAAACTGCATTGAAACCGTATGAGCTGGTGCTGTATTTCTTTGGCGATCCACAGAAAGATACAGAGCTTATTGAGCAGAAGGTCAACGAGTACATACAGCCGAAGATCAACGCGACAGTCAAAATCAATTTTGTTCCTTGGGCAGAAGCTGAGCAGAAAGTGCCAGTCTTCCTCGCATCCGGCCAGAAGATCGACGTCTTGTTCGCACAAGCGAAGCATATGGTTCCGCTTGCCTCCAAAGGCGCTCTGAATCCAGTCAATGAACTGCTAGAGAAGCATGGTCAAGACGCGCTGAAATCAATGTACAGCAAATTCTTGGACCTATCCAAGGTTAACGGACAAAACTACGGGGTTCAAAATCCGAAGGAAATCGCTTCGCAATGGGTATTGCGCTTTAACGATCCACTTCTGAAACAGCATGGCATTGACGCATCTGGGGTGAACTCGATTGCAAGCGCAGAGCCAATCCTGAAGCAGCTGAAGGAGAAAGATTCGACGATTTACCCAATCGAGCCGACGCAGCAATCGCTATGGTACGTGCCGTTCGATTATGTTATGAACGAGAACATTCCATTCGGTATGGTCTATGAACCGATGTCAACGGACAATAAGATCATAAACATGTGGGAGACACCGGAAGCAAAGCAAGCGCTGGACACAGTGCACGCCTACTACAAGGCCGGCTATATTCGCCCTGACGTTGCAACCTACGCCCGTCCTGAGAATGAGGAGCAAGCAGGTAAGTGGCTGACCGGTATATCCGGCGGTATTCCGACAGCAGAGGTTATTTGGACGAACCGTGCTGGCTTCGATGTCAGCTACAATCCGGTTGAGAAGCCGATCGTCACAACGAACTCCGTTATGGGCGCGATGCTGACGATTCCGAAGACATCCGAAGATCCAGAAAGAGCGATGATGTTCATCAACATGCTGCATGGCGATGTATATCTCCATAACTTGTTCGTTTACGGTATTGAAGGCGTACATTACGAGAAAGTATCCGATAACGTGGTCAAAGATTTGCCGGCGAGAAAAGAACGCTGGAACACGGGTTGGTTCCAATTCGGGAACGGCTTCTTGAACTACTTGACGGAAGCGGACCCTGCGGACAAATGGGAGCAATTCAAAAAGTTTAACGACGAAGCGCAAGTTTCGCCGCTGGTCGGATTCGTCTTCGATCCGGCTCCAGTACAAGCCGAGATTGCTGCAATTCAGAACGTGACGGCAGAAGTGAGATTGCCTTTAATTACGGGTTCCGTTGATCCGGCGCAGTTCTTGCCGAAAGTAAATGAGAAGTTGAAAGCTGCCGGCTCAGAGAAGGTCATTGCGGAAATGCAGAAACAATACGACGCTTGGAAGGCGACTCAATAACATAGATTAAACAGCGAAGCCTCCTGATACGACCGGGGGCTTCGCTTCATGAGAGGAGAATCGCTATGGCGGGAACAAAAAAAGATGCTATGAACAATGGTGTCCATGATTATACGGCAGAGGACATGTATGTGCGTCCTCATAACCCGGAGGTATTGGAGGCACTGGATAAATTCCGTGACCACAAGCTTGGGTTTATGATTCATTGGTCACCTGCATGCCAACTGGGCATTTACGAATCCTGGTGCATGTCCGACGACAGTGCCGATTGGTCGAAGAAGGATGTAGATTGGACCGATGATATGAACGAGTTTCGGCAGCAATACCGGAACCTGAGAACGACGTTTAATCCGATTCGCTTTCAACCGGAGGTGTGGGCGGATCTTGCGAAGGAATGCGGATTCCAGTACTTGCTGTTCACGACCAAGCATCATGACGGATTCTGCATGTGGGATACCGAAACGACGGATTACAAAGTGACCAGCCCGAACACACCGTTCAGCTCGAACCGGTACGCGGATATATGCCGGCACCTGTTCGATGCATTTCGAGAGCGGGGTATGGATGTTCACGCCTACTTCTCTAAGCCGGACTGGAATACACCTTATTATTGGTCTCCGGACTTCACCCGTCCGGATGGTAAGACGGATCGCAATGTCAATTACGATGTGGCGGAGCATCCCGAGTTATGGGAGAAGTTCGTCCAGATGACGCATCGTCAAATTACGGAGATCATGACGAATTATGGCCGGATTGAAGCACTCTGGCTGGACGGCGGTTGGGTTCGCCCAGACAACAAAGGACAGGATGTACGAATTGGAGAGATTGTTGAACGAATTCGCGAGACGACGCAGCCGCATCTGATGGCGGTAGATCGTACTGTCGGAGGCCCTTATGAAAACTTCATTACGCCAGAGCAAACGGTGCCGGATCATCCGATTATGGTTCCTTGGGAGAGTTGTGTTACAGTCGGCAAGAGATTCTCGTTCAACTACGACGACGAATTCAAATCGGCGAGACAACTTGTCCACATGCTGGTTAACATTATTGCAAAAGGCGGAAACTTGGCACTCAATATTGCACCTCAGCCGGATGGCAGGCTTCCAGCCAAAGGGATGGCGGCGCTGCGAGATCTTGGCACATTCCTGAAGCGGAATGGCGAGGCAGTATACGGTACCCGTGAATGCGCGCCTTACATGGTGGACGGCATGGCATTTACAAGAAAGGGAAGCATGGTATATGCATTCCATCTCTATCCTGACGATTCATCCGAAGTTCGCGATTCATTCATCTTGCCAAATTTCGGACAGTTCGTCTCCGTTTCCTTGTTAAGCGATGACGGAGAAGTGAAGGCGGAAGAGATCGAAGAAGGCAAGATCCGAATTACTGTTTTGTCTCGGACGACGCCAGAGACGCCATATGCAGATGTATTCCGAATTGAGCTACGTGATCTGTAGCTGTAATCAGGGGAGAGCTTCGAAAAGAACTTTCATCTAATAGAAATATAAGCATACGCAGTAATAGTAAGAGGCATTGAGCTTGGCCGCGCCGAGAATTTCAATTCATGTAGCTCAGTTCTTCAAATAAATAGCCTCCAGGCTCGCTATCTAAAGCAGCCTGGAGGCTATTTTTTTTACTCACTTAGCTCAGCTTCCTTTTTCAGCTGATTAATATGTTTTTGATAGAATAGAGTCGGAAGGAAAGTGATAACTGAAGCTACTAAGAATAGCCAAGTTGATAGGATGAACCATTCTTCCTTCACAAACGAATTTCTTATGAACAGAAAGAGAGAAAGTAGGAAAAGAATGAAGTACGCATCTCGTTGTGGCTTATAGTAAGTCATTTTATCTTCATTTGTAGAATGCAGTGCAAATGGTTTATCGTCATGGTGTCTCTCGATAATTAAGACTTCTTTATTATTGTTGAATTTCATATTTTTCGTGATGACGCGATATCCAAAATCCCTTAAGAACTTCATATAGTGTTTCTTTTCGGAATTCGATTTATGGCCTACAAAATCAATGTAATATTCATATTGGTTGGGTTCACATTCTTCAAATTCAAACCATAGCTTGCCTGTTCTGATTAAGCGATACCCTTTAGCTGACATTCTGTTCAACCATCTTTGCTCAGTTTCTATGAATCCGCCAAAATAACGTATGTGTTTTTTACTCATGCCCTAGGCCCCTCTATAATTTTATGAGCAATAGTGATAACTTCGCTCAATCACTATTAGTGTATCACTACGTTAATAGACTAACAATTAGATCGTGAGGATTGTTTGTCATCAAGACAAACAATTATACTGTAGAAATACATTATAGATTTAATGTCGTTCTACAAACCATCATACGCAGTTATTGGAGGTATCCCCATTGGTTATTCAACTAGGCAATTTTGAAGTGAATTCTGGGCAGTTGGTTGTTGCTGACCCTTGTTATGAACTGGATAAGAACATCATTATCATGGGTGTGCTGGAGTCTGCTGAGAATGGAACCTGGACTGCGGAAGTGGAGAAGGTGGAGATCCCGGACTGGGGTGAAGCCAACGCCAAGCTGACAGCTTATCATCACTCGGTAGCTGAACAGGGGGTATTCCTTGAATGGATCAAGTGTCCTTTTGTGGCGGGTGTAGATAGCGGTCAGGCTGGGATTTTTGATATCAATCATTACCGTATTCCAGATGCAGAGGATCTTGACGATCAGGTGGATACAGATAGCGATTGGTATCTTGCCTGCTGTGATATCACGGAAAGTGGGGAAGAAGCGGGTGTTCTGACTGGTGGCGTCGTATCACGTACCGGCATCGGTGACGGGGCATACGGCGTGTATAAGGCAGTGAATGAACAGGATCAGGTGGTTGGTGTGAAGATTGTGTTTATTAAGAGTTAATCAGGTGCGAATGAAACTGAAAAAGAGTATGGTCAAACAGCTCAAACATAAACAAGCTGGCACCAAGTAAATACCGGTGCCAGCTTGCACAGCAGGGTTCACAATACCTTTCTTAATACTTATTTCTTCTCGCCGATAAATCAGAAGCTAACTGGTTCGTGCGCTGCTTGTTCAGTGGGTAGAAGAACACGAGGATGAGGAATACCGCAAGAAAGATAACGCCAGGTACTAAAGTACCGAGAGAGAAGATTCCGTGTAAGGTCTCTTCCGTCTGCTTCTCTAAGCTAGCGTTATATCCGACCGCTGCAATAGCGAATCCGCCAATACCACCTGCAATAGCCTGACCGATTTTTCTGGCCATAGAATAGAGCGAATACACGGTTGCATCTTCACGCAGCCCGGATAAGAACTCATGATAATCGATCACATCGGTAACGAATGCCCACGAAACGATGCTCATGAAGCCCATGCCGAACATCCCGATTGCGGCTATGATGATGTATTGTGTCACCGTTGGCTCCGGTAGAAGAAAGATGATGAAATATGATATGGATGCGATGAGCATTCCCAACGAAGCGACTTCCTTCTTCCCGAACCTTGCAACCAATGGCTTTGCTAACGGAATCGCAAGGAACGTAGTGGCGATCTGGGATAAGCCTACCATGCTCAAGGCAGTGGTATTACCGAAATAATCTTTAAATAAATAGGTGTTTACCGTTCCGGAGAGCATGGTGCAAACCAACATGATTAGTGAGGCAGCCAGAATTGAAATCAAAGGCTTATTTTTGACCAAGCTTTTCATCGTGGTTCTCATATTCATATTTTCTTTCGTTTCTTCAGGCGCTACAATCCGTTCTGTCGACAGCTTGTAGCATGCTAAATAGCAGCATATTGCCAGAACTCCGAAGACGATAGCAGCCATGAACATCCGATCGGCGGAAATTTTATTATCCACAAACACGATCAAAGGACCGAGTACACCGATGACGAGGCCTGCTAACATGGCGCCCATCGTTCTCCAAGTGGATAATGCCGTGCGATCTACCGAGTCATCGGTTATGACAGACGCCATGGATCCGTAGGGAATATTCACTGTGCTATACAAAGTTCCCCATACGATATACGTTACGAATGCCCAGGCGAGATAGAACCCGTTAGACATGCCTGGAATGGAGACGAACATTAATACCCCGGAAATGACGAGCGGTAAGGACATTCTTAAAATCCATGGCTTGAACTTCCCATGAAGAGTCGCCCTTCTTGTATCGATGAACCGTCCCCAGGCCATATCCGCGAAAGCATCCCACAAACGGGCGATTAGGAACAGTATACCGACCGTCGCCGCGCTTATATGAAAAACGTCCGTGTAGAAAACCATTAAGAAAGTGCTGGTGAGAATAAAGAAGAAGTCGTTCCCCAAATCGCCGAACAAATAACCGAATTTATCTCGCCATCCGAACGGACGGTTTTTGTTGATCGAGGTGTGCACATCGCTCCTCAGAGCAGGTTTGGACATATTTGCACGCTCCTTCTTTACCTCTACTTCTTAATTTGAATCAATTCTTTGTTTAATCGGTAAAGCAATTTGTCTGAGAATTCGTCCGACAGAGAAGCGATCATATCTATTTTGAGTGATTTCAACATGTCGAACATTGGATTCTCGCTTAAGTCGCCCATGTACTTTTTCAGCACTTCGTTGGCTTGTTCATTGTCCATCAGCGCCCCGATTGTATCGCGTGACGAATACACATGTGGAGTAATTTCGAGATCTTCCATGACAATGTCATCATCCGCATCCTCCGGCATCTTAAACCAGTTCGAAATGACTCCGCCTTTATCTTCAGGAGCCTCATAGCTCAAGTTTGGCTCGGCTATTTTGTTAAATCTGGCGACATCTTGATGGATTACATCGCCTATTCTAGAAACCGCTTTGATCTCGTTCAAGCCGTCCTGCATGAGAACATTTTCAAAAATAAAGACATGATTATTGCCCGTCTTCGCCGCCACTTCTGCACCGTTAACATGGAGGATCACTTCATCGCAGTTTGAATAAATTTTTACGCTAATTTCGGAATCTGGCCGATCAACGAAACGTTTGCCGGTAATATGAACGAACTTAGCATCAGACCAGTTTGCCTTGTACAGATAGAAGGCATCTTTCTTAATTTTGCGATCATACGTGACCAGTCCTTTGTTGTTTCTTCCCTTCACACCGCCTTCATTGCGAATGTTTGCCCCGAAGTCGAACATGTTCCACACATAGGTTGCCCAGAGGTAAGGGCGCTTCGCAAAAATATTCCACACTTTTTCATGGACGAGAGCATGATATTCTTCCGTATAATCCTTCACCTTGGGATTGTTGGTGTGATATTGCAAGATTCCCTCGACGCCATATTCGGAAATGCATAGTTTTACTTTCGGATTCAGCTCATGATATCGATCTAGCCATCCGGCGAAGTCTTCCGGTTTTCCTCCATACCAGCCGAAGTAATGGTTGTACCCGATCGTATCGGTGATGTAGTTGTATTCATCATCCATTTCTACGAAGCTGACATTCGCCATCGTTGTGAGACGAGTCGGATCTTCCTTTTTCGTCAGATCGTTTAATTCTTTGACCAGTCTTCTAACTTCCGGTCTGTCGCCGCCGATTTGGATCTCGTTCTGTACTCCCCAGAACATAATCGATGGATGATTGAAGTTCTGACGGATGAGTTCCATCATCTGTTGCTTTGCGTTCGTGCCTTCGAGTTCTGTTCTCGACATGACTGAAATAAAAGGAATCTCCGCCCAGATGACCATGCCTTCTTGGTCGCAAAGATCGTAGAAATATTGATCATGCTGATAGTGAGCCAAGCGAATTGAAGTGGCACCGATTTCTTTGATGAGTTCCATATCTCCTTTATGTTCTTGCTTCGTAATGGCCCAGCCCATATCTTTGCGATCTTGATGCCTGGATACCCCATGCAGTGGAAGGTGTTCACCATTCAAGAAGAATCCTTGATCCGGGTCCACCGTAAAATATCGTACGCCGAAGGGAATAGAAACCTCATCAATCGTATCGTTGAAGCTTGTTAAGGAGACATTGGCTTTATAGAGATAGGCATTTTGTCGTCCATTCCATAGTTCAGGATTCTCGATCACAGCAGGAACCGATACTTCCTTCGTTTCTCCGCTTGCCAAGAATACTTCTTGCGCCGCGTATGCAGCTGATTGTCCTTGTTGATCGAGAAGATTCACCCATAGCCTTACTTTCATTTCTTGGTCCCGCTCATTGGTAATCTTCGATTTAATACGCAAGCTAGCCCGCTCATCCGTGACTTCATCCTGAACGATATAAATACCTTGAGAGCCGTAATCGAGCAAATCGAAATGGACAGGATTCGCGATCACCAAGTTCACATCACGATATATTCCGCCAAAGAACGTAAAGTCGGCCATTTGGGGATAAACATCGTCGTATACCGTGTTATCTACTTTGACAGCTAATATATTTGTCTTGCCGAACTCAATCGCTTCGGTAATATCGAAGCGGAAGATAGAATAGCCGCCTCTGTGCTGGCCGATATGGAGGGTGTTTACATAAACATCCGTAATGCTGTTGGAACCTTGAAATTCGATATAAACTCTATTGCTTTGCTCACGGGAAGATATCGTAAACTCTTTTCGATACCAGCAGGCCCCTTTGTAGTATTCGAAACCGTTTGCTCCGTCAATCGCATTCCAAGTATGAGGAAGATCGACGGGTTCGCAGTTCTCGTTTTGAAAGATAGCTTGAATGGCATCTACGTCATCATCCTTTAAAAATGTCCAGCTTTGATTAAGATTCAATGTCTTTCGCACAGCAAGACCTCCCTTGGTTAATAAAGTCCTTAGTACTAAAAAAACAATTGTGTAAGCGCTTTAATTGGATTATATTAGTTCTGAGGTCTTGGGTATCGCACGATTTTTTCTGTGTTAGCACATTTTCTATAATTTTCGAATCGTGAAGAAGGGGACATTTTTATGAATAATATCCTTGAAACTTTTCACAATGACTTCCCGAAAATTGGGTTTGTAATCAATACGCTTACAAAAATGGATGTGCGAATCCTCGACCAAAGCGGAATGGTGTTTGCTCAACAAGTCAGTCATGAGATTCCTGCCGTATTGCACAATATCAGTGAGGACTTTACCGTCATAAGCAAAAGTCTTGAAAATCATCCATCGAATCGTTTTATCTATTATGTGAATTCCTATGAATTCGGGTATATTGCGGCGGGGATTTGGGATAAACAGCAATTTTATGGATCCATTGCGATAGGACCCTTTTTATCAAGCATTCCTCATGAAGGCTCCATGAGCTCTATCATGACCAATAATCAACTGCCGATCGGTCAGCAGACAGCCTTATGGAAGTTTTACGAGTCGCTTCCGGTGATTTCTAGTAAGGAGAAGGATGCACTGGGAGATTTGCTTGTCCGTCTGTCTAACTATGAACCCATCCAGGCACACGAAATAGCGCTACAGCCGAAGCGCTACCCTACTGAGTATAGAACTGAAATCCTTGCTGAAAGTAACACATCCATCGAGGAGAGATACGAAGGTGAGAAGATATTGATTGATTTAATTTCGAAAGGAGATAAGAAAGCGCTCCGAATGATCATGAAGGATCAGGATCCGCTTCATTTATTTCTGAATCGCTTTCCGGGTCAACCGATTCGCGCTGTCAAGAACAGTCTGCTGGTGTTAAATACACTATGCAGAATCGCTGCTGAGAAAGGGGGCGTTCACCCCTTATTCATTCATCATATATCTGGGAAATTCTCGCTTCTGATTGAAAGAGTATCCTCACTCCATCAAAGCAAAACGATGCTAATCCAAATCATTAATGAATACTGCGAAATGATTCATACCTATTCGACTCGAAATTATAGCTTCATTGTGAAGAAAGCAGTGGATTATATTCAATTATATCTGGATCATCCTTTGACATTAGAGGAGATAGCCGAAGCCATTCAAGTGAATTCAACTCTTCTTTCTAGAAAGTTTAAGGAGGAGACAAAGATGAATGTGATTGAATATATCCATTGTATGAGGGTCGAGAATGCAAAACTATATTTAGGCAGGGGAAAGTATAGCATTACCGAGGTTGCGTTCATGGTAGGATTTAATGATGGGAATTATTTCGCGAGGATATTTAAGAAAATCACTTCTCAGACTCCATCCCAGTATATAAAAAGTTGCGAGAAACGATCGGAGTAGCACACTTATAAGACTTACATGGGCTCTGCCTGATGGCAGAGTCTTTTTTCGTATATCTGAGTGTACTGGCTCCAGCACCTGATCTATAATAAGAGGCGTGGCAATTATTTGCAAAATCCAATCATCAGTGGAATAGGAGAACAGGATGAATAAACTAAAAATGGCCGTCATCGGCTTAGGTCATATGGGACGGGTTATGATTCACCGCTTACTGCCCCAATATGCTGAAAGAATTGAATTAGTTGCACTTTGCGATAGTGATGAATCTAGTTTGCAAAGGGAAGTCGAAGCAGCAGGAATTAGTCCCCGACTGTATACCGACTACCGCCAGCTGCTGGACGAGGTTTCGCTTGACCTCGTATATATCGCGGTTCCGCCGTCCTTACATTATGACGTGGCGAAGATCGCGTTTGAGAAAGGCATTCACGTCTTCTGCGAGAAGCCGCTAGCGAACAGCTTGACTGAAGCCCGGAGTCTGGTGGAGTTGGCAGAGAAGGCGGACGTGCTCCATGCAGTTCATTTCTCACTTCCACTCGAACCGGCGGTCCAGAAGCTGAAGGCTTTACTTGACGATCAGGCGATCGGCCAGATCCTTAAGATGGATCTCTATCTGGAGTTTCCGCAGTGGCCGAGAGCTTGGCAGCAGAATCCATGGATCTCCTCAAGACAGCAGGGCGGATATCTGCTGGAAGTTGGCATTCACTGGATTCAGATGATCCAGCAATTGTTCGGACCGATTACGGATGTAAAGAGTGAGGTTGAGTTCCCTTCGGATTCGAATCAGTCTGAAAGCCGTGTACGGGCCGTCCTGCGATTACATAATGATATTGAGATTCACCTCTCTGGAACCGACGAGCGGGAAGGAGAGGAACGTGTTTCCCTAGTGATTCACGGGGAGGAAGGTACCTTGGCTCTTGAGAATTGGGACAATCTGTTTAGAAGTGGCAAGGAGGCCGATCTTCAGCCTGTGCCGGTGGACGACGTCGTTAGTCCACTGCCGATTCTGAAGCAGATCATTCAGATTTTGAATGGAGAATCTGGTATTTTCTATAATTTCTATGACGGGTATAACGCGCAGGTCGTACTCGAAGCCCTGCGTAAGCCGGGAGAGGACTTTACGGATTTAAGACCTGAATTGATGGGAGCTAAGCAGTAGAATTTCATTTTGAACAAATTGTTGTTAGCGCTGCTATCTACTAAAAACATATAAGGGCATGATGGTACGAAGTAGGTACTGTCATGTCTTTTTTTGTATTGATCTACTATTAAGCTAGTGGGTTAGGTTATATTAAATGTTAAATTAAGGAATTACATAAAAATAATTTGGAAATATTTAAGCCAAAAACCCTTCCCGTTTATCTAATAGATGTAAACCCAAACGAAAGGAGGAGCCGTGATGAAAACGGAACGTTTAGTAAAGAAAGCACAACAAGGTAATGATAAAGCCTTCTTATTGCTTTTCCAGCAGTATGAAGCGGATATTTATCGAATGGCCTATGTCTATGTGAAAAATCAAGACGACGCATTAGATCTTGTTCAAGAAGTGGCCTATCAGTCATTTAAGAATATCAGCACTTTGAAAAAGCCGGAGTATTTTAAGACTTGGCTCATGAAAATTACGATTAACTGTGCATTGAACGTAATCAACAGGAACAAAAAAGTGATTCCGTTAAATGCAGACTTTGAAGTGCTTAATGGAGCAGACGATGAAGATATCGCACTTACGATATCGTTAAATAAGCTGATTGATACTTTGAAAGAGGATGAGAAGAGTGTCATTTTACTGAAGTTTTACGATGATCGTACATTAAAGGAGATTTCAGAGATATTAGACATCCCACTTGGTACCGCAAAGTCTGTCCTATACCGTGCTTTAGATAAGCTTCGTCAAAATGTAAAGGAGGTAGGTATCTATGGATAATCACTTTAAACAAGAGTTATCAAGAATCGAAATCCCTGTGGAGCTTCATGAAAGAAGTAAATTGGGCGTTCATAAAGCAAAGTCAGAAATGGGTGGCAAACGAAATCGTTTTTTTAGAAAACGGTTGGCTATCGCTATTATTTCTGCTTGTTTAATGATTCCAACAGGTGCGTTTGCTTATCAAGCGTTACTTGCCGATGATTTCTATGGTTCATTTGAGAATCTAAAAAAACGTGCGTTTAATATTACAATGGAGAGCTACTTATTATTTAATGCAAAACTAACTCAAGCAAAAGGTGATCTAGGAAAAGAAGAATTTAAACAATTCAAAGTTTTACTAAATGTAGTTACAGATGCAAAACTTGAATATGGCGATAAGAATGGAAACATCGATTATTCTCAAGTACCTGCAGAACAATTAGAGAAAATGAAAGTAGCAATGAGCGAAATTCAACCCTACTTTGACAAGCTAAACGGAGATCCATCCAGTAAAGAGGTTTTAACAGCTGAAGAATATGAACAGTACATTCAAACCTTAATAACTTATGAAACGATTCAGGCAAAAATAGGCGTTTCAAGTATTAGAGACATCGATACAGTTCCTGCAGAGTTCAGAAAGGAATTCAGCAAAGCCCGAGACTACTTATATTATGTATATGAAAAACAAACTGAAAATAAATGAATTTTATTGATAAAGAAAAAGGCTGCCGCGGCAGCCTTTTCTTCGTGTTGAAGTGTAGTACATGATTTAACTTTAAGAGTCGCTCTCCATCGCTCTCATTGACTCGGCAACCTTCACCATCATAGAGCATTCAACCCGCTTGCGGAACACATCACAGCTAAAGTCGTAGATGCCGTTGATGTCGCCCGTTGCATGCAGGGCATTGGCAGGACAGCCGCCGCTGCAGTAGAGCTTAGCCCAGCAATCCTTGCATTCCGGCTTTGAGTAGCAGTTGCTCTCCTTGAATCGGCATTGCAGCTCCGGATTTGTGATACCATCCCAGAGGTTCCCCATGCTGTAGGCTTCGTCACCGACGAACTGATGGCAAGGGAAGAGCTCCCCCCATGGTGTGACAGCGAGGTATTCCGTTCCTGACCCGCAGCCCGTAATTCTTTTCTGGATACAAGGGCCTTCCGAAAGGTCCAGCATGTAATGATAGAAGGTAAATTCATCACCTTGCTCCCCACGCTCGATCATTTCTTTGGCGAGAATTTCGTACTGGTTATAAATCTCCGGGAGATCTTTCTCGGTTAGTGCATAAGGCTCCCGCGGATCACAAATAACCGGCTCCATCGAGATTTTATCAAAGCCAAGGTCCGCGATATGAAAAATATCGTTCGTGAAATCTACGTTGTTACGCGTGTACGTTCCTCGCACATAGTATTCCTGGTCTCCGCGTTTACGGACGAATTCTTGGAACTTCGGTAAAATATGATCATAGCTGCCTTTTCCATTAACGGTTGTGCGGAGTCGGTCATGAACCTCTTTTCTTCCATCCAGACTGAGTACAACATTGTACATTTCCTGATTTAAAAATTCGGTGACTTCATCGTTCAGCAGCATACCGTTCGTTGTGAAGGTGAAGCGGAATTTCTTCTTATATTCTTTCTCTTTGCTTCTTGCGTAGGCTACAATCTGCTTGACGACTTTCCAGGCCATAAGGGGTTCTCCGCCGAAGAAGTCAATGTCTAGGTTCCGGTGATGGCCCGAATTTTCCAGCAGGAAATCGATCGCCTTTTGTCCAACTTCATAGCTCATGATGGCCCGGTCGCCGTTGTATTTACCCTGGCTTGCGAAGCAATAGTCGCAGGATAAATTGCAGGTATGCGCGACATTGAGGCATAACGCTTTAACATAGGTTTGACGATTCCTTAAATCCAGGGAGAGATTCTCATACGGATCTTCGGTAAAGAGCTGTCCATCATCTTTAAGCTCCTGAACTGCCGCGATGGTCTCTCGAATGTCATTCTCGGTAATATCCAAATCGTGCTCATGTCGTGCAAGCATCAATGTCAGGATTTCCTCCGGAGATGTATGCTCATAAAGTTCAATAATTTCATATGCCAGATCATCAACAACATGCACCGATCCACTATAGGTATCCAGCACGATGTTGTATCCGTTTAGTTGATATTGATGAATCATACTTGCTAATCAAGCTCCTTTAATATGCGAGTAGAAACGGCTTAAAAAATAGACGCCCATCTACTAGAGCAGTGGGCGGTGAACATTTGATAAAACCTTATTTGTTCATTGGATTTTCACAGCGCTGGTTAGCAACGCCGCAGGAAGTCTTACAAGCGGACTGGCAAGATGTCTGGCATGCGCCGCATCCACCGTGTTTTGCGGTATCCATCAGTCTACGGGTACTTAGTGTTACGATTCTTTTCATCATGAATTACTCCTCTGCCATTTCATTAGTTCAATAACAAAAAATAATATGGTGAATGAACTCACTCTACTTCTTGAACATGGTAGCAACTACTGTGTAAGTAAAACAATCAAATAGGTCACACTCACTCGATCATCTTGAAAAAAATAATAGAGCCACCTAAAGGCGGCTCTATTATTTATGATTAGATCTATGCCATTTCGCTCAATATTTTAGCTTGTACATCTAACTTGCTAACCGCTTCACTAATCCCTGCAAACTCAGCGACTACCTGTTCGATTTGAATCTGACTGCTCGCGATTGCTTCCTGTGAAGTCATCGTTCCCTCACTAACTCTGGTAACATACTTTGAAATACCTTCGACGGTAGCTTGGATCTCTTGAGCGGCTTCTTGTACACTTTTCGATAGTTTACGGACTTCGGTTGCTACAACATCAAAGCCGCGTCCATGTTCACCGGCATGCGCCGCTTCTATGGCCGCATTCAACGCGAGCAGATTCGTCTGTGATGCGAACTCTCTGATCATCTGTACAATACGCCGAACAGCTGTAGTCTGCTGCTCCAAGTCATGAAGATCATTCAGGTTGTTTTCGTTATCGTTCTTCAGCCGATTTATTGCTGTAGCTACTTGTTGGTTACGTGAAATGCCTTCCTCCGTACGAAAGAGTAAATCCTCTGACATTTTTGTTAATTCGTTGATAACTTGAGTTGTGCCAGTCTCTCTTTCCGTTATATCCGTTGCCACTTTAAGAACAGCAATCACTTGTCCATCTTCGTCTTGAATTGGCATATAAGTTGCTTCAAGGCTAATATGACTTCCGGCTTTTGTCACACGAGTAATTTTCTCTTGAAACTTGTCGCCATTTCTAAGATTATCCCAAAACTTCTTATACTCCGAACTTTCAAGAAAATCAGGTGTACAGAATTGACGGTGATGTATTCCCGGCAATTCCGACATGGTATAGCCCATCGCTTGAGCGAAATTATCGTTTGCCCATAGCACTTCTCCTTGCATGTTAAATTCGATCATAGCCAGCGATTGCTCTAGAGCGGCAAGTACAGATTTTTCGTCTAGAACTTGCGTAGAGTGTTTTCCCACCAACATAGCTACCTTCCTCTAAGTCAGAATATAAATCTAATATTTAATATTAAAAATAAGACTTATTTACCATTTACAACAGGGAAATTATACTATTAATAATGGGATAGTGAAAGGGTAAAATCAATAAAAAAAAGGCGATCATTTAGTCGCCTTCTAATAATTCTGCGAGTTCTTGAAATTCAAGTAAAATTAGCACAATAAGAAGAATAATAATAACTGATTTATCTGCACCTGATTTTTTTAGAAGTAAAATAACGATTGGAAGATATACACGAAAAAAATCTCCTTTATTCATGAGTTCAGTCCTTTTTTGCCAGTATATGCAGTTGGTCGTTAAAAAGGGTTAGATGAATACCTTCTACAATGGCTCATTTTCTGTGAACATCCTATGATTTTCTGGTCATGAATCTTATGAAGTTGGGAGTAGTCATGCTCTTGTGTCTAGCGAAAGCGGACTATTTAGTCTATCGTAAGTAGTAAATTGTAGGAGGGATTAAGCAAAATGACAGCATACGAAAAAATGCATTCAGGTGAGATCTATAGCTGCACCGATGAAGAGCTGATGAAAGAACAAGCGAAATGCCTGGAGAAACTCTATGATTTTAACGCCACCCGTCCGTCCGAAGGGGAAAAGCGTCAAGGGCTTCTGAAGGAAATGTTCGCTGAGATGGGTGAAGACTGCTACATTGAACCACCGTTTCATGCCAACTGGGGCGGAAAGCATGTGCATTTTGGAAGTCATGTGTACGCGAACTTTAATCTGACGATGGTAGATGATACACATATATATGTGGGAGATTATACGATGTTCGGCCCTAATGTGACGGTTGCTACAGGAGGCCATCCCATTCTACCTGAGCTACGTGAGCCTGTAACACAATTCAACATACCGGTTCATATAGGCAGAAACGTCTGGATTGGTGCAGGGGCTGTTATTCTTCCAGGAGTAAAGATTGGAGATAATACCGTGATCGGAGCGGGCAGTATTGTAACTAAGGATATTCCTTCGAATGTTGTCGCGGTCGGTAATCCGTGTCGTGTCCTTCGTGAAATCAATGACCATGACAGAGAATACTATTATAAAGATCGGAAAATTAATATATAACAGGTATCTGCAGTTATTGGAGTAGTCTACGATTAGTGAAATTATAGAACGAGGATGCCCCCAAGGCTTCGATGAATGAAGCTTTTTGGGGGCATCCTCGTTTAATATTAATTCGCTATAAAGCTTACTTCTCACTCGGCAATAATTTATTCAGCAAGATCGCTGCCAATGAAGCAGCTAGAATAGGTGAACCGAGTAAATATTGTACGAAAGTAGGCAATGAATATAAGAAATCTTTAGGAATAAGCACTAACGCCAGTGTCAGGATCATAGGGATCGAAATGATATACATTTCTTTTTCACCAATTTTTACGTTCTTCATGACCTGTATACCGTTAATCGAGATGATACCGCAGACGATGGCGAATACACCGCCGATAACAGCCGTTGGAATCGAAGAGATCAAAGCGGCTAATTTACCGGAGCAGCCGAAGAGGACAAACCATCCCCCCACAGCAAGAAAGACTCGGCGGCTTGCAACGCCTGTGATGGAAATAATACCTGCATTCGTAGAATAGCCAGTAACCGGTGTGGAACCGAGTCCAGCAGCGATTAGGCAGCTAAGCCCTTCTCCCACAACACCTTGATTAATGTTTTTATCGGTTAATGGTTTATCAATGACGTTGCTGATCGCAAACCACGTACCTGTTGTTTCAGCTAACAGTACGAGATAGATAATAAGCATGGTGATAATAGCCGAGAAGTCGAAAGCAAAGCCGAAATCTTTAAAAGGAATCCGCGGCATGCTAAACCACTTGGCATTTTGAACAGCAGAAAAATCTAAGACACCCATGAATTCTGCAGAAATACATCCGACAATGAGTGCGACCATCACGGACGTAATTCGGAAGAGGCTTCCTTTACTGCCGAATAGGGAACCGAGAATCACGAAAATAATAAGTACAGCAGCCGAAATAAGAGCCAGTAGTACGTTTTGGTTGATAGTAGCGTCAGTGGCACCATAAATATTGTCTCTGATCGCAACCGGTAATAATGAAAGACCTACAATGAATATGATCGTACCACCTACGATCGGCGGGATAAATGATTTAACGATTTTATTGAAAATACCGGTATAACCCAAAATAATAACAAAGATCGCACCGATTAAGCTGGCACCTAATACAGAGCTCCATCCTAAATCCCCGCCACCGCTAGCGGCATAAATGGTGACAATAGCACCAAGCGGTACATAAGAAGGACCTTGAGCCATCGGCAGTTTCATACAGAAATAAGTTTGCACAATCGTGGCAAGTCCGGCAGCAATAAAAGTAGATTGAATCAGGGCGCTTGACTGACCGGATTGTAACCCGATTAACATCGCAATAAGGAACGGAACGACATAGACGTCCATGGCTAATACATGTTGTAAACCTAAGATGGCTGATTTACCGAATGAAATTTTGTCATCAGGTAAAACCGTTAAATGCTGTGAATTCGTTTGGGCGTTCTCTTGTTTCTCTGCTTGTGTTTTCACTCCGCTGCACACCTCATATTTTCTGTTTAGATTTCGATATCTTAACGCGAATGAACTTTTTCACCTTGTACCCAGACTTCTCGGATATTCTCTGGTCTGACAAGATACAAGATTTTCTGGAACACATCATGTAAGTCTTCATTCTCATTGAATATGGGCAGCTTCGCAGTTGGACATTTCGTATCGATAATTTGAACATCCCATGCGTAGTTTTCTTCAATACGGCCGATAGGCAGACTTAGACTTTCACCGCCGCCGGCAGTAGCAAGATAGAATGCTTCATGAATGGTTATTCGTGATTCAGGTACACCGCGATCTTTAGCAGGAAGAGCGGGATTAACACCATCCTCCAGCATTCTGGAAGATATGACAGCTTGTCTTATATTATCGAAAAGACTAGGGGAAAAGCCTCCGGAAATATCAGAGCCTAAACCAATCTCCACACCTTTAGAGTGGAAATGAGCAACCGGGATAACACTGTTGGCGAAATAGGCGTTGGATACCGGGCAATGAGCAATAGCTGTTCCGGTCTCTGCAAATAAATCTACATCTTGATCATCTAGGAAATTACAATGTGCCATGACAGACTTATCACCGAGTAGACCGAAATCATGAAGGGCGAAAGCATCGTTCTTCTGGAACCGATCTTTTACATAACCGTGTGCCCAATCACTTTCACTGCAGTGAGATTGAACATACGTATCATATTTAGCTGCTAGCTCTCCTAAACCTTTTAAGCCTTCATCTGTACAGCTCGGAATGAATCTCGGAGTTACGACAGGATAGACACCTTGTTTCGTAGATTTGGCTAATTGTTGTACCGCTATAATGAATTCTTCGGTATCCGCTAGTGCCGTAGTTGTATCCGCATCGCGATAGATTTCTGGATTTTGTTCAGGATCATCCATTACGACTTTACCAACGAGTCCACGCTGACCTTTGCTTGCACATATTTCAGCTAACAATAAACTTGCTTCCTTATGAACCGTTGCAAAATAAAGAGCGGTCGTTGTTCCGTTTGCGAGCAGAGTGCTTACGACATCGTCGTAGACTTGTTTGGCAAACTCTAAATCTGAAAATTTAGATTCCAGTGGGAAGGTATACGTATTTAACCAATCATAGAGAGGAATGTCTAATGCGGTACCAGACTGAGCCCATTGTGGTGCGTGGACATGTAAATCGACAAAGCCAGGCAAGAAATACTGTCCATCAGCTAACTGATGAAATTTGTCAGTACCTTGATACGCATCTAGTAAAGATTGATATTCGGTATCTTCGGGTGCAACGATTTTCTCAATCATTCCATCCGCATTGATACAAAAGAGGTGATCTTTCAATATTTGTAATTCCTTGGGGGATTTGCTTGAAAAAGCAGTGCCTTGAAATAATTGCATATAATTGTTCATGATTACCGCCTTAATGTTCGTTTTTTCGTGATGTAATTGTTATTATAATTTGTTAAAAATGATAAGTCTATACTAAAAGGCGAATAAATATGTCGTCTGTGTTTACAGTGGAATAGGAACTACTATAATCTGTTTCATGGTTATCTATTGTATAATTATGGTAGTACATAGAAGGATGCCAATTTATATAAACCTATGAAGAGAGGAAGATTGTTATCAGTAACTCTATAGGTATCATGAACTGGATCGAGAAGAATGAGATACTTGATGCTTTATTAAATAAGGAAGAAACCTTAACTGCGGATTCAATGGATCAGGGCTTTGAAGCGGAAGTGTTGAAGATAAGTTCGAATAAAGAGAGTTTTGTATTGAAAGTTTGGAATAAGAACTCCAAGCCTGATATTCGCTTTCAGTATCGTTTGTTGAATGAGCTTCATGAATGTGGATTGCCAGTCTCGAAGCCTATAGGTTGGGGGATAGATCCCCACGGAAACAAGGTGTTATTCACATCTTTTGATGGAACACGGGTATTTAGACTAGATGACAAGAAGATGACAGAAATTGCGAACATATTATCAAGCATCCATCGTATCAACCCCGAGAAGCTGACAAGCACATCTCTTCCTAAATATGATTTCATAGACTACTTTTTTTATGAAGCACGGAAGTATGAAGATATTTATAATGCACTCATCCCTCTTGTACAACAAGCTCAAATGAAGCAGGATCGTTTGATTCATGGTGATTTCCATTTAAATAACCTATTAGAAGACCAGGGAAAATACAGCGTAATCGATTGGACGAATGGGCAATTAGGTGATTTTAGATACGATTTTGCATGGTCCCTCTTACTGCTGAAAATATACGTACCAGAGCAATTTGTGGAGATATTTTATTCCGCTTATTTAATGGACAATAATATATCATATGAAGAACTTCAGGTGTATGAAGCTCTTGCCCTTCTCAGGTGGATGACACTTAATCGAATCGCTGCTACACCTCTAGTACCTGATATCAAAGTGAGAGTGAAGAGTTTTATTTCCAGCAATCCATACCTCAACGAGTTAGAATTTACAGGATTTTAAAGCCAATTTAGTTATTGATGAATAAAGACATGATGTTTAAGGGAATAAATTCAAGAAGAGTGTAGAATTTATGACGAATTCATGCTAATTAGACAAATTTTGCAGAAAACTATCTTAGTTACCACAATATATAGACGATACATTCGAATTCACATCAACATACTGATATTTAGAGTGATTTGAATTAGAGAATAATGTAGTCATATGTCTAAACTTAGATACTTCATATTTTCAATGCAAGATGCTAAATTAAATGGGTTAAAAAATGAATGACAACTAGGGGAGGCTTCACATTTGGATTGGCAGGATGTGTTGTTTAAGTTTATTGGTGGACTAGGTATTTTTCTGTTTGGTATTAAATACATGTCAGACGGGCTTCAGAAATCGGCCGGGGATAAAATGCGTGGCATTTTGGAGAAATATACTTCGAATCCGATTCTTGCTGTCCTTGTCGGTGTTAGTGTAACCATATTGATACAGTCTTCTTCCGGTACTACCGTCATGGCGATTGGACTTGTGAATGCTGGGCTAATGACTTTACGTCAAGCCATTGGTGTAGTCATGGGCGCTAATATCGGGACAACGATGACTGCATTTATTGTAGGGATTAAGATTGAAGAGTATGCTCTTCCAATTATCGCGGTAGGTGCCTTCTTCTTATTCTTCCTGAACAAGAAACGCTATCAGTATATCGGACAAATCATTTTTGGTTTCGGTACCCTGTTCCTCGGTTTGTCCACGATGAGCGGTGGAATGAAGCCGCTTCGGGAACTGCCTGTTTTCACTGATTTTATGGTCGAGTTGTCTCACCAGCCAGTCTTCGGCTTGCTAGTCGGGACGGTATTTACACTTATTGTTCAAAGCTCGAGTGCAACGATTGGTATTCTGCAGACGATTGCTGATGAAGGCATGATCAGTCTGGAAGGGGCATTACCGATATTGTTCGGAGACAACATTGGTACAACCATTACAGCTGTACTTGCATCGATCGGTGCGACAGTTGCCGCGAAACGTACGGCTCTCGTACATGTTATCTTTAATGTTGTCGGTGCGATTATCTTTATGATCTTGCTTCCTGTCGTTTATAACGTCGTACTATGGCTCGGCCAAGGCGTGAATATTCGTATGCAAATCGCCTATGCCCACGGCGTGTTCAACTTTACTAATACCCTCATCTTCCTGCCACTCATTCCGGTACTGGCTTGGATCGTAACCAAGGCTATTCCTGGAAAAATGGAGGAGATTGAATTCAAAGCGATCTATCTGGACGATCGTCTTCTTGCTACACCAGCCATGGCTCTGAGCCAGGCTCAGCATGAAATTGTACGTATGGGGCAATATGCACATCAATCCCTTAAAGATGCAACAGGGTTCTTCTTCAGTAAGGACTCCAAGAAGGCAGAGCTGGCGTTCCAGAAAGAAGAGCTCGTGAATGAACTGAATCGTAAAATTACGGATTATATCGTGAAAATTCACCAGAACGGTCTTTCAGCCGGAGAATCAGAATCAGCGACAGGCTGGTTCCAAACGGTAAGTGATCTGGAGCGAATTGGTGACCATGCTGAAAATATTGCAGAGCTTGGCGAATTCAGAATAACTAACAAGCTGGAGTTATCGGCAGAGGCTGCAGAAGAGTTGAAGGAAATGATCATGGTTGCCGATCAAGCGGTAGATAAAGCGTTGAACGCGCTTGAGCATCATGACATAGAGGCTGCCAAAGAAGTACTCATCTTGGAATCCAAACTTGATGAGCTTGAAGCGAAATGCCGTAAGAATCATCTTCAACGTCTAAATAAACATTTGTGCTCCATCGGGACAGGATCGATTTATTTGGATCTGTTAACCAATCTGGAACGCATAGGTGATCATAGTAAGAACATTGCACAGTTCGTGCTGCACGAGAAGTAAGTTTTAATAAATTAGCTGTCCTTTAAGACAAAGGACGGCTTTTTTTTGTGATGTAAGACTCCATCTTTTTGTCCAAGATGATTGATAACTGTACCAGCAATGGGGCGACCTATGATACTATATGGAAAGGTTCTAACAAACCTCATTATGAACATAGATCGTTGAAACGGAGACGAAATACTTGAAAACATTCAAAAAAGTTTATATAGAAATTACAAGCATCTGTAATCTAGCCTGCCATTTCTGCCCGCCAACGGAGCGTAAAGCTAATTTCATTAAGGTGGATGATTTTGCGAAAAGGCTGGATGAGATTAAGCCGCACACCAGCTACATTTATCTACACGTTAAAGGGGAGCCGCTTCTTCATCCGAAGATTGATGAACTACTGGATATTAGCCATGAAAAAGGGTTTAAGGTCAATATCACAACGAACGGCACCTTGATCGCGAAGAATCGGCATAAGCTGCTGGGTAAGCCTGCGCTGAGACAGATGAATTTCTCGCTGCACAGCTTTGACGGTCATGAAGGCTCGACCAATCGTGAGGGATATTTGAGAGAGATCCTCTCCTTTGTCCGTGAGGCAGAGGAGCACAATGTTATCTTTTCATTCCGCCTATGGAATTTAACACAGGACAACGCAACGAACCTGGAGAAGAGTAGAAACCGTCAGACACTTGAGATTATTGAGAAGGAATTCGGACTGGATTACAAGATCGAGGAGATGGTTGTTCCGGGCGGCGGTGTGAAAATCGGCAAGCAGATCTATCTAAACCAGGATTATGAGTTTCAGTGGCCTAGCCTAACAGCGCCTGAGGATGATGGGAAAGGCTTCTGTCATGCGCTTCGCAGTCAAGCAGCTATCCTGGTAGATGGAACAGTCGTGCCATGCTGTTTAGATGGGGAAGGGGTAATTAATTTGGGCAACCTGAATCAGAAATCCTTCACCGACATCGTAGATGGCGAGCGCGCGAATAATCTAATTGACGGATTCTCCCGCAGGGAAGCTGTCGAGGAATTATGCAGAAAATGCGGGTATCGTCAGAGATTTGGAGCTTAGAACGAACGAATGAACAATAAAGCAACTTTATAACGAAAAAAAAGCATCCCCTTCCTAGGAAAGATCAGCAGACTTTACCTTGGAAGGGGATTTTTGTATAGATCAAATCGATCATAAAATTTTGCGATGTGAGTAGCAACCCAAGGAGGAGAACCATGAATATTACTCAAGATTTCATAGATGAACGCTTCAAAGCGTATGTTCTGGAGACATTTTGCGATAATCGCGAATCGATTGAGACAAGCGATGTGGATCACATCGTATTGCTGCAACTTGCGAATCAACAATATTCAAGCTTGAAAGGGATTGAGCACTTCACTTCTCTTGAAGAGTTGGATTGCTCTAGAAATCACTTGATAGAGCTCGACATTAGCAGCAATCGTCAGCTGAGAACGTTGAATTGTGGTTTTAACCGTATTCGAAATCTGGATATTAGTCAGAACAACAAGCTTACCAAGCTGGAATGTTACTGGAACATCATATCGGAATTGCATGTGGGTCAGAACGAGCAACTGCGTGAGCTTAATTGCAGCTACAATGCTCTTTTCGATCTGAATTTGGATACAAACACACGACTTATTCATCTTGATTGTGGAAATAATCATCTGATCAGCTTAAACGTAGAAGGCTGCCATAACTTAATTGAAATTCGCTGTAATCACAATCATCTTACGAATTTAGATGTAACCGGCAATTCGGATTTACAAAGTTTACGCTGCTTCAACAATCATATCAGAGACTTGGACCTGAGCCAGAATACATATTTAGAAGAGCTTTATTGCGAGGAAAATAAAATTTCGAAGCTGGATATGAGCCACAATACTAAGCTTGAGCGGAAGAACATTTCCAATAATCTCATCACCGAACCGGACCATGTGATAAAGGATATCGGTACTTTTGGGTATGACGTCTCGTTATCTTCCTATACATTCACATTTCTATATAAGGGGAGAGAACTTTCCGTTAAAGCAGACGTTCCTACGGAGCCGGAGATGAAGAAACTGGAGCCCATTATTAAGAAAGCATGGGGGCACTTTGACGAGCTGAACGATCAGGCACTAGGATTGATTGCTGAAGCGAATCCAGACGAAGATGTGAGCGAATTAGTACTGACTGAGCTTGAATTTGATCGAGACAGCACATTTCGACTGGGCTACGATGCGGGCGATACCCCAGCAGGCCAGCTATCTATTTATGTGATGTTCAATGCAAAGCTGGAAGTGAACAGCGATCTTGTGTATGAAGTGTATTAGAGGCGATCAAACAAGCTAACTAATAACTAAATATAAGTAACAATAAACGATCCACCAAGCACATCATGCTGGGTGGATCGATTTTATCTCTGTATTAATATTTGAAATGGTAGGATCAGTCGTTGATAAAAATGAGGAATCCGGTTATAACTTTAGTCGAAGCTCTTCGATAGATACTCTCCGCTGCCCTGCTGCTCTCGGTTCTGCAGGATGAATGGTTGGAGCTTCTTCACCAGCTTCAATCATACGAATAATTAGTCTGTTCTTTAACTCATCGGAAACCGTACGATAAGATTCGATCCCCGCCAAATTTGTCAGCTCATAAGGATCTGCCTGAAGATCATATAACAGCGTTTCTACATAATGCTTCGAGCTTGAATCATTCCATCCGTTCAGATCAGGGGCAATAACGGCATATTTCCAGCGTTTTGTTCGAATAGCGCGACCCACTTGAGACTCACTGATCTGAATAAAAGCTTCCTCTGGCCAATCTGTATCCTCTCGCCGAACAAGTGGCATTACTGAGCGCCCTTGCATATGGGACGGAATTTCTATACCTGCAGCAGCAAGCAAGGTTGGAGGAAGATCAAGCAAGCTTACCATTTCCCGAATTTGCCCGCCCTGCATAAATCCAGGACCATAGAATGCCGCAGGCACCCGGATCGAGCTTTCATGGGCGGATCGTTTATACTCACCATTACGAGTCTTGAAATGATTCCCGTGGTCTGAAGTAAACAATATGATGGTGTTATCTAATAAACTCAGACTTTTTAAGGTATCTAGTAGTCGTCCGAGCGCTTCATCGAGCCGTTTGACCATCCCATAATAGCCGCCAAGATGCTGGGGTGATGATCCCCCGAGTGCTTTCAGATCAGGTGGAGTGAAGCGATCTATGTATAGCTGCTCATACCCGTCGGGAGCGGGGTAATTGTCCGTATGGTTTTGATGATGAGGCTCAAGATACGATAAGAATAAGTAGAATGGTTGTTCCTGATGAGCGTCAATGTAGCGTATGGCAGCATCGGTCTGCGCATCCACCCGGTAACCTGGCAGCTTCACTTCCTTGCAATCATTATCATACAGTACCGTGTTGTAAGCGTCTGAAGATAACTCCAGCAGATTAGCGGCGAGCCAGTAATCATAGCCTCCGCGCTCTTCTAATGGAACAGGTTCATGTTCAGCAAGATGCCATTTGCCAATGTAGCCTGTCTCATAGCCAGCGTCTTTAAAGTAATGAGCCAGCGTGCGACTATCCGGTGGAAGTGGAATCCCGTTTCGATAGCAGCCCGTAGTGGTTGCATACATACCAGTTTGAAGGCAAGATCGTGCTGGACCGCACACAGGTTGGCAGGTGAAAGTATTGTAAAGATGAGTTCCTTCTTGTGCAATACGGTCAAAATGAGGGGTTAAGCCTAAAGGGTTTCCATGGACTCCTGTTGTATCCATGCGCTGCTGATCGGTGAAAAAGACAATCACATTCGGCTTATTTTGTTTTTGATTCATGTCCACACGCTCCTGTTAATATGAATTTTCGACGGTCCATATTTTTCTTTTTTATAATATAATGAATACCAATTGCTTATTAGTAACGAACCAAAGATAAAATATAAGAAAACGAAGATGGTGGATAATTGGGGAAAGGGTGGTGACTAGTTGAGTGATTATCAGATATACCGTGCAGCAACCGGAGATTATGATATCTCGTTACACTTTGTATTTGAGTGGAATAGGGACAGAGAGTGGAATTTCCATGAATATTGCATTCCAGTGACCACGATCTGGTATGTTCTAGAAGGAAGACGAAAGCTAATCTTTTCTGAAGAAGAGTATTTTCTAGAGCCAGGGAGCATCGTGATATTGCCCTCACATGAAAAAGTTACGACCCTCCATGTTGTTCCAGAACATGAACACATCCGATACTTATCGATGGGCATTCAATCTGTCATTGGGGGAATCGAATGTCATCAGTTATTTGGGATTCCACCGGTGTTTGCGATAACAGAAAGCTCCAAAGCTATTGAATTAAAGACCATTTGGCTTGAATTGGTTAGCGGTTTCTATCGATTGGGCCAGCAAGGACTTGAACTATCCGCAGGTAACACAGGATTTGCTCTTTCCATTGAAGCGAAGACAAAACAGTGGCTGTCTTTAATGATCCAGCTTGCGGGGCCATTCATGAAGACGCCCAATCCGGTTTCAGATAAAAGAGTGCGAGAGATCTGCACGTATATTCGTGATCATTATGCAAATTCTCTTAGTTCAGAAAAAATAGCATCCGCTGTATGTTTAAGTGAGGGTCATATGCGAGCGTTATTTCGCCGATATATGTTTATGTCACCCCATCAGTACATCCTTGAGGTTCGAATGGAGAAGGCGAAAGAACTGCTAGGAACATCTGTATTGTCTCTTACAGACATTGCAGAAAGGGTCGGGTTTGAAGATGTCAGTTATTTCATTCATACGTTCCGCAGACGGGAAGGTATAACACCGGCTGTTTATCGAAAGTTACTTTATCCTTGGAGAGCAAATTAATCCGTATTCGGTAGCGAATTCGAATATCTATTCCTTGGCTATATGATGTGTTAATGAAGAGAGAAGGTTTATGCTCACATGATAAAAAAGAGTATTAAAAATAAAATAATTTTATCCTTCTTATTGGTTTTGATTCTTCCAACAACCATAATCAGTATTATGTCTTATCGCATATCCGTAAATTTGCTAGAGGAAAAAGTAAGCGATTCCTTTTTGTCCAATCTGACCTTCATCGGCGACAATATTGAAAAAGAACTTGAACAATGGGAGCACATCTCTAAATTCATCAATGTAAATCCTGTTATTCGGAATGTTCTGATGACCTCTTATGATAATGATCTTGATTTCTATTATGATATGAAACGTGTGGAGCAGCAGCTTGATACCTACTCCATTAATACAAATATTTTCGCTTATGTATCTTCTCTTGTGGTGATGGGGAATAACGGTAGAAACCTCTTGTACGGCGCGGATGCGAACAGTTTGGATATTGATCGAATTAAAGAACAGGACTGGTTCAGTGAAGTGAATGACTTGAATGGACAAGTCATGTGGCTCGGTATCCATAAAAACATAGCTAATTATAGGACACAAAATGAAAGCGTTATCGCCCTTGGGCGAGCGATTAAAGGCGATAAGAACGATAAAATAATAGGTACTTTGTATTTAACCTTTAAAGAATCGTATTTTACAGGTCTACTAAAAAATATTGAATTAACGGATGGTGGAAGGCTCTACATTGTTGATAATAGAGATCACATTGTATTTGATTCTGATATGTTGTTATTAAATGAGCCGTTTATCGGGATGGAAGAGATAAGAGCTCAGGAAGACAAAGGTTATTTCCTTACCGAGGGCGCAAGACAGGAGCAGCTGCTTCTCGCGCATGTTCCAATCTCTAAATACGACTGGAGAGTTGTTGAAACCGTTCCGTACGCCTCACTTACAAAAGGTACCGATGGAATTTTCAGAAATACGCTAGGTGTTTTTCTTATATCGTTTATTTTAACATCGATAATCTGGTTGTTTGTCTCCTCCCATATCGTACGCCCAATTCGGACGTTAACGAATTCCATGAAAAAGGTTCAGGAAGGGGATTGGTCTGTCCGAGTGGATATTGAGCGGCCGGATGAGGTCGGAGTCATGTACAAGCATTTCAATTTTATGATCAGGCGCATTCAGGAATTGTTTCATTCCAATTTAGAAGAACAAGAGAAGAAGAAGAATGCCGAATATAAGGCTCTTCAGGCACAGATTAACCCACACTTTTTGTACAACACACTAAATACGATCCGTTGGATGGCGATTATACAAAAATCAGACAATATAAGAGAAGTTGTAGAGGTACTTGGAAGATTGCTGAAAAACACAATTAAACATGAAGGCCACTTTGTTACCGTAGAAGAGGAATTATCAAACCTGAGAGATTATGTTTATATCCAGAAAATACGTTATAACAACAATTTTGATGTTACATATGATGTGCAAGATGATCTCCTCGGTATGCCCTGCATAAAATTCATTTTACAGCCCATTGTCGAGAATGCGATATTTCACGGTATAGAACCCAAGGAAGATTCGCGCGGAGAAATTATCGTTTCTGTGAAGCGCCTTGATGATGAGCTTATTATCCGGGTGCGGGATAACGGGGTGGGGATGTCGAGTGAAATGCTGGAAGAACTCGTTAAGCGTATGGAAAGCCCAGAAGCAAGCGGTGGAATCGGGCTGTCCAATGTCAAGGAGCGGTTAAAATTAACCTATGGCAATTCAAGTGATTTTCATATCCGAAGCGAAAAAAATGTATTTACTGAGATAGAAATGATCATTCCAATTGCTGTTTCCGACTTAAGGTTGCAGGAATCAATCGAGGTGAAGTAAGCCATGTACAAGGTAATGATCGTGGATGACGAGATGTTAGCCAGAGTAGGGATTAAATCGTTAATCAGGTGGGAAGAGAATGGATTTATTGTAGCTGGTGAGGCGGAGAACGGGAGAAAGGCTTACGAATGGCTGATGGAAAACCCCGTGGATATCGTGATTACAGACATAAAAATGCCTATTATGAACGGAATTGAGTTAATCTCCAAAGTGCGACAGCATCGTCCTGAAATCAAATTTTTAGTTCTCAGTTCCTTTGATGATTTTGAATACGTTAGAGAAGCTCTGAAAAATGGAGCAGAAGACTATTTTATAAAACTGCAGATGAATCCCGAGGAACTTCTGGATCAATTAAAGAAAATTGCTGAGAAGCTGGATCATGAGAATGTCCAAAAGAAACAGGAGGCAGGGCACGATCGGGTCAGAGCAAAAGAGCTCGCTCTTCTGAGAGATAATTTCTTGAAGGATCTAGTGTATGGATGGATTCATACAGAGTTTGAATATCATCAGAGAATGAGGGAAGCGGAACTGGTACTGCCTGATGGATTTGGTGTTGCTCTGATGTTTCAAACGGACGGTATGGAAATCTATGAGAGATATGGCGAAGATGAAATCCATCTTTTGAATTACGCCATCATTAATATTCTGAACGAGATATCATCGGAATATAAGTTTTCTTTCCCTATATCCATGCATCCTAAAGAGTTTGTAATACTGTGTTTTTCTCCTCCCCATGTGGAAATAGAGGACGCATTGGAGCAAGCATATCACTTAGCTGGATCGATAAAGGATGCACTGAAACAATATCTGAATTTTACAGTGTCGATTGCTGTGAGTGAGCCCGTTCCAACATTTGTTGATATTAAGCAAAGCTATAGACAAGCACAGGAAGCTCTTCATTTTCGTTATGCATATGCCGCAGGAACTACCATTTTATATAGAGAGATTAAATCTCTTGGGAGTACAGCGGAGGCAACGGATATAGCCAAAGAAATACGTAACCTGGAGTTCTATCTTAATAGGCGTGAGGATAACAACGTCATCAAAGCCATTATTAATATGAAGCAATTATTAGGTAACCTTAATGGATATTCTCTGAACAGTCTAAAGGTGTATTGCGCACCCATTCCTTTTCTTCTGTCTTCTAGATGGGGAGAGGATGCATCTGTCTGGATGGACGGGCATCTGAAACGGATGGATAGATGGAGTGTGAAGACCGATATCATCAAGTGGCTGGAAACGATCCAAGAGGAATGGATTGAAGGAATAGGAACAATATCAGATAGTTCGCGACTAATCAATTCGGCCATGAGATTCATACAGAAGAATTATTCAAATAGTGTCACCCTTGAATCCGTAGCGGAGTACCTTAAACTTTCACCATCTTATTTGAGCAATCTGTTCAAAAAGGAAACGGGTCAAAATTTTATCGATTATCTAACGAATATACGAATTGAGCAAGCGAAGGTATTGTTGCGGACGACAGAATTAAAAATCTATGAAGTGGGTTATAGGGTTGGATATGAGAATGAGCACTATTTTAGCAGGGTTTTTAAAAAGGTTGTAGGCAGCTCACCTTTTCATTATAAATCGGATACCTCTTTATAGAACATATGAACGTGAAGAGTGCACCCCTTACACATTTGGGTACCTTTAGGGTCATCCGATGTCTTCTAGGGGTGCATTTTTACTGCTGGTAATGAAATGAATGTTAACCCTACAACGGAGAAGGCGGAATCATTTTGGAGAAGCGGAGCGGTCGCCTTTGCCCACGGATTTCCACATTAATTGAAAAACAAAAGAAATCCGGGGGCAAGAGCGATCGGAAGAATGATCCGCATTCGTAGTGATGAATAGGCAATCACATTTTTATAGTCAAAAAGCAATAATGTGCATGATTTCATTAAAAAGTGCATCCCCCGCTCAAAGGTCATAACAAATAAAAGTACGAAGCCAAAATAAAAGACATTAGATCATTAAGATGTGCATGTAAACCGAAGATTGGCAGCTCTATAATTTGGAGGAATCATATTTTAAACATACGGAGGGGTTATTGTGGCACTAAAGACAAAGAGACATACTAGCATTATTTTGCTAGTGTTCATGCTGCTTATGACGGCTTGTGGAAACGCTTCAGAATCACAATCAGGTTCAGAAGATCCATCATCCCAAGATGGAAACGTGGCTCAGAAAGAAAGAGTTGTCACTGTATATGAGGATGCTAAGCGAGCGGAAAGTGAAGAGATAAAAAAGAAAAATGCAGATTTCACAGCGGAAACGGGCATCAAGATCGAAATGAACGTCGTTCCGGGTGATGGAATCGAAGTATACAAGAAAATCGATGTTGATATGATTTCCGGTGAAAAAACAGACGTGATCCGTCTCTCCAACCCGATTCTGATCGATAAATATGGATCTAATGGCTGGTTGTACCCGTTGGATGAGTTTATGACTAAAGATAACTATGACTCAGCTAAGATCTATGGCGAGTATCTACCGCAATTCGCAGATGGTAAAACCTATGTATACCCTGACCAAGCCGGTAAGTGGGCTGTCTATTATAACAAGAAAATTTTTGACGAAGCAGGAGTGCCTTACCCTTCTGGAGACTGGACATGGGATGAGTATATCGAAACAGCCAAAAAATTGACCAATTCGGAAAAAGGGATCTACGGTTCCTACATGCTGGACTACGATAACTACATGTACATGCTGGCAAGACAGTATAACGTCAGCGGTTATAAAGAAGATGGAACTTCTAACTATGATGATCCTGCATTCAAGAATGCACTCCAGTTCTTTGGTGACCTGGGAACCGTTCATAAAATTCAGCCAAGCTGGCTTGAGTTTAAGTCCAAGAAGCTTTCATGGGATGGATTTATGTCCGGCGATTATGGAATGCACTTTATCGGAACATGGTACACCAATCAGTTTAAGGATAAAACAACATATCCAAGAGATTGGGAAGTGGGGATAACTCAAATTCCTGTGCCTGCGGACGGTAATGGCAATAACAATTTTGGTATTGTAGCCGGATATGGCATTAATAAAAATGCAGAGCATCCGGAAGAAGCTTATACCTATATCAAGTGGATGGCCGAGAACAGTTATAAATATAACGGGAATCTGCCAGCTCGCGTTGATTTGAGCGATGAAGATATTAAAGGGTTGTTCCAAAAAACTTCGGATGATTTAAGTGGTGAGATTACAGTGGAAGATCTGGATAAAGCACTTATTTCGAATAATCTAGGTTTTGTGGATGAGAAAATTACAGGCCCTGGTTCTACAGAATACAGTAATATTATCCTTCAAGAATCTGAGCTGTATCTGGTAGGGCAAAAGTCATTAGAGGACACAGTGAAGTCGATTAAAACGCGTGCTGACCAAGCGATTAAGGATGCCGGCGGAGAGTAGAACGCATGATTGAGAAGGATTCCTTTGGTCAAAAAGCCGCTGGAATCCTTCATTCTTCCTAAGGAGCCATTCATATGAAAAGTAACTTAAAGACAGGCAGACCTAGTTTTATATATAGGATTTCTCAGATAGGTTATCGCGAAAAGGGAACTGCTCTTATCTTCGTTCTTCCTTTTGTTATTGGATTTATTATTTTTAACGTGATCCCGATGTTGTATTCGATCATGATAAGCCTGATGGATTTCAACACATTTAAACCACTAAATATGATTAAGTTTATCGGCTTCGATAACTACACGCGGTTATTCAACGATCCTATTGCTTTAAATGCATTTGTTAAGAGTTTTATATACACCTTATTTTATGTGCCAGGGCTCATTATTCTTTCTTTTATAATGGCGACTTTATTAAATAAGACTTTTGCTTTGCGGGGGCTTACCCGGACATTGATCCTTATGCCGTATGTAGCAAATGTTGTGGCAGTGTCCATTGTATGGTCCATTCTACTGGATCCATTCGGAGGCCCGATTAATCAGATTATTGAAAAACTGGGGGGAACCCCACCGATGTGGTTAAGTGGCGTCAAAACAGCCCTTCCAACGATTGCAGGCATCAATGTATGGCAAAGCCTTGCGTTTCAGACGATTGTATTTCTAGCTGCTCTGCAGGGTGTTAATAAAGAACTTTATGAAGCGGCGGATATGGATGGAGCCAGTCGCTTGAGAAGACTATGGTCCATCACGCTTCCAGCTATCTCACCAACAACCTTTTTCCTGGTGATCACAAGCATCATTGGTTCTTTCCAAAACTATGCTTCTGTCAGAATGTTGACGAACGGAGGTCCGGGCACTTCCTCACGTGTTATTTCCTTAAACATCTATGAAGAAGCCTTTACCTTAAATCATTACAGTTATGCATCCGCGCAAGCGATGATCCTATTCGCCATTGTGCTAGTCATCACGATTATTCAATGGAAAGGACAGAAGCGATGGGTACATTATTAAGAAAAAGCGTGTATAACCTATTCATGTTGGTCATTGGCATCATTATGGTCGTCCCTTTTGTATTTATGATCTCAGCCTCCTTAAAGGCACCGGCGGATGTGTTCGTTAATCCGATGCAGATTATACCGGAGAACATTTATACTTTGAATTATGAAACGATATTTAATCACAAGTATTACTTCCAGTGGTATTGGAATTCATTTAGCACCGTCGTGTTAACCGTTATTTTTCGAGGGTTTTTCGTGACGATGGCAGCCTATGCATTTGCTAGACTTTCATTTCCCGGTAAGAATATTTTGTTCTTGTTTCTCTTAAGTGCGATGATGATTCCACATGATACAACCATCGTGGCCAAATTCATGCTGTATAAGTACATGGGGCTTATAAATACACACTGGGTTATTATCCTTCCAGCAGCGTTTGATGTATTTTTCATTTTCCTGCTTCGTCAATTTTTCATGGGAATTCCTAAAGATCTTACGGAATCATCACTCATTGATGGTGCATCGCATTTCGGGATTTATTTCAAAATCATTCTGCCGCTTGCGGTACCTGCGTTAATTACGATGGGACTCTTTACTTTTATCTGGACTTGGAATGATTTCATCACTCCGTTTATTTTTATCAATGATATTGATAAGCAGCTGGTTACGGTTGGCTTGGAGTATTTCCAGCTGGAGGCGGGTAAGAACTATGCCTTGCAGATGGCCGGCGCCTGTCTGATTGTTGTTGTTCCAATCATCATTTTCGCTGTATTGCAGAAATACTTTGTTCAAGGTATAGCGATGTCAGGAATTAAGGGTTAATTATTCAGAAAAAACGGGATTCTTGATCCAGTTACTATTGTAGCGCGGTTCAAGAGTCTCGCTTTTTTTAAAATGGTTGAAAATATGGCTTAATTCTTAAGATTCAGGCATGTTCCTAGATTACATAATGGGATATTCTGAAGCAATAAAATGTAAGCGCTTAAATTATCTGAGGTGATTGCATGAAGAAAATGATGTTGCTCTTAGGTTCGGTCTTGTTTATTGGACTGGTCATGTTATTCATATTGAGCACGCCAAGAGATCAAGAAGAAACAACACAGATGGAGTCCGGGGATATTGTGGCATATGTGAATAGCATTCCTGTGGCGCAAGAGGAAATGAACTTAATTATGCAGTTATCCGGGCAGTCCGCAACAGGCGGTCACAATAGCGATCAGGCGATAGATCGTATGCTGGAGATCAAGACAGCTCAACAGATCGCTGTAAAATACGACATTATGAAGGATAGCTCATTTTCAGTGTTTTTGAAGGAGTTAGATGCAGAAAACAAGAGAAGAGCAGATGCACTTAACAATAAGGAAGTCATCTATGGTCCTAAGCAATACACAAAGCTGACTTATTATGATTACCGCCATTCCAATATGTTAAATTCGCTTAAACTCATGTGGTCTGAGCAAGAACTAGATATCGGCGATCAAAAGCTCATGGATTATTATGAACAGCATCGCGATAGATTAGCGAAAAAGCACGATACGATAAAGATTTATAAAATCGTTCAGCCGAAGACTGCTTCAGGGGATGCAGAGCAAAAGATATTTGAAATCGAGCGGGATTTGAAGGCAGGACAAGCTTTTATGGAGATCTATCAACAACTTGAAGAAGAACAGGGATTAACAGAAATTGAGACGATAAATGAAGACAATTATAAAGAAATATCCAAGTATCACAGTGGCTACTATCACCTTGTGAGTGGTTTATCGCAAGGAGAAGTCAGTGATGTATTAGAGGATGAAACAAGTTTTTTCATCGTTAGGATTGCTGATGTGAAACCAGGTGGATATAAAGAGTTTGCTGAGATGAGGGAGGAGGTGATTCGGCAATATACCGATGACTACTTTGAATCTTTTCTCGAGCAGCAAATGTTAAATTCAGAAGTGAGATTAGAGCATTAAGTATGGAAGTAAAACGGATTTCAAATGATTATAGGAGTGAATGATGAATGATAACCAAGTTTATGCGAAGCTTCTGTATGACCGTAGTTCTATTTTTGGCAGGTGCTGCATTCTACGCAGTTTCGGCATCGGCTGCAACGTATTATGTTGATTCAGCAGGTGGGAGTGACGCCAACTCGGGTACAGATATAAGTAGTGCATGGAAATCATTAGATAAGGTTAACGCGGTAACCTTTCAGCCAGGTGATACAATTTTATTCAAGCGTGGGGGAAGCTGGACAGGAACCCTTTGGCCAAAGGGCAGCGGAACCAGCGGCGCACCGATTGTTATTGATCAATATGGATCGGGAAATTCACCATTCATCAACGGTAACGGCAATGAGGCAGCCGTATATTTATATAATCAGCAGTACTGGGAAATTAAGAATCTCGAAATTACGAACAGCAATGGATCAAGTTCAAGACGTAATGGTATATACGTAGTCAATCAGGATGCAGGAACGCTTAACCACATTCATCTCATTGGAAATAACGTCCACGATGTTTATGGCAACAACGTGAAGGACGGAAACGGAAGTGCCGGAATTAAAGTACGTACGATTGCAGGCTCGGTCAAATCGAATTATCAAGATATCCTGATTGACGGAAATACAGTCGGACCTCGCGTAGATCGGACGGGTATCGATATTAACTCGGATTATTGGTGCCGGACTGACAGTGGCTGCAGCGGAACGAATAACTGGTATCCTAGCACAAATGTGAAGGTATCGAATAACTATGTTACAGATGTTGGCGGAGATGGAATCGTACCAATGGCTACTAAGGGAGCTATTGTCGAATATAACACGGTGAATGGTTTCAATATGAGATCAGGAACGGTGAATGCAGGTATTTGGGCATGGAATGCAGACGATACAATCATCCAATATAATGAGGCTTTTAACGGAAATACGACACAGGACGGTCAAGGATTTGATATTGACTATGGTCAAACCGGCACGATTGTACAGTACAATTACAGCCATGATAATGACGGTGGTTTTATTTTGATATGCCAACCAGCTGGTGCGAAGAATGATGGCGGCATTGTAAGGTACAACATTAGTCAGAATGATTATGCAAGGGTGTTCCAGCTTGCTGGGCCTACAACGAATACCCAGGTGTATAACAACACGATCTATCTTCCAGCTGGCAGTTCGACCATGCCGATCTATGTGAATAGCTGGGGCGGATATACCAAGTCGATATCTTTTACGAATAATATATGGATGCTTCAAGGTGCAGGCAGCTGGCAAGGACTATCGAATATAGCGAGTCTTCAGTTTGATCACAACACGATCTATGGAGTCCATACCGCGGGAGAACCGGCAGATGCTAACAAATCTACACTGAATCCTATGCTGGCTGGTGCAGGCAGCGGTGGAATTGGCAGAGTCTCAGTTGATGGATATAAGCTTGTAACAGGATCTCCGGCAATGGGTACGGGGAAAGTTATTTCAAGTAACGGCGGCAAGGATTATTGGGGGAACTCCGTTTCTTCCACTGCCGCTCCAAACCGTGGTGCTTATAATGGCCCTGGGATTATGACAACTTCGAATCTGATGATTAACGGCGGGTTTGAACAGGGTGTGCTGACGCCATGGTACAACTGGAATACAGCCAGTGTAGTAAGTGGTAATTCAAGAAGTGGAACGTATGCTGTTCAGTTGTCCGGGGGACCGGGATCGGCAGAACAAATCGTGAATGTAGAACCGGGTACGACATACACGCTTACAGGTTATGCTAAGACAGCTAACAGCAGTCAGCCCGTCCGTATTGGCGTGAAAAATTATGGTGGTACAGAGCAATATTCGGTCATCACCACTACGGATTATTCTCAAGGAAGTATTACGTTTACAACCGGCCCAAGTAATACAACGGCAACGGTCTATGTATATAAACCTTCCGGTAGTGCTAATGCGTATGGTGACGATTTGACGCTTACTAAAAATTAAGGACTCATACGGTCTCTGAGCAGCAGAAGCAGGTTAATAGTTCTTTTTCAATCATAGATGTTTATTATCGGGCATATACGCTCTATCTAGTATTTCAATATACTTAAGATATTCGAAAGGTTATTACCTAAGGGGGTTACAATATGAAAATCAAAAAGAGATTGAAGAGTTCACTATTACTGCTTCTCATGGTTAGTTTCATTGCAGGCTGTTCAGGCGGGAACACGGCGGACAGCGGAACCGATCAAGCACCTGCTGCTGGAGAGACAGCAGAAGCGGGGCCTATTACCATTACTACAGCAAGACCTGTAGGCAGTGATGTTATTTTTGTGAACGGAGAAGATATAACGAACAATATTCATAATAAATGGGCTAAGGAGAAACTGGATATCGATTTCAAAGATATCTGGACGACGGCTGATAATAACGCCTACCATACGAAGCTAAGACTGGCTTTATCGACTGGAGAAGAATTGCCCGACATGTTCATTGTTCAGGACAGATCACTGGTTGCTGATTTTATAGCATCCGGCAAAGTCATGGAAATATCAGAAGCTTTTGATCAATATACATCAGAACGATTGAAGAGTTTATACACTGAATTTGAGTCGTCTTTGAATCAGCTGAAGACGGAGGATGGCTTGTACGGTGTTCCTATCTTTTCAGCGGGGGATGGAACGAACCCGGTACTATGGGTAAGACAGGACTGGCTTGATGCATTAAATCTTCAAGCACCAAAGACAATCGATGAATTTGAGGCAGTCATGGATGCTTTTACAAATGGTGATCCGGACAAGAACGGTAAGAAGGACACGATTGGTTTTGCTTTCTCAGCTCGTGAAGGATTCTCAAACTGGATGTCTGATACAAGCTTTATATTCGGTGCTTATACAGGTAATTCCATTCCGGGAACCTGGGCTGAAATTGATGGGAAATTAAAGTTTGGATCCGTTCTTCCAGAAATGAAGCAAGGACTCGGGAAAATGAAGGAATGGGCGAAGAAAGGATACATAGATCCTGAATCTCCAATTCTTGATCCGATCAAAGCTACAGAAAGCTTCATTCAAGGCAGATCTGGTATGATCGCTGCTCCAAGCTGGGCAGAGGGCTGGCCGCTGGCAGATTTATACGGTACTAACCCAGATGCAAAAATTAATGTTTATCCTTTGCCGACTGGACCGGATGGAAAATCAGCTAGATTTATGAATACGCTTAACGAGAACCGAGTGATGCTGTTCAATAAGGATTTCAAGCATATGGATCGTTTCTTTGAATACTTTGATAAGATTTATGATTTTGCTTACGAGACAGGAGATTTTAAATACGGATTCTTCGAAGGCTATGATTATGCATTAGTTGATGGGAAGCCTGAATATGACGGTAAGAAATTCCCTACACCTGTGGATAGCAAAGGCACGCCGAGCAAGTACACACTGTTCTGGAACGCACCACAGATTCCGTTAAAGGACTCAAAAACAGCTTATGACCTCTTTAATGGTAAAGAGCCGACTACGGAAGGTGAAAAAAGAGCCATGACACAGAACGAGGTTACTATGAAGGCTGGTGCTATAAACTACGAATTAAAGGATTCCAATACACCGGATAAATTCTTGGGCGCACCGACAAAAACGATGCGGAGCAAGGGCGGAAGCTTGGACAAGATGCTTCTTGAAACGTATGCAAAGATCATATTTACGGAAGAGCCTCTAGATAGCTTTGATAAGCTGGTAGCTGATTGGTATGCAAAAGGCGGCCAGGAGATTGAAAACGAAGTGAATGAATGGTATGAAAGTGTAACTAAATAATCGAAATCCCCCTTTCTAAGTCTACTAGCGACTGGAAAGGGGGATTTTTGTGATAGCTTATTTTCTGTCTGCAGATTCAACTAGCTGCTTGTCCCTGAACTCTTGAGGGGTGAGCAGATACTGTTCTTTGAACAGGCTGATAAAATATTGAGGTTTATGATATCCGATCTCTTTGGATATTTCGAATATTTTCTTGTTGGTCTGTGTTAAGAGATATACAGCCTTCTCTAAGCGGATTTTTGTAATGTAAGCAGACAGTGTCATCCCCATCTCTTTCTTGTACAGTCTCGACAGATAAACGGGGTGTAGATAGATATGATCTGCAATCGTCTTCAACGTGACATCCTCATTCAGATGCTGATCTATAAAGCGATGAACCTGCATAATGATATGGGAATGCTTTCTGGATGTAGGCTCCTCAAAGCTTTTCTGGAATTGTTCAATTAAGGATAACACCCAGTTCTTTAATTGAGCTGGTGTTTTGAAATAGTACCCGTTTCGCAAGTATTCCGGCTGCTCTACCAAATCTAATAATCTTAAACCTTGTTTATGAGCAATGTAGGATAGAGCATTACATAAATAATAATAAATTTCTAGTAAATGATCCTGCGTTCGGTATAGATCAGACTCCAATTCTTGAAATATAAAATTCAGTCTGTCACTGGCTTCATGCCATTGTCCGGATTCCAATAGATTTTGTATGGATGGCGGTTGATACAATCGACTTAATGGCCTGTATTCCGTCCCTTTTATAGAAGTGTTCATGTACTGAAGTTCGTCGGTGTGACTTCCAATGTGCTTCCAGAAGTACTTTAAAGCTTCTAGGTATACATGATCAAGTTGCTTAGGAAACACGTGTGACTGGCTGATAAGGATGGATACTGAGCGATTGAGATAGAGCTGAACCTGCTGTTGAAAAGTTAAAAATTTATTATGAAACTGATCTTCGTCCTTCCAATAACTCTCATTGAACAGAACAATTGTGTAATTATGAGGATCTCGGCAGCTCCAGAAACAAGGCTCTGATAATCCTGTATTGAAAACTTCCTCAGCTATATTCGCTAGAGAATAAGAGAGAAGCTGGATGTCCTCAAGAGAGTCTTGAGTATCCGACTTTTTCGCTTCCAGACGCAAGATTGCCAGTTTCACGTGAGAATCAGAAAGGTTCTTCATCCCGAGTCCGGCTATCCGTTCGGAAACAGTGCCAACGGTATAACGGCTTCCTAGAAGAAGATCAAGTAATAGCTGCTCTCTCGATGACTGAATATTCGTCAATGTCTTCTGATCTTGTTCACGGTCATTATGTTTAATTTGCTGATCATGTCGTTGCCGCTCTTTAAGGGCTTTATCTATGCACTCATTTATTTCGTCTGGAGAAGCCGGCTTAAGCAGATAGTCAAAGGCACCGTGGCTTAGTGCTTGCTTGGCATAATCAAACTCGGCATAACCAGATAAGAGAATAACGATCGTACCTGGTGTTTGATTCCGGATTTGTGCGAGCAGCTCAAGCCCACTTTTTTCGGGCATACGAATATCTGTAATGATAATATCAATTACATTTTCTCCGACGTAACATAACGCTTCACCTACTGAATTAGCACGAAATATTTGCTGGATGCCGAACTGCTCTTTTTCGATATGATCGGTCAGGTAGTCTAATACAAAGTCCTCGTCATCTACAATTAACATATTCATAGTAAGCGTTCGTCCTCCTTCGATGTCCAATGAACGGTAACCTTCAAGCCGCCTAATTCAGAATGTTCAATTCGAACACCTGAAGAGTTACCAAAGCGGTGCTGCAGCCTCTGATGAATATTCCAAAGCCCAAATCCCGATCCATCACTATTGTGTTTATTTATAATCCGAGAGATGAGCTGGTTCATTTCCTCTGGATTTAGACCATATCCATCATCTTCAACGGAGAAGCAGTATATGCTATCCACTACTTGGCCGCTGATTCTAATCTGTCCCGCACCAATTTTGTTATCGATCCCGTGAACAATACTATTTTCAACAATGGGCTGTAAAAACAGTGGTGGTACTAGCAGTTGTTTCATGGATTCTTCAATATCAATGGAATATATAATTTTAGGATTCCTGAGACTTTGAACGGATAAGTAGCTATTGATCCATTTCAGTTCCTCCTCCAAGGTGATCTCATGCTGTACATTGTTTTTGGTAATAAACCTGTAATACTCAGCCAGATTCTGTGCCATTTGTGTAACGGCATTTGGATCTTTTTTGGCCATGCTGACGATGTAGAAGAGACAGTTGTACAGGAAGTGCGGGTTAATCTGCGACTGCAGCTGCTTGTAAACCGCCTCACGGGATAACAGCTTTTCTTCATAAACATCCTCAATCAAGGTTTGTATTCGAGCCGCCATCTCGTTGAAACGTTCGAATAAATAATCATACTCATTGTTTAACTTGAGATGGACTCTGCTTTCGTAAGCGCCTTTTCCCAGGGCTTCAATTTTTCGAATGAGATAACTAAATGGTTTCATGATATTGCGGTATAGAATCAGAAGCATCAATATGCCTGATAACAGCAGGAACACAAGGCTGAACCGGGTTATGGTTTTCGTCTTGTTAAGCGGTTTCAAAAAATCGTCTAATGGAATGTAATGAACTAGCTCCCAATCCAGTACTGAGCTTGAAGCTGACTGAATTAAGTAGTGTTCTTGATTTATTTTAACCGTCTGATGGTTTAGCTTTCCTGCTGAAAATTGATTGGTTGCATACAAGTCGCGAATCTGCTGAAATAGCGGTTCATTCAGTTCTCCCGAGGTTACCGGGTCAAAGTTAGGATTATAAAAGAAAGCCTTTCCGTTTCCCACTGCTTCAACGCCAGTTAACACATTCTGAAGAAATCGTTCTCCGAGAGATGTTTCCACCGTGAAATTAACGTCGCTGAGGTTCTGCGTCTTCAGGAAAGGCGCGACCAGAATATAACGAAGCTCAAAGACATTCTCATCACTAATAAACCATTTAAACTTGGGCAGTTCTGGCCATTCTTCTTCGTTATAAGTGCGGATTGTCCTGTTGTCTGGTGAAGTAAGAACTTGATTAAGCTGCGGCCAGTATACATAAACGCTGCTATGTACGATATTGGCGTAGCTTTGGGTTAATAATTTTTCTTCGATTGTTTTGCGCAAGAGCAGACTGTTCAGGTAAGGTGCGAAGTCTTTGGAGGTATCGTAGCTTTTAATGCTGCTGTCATTGGAGAGAAGTACAGTTAGTATTTCAAGCTGCTTAAGATCTTGCTCCATTTCCTGTAGTGCATGTTCAAGTTGATTTAACGATGTGTTTTGCAGGTTCTGCTGAAGTACATTCTCACTTACCCGTTCTGTTATCGCAAACAGTAAGCTGATCGCAA
This sequence comes from Paenibacillus sp. GCM10028914, assembly GCF_042666275.1. Taxonomy (NCBI): domain Bacteria; kingdom Bacillati; phylum Bacillota; class Bacilli; order Caryophanales; family Paenibacillaceae; genus Paenibacillus; species Paenibacillus sp. GCM10028914. Next base: position 244,336 of record NZ_JBHTFO010000002.1, read on the forward strand.
GCAAAATGGCTATAAAGGAAAAAAGTAAAATTCGGAACAGTTTGTACTTCACCATTGTTGGCACCTCATGTTATGTGGACAGTTAAATAGTTCTGAGTGAGGACATAGAAGTTAAGATCCGGACATAGGAAGATTCTCCCACGATAGGTACAATTATTATAACACAGAACACATCCTACACGGTTCGACATTTGAAGGGAGAAAGAGAGATATGTCCAATTTGAATGGAGAGAATAGTCGAGAAGACTTGAACATTCAGCTTCCGAAGAAATACCCTAAACGACCGAATTTGAGAGGGGATTTTAAGAAAACGTTGCCACTGCATGTTTTGATTTTACCGGCGTTTGTGCTTACCATTCTTTTTCAATATGTACCGATGTTCGGACTTGTTATTGCGTTTCAAGATTACAAGCCTTGGCTCGGGTTCTTTGGATCAGATTGGGTAGGTTTATCGCATTTTCGAGAGCTTTTCTTATTCGATGACACGGTTAGTGTGATATGGAATACGTTTATCATCGCTGTGCTCAAAATATCCATTGGAATGATATTTCCGATTGTTTTTGCACTGTTATTGAATGAAGTTCGTCATATGGGTCTTAAGCGCTCCATCCAGACACTTGTTTATCTGCCGCACTTTCTATCTTGGGTTATCTTAGGGGGAATCCTCATAGATATACTTTCAATCAACGGCGGCTTGATCAATCAGATTCTACAGTTCTTTGGGATTCAGCCAATATTCTTCCTTGGGGATGGGGACTGGTTTAGGTTCACGCTCGTGGTCAGTGATATATGGAAAGAGTTTGGGTTTAGCGCCATCGTATATCTTGCAGCTATTGCAGGAATCAATCCTTCGATCTACGAGGCGGCTGAGGTTGACGGTGCCTCCAGATTAAAGCAGGTGTTAAATGTCACGTTGCCTGGAATGCTTCCGATTATTGTAGTTATTGGAACACTTCAGTTAGGAAACATTCTGAATGCAGGCTTTGACCAAGTGTTTAACCTCTATAATCCACTGGTCTATGCAAAAGGGGACATTATAGACACGTTTGTATATCGTAACGCTTTACTGGAGGGTAATTTCAGCTTCGCTACAGCAATTGGACTATTTAAGTCCGTCATTAGCTTTGCCTTGGTGGTTTATTCCTATCGGTTAGCTTATAAATATGCCAATTACCGAATCTGGTAGGAGAAGGAGAGATCGATATGTACTATAAAAGTAAGGGATATAAGGTTTTCAGCGTAATAAATTCATCTTTTCTTATTATATTGGCTCTATTATGTATTTTTCCAATGATTCATATCTTGGCTGTTTCTTTCAGCGGACGCGGTGCAGCTAATGCGAATATCGTTGGATTATGGCCTGTTGATTTTACACTAGAGTCTTATGATAAAACGCTTAATAATATCAACTTTGTCCGTTCATTCTTCGTCTCGATTCTGCGTACCGTATTGGGAACAGCTATAGGCATGAGTTTGATTATAGCGGCGGGATACGCACTCTCCAAAGAATATCATTATTTTAAAAGCCGGAATTATTACATTTGGATCTTTGTATTCACGATGATGTTTAATGGTGGTCTGGTACCTACATATCTATTAATCTCAAACCTTAATCTTGTAAATACGATTTGGGCGTTGGTGCTTCCAGGAGCCGTGGGTGTATATAACATGATACTCATGATGAATTTCTTTAAAGCTATTCCGAAGGAACTGGAGGAAGCTGCATATCTCGACGGAGCAGGTATTTTCTCGACCTTGTGGCGGGTGTATTTACCGGTATCCATGCCTGCCATCGCTACCATTGGATTGTTTACGTTAGTATGGCAATGGAACTCCTGGTTTGATGGTCTTATTTATTTGACAGATTCGAATAAATATCCGATGGCAACATATTTGCAAACGGTAGTGGTTCAACAGGACTTCAGCAAGATTAGTCTGGACCCAAGAGACTTGGAGAATTTATCTCAAAGAACTGTGAAAGCTGCGCAGATCTTCATTGCAGCCTTCCCGATTTTGGCCGTGTATCCGTTTCTACAAAAGTACTTTGTTAAAGGTATCGTATTAGGAGCAGTCAAAGAGTAAGGGGGATTCCATGTTGAACACTATTGAATTTGACAAGTTTGTTCCTGTCTCGGGTTCGATTTCTATTCAAAAGCAAGTGGATCAATATCATGTTCAGGCGGGGAAAATGGGTGGAGAGCTTCGATTAGAGACTCCAGAAATCAATTGGACGGATTATGAATACCTGCAATTTGATCTGTATCATGAATCCCACGATGTATTGGTTGTTGTGGTGACCTTTGAAGAGGAAGAACGGAATGGACACTGTAAGCGGATTGAAATTCACGTGGGAACATTGCCTTATGTAAGAACAAGAATTTGTGTGCCTCTAGCTGTTGTAAATGGACAGAAGCTCTTTCTGAAGAGGTTCCCGGGAATGATGCAATGCGTTCTGAGAGGTGATGATTCTATTGATCCGGCCAAGATTAAGGCAGTATCATTGACCAGCATTCCTTCCGTAAACGATAGGGAATGGACCATGGGCCCATTGTATTTGAGTCAAGTACCGCTTGAGCAGAAGAATGACCATCTTCCTTATATAGATTCGATGGGACAATGCCTACATAAGAACTGGCCTGAAAAAATGCAGTCAGAGGAAGAACTGATGTCTTTCCTTCAGGGCGAACGAAACAGCGTGTCTTCATCCGTTGATAATGGTTACGGGGGATGGAACAAGCTTCAGTTTGAATCTACAGGATTTTTCCGTACACAGTATGATGACGGAAGATGGTGGCTCGTAGATCCGGACGGATATGCATTATTTAGCGCCGGTATGGATTGTGTCCGCCCTCATAGTGAAACTTCCTATGAACAAGTGAGTCATCTGTTTCCGAAACAGCTTCAGACAGGTGATGAGTTTCAAGAAGCGGTATCCGAGCGCGGATATGACTTTGCAGTAGCCAACTTAATAAAGGCATTCGGTGAAACGTGGAAGGAAGAGTGGGCAGCACTTACAAAGCATAGGCTCATAAGCTGGGGGTTTAATACGATTGCTAACTGGTCAGACCCGGAGTTCATTGAGTATGCCCAAATGCCGTTTGTGTATCCGATGGATAATTATCCGTCAACAGAGCATTTAGTATACCGTGATTTTCCCGATGTATTTTGTGATACCTATGAACAGCGGGCTCAGCAATTTGCTGAACAGCTCCTGACCATGCGTGATAACCGTTATATGGTTGGTTATTTTATGCGAAATGAACCACACTGGGCGTTCGTGGATGATCTTTGTTTAAGTGAAATGCTGCTTAAGAATCCAGCGCCACTGAAAAGTAAGCAACATTTAATAGAGTGGCTGAGTGTGCGATATGGAAGTATCGAAGAACTGAACAAGGCGTGGGCGAGTCAATATGATAACTTTGATCAAATATTAACGACGACACATGATGTATTACGCAAACCGGATGTTCGTGAGGTTCTGCAGCAGTTTGATCGAATTATGATCCGTCGTTATGTTGAAATTCCAGCTTTAGCTTGCAGAAAAGCGGCCCCGAATCATATGAATCTGGGTATGCGGTATGCATTCATATCTAGACCGGAAATACTTGAGGGATGCGAGTATTTCGATGTCTTTTCCTTAAATGCCTATCAACTGAAACCAGATGAAGAGCTGGTTCAGCTCATTTCTAACCAATTGAACATGCCTGTTATGATTGGCGAGTTTCATTTTGGAGCGACCGATGTAGGGATGCTCGCGAGCGGCATTCGAGCATTTTCCACACAGGAAGAGCGTGGGCAAGCCTATCGTTATTATGTTGAACAAGCTGCAGCAAACCCTAATATTATAGGCGTTCATTATTTTCAGTGGAATGATCAGCCAGTTCTTGGCCGTTTTGATGGTGAGAACTATCAGATCGGAGTGGTGGATGTTTGTCAGCAACCGTATATGCCATTCGTCTCGCACATGATGAAAGCCCATGATAACATATACGCTGTTAGAAGTGGATCACGTTTACCATACTCCGATATACCACAGGAAATACCGAAAACAGGATTCTAACTACTGGCATAACAACCTCCATCTCCGCATTTCACGCGGGAATGGGGGTTCTTTGTTATAATAACTGACTCTCATCTCTGGTAAATCAGCAGCAATATCGGTATACTGTTCATGCATCCGAGTGACAAGCATATCTCGTGAGATCATAGGATGAATGACATCCTTGTGATATAGGAAAAGGGAGTAAACATATGAATAACTATAAATTAACCATTCAATATGATGGTGGACGTTATAAAGGCTGGCAGCGGCTGGGAGATAGCGAGAATACGGTTCAGGGGAAAATAGAAAACGCCATTTCTGTTTTGACAGGCTACCCGGTCGAAATTATCGGTTCGAGCAGAACCGATGCGGGAGTTCATGCACTAGCGCAGGTGGCGAATTTTAAGATCAGCGACCAACTGCCTGAATCTAAAATTATGAATTTCTTGAATCATTATCTTCCACCGGACATTAGCATTACTGAAGTTGAACAGGTGGATGATCGTTTTCACGCTAGATATAACGCTAAGGATAAAACCTATATCTATAAAATCTGGAATGAAGCGTATAGCCACCCCTTTATGCGGAAGTATAGTATGCATGTCGCGAAGAAGCTGGATATCGAACTCATGAAAAAGGCAGCACAGCATTTTATCGGGGAACATGATTTTACGGCGTATTCCAATGCCAAATCCAAGAAGAAGGACTCAGTGCGTACCATCTATTCGCTGGATATCGAAGAGGTGGACGGATTTATCCAGTTCCGGGTAAGCGGCAATGGATTTCTGTATAATATGGTTCGAAAAATAGTCGGTACGTTGATTGAGGTCGGATTAGGCGACAAGAAAGCAGAAGACATTCCTGCGATTATAGCCTCCAAAGAACGAAGCCAAACGGGTGGTATGGCAGAGGCTTACGGGCTTTATTTGGAGAAGATTCAATTTTAGAGATTGAGGACAAACGACAAAAGGAGGTGTCTCCTAAGAAGATTTCTACTTAGGGACAGCTCCTTTATTTGTTTACTTATTTTCGCCCAGTTTAACAGATTGTGAATAAGGGAAAAGCGGCTTTTCGTGCGCTTCTTCTGATGGATATGCACGAAGCAGCGGAGGGGACGAAGCGTTTCCGGACAAGCGATAGCGGTCGCCTAAAAGCTTTTCAAAGAAAAGCTCACATCGGAAGCATATCCTTTGTGTTCCAATTTCTACAAAGATAAAACCAGTTCAAAGAAATTGGAATACAACAGCGATGGGAGGAATGATTCGTACGCGTAGCGTCCAGGCTACAGGGAAAAGGATATATGCCGCAAAACATGGATCTTTGGGTTTCACTCATGATTCCTGCTGCTGCCGATATTCAATCGGAGTCAGGCCACAGTGCTTTTTAAACACCTGTGAGAAATAAGAAAAGTTCGAATACCCCACCTTGGATGCAATGATATGCACCGGAATATGCGTGCTCGTTAGGAGCGATTTCGAGATCTCCATCTTTCGGGTAACGATAAAATCATTCAGGGATATGCCCTTCTCCTTCTTAAACAACCGGGATAAATATTCCGGATTGAGGTAGATGGCTTCAGCGACTTCCGCGCGGCTGAAGTTTTTCTCGATATTCTGATTGATATAGTCAATGGCTTTTTCAATAGGTGACTGAATTTTGCTCGCCTCTGTGGCATGCACCTCAATATAATCGAGGGTGAAATTGACCAGATCAATCATCTTGTCAAGCGAAGTATAGGCCTGGATATAGTCAGCATATGGGTATTGCTCAAAGAAGATGTTATTCACCTCGAGCTTCATATGGTTGGCCGCTGTCAGAAATAATTGAATGAAGTCCTGATGGAATCGGGCCAGAAATTCAGCAGACATATTGCCAAGCTGCTTTTGCTGGAGAAGGTAGCTATGGATCTGATCACGCACGGTTTTACTACTGCCATGGGATATCAGTATAGACCAGTTCTGCATGTCTGGAATAGAGTAGAAGTTTTCTTTTATTTGATTGAGTTGCTGCATCGTAAAGACTTTACTGTATAAAGCGACATTTTGCTGCCGCATATGGATAAGAGATTTGTAATGGAGCTTGAGTTTATCAGGTTGCCCAATATCGGAGACATAGCAAGCGGCTGAACAACCCAGCTCATTCTGTATTGCAGTTATAAATGGCTTCATTAAATCTGTAATATGTACATCGAATACGCCTTCGGTATATAGAAGCGCTAAATAATTCACCCGATCCAGCTGCACGAATAGAAGGTTTAGCTCAAAAGGCTCAATGAGTTTAGTTAATACATGTCTCAGTTCATATTTCACAGGTTCCTTGTTCGCACTGGTAAGCTGGATCAGGACGGAACAGAACTGCGTATGAGGAGAGACAGAGATATGAATGTTACTCAAATCTCGAAGAAGCTGCTGAGGTTGTTTCCCGGGATCGAGCATGAAGCTGCGGATACAGTTCTCCAGCAAAAATTCTTCATTCTGTCGCCAGTAAGCACCATACTCATATATTTGCTGCATATGGGTATCGGCATGAATCTTGTGAATCGCACGTTCAATGGATGCCTGAATATTCTCGTATCTTGCAGGCTGGAGAATATAGTCGAAACATCCTAGTTGAATGGCTTCTTGAGCATATTCAAATTCGGAATAAGAAGAGAGGAAGATACACTCAATGGCAGGATATTGAGTCTTTACCCATTTGAACAATTCCAGTCCATTCTCCAGCGGCATTTCGATATCACACAGCATAATATGTACTTGATTCGTATGTAATATGGCTCTTGCCTCATCTGGACCATAGGTAGGATAAACGTTGTCTATATGCAATTCCTGCCAGTTCACTCCTGCGATAACTCCTTGCACAACATCATATTGATCATCCACGACTAGAACGTTCATTTAAGATTCCTCCTTGTCCTTCATTCTTGAGTTGATTGGGAGAATAATTTCGACAACCGCTCCCTTATCATTATTGAAAAAGGCAAGCATGGCTCGTTCACCGTACAGCATGGACAAGCGATGTCGTACATTACTTATTCCGATGTGTATATCCGTATGGATGCTGCTGTCACCATGATTAAGCTCGGGCAGAATCGAATCCATAAAGCCATCTCCATTGTCCTGAATGATTATATCTGCATAATCTCCATCATCGCTCTCCAGCAAAATGATTTTGATCTCAATTCGGAGTTGTTCATTCGGCTTCATCGCGTATTTCACACTGTTCTCAACGAACGCTTGTATGGATAAGGGTGGGATGACAAAATCATTCAGTCCACTGTCTATACTGCATTCGCACTGAGGAGGGTTATGAAGACCAATCTGCTGAATACGAATGTAATTAAGAACATGATCCACTTCTTGATGAAGGGACACCAGCTGCAGATTATCTTTGAAATTGTAGCGAAGGTGATTGGATATCGCCAGAATCATATGTTGAATCCGCTCGTAACTTTGCTGCTGTGCCATCCCGTACAAGCTCTTTAAGCAGTTAAGGAAGAAGTGAGGGCGAATCTGCAGCTGCAGATGCTGAAGCTCTGCCTTCTGCCGCTCAATCTCATGTTCATAGGCGACAATCTTCAATTGATTGATCTGGTTGGTCATATGGTGAAAAGCAGCATCCACTTGTTTAAACTCTTCAATATAATACTCTTCTGTCCGCTCTTGTTCAGAACCTTTGCCTATACTCGTCATTAGACGATGCCATGGTGAGAGGACGGAACGATTCAGGAAGAACAGGCTGATCGTAACGAGCAATATGGTGAACAGGGATAGTGAGAACAATAAAGCTAATCCCCCCTTGAAAACACCTGGTTTCGGTACGGCAAAGATCAGTTGAATATCTGTGTTATGTATGGGTTGTCCGACCAGTATGAAATTATCATTGCTTTCGGTTAGCCGGATACGGTTATCTGCAATAAATTGTTGGTTTGTCAGCGGTACACCTTGTTGGTTAGCGTAGATGACTTCAGTTCCCTTTTGAACAAGATCCATTGAAGGAATCCGATCAAAGTCCACCATGACTGCAGCGTAAGTGCCGCTCTTTCCAAGAAGTCTAAAAAGATAAGCTTTCCCTTCAACTTCGAAAGAGAGCCAGCCATTGTAATAATGGTTCTCGTAGGCATGTGTTAGTGTGCGCATCTGCTGCCGGATGGCTTCTTTTGTTTCATAGCTATACCCGCTCTCAAAAATATCTCGGTAGGTGTTATTGACCGCACTATAGATGAAGAAGGCGTTGGCCACTTCATAAGAGTTGAGCGCTGTATTGAACTGCGTCATAATTTCATGAGACGCAACATGAGCCCGGAGCGCATTGACAGGGCTGTTTAGCGTAAGATAGTTGTAATCGCTTACGGCGACATTAGATAAGAACTTATCTACGGCATCCAGATCGGTTTGCATATTTCGAGCATACAAATCGAAGGATTGCTCATTTGATTCCACAAACTTTTCGTTATAGGCGTAATAAGAATAGAAGTTGAACACAAGAAGCATCCCGATCAGGGGAAACGTGATCAGAAGTAAAGCACGGAACACATTCATCTTAAATGAAGCACTATACTTTCTTATCATGATGTCGTCACCTTAGCTAAATTTGGTTTTAAAAGATATTATATCATGTGGCTACTCTACTAGGACTTTAGTATTTCTTATCTATCTGATTAATGATGTTAATTGGACAAAAAACGGACAATAGGCAGGCAGGAATTCATGCTGCGCTTCTTGTCCGTTTATGTGTGAATTTATCTAGCCTTTAACAGCCCCGACCGTAATCCCTTTTACGAAATACTTCTGGAAGAATGGATACACAATGATGACCGGTAAAGCCCCAACGACGGCAATCGCCATCTTAATGCCTACGCTTGGCAGGGTAGCGGCAATTTCGCTAGCATTGCCGCCAGCTCCACCACTGGCGAGGAATTGTACATCCTGCAGCATCGTATTCAGCATATTCTGAACACTGAACAAGCTATGGTCAGTCAGGTAATACAGACCATTTCTCCAGTCGTTCCAGTAGTTAAGTCCGATGAGGAGCGAAAGCGTAGCAACCATCGGGAGGGACATCGGGAGAACGAGGCGGAAGAGAATACGAAATTCTCCTGCGCCGTCCATTCTTCCGGCTTCAATGACTTCATCAGGTATGGTTGTCGTAAAGTATGTACGCATCATAATAACATAGAAGGCATTGAGTAATAGTGCAGGGATGATCAAGGCCCAGATCGTATTATCGATGTTTAAATATCGAGTCCACATAATGTAGGTAGGTACTAACCCACCGTTAAACAGCATCGTGAAAAAGACGAAGAAAGCGAATTTTCCGCGATGAGGCATGTCTCTTCTGGAGAGAGGATATGCCAGCAATACCGTGAGCAGCAAGCTAGCAACCGTACCAACAACCGTTACAATGACGGTAACGCTATAGGCTCTTACAATCGTATCCAGCTTTTGAAACATGTACGCATAGCTTTCCAAACTGAACTTCTCCGGGAACAGTGAGTAACCGTTACGAATCAGTGTGCTTTCATCTGTAAAAGAAGAAACGACCAGCAGTACAAACGGAAACAAGCAGAATATCATCAACAAGAACATAAAGATATTCGCGATGATCTGAAAGGCTCTACCATTATCAACCATTTTCGATTCTCCTTTGCGTCAGAATAGCGCGTTCTCTTTGCTGTATTTGATAACGAGTCGATTGGCGATATAGACGAGTGTAAAGCCGACCAGTGATTGATACACCCCTGCGGCAGAAGACATGCCGACATCGTTCAGTTTGATCAATCCGCGATAAACATACGTATCGATCGTATTCGTAACATCATACAATGGACCGGAATCCATAGGCACTTGGTAGAACAGGCCGAAGTCAGAATAGAAGATCGTACCGATGGCAAGCAGTACAAGCGTTATCATTGTCGGCTTGAGCGCAGGCAATGTGATATGTACGATCTGCTTCCAGCGGTTGGCACCGTCAATTACAGCAGCTTCATAATAACCGCGATCAATACCGACCACTGTAGCATAGTAGATGATACAGCTGTATCCAACCGTCTTCCATAGATGCACAGTGGTTATGATATAAGGCCAGTACTTCGGCTCTGTATACCATGAAATGCTCTCTAGACCGAGAGGCTCCAGAATTGAATGATTAACAAAGCCGGACTCCGAGCTGAACATGGCGAATACCAGATAGCTTACCACGACCATGGAAATTAGATAGGGAAGCAGGATGATCGTCTGGTAGCTCTTTTTCCAGAACTTTGAGCGAATTTCATTCAGTATTATTGCAATGGCAACAGCCAGCAACGTGCCGAGAATAATAAAGGCAAGATTATATCCTAAGGTGTTGCGCGTAATGATCCAAGCTTCCTTCGTCTTAAAGAGATATTCGAAATTGCTGAAGCCTGCGAATGGACTGTCGATGATGCCTTTGTTCCAGTTAATATGTTTAAAAGCGATGATGATACCAGCCATTGGAACATAGTTGTTGATAAGCAGGTAAATGAGCCCGGGAATCATCATGATGTACATGGGAATAAAACGTTTGTATTTGGCTGCAAATTCAGTTCTCTTTACCTTAGGCGCTGCCATGATGGCCATTCTCCTTCCAGCTTATAGTGAAGCAAAGCAATCTAATATAAATTGAGACTAGAGATATTCAGCCCTTGCATCACTACGAATGCGGATCATTCTTCCGATCACTGTTGTCCCCAGATTCTTTTGAATCTTGGTGTTAATGGTCTAAATCTGGGGACAAAGCAAATGCTTCCGAAGCAGTTTTCCTTAGAAAACTTTTAGGTGACCGCTACGCTTCTCCAGAATAATTCCGCCTTCTCCGTTGGAGGGTATTTTCTTTAGATCAATCTGTATAGTGATTGCTCTTTCCAGGATTATTTCTTGTCAGCAGCCCATTTATCAAGCTGAGATTGCTTCTCCGCAATAATGTCGTCGATTCCCGCATCTTTCAGTTCTTTCTGGAAGATTGGTAATGTAGTTTCAGGGTCAAGCACGCCAGACATCAAGGCATCGTGGTATTTAGCAACTACGTTAGAAGCAGCAGTGAACTGGTTGCGAACACGGCTTGAATCGAAGGTGAAACCATATGCTGCTGAACGGATTGCGGTATCGTTAAATTCCTTCTGAACTTCCCAGTAATCTGCGGGATTGCCGTTCCAAACGTGACCGATGGTTTGGTTCGTCCAGATCCAGCCGCCGGTTGGAGGATATCCGCTATTGGAAGCATCCGTGCCTTCAGGATAATCGATAATGGATTGTCCATTCGCAGCATCGCCAACAGTCACATAGTGCTTGTCTTTGATACCGTAAATCAAGAGGTTCATGATATCAGGATCTGTATACATTAGATTTAGCAATTTCATAGCTGCTTCAGGGTTTTTGCTGCCATTGCTGATCGCCCAAGTAGCCATTTGCACGTCAGAAGTCGTTGTGTAGGCAGGAACAATTTCAGAAACGACAATCTCTGTAGCGTAGTTTCTTGTTTCCTGAACATCAAAGCCAGGCTTCAGGTTGGTAAATCCACCGAAAGCACTGCCTGCTTTCATCATCGTACCGACATTTTCCGTGTTGTTGATCGCATCTTTCATAATCAGACCGGAGTTATACCATTTGTTCATGCGTGTAACAAACTCTTTGTAGAAGTCCGTTTCATATAAGTTAACAACCTTCAGTTCCTTGCCGTAGTCCAGTAGTACACCAAGGTTCGTCATATCGTCGCCCAGTGTGTCCCATCCCCAGTTACGAACCAATTCACCATTCGAAGGAACAACTGGAATAATGTTAGGCTCATTTTCGTGGATCGTCATTAATGCTTCTTCTAACTGATCGAGCGTTTTGATATTTGCATAGTCGATGTTGTATTTATCAGCCAAGTCTTTTCTCATCTCAAAGCCGTAGGCTTTGGCAAGGTCACGACCGGTTGTAATACCATAAATGTCTTCACCTACGCGGCCGCTCTCGATGTATTCTGCTCCGATCTCCTTCACGAGATCTTGTCCATACTTCTCAAGCAATTCGGTTAGAGGGATGATCTGACCGTTGTTTGCAACCGTAGCTAGCGGTGTCATATAGATAGGAAGCAGATCCACACCTTTCCCGGATGACAACATCATTGTAGTCTGCTGTACATAATTACCGTAGGAGATAAAAGTGACATCCATCTCGACATTCAGCTTTTCTCTTGTAATCTCGTTAACGGCATTAACGACCTCTGCCGTATCATTCTTATTCGAAGCCATCATGACCACATTCAGCTTCACAAGTTCCTTCTCTTTCAAATCTCCGGCAGCAGCTGTTCCTGTGTTGCCTTCAGCGCTTGAATCGGTATTTTTGCTTCCACAAGCCGTAAGGATGGAAAGCGCCATTACCATGACTAGTAGACATGATAGCGTTCGTTTCATTTTTCGATAACACCCTTCCCAAATTAGAATCTTGTTTTATATCTTAGCAAACTAGCTGAATGCATATCTGTAAAAATAATGTCGTAAATATATTGAAAAAATGACTTGTTGTCTTGGAATTAACATCTGATCCTGAACAGCGTGCTATGATGGTGCTGAAATTTATGCCATGAACATAACATCGGAAATGAGGCGAAGGAAGACATGACAAATTTGAAGGTAGCACTGCAACTATATACTTTGCGCGATTATGATCAGGAAGATTTCGCTGCAAAACTTAGAAAAGTAAGTGAAGCTGGCTATGATGGTGTTGAGTTTGCAGGATTTGCGAATATTGCAGCAGAAGAGATGAAGGTCATGCTGGAGAAGGCGAATCTAAAAGCGATGGGAAGCCATACGCCAATAGATGAATTGCTGGGGAATCTGGATGAAGTGATTACTTACAACCAAGTGATTGGTTCTTCCTATATCGTTATTCCTTACTATAAGATCGAATCGATGGAAGACGTACATAGCTTGATTGCAATCGTGAAGGAGATTGGTCCGAAGATCAAGGCGTCCGGTATGGATCTTCTGTATCACAACCATTATCATGAGTTCGTGAATGAATTCGGTGATCAGCCAATTCTGGAGATGCTGCGTGAAGCAACAACAGAAGAGGAATTTAACTTTGAGGTCGATATGTTCTGGACAACGCATGCGAATCGTGAGCCTGTAGAGGTCATGAACAGTTTCGGTTCGCGCTGCAAGACGGTTCACGTGAAGGATATGGTGAATAAAGAGGACAAAGAGATGACCGAGGTAGGAACCGGACTTCTTGATCTGGAAGGGATCATTAAGAAAGCGAAGTCTTCCGGTTATGAGTGGGTTGTTGTGGAGCAGGACAGAATCAAGATCGATGGGTATGACAGTGTTAAGATTTCGCTTGATAATGTAAGAGCTATGCTAGCGAGCGTTTAATAGAGAATAACTGAACAAATGCACCCCGTAGCATGGACTGTCTCAAAAGTAGGTTAGCTTACTCGACGAAGACAACTTGTTTGATGGGAAACTGTCAAAGATAAGAAATGGCGGTGTCAGGGAGGTCATCCCTGCACCGCCGTTTCTTTGTTTTGGTCAGCGGCCGCCTAAAAGCTTTCCAAAGGAAAGCTTACTTCGGAAGCATATGCTTTGTGCTCCAATTTCTACTACTGACTAAATGTTCTCTGTAAGAACTGAATAAACTTCTTTAAACTTTGTGGGTGTTGTTTTCTAGGTTTAATTATGAAATCTACCTTGATAGTTTCAGGCAATTCTTCATATTGAATTGTCGGTGATTCTTCTCTTCTGAAAGCCACATCTGCAGGTATGATACTGATGCCCAGCCCATCGTGAACGGCTTGTAGAATAGCTTCAAGTGAATCAAACTCCATGATAACTGGGTCACGGAAGTGATGTATCTTGGAATAATCTAATGTTTTATTTCTGTAGATGCAGTGAATATCACTATTAACAATCAATGTATGTTCCTGCTTATGAAATGGAGCATCTTTCGGGGATATGAGTACGATGTTCTCGAAATAACTATAAACGGTCTCGAATTGCGAGTGATGATATGTACCATGAATAAAGAGGCCATCAACTTCTCCATAGGAAAGCATTTCTTGCAGCTGCTGCTTATCACTTGTTCTTACTTTTACATCAATATGATGATGTTCTCGCAAGAAAGAAGAAAACAGTCGAGGTATTTTAACTGCTGAAATGGTCTGTGGAGCACCAATTATTAAAGATTCTCTCCATTTATTAGGGTTAATTAGTGACTTAACTTCATCCATTAACAGTATGATTTGATTACTATACTCGAGCAGGGTTTTTCCTTCCTCCGTTAACGTTACCCCTCTATTGTTACGCAGCAATAATCTAACGCCTAGTTCATCTTCCAAACTCTTAATTCGCTGACTGACATTAGGTTGTACGTAACCTAGTCTCTCAGCAGCTTTGGATACCGACTGCAGCTCAGCCACATGTTTAAAAATTCTCAGATCATGACTTTCCAAAAAGAACAGTCCTCTCTTGGTATCACTGAAAATGATACCCCCTTTATTATTAAGCATTATACTCTTCTAGGTCTTAAAAATATAATGGAATCTAAGCAATCACAAACCAGGTAAGGGATGGATCTAGAATGAAACTACAAGATAAAGTAGTCTTGATAACCGGCGGTGGCACTGGAGTGGGGAGAGCAACAGCTTTGAGGTTAGCCGCTGAAGGCGCAAAGATTGTTATTAATTATAGCCGATCTGAAGAAGAGGCTACTGAGGTGGTCAAGGAAATTACTCAGAGTGGGGGAACAGCAATCGCTTATAAAGCGAATGTAGCTATAGAACAAGAAGTGAATGATTTAGTATCCCATACGGTTAAATTTTTCGGAACAGTTGATGGTTTAGTGAATAATGCGAGTATTACAGCTCAGATCGCCATGAATGATTTAGACGCCGTAACAGATGAAGTATGGGATTCTCTTTTCAGCGTAAATGTGAAGGGAATGTTTCACTGCGTTAAATCTGTTGTCCCTTATATGAAGAAGCAACAATCAGGCGTTATTGTGAATATGGGGAGTGTTGCAGGAATGACAGGAATAGGGTCATCTATTCCATATGCAGCAACAAAATCAGCTATTCATACGATGACAAGGTCTTTAGCTATCGCGCTAGCTCCTCATATTAGAGTGAATAGTGTATCTCCTGGGGCAGTTGACACAAGATGGTGGTCAGGCAATGAAGAGAAGATGTATCAACTTGCGGGACATTTGCCGCTCAAGCGAATTTCAACACCAGACGATATTGCAGAGGCTATTCTTTTTCAACTGACTCAAGATTCTGTCACAGGTCAGGTCTTTACCATTGATAATGGTCAGACACTCTAAACATCATATTATACACCCTCTTATCAGAGTTACTTACTCATAAGAGGGTGAATTTATCATTTCAGCACATGTTACGACCGCATAAACAGCTACGGCTGCGAATGATAGATAATAGGTGTACTTTCGTACCTTGCGAGTGCTTTTGTAGAAGCTTCAATCATTCTTCTCTTTAAGTAATCGCCCTGAACAATCCGTACACGCTTTCCGAGAAAACGGATCTTGGAGAGCAGGTATTCCGCTTCATCCCCAGAGTAGCAGATCCTCACTCGGTAGATATCGTTCTCCGCATCATATTGGGTTTCCTTCTCAAAGCTGGAGAGGGCGTACAAGATACGAGACAGCTCTTCGTTGTAGGAAGGGACAACTTCAATAACAGCCTCTGTTTTGCGGGAGTCCAAGATCTGGTTGATTGTCTTCAGGTGTTCATCCGCCTTGGATAGGGAGATGCTCTCTGGCGAGAAAGATATGATGGTATGAAGCCTTGTCTTCATGAAGTTTCGCTGCTCGAGGTGGTACCAGAGCAAATACCATTCCCGCTTGACCATGGAGTATTCCAGCTTATATGGAAACCCGGAATGATCCGAATGAACGCGTCCTCCCTTGATCCCGTAGGTCAAACATATCCCGTTCTTATTCATGATCAGGTGGGATAAAGCACGCAGAAGCGGGTGATACACTTGCTTTTCCATACTCCGAGCTTTTTCAATCAAGTAATATGAGGTATCCATCACCTGATCTTCTTGCTCAAGGATGGAGCGGAGTTTGTCTAAAGTAACCTCAGTGAAAGCAATATCGGCTGCTGAATGATTCAGCATCGTTCTTAGCCATGATCTTTCGTGTGAAGTACTCATGAAGGTTCCGGAATCCTCCAGACGGGAGACGATCTGATAGTTAAAAATCTTCTCAAACAGATTCATAGTAGGACTGAATCTCCTTCCATTCGGCAATCATTTCATGGCGAAGTGAGGCAGGAGCAAGAACTTCACAGCTGGAACCGAAGCCCCGCAACCAAGGTTTGATTTCGGTAGTCCCGTTTACGGTGATTTCATAGATGAAGCTCTCCTCGTCTTCATGTACGATTTTCCCCCATTGTCCTTGCAGCAGAACCCGCTCCTTGACGAAATTCGATTCCCCAAGTCCAGAGTTGAAGAAACGTACTTTCACGTTTACGGGTTTTCCCGTATCAATCAGCCAGCTGTATTGGATTCTCTCCATGAGTTCTTTTGTTTTTGCTTCAAAATACTGCTCGGTCACAAACTCATCCTCTTCGATCTGCGTGATTCCTTCCATACGGTGCTTGCGGATACCCTCTCTGCCATTAGAAAGTAAGTACCATCGTCCATACTGGTGATCGTAAATCACTTTAAGCGGGAGCACGGTATCTAGCTTGCCTTTTGTTTCCCGTTCGAACAAAGGGTTCGTGTTCATTGAAGCATAGCTTTTTTCTGATTTTGGCGAAAAATAGAGGAAACGGACTTTACGGCGCTGCCTTATAGCATGCAAGAGCGTGAATAAATGCGATTCATCCAGTATCCGTGAATAATAATGGTACTTATATAAGAATGGCTCGGTAGCAAGCTGGTTCGCATGGTCTCGAAGAAGATGCTTCTTAAGACCATCACGCAGTAGATATCCTTGAACAGAAGGAACCTGCGTGTTCGCCATCACATCGATAAAATGGTATAAATCAATCAGCTCCTCATCCGATAATTGCCGGACCAAATCGTTCTGAATGCGGTACCGGTAAGGACGAGTCCCGGGTTCCTTTTTGATGACGCCAACCTTCTCCAGATACCTGAGATCAGATCGAATGGTCTTCTCATCAGGGAGGGGAAGATCGGCTGTAATGCCGCCGCAGCAAATATCAAGAAGCTCCATTGCAGTCAAAGGCTGATCATTCATTGCGCCCAGAAGCAGCGATAGCCGCTGACTTTCGGACTCCTTTACGGACTTGGCACGATATAAAAATAACAGCATGGGATCACTGGAATCATAGTAATTAAATCGAAGGGTCTCGGTGAATTCTTTGCTCTGTTCCTGAGGAAGCTGCTGGTACATCGAGTTTACGATTTCCTTAAGCCGCCGGATGGTTTTATCGAAGGTGTGAACGGATATACCCAATCGCTTTGCATATTGCTGTCTAGTGAATGCACCGCTTGTAAGCACAAGCATACGCAGAAATTGGATCTCTTTATCAAAGCTTTCTTTGGCCATCACCATTCTCCTTCCTTAATAAACGTTTGTTATTATTGTAACAGGGGAGAGATATGGGTGAAACGGCAAGATTTTCTCATGTCGTCATACTTATGCCATGTTCGTTATACCCGAAATGAGCGATTATAGATTACAGAAGCTTGCATCCCGGATGTAATTAGCAAGTACATATATGAACAATGAAGGCGAGGTAGAAGCTCATGCCCATTAGCCGGCAACACATTATTGAAGAGCTGCATGCGATTGAAAGAGAGGAACAGATCCGAATCCTGTACGCCTGTGAATCGGGCAGCCGCGCATGGGGATTCCCATCCAAGGACAGCGACTACGATGTAAGATTTATATATATTAGACCGCTGGATTGGTATTTATCGATTGATGAGAAGCGGGATGTTATTGAACGACCTATTAGCAATCTACTGGATATAAACGGCTGGGATCTGAAAAAAGCGCTGAAGCTGTTTCGTAAATCGAATCCTCCTCTACTGGAGTGGCTGTATTCCCCTATTCCGTATATGGAGAACTATTCTGTTGCAGGGCGTATCCGTGATATCTCTCCACTCAGTTTTTCACCTAAATCCTGTATGTATCACTACCTACACATGGCGAAAGGGAACTACAGGGATTATCTACAGGGAGAGCAAGTAAAGATCAAAAAGTATTTCTATGTGCTTCGTCCAATTCTGGCCTGTGAATGGATTGAGCGACATAATAGCCTGCCACCGATTGAATTTCAAGATCTTGTTGACGGCTTAGTGCCCGAAGGTAGTGATCTGAAGGCTGTGATTATGGAATTGCTTAACCGTAAAATAGCAGGTGACGAAATGGATTACGAGCCAAGAATCAATCCGATCAATGAATTTTTAGAAGCGAAAATAACGTATTATGAACAGATCGCGCGTAGTATGAGGGATACTGATAACAGATTAGATGACCAACTCGATGAGTTGTTCCGATCGGCATTAACTGAGGTGTGGGGAAAAGGGGCAATCAATTTATGACAGGAGCTGAGTTCAATTTATGGCTTATCAGATGATAGACGGTGTACGTGTCTGGGGTAGACCCGACGAAGGTGCACTTGTTCAGGCGAGAATGTGCGCGCAGACAGGGAATGTTGTTCAAACGCTGCTGATGGCAGATCATCATAAAGGATATAGTCAGCCGATCGGCGGAGTCGTTGTGTACGACGGACAGATTTCTCCATCGGGTGTAGGGTATGACATTGCATGCGGGAACAAAGCAGTGCGGACTCTGCTGCGTGTAGAAGACATAAAGCCTAGACTTGGGAAGATCATGGATGAGATTTCGCGCAAGATCTCTTTTGGTGTGGGTCGCATCAATAATGAAAAGGTTGACCACGAGCTGTTTGATGATCCGGACTGGGATGTATATAAGGCCGTAGGCCGGCAGGAGTATGATAAATTAAAGGCGCTTGCCCGTGATCAATTGGGGACTGTCGGGAGCGGCAATCATTATGTGGATTTGTTCGAAGAAGCAGGAACAGGCCGGGTGTGGATCGGGAATCATTTCGGTAGCCGCGGATTCGGGCATAAGACCGCCAGTGGGTTCATCAACCTGATGGCCGGCAGAGGGTTTCTGGCCAACGCCCCAGGTGAGAAGATGGATCAGCCTCCTCTATTGCTTGATTTGAATAGTGAGCTCGGTGATATGTACTATCGCGCTATGAAGCTGGCAGGTCGCTACGCCTATGCTGGACGGGACTATGTGATGAGAGAGGTCTTATCCATTCTGGGGACGGAAGCAGACTTTGAAGTACACAACCATCATAACTATGCCTGGAAAGAGACACATAACGGGAAGGAAACGGTAGTTGTTCGTAAAGGAGCAACCCCATCAGCACCGGGGCAGCTTGGTTTTATTGGCGGCAGTATGGGGGACATTTCCGTGATCGTTAAAGGTAAAGATACTGCTGAGAACCGAGAAGCTTGTTACAGCACGGTTCACGGGGCAGGGCGCATCATGAGCCGGACCCAGGCTGCAGGCAAAATGAATTGGAAAACGCGTGCTCGAAGTGGCGGACAGATCTCTAGAACACAGATGCTTGAAGCGATACGGGAGTATGGTGTTGAGCTTCGCGGTGCAGGTACCGACGAGAGCCCGTTCGTATACCGGAAGCTGCAAGAAGTGTTGGACGCTCATGCAGAGACGATTGACGTACTGCATGTCCTAAAGCCAATAGGTGTTTGTATGGCTGGTGCGGATGAATTCGATCCGTACAAGGATTGAAATAAGGGATAGAGTTGTCAGATCCAGATCTGAGCTCTATCCCTTATTCCTGTTCTAAAGGCAGGAAAGCGTTCTCTATATATAGAACTGTTCTGGGAGATGGAGCAATCCAGCACGTTTCAGGGCATAGAGCATCTAAATGAGTTTTTTTTTGCAAGGGTTCATTAAATGGGAAGCTGTTCCACAGACAAAAGGGGGAGCCGGTGTCATGAAAAAGCTAACGATTAATGGTCAACGGATTGTGGATGAGGACGGAGCACATGTCATTTTAAGTGGGGTGAATCTCGTATGCAAGAATAAATCACTCGGATATGTTGATCCTTGTAATGAAGATCTGTTTCAGTGGTTTCAGGAGCAGGGCTTTAACGTCATCCGCTTAGGTCTGATCTGGGATGGCGTGGAGCCGGAGCCTGGCTGTTACGACGATGTGTATTTGAGCAGATTGAAGCAACAGGCCACGTGGGCAGCGAAATACGGGATCTATGTCTATCTTGATATGCACCAGGATTTGTTCAGTCAGTTATATGGAGATGGCGCGCCGGCATGGGCTACCTTGTCGGATGATCTGCCACATGTGACAGGAGACATGTGGAGTGATGCCTATCTTGCGAGCCCAGCGGTTAATCGGGCTTTGGATCACTTTTGGCAGAATACTCCTGCGGAAGATGGAATTGGGCTTCAGGATCATTATGCAGCGATGTGGAAGCATGTAGCGGCCGTTTTCTCAGATTGCCCCAATGTGATCGGTTATGACATGATGAATGAGCCTTACCCGGGAAGCAGCGGACAGCAGATATTTGGTGCTATCATTGCTGCCTATGCCCAAACGGTCATGGGAATGAATGAATCCGATATGGATCAGTTAGCTGGACTGTGGTTTGATGAAGAGAAGAAGCAGGAGATCCTGCAAGGTATGGCGGATATGGACATTTACCGTGTGCTTGTGGAGAGTGCGAA
This sequence comes from Paenibacillus sp. GCM10028914, assembly GCF_042666275.1. Taxonomy (NCBI): domain Bacteria; kingdom Bacillati; phylum Bacillota; class Bacilli; order Caryophanales; family Paenibacillaceae; genus Paenibacillus; species Paenibacillus sp. GCM10028914. The sequence continues at coordinate 265,114 of NZ_JBHTFO010000002.1, forward strand.
GGAAGCCTCACAAGCCTTCGATCGGGATGTAATCACGCCTTTCTTCAATAGAATAGCAGCAGGGATTCGCTCGGTGGATCCGGATGGATTTTTAATGCTTGAAACGAATTATTTCACGAATATGGGCGTGGAGTCAGGACTTGAGCTTGTGCGAAATACGGATGGAACGATAGCACATCATCAGGTGTATACTCCTCATGGCTATGATTTGGTTGTGGATACAGATCATTACGAGATCTATAACCAGGAGAGAGTAGACTTTATTTTTGCGACTCACCGCAAGGTTCAGAAGCGTCTGAATACACCCGTCTTGATCGGGGAGTGGGGAGCGTTTAATGCGAATCCGGCAACCTATGCGTTAACCAAGGCGGTGAACCGTATTTTTGAACAATACTTATGGAGTAACACGTTCTGGTGCTGGTTCGAAGGCTTTAAAGATACTCCTTTCGCAAAAGCGTTGAACCGCGGATATCCGCAAGCTACGGGAGGCGTACTAAAGGGTTATCAGTATGACTATGACTTGGAGAGTATTAGAGTCGAATATGTACCAAACGGGGGAGAGACGCGTGTCTATCATCCTCGTGCAGCCTTGTTAACTGCAGATCATGTGCGAATCTCAGGAGCTAAGAATTATCGCATTGAGCTGCACCCTTACCCGAATTCGGATAGTGGCTTGATGATAATCAGAGCTGAGAAGGATGAACATCCGGTAATTGTTGAAATTGGATCGTATGTTTCAGATCAACGATAGAATGATTAAAAGCTGGCGCCAATTTAGTGGCTGCCAGCTTTTTTATGTTATGGAGAATGGTTAGAATGGCAGATCGACGCCAAATTCCTTGCCTGCAGCTTCCAGAATCGATTGATGCTCTCTGCTTATTGGAATGCCGCTAACCGCCCAATTACGTTCACGTTCTGACTCCAGAACCCCTGGAAGTGTGGCCCTATCATAGCCAGGCATAGGCTGCATTTCACTTGTTATCTTCATATAAGTATCCATCTCATTCTTGAAAAGATCTGGTTGTATAAATCGTCCTGCATCAAGCGCTATAATCAGTGCTCCTTGATTGGCACCTACGTAATCTTTCCCTTCATCGTTTCTCACAACGGGAATTCCTGCTAAGAATCCGCCGAGAGCTTGACACATAAAACCGAGTCCCATGTTGCGAAATATGAGTCCGGGTGCGAGCTTAAACAGCTGATCCAAGTGGGGGGCATCGGGAAAGATATCAAGTGTTGCTCCGAAATCCAGCACCATGGGGACTTCATTGCCGGATGGTACCGCGAAGGACATGGGTGATCCGCCGGCTGCATTCACAATGGAATCTTCTGCTTTCAAGTCCAGTTGATGTCCAGAGGTCACGTAACCTATGAGCCCTTCTTCCGCCAGCAGGCGTGAATAAATGCCGGCAGCACCGATATGTCCGTGATTTCGCGTGACGGCTGCAGCAATTCCGTTATTACGGCAGCGCTCTACTAGCTCCTGTACGGCTTGGTATACTGCAAAATATCCAAGTCCTCCATCTCCATCCACAACAATCGTGGAAGGTGCTTCATTGACGGTACGGACTTCTGGATTTGGATGAATCAAGCCATCCCGCATAATACGGGCGTAGGTTGCGATTTGCTGAGAGCCGTGGCTAAATACACCCCGAAGATCGTTCATAACGAGTAGATCTGCTAGAAATTCGGATCGTTCATGAGACATGCCTGCCTTGCGGGCAAATGATGTAACCAAGCTTCGGAGCTGATCAGGCATGATTCGGATACTGTCCTTTGGTTCCACGTTCATCTTCGAGTCCCTCCCCATTTATGATTCACATGATCAATATAATAAAGCGGTAACACCATATCATTCTTCAGGAGAAAGCTGAATCCTTCCTTCTAATAAAACGCTTTCTAATTTATTTATGCTGTTGACTGATTAGATCAGGCCGAGAACCGTTTAACTATTTAGAGTGTCTGTTTACAAGTCGTGCCTTGCCTATGACTAACTTAGAAGGAGGATTCAAAATGGCACTAGGATTATTATTCTTACTGTATATCGTTTTATCGGTAGTTGGCTTGCTTAGCATCGTACTGCTGTTTACAGTGAAAGATCCGAGAAAGAACAACAGTATATTCGGTTTTACGGTAATATTCGGTATAGTCATTAGCTATATAGCGGCAACTTCGCTTCCAACAAATTTTAATGTTGCAAGAATCTTTGCAGCATCCTTGGGTGTGCTTGCGGTCATTGCTATTGTACTGAAAGTGATGCACAAGAACATTGCAGCTAAATTATTGGTTACGGCTTCCGTGATTTTGGGTCTGACTCAGCTGTTCTTTTGAGTTAAACTCTGATTTGAAATACAAGTTCATTTGTGGAAAAGTGACGGAATATTACGTTAAACAAGGAAGCGGAGAAAAATTCCGCTTCTTTTTTTATACTGATCTGTGGTATCGTTATTTGTTATGACGTATAAAACGGCTTGTGGAGACTCTTAATGAGATGCCTGAAGTTACGTGATCGAGAATAAATGTGTTCATAATTAAGGAGACCTAATGACATTTAACGAATTAAATATTTCACCTGCTATTTTAAAGGCTTTAGATAAAGAGAACTATACGACACCAACCCCAATACAGGCACAGGCAATACCAGCTATATTGTCCGGTAGAGATTTTCTTGGCTGCGCTCAAACAGGTACAGGGAAGACAGCGGCTTTTGCCATACCTACGATCCAGCTCTTAAACGAACACCCGCCTAAACCAGGTATGGGACGTCGTATTCGGTCATTGATATTATCCCCAACTAGAGAACTTGCTCTTCAGATTTTTGATAACGTCAAAGCGTACAGTCAATTTACGAAGCTGCGTGCAACCGCCATTCTGGGCGGAGTATCTCAAAAAACGCAGGAGCGGTCCCTTCAACAAGGAGCGGATATTGTTATTGCAACACCAGGCAGACTGCTGGATTTAGTGAACCAGAGACGTATTGATCTGCAGTATGTTGAAATTTTGGTTTTGGATGAAGCTGACCGCATGCTGGATATGGGATTCATTCATGATGTGAAACGAATTATTGCTAAAATGCCGAATAAAAAACAGACGCTCTTCTTCTCGGCTACGATGCCTAACGAGATTACCCAGTTGGTTAAGACACTATTAGATAATCCTGTGAAAGTAGAAATTACACCCGTGTCTTCGACGGCGGAACGTATTAAGCAATCGGTGTATTTGCTGGAAACGGGTCATAAGCAGAAGCAATTGAATGAAATATTGCAGGATAAGACGATTACTTCGGCACTGGTGTTTACTCGTACAAAGCGTGGTGCAGACCGAGTTGTACGCGATTTGACGAAAGTGAATATTTCAGCTCAAGCGATTCATGGCGACAAGTCTCAAATTAGCCGGCAGAATGCATTGAAGAATTTCAAGAGCGGCGAAACGCGAGTATTGGTTGCTACTGATATCGCGGCCAGAGGCATCGATATTGACGAGCTGTCTCATGTCATCAACTTTAACCTGCCTAACATTCCAGAGACGTATGTTCACCGGATTGGACGTACAGGGCGTGCAGGATTGAGCGGGACCGCGATCTCTTTTTGTGAAGTGGACGAGCTTCCATTTCTTAAGGATATTGAGAAATTAATCGGAAAGTCGATTCCTGAGGTAAAAGACCATGCTTATCCAATGCCAACTTCCGCGCGGTTCTCTAAAAGTAAAGGATCTTCGAAACCTGGAGCAAAAGTGAGATCAGCCAAGCCGAAGACGGACTCAGGCCGCAAGCCTAAAATGGACAGTGTTCGTAAGCCAAAGACGGATGCCGGTTCTTATACAAAGTCCGACGCAGGTCGCAAGACCAAGGTAGATTCAGGCCGAAAGCCTAAAGAGTATTCAGGTCGAAAGACGAATGAATATGGCTCCCGCAAACCGAAGTTTGGTGAAATGAATAAGGCAAGCAAGGCGAGCAGAGCGTAATACAATACCACATAGGGATAGCGTTGCCGGATCAACTCTGGCGCTCTATCCCTTTTTGCTTATTCGTACCTTATCCGTACCTCGCTTGAGTATTCGATCCGGACAGACTCTATTTCTTTCAAATCCTCAGTTTACAAATGCTGGAGATGACAGTAGACTAGGTGTGCCCTATTATACCGATTATGTCTGGAGGCGAAAGGTAATGGAGAAGCAAGACCGGGAGGCCGTGTCTCCCCATCAATTGGATCCTAATATGAAGATTGAGAACGGAACAACAGATGGTCTAACGTGGTATTCCCCGCTCAAAGAGCCGTTCCGGATATCCGGGCTCGCCTGGTTTAAAGAGGAGCGTATTTACCGCAGGCTTCCGGTATCACCTAGTTATAAGATACCGACGCCCGTTGATAACTTGGCTAACTGTACGTCAGGCGGGCAAATTCATTTTCGCACCAATTCAAGAAATATTTCCGTGCGTATTCGACTAGCTGGAGGTTCCAGTATGTATCATATGCCTGCTACCGGCGAGTGCGGGATGGATGCTTATTTTGGTGGACCGGGCCATTGGTTATTTGCAGGTACTGCAAGCTTTAAGACGGGCGAACCAGAATACGAAAGCCGGTTATTTCTATGTGATAGCAGCGAATGGCGTTCTTTTATACTGAATATGCCGCTTTATAAAGGTGTGAAGGAAATAGAGATCGGACTTGATCAGGGCGCTGAGGTCTTGCCACCGGAAGCTTATGTTTCGGACAAACAAATAATTTTTTACGGTACATCGATTACACAAGGCGGATGCGCTGCGCGTCCAGGTATGTCATATACGAATATTTTAAGTCGCAGAATCCATCAAGAATTCATCAATCTTGGTTTCTCCGGGAATGGAAAAGGGGAGCCGGAGCTTGCACATCTGATTACGCAGATCGATAATCCAGCCTGCTTCATCATTGATTATGAGTCGAACAGCGGCGGTACAGAGGCGTATCGTAAGACGCTACCTGAATTTATCCGCATTCTAAGAGCAGCCTATGAGGAGGTTCCTATCATCCTCGTCTCCAGATTCCCTTATGCAGCGGAAGCGTATAAGCCAGAGCTTCTTCAAGGAAGGCTTGAGCGTCGAGATTTCCAGTCTGATCTGATCCAGAAGCTGACGGAGGCGGGAGATCACCGACTTACCTTCGTGGATGGAGCAAGTCTGATGAGCAGCCGAACCGATGAGGCGACGGTAGATGGCGTTCACCCGACGGATTTTGGCTTCATGCAGATGGCTGATAATCTGGAGCCAGTGTTAAGACAGGTTCTTGCTAGTGTGGAGAACGATTAAGTTTCTAAATAAAAAGATGACTTCCGGCTAATAAACCAGGAGTCATCTTTCTTTAATAGAAGATACATTATGCCGATCTGAAACATTAATCCAGGCGATAGCTGGCAAACGGTTTTCCGTAAATAAAGGATTCGCTAGCCTCATCGAGTTTCTTGTTAAGCTCCTCACTAATCTGAATATCGAGGCTCTTTATATTTTCCTCCAGTTGTTCAGGACGTGTAGCTCCAACGATAACCGTGGAGACCGCTGGACGGTTCATAAGCCAGGATATCGAGAGGGTGCTCGAAGAATACCCGTGCTCTTCTGCAAGCCGGCTAACCCGTTGTCCAAGTTCAGTGTTTCTAGGCTCAAGAAAACGATTGAAGTTCGGATCGGTTTCTGCTCTGGAACCGGAAGGTGGTGCACTGGTGTTGCTGTTGTATTTTCCAGTCAGAATCCCGCCTGCGAGTGGGAAATAAGGAATAATGCCAATACCTTGATCCAGACACATGGGAACAAGCTCAAGCTCAGGAGTGCGATCCGCCAAGGAGTAACTGGTCTGTATGGATGTATAGCGCATATAACCTTTAATGTCGCTGATTCCGAGTGCTTTCATGAATTCCCACGCAGCGTAGTTCGAGGCACCGATATACCTTACCTTTCCTGAAGCAACCATATCATCGAGCGTTCGAAGCGTTTCATCAAGTGGTGTATTCGGATCAAATGTATGGATTTGATACAGATCTACGTAATCGGTCTTCAGCCGCTTTAGGCTTTTGTCCAGCTCTTGCATAAGATGATGACGAGATGATCCGCGTTCATTCGCTCCGGTTCCTGTCGGTAGACCCGCCTTTGTTGCCAAGATAGCTTCATGACGTCTGCCGATCAAAGCTTCCCCGATGATCCGTTCCGACTCTGTATTCGCGTAAATATTAGCTGTATCGATGAAATTAATGCCTCGATCTAGCGCAGTATGGAGAATTCGAGTGGAAGTTTCCTGATCGGCCCTTTTGCCAAACGCATTCGTTCCGAGTCCTAATTGAGAGACTTGAAGTCCACTATGTCCTAGACGGCGATATTGCATGTCATCCACTCCTTTTTTTCTATATGATAACAGTATTCTAAATTCGGTACCAATTAGATGCATGGTTCGGTGGTTCTCCATATTCAGCTCTTCCAAAATACAGGAGTTTGGAGTTATGATTCTATTTAAATCCCAACTTCCCACAATAAAATTGAAAAGGAATAGCATAAGATGAACAATGAATACTTGAATAGAATCCAGGCCAGTGTTCAGTATATCCAGGACAATAGCTCTGAGAGAATTACACTGGACGAGCTGGCGGAACATTCTCATTTCTCAAAGTTTCATTTCAGCAGGATATTTACTTCGATTATCGGTATTACTCCCATTGCTTATGTGAATAAGGTACGTCTGCACAACGCGCTATCCTACCTAATCAATACTGACCGAAAGATTCTTGATATATCACAGCTGTGCGGCTTTGAGTCGGTAGCCACCTTCAACTCTGCCTTCAAGAAGCATTTCAATAAAACGCCGAGTGAAGTGAGAGGGAGCGATAGGGGCAAGAATAGCAATAACTTATTGATCCTGGGCAATATGCAAGAAGAGTTATCCATTCCTCCGAAGTATGATGAATACAGAAGGCCTAATACATTTTTGAGGAGGATTTGGGATATGAACGTTTCACTTAAGGAACTTCCATCGTATGAGGTCGCCTATGTCAGGCACATAGGCAGCTACTTGGACACCCACATGGCATGGAACACTTTAGGCGTGTGGGCAAGCACGCATGGGCTGACACCCATGAGTCAGTATTTTATAGGCATTTCATTGGATGACCCTGAGACGGTCAATGAAGCTGAATGTCGTTATGATGCTTGTGTAACGCTGCCTGAAGGCTTTGACAAGAGTGATGATAGCGTCGTTCAGTTTAAGACTGTGCAAGGTGGGAAGTATGCGTCGTATCAGTTCTATGATAAGGTCGACAAGCTTGCCCTCGCATACCAGAGTCTATTCGGCAACTGGCTGCCGGACAGTGGTTATGATGTCGATGACAGACCTTGCCTTGAATTTGTCATGAATGATCCCAGCCAGGATGCAGAAGGAAAATGCAAGGTGGATTTATACATTCCAATCCGGAGTAGACTGGTAGAAGTGAAAGGGTAGACGATAGATATCCAAGCAGTTTATGAGCCTTTTCTTGCAGTGCGCGACCGAAAGCATAAAACAGCGATGCCCCTGTAACCGGAGGATCGCTGTTTTGTTTTGATTTTTTGAAATGGAATCGTATTAGGACAATGTAACGCTAGGATTCAAGGTAATCTCGAATGCTCGGTGCCAAATGTAGCTGGGATTCTCATATGCCAGATCTACACTTTTATATTTTGCATATCCCCACTTCGATTTTTTTATTTGACGAATATCGGAGGAAGCAGAAGATTGGCCGATCTGAAAAGCATTTGTAGCAGCAAGAGCAGCGGTATGCATCTGCATCTGTTCGTGCAAGATATCGATCAGATGACGGTAGTCACTCTCGGAATTAAACAGAAGCATATGGCCGTCCGCATAAGGAATATTCGTATATAGCGCATGGGCTCTGGAGTACTGTCTAATCTCTTTAATAGCCAAAGATTTATAATAGTAGTCTTTAAGGAAACGTTTGAACAAAAGTGACCCGTGCGAGTTTACGGCTTTATCAAGGGCAGGTGAACGCTTTTCTGTGATAAGAAATGCATACCGTGCTTGCGCCATACCGAGTGCAATACCGATCTTATTCCCGGCTGTATTCCATCCGCTGTACCCGAGAATTTGTCCTGTATATGGGCTGCTAAGCAGCCCTTCGGTGACGACCGCATTCGCCGCGCCTCCCCCAACAAAATCAATGACGACCGTTGGAATTTGGTTCAATCCATTAGCCTCAATCCGGCTTACGGCACTCGGTACTTCAGAAGTCTCCGTAATCGCAATGATCTCTACATCCACTTCTGCATCTGGGGAGCTAGTAACGAGCTGACCGCCAATAATATCAACGTGGTGCAGGATATTCTGGTGTACACTCATGTACTCATAGGGATTGATAATGGTTGAACCGTCTCGGCCAAAATAATGTACCGAATACCTCGTTTTGTCCTCCACATGTAGTAATTGATTTGCCATTCTAGCCAAGAGGGATTGTCCCAGGCCATCCGCGTCAGGAAGTATAATTGCACGTTCAGGACTTTGGCCATTCTCGCCGCCTAGTGAGGCTGTAATAAAACCCTCAATATAATCGATTTCGTTGGCTTGTACACCTTGAGTAGAGGAGTCATCAACACCGATGGCAAGGAAATCAATATAACCTAACCGGGCGAGGCGATCCAGAATGTATACATTCGATTTGAATTTATGCCTGCGAGCGTCATAATAAAGCTCTTTGTTAAAGGTGACCGTCTCCTCGTAAGGGGTACCATCCGGTTTCGTGTCATAGCCATTTAGAATTTCACTGAACTCAGACACACTCTTTCTTGGTTGTTTCATGAAGGCGCGGGACTCGTCGTAAGCATTCTGGAACACATTCTCGACGTATGTCGTGGTTGCGAGCCGCATAATGGTATCCAGTACATAAATCGGCTTACGTGGATAAGCTTTCTTCACCAGTCTAATGGTGTCCAGTAAATGCGTCGTTGCAGGATCATAGTCCGGGTATTCAGAGCCTCCGTTCGTACGCAGTCTTCTGCTCCCAATCAGTCCGCCATAAGCGAGCATGTCCACAGAGATAATGAAACCATCGACACCTGCAGCGTGATCGAGAATAAACTTGCGAATGTTCGAGGTGTTACCGAAGGTGGGTGACGACGTGGTCAAAAGGGTGTTATCAGAAGAAGTCTTTTCGGAATCCATTCGATTCTTGATATCGTCAATGCATGGTGTAATAACCTCGATTCCAGCGGATCTTCCTTGAACAATCACATCATCCAGGTTCACCGGTCGATCATCTAAAGGTACATACAGAACTTTTTTCATATCCATACAACTCCCTTATTTATTAATTTAGATAGGCCGTATACAAAAGGGAAGTGAAGAAATCGAGATGAACCTCTTCCCAAGTCCATTTCGTTTCTTTATTGTTAGGTGCCTTCACCTATATAGGTAATTGTTACATAGATAATACAACCACTGAAATAAAATTTTTAAAAAAAAGAATTTATTCATATAGTGCACTCCACACGATCACAGAAAATTTGAAATTCATTATTCCAAACCACATAAAAAGTGGTATTATGGAAAATAATCAGAACATACGTTCTTGTTTTTGTTTGAATTCTACGAGGAACTATACAGAATGGAGTGGATGAAGAAATGAACACAGAACAGACCGCTTTCGAGCGTGTTCAAGGAGAAGTTCACCGGATTGGCTGGAGAATTCAGTATCGTGCCAAGACGTTGAAGAGACGGGAGCATTCCTTCTATGATATGGAACATTACCATAGGGGAGTGAATTTCACAGACCACACCGATAACAGAATGATGGTTGAGCAGCTGATGAATACACTCCCGCCTCAGGGTAAGCTGGTTATTCATAAATTGTACATACAGGATCAGACGGAGTCAGAGGTTGCACGCGAACTCAATATCAGCCAACAGGCGGTGAATCGATGGAAACGAAGAATGATCAGGCAATTGTCACAGACCGTGAATTTATAGCATTGCTGCATGCAGCGCAGAAGAACGATCCGGAAGCGATGCTACAGCTTATCGATTTATTTAAGGAGGATATTATGAGAGCCAGTCAATATATCCAGTTGCCGCAAGAGGATGCGGTAGCGGAAATTGTGGTGGAGCTTTTGGAGTTTATTAAAGGAAGAGAGGAATAGATTAAGAGATTTCTATGTTTGACATATTTTCCAATCCTGTGTACAGTATTTGTCAATAGAATAGAAAGTCCACTAGGGGAGCCGTCAGCGGCTGAGACAAGAGCGTATCTTGGACCCTTTGAACCTGATCTAGTTCATACTAGCGTAGGAAAGTGGAGTCGGTCATATGGTCATCATGCGTTCCGTGCATTGGTAGATATGATGAAGCCGCTCCAGCTTTCGGGGCGGCTTTTTTTGCGTGCTCTGAAAGGTGCTAATCTTACGGGACTTTCTGCTCTTCATTATGTTGGAGGTGGAAAAAGGATGAGCTTTACACAAGAGCTTCGTCAGCAGGCGGATGGTATTTTTCAGGCGATATTTGAACATCCCTTCGTAAGAGGCATTGCCGAAGGGAAACTTACGAAGGACCAGCTGATTCATTATATCAAGCAGGATTATGAGTACTTGAATGCTTATATGCGGATATATGGGATTGCGATTTCCAAGTGTACAACACGGGAAGAGATCGCGGTATTTAATGAACAGATTTCTTTTATTCTGCACAGCGAGGTGCACCCGCATCAGAATTTTTGCCATGCAGCAGGGGTGATCTATGAGGATATGCAGGGGTATCCGCTGGCTCCGTCGGCGCATCATTATATCCGGCATATGTTGACGGTTGCCCATGAAGGCAGTCTTGGTGAGATTATGGCGGTGCTGCTGCCTTGTCCTTGGACGTATTTGGAGATCGGGCAAAAGCTGATGAAGGAAGTCGCACCGGATGAGTCCCATCCGTTCTATGAATGGATACATTTTTACGGAAACCGGGCTGAGGATGCAGCGGTCAAGTTTCGTGAAGAAGTAGACGCTTGGGCAGCAGCGGCAACGGTTGCTGAACGAGAGCGAATGACCGAGCATTTCATGCTTAGCTGCCAGCTGGAGTATCTGTTCTGGGACATGGCTTACCGTCAGGAAGAGTGGCCGGTTCAGATGCAGGCTGTAGCTCTGTGATAATACTGAAATAACTAATAATGAGAAAGAGGTTGATAGGTATGAGTATGATGCTAGATCACGAGATTTCTGAATTATTAGGTAAGGTGCAGCATAACAAACCGCTTGTACATAATATGACGAATGTTGTGGTGACCAATTTTACGGCGAATGGTCTTTATGCGCTAGGAGCATCGCCTGTTATGGCATACTCCCCCGATGAAGTTGCTGACATGGCGAAGATCGCAGGAGCGCTGGTTCTGAACATCGGAACGCTGTCTCGTGAATTGGTGGATGCGATGATCCTTGCAGGCCATTCGGCGAATACTCATGGTGTACCGGTGCTGCTTGACCCTGTAGGAGCAGGTGCTACGGCGTTTCGGACCGAATCAGCGCTGCGGATTTTGAAAGAGGTGGACATTACCCTTGTGCGGGGGAATGCAGCTGAAGTTGCCCATCTCGTCGGAGAAGCACGGGAGATCAAAGGCGTGGATGCTGGGGACAGTGCGGGTGAAAGTCATGTGGACCTGGCAATTCGGGCAGCACGGGAGCTGGAGACGACGGTCGTTATTACTGGGGAAGAGGATGTTATCACCGATGGCACCATGGTACGGGTAATAAGCGGTGGACACGAGCTGCTTACAAAAGTAACCGGAGCGGGCTGTTTGCTGACCTCGGTATTAGGGGCTTTTGTCGCCATCGAACGGGACTTGATGCTCGCAGGCGCGGCAGGGCTTGCCTTTTATGGAGCGGCAGCTTCTCGGGCTGCAGAGCGTACATCGGATGTTGGGCCCGGAAGCTTTCAAATCGCTTTTCTAGATGAGCTTGCTAAGTTACACAAGGATTCACTTGCAGGATATGCCGCTATCCGGGAAGTGGACGCAGCCCTTACAGGTGATAGACGATGAGCGTTACTTCTGTTCCTAGAGCGCTAACGATTGCCGGTTCGGATAGCGGCGGCGGAGCTGGTATTCAGGCGGATCTCAAAACCTTCCAAGAGCTTGATGTATATGGAATGTCGGCCATTACTGCGGTAACGGTTCAGAATACCTTGGGTGTTCACGGCGTATATCCGCTCCCCTCAAGTGCAGCAGCGGAGCAGATCGAAGCGGTAGGATCGGACATTGGGGTAAATGCGTTGAAGATAGGAATGCTGTTTAGCCCAGATATCATCCGCACCGTGGCAGAACAGATTCGGAGGTATGACTGGGATCAGGTTGTTGTCGACCCGGTGATGATTGCCAAAGGCGGTGCAGAGCTGCTGCGGACAGAAGCAGTACAGGCGCTGAAGTCGGAACTGCTTCCCTTGGCGCTGGTCGTTACACCGAATATTCCGGAAGCGGAAGTGTTAGCCGGGATGAATATTCGTTCGATGCAGGATCGCCGCGAAGCTGCGAGATGTATTCATGATTTGGGTGCAAAGATAGTGGTAATCAAGGGTGGTCATGCCATGGATATGGAGGATGAGGTCATTGACCTCATCTATGATGGCACCATGTTTACGGAGTTAACGGGCAAGTGGGTCAAGACGGTTCATACCCATGGAACAGGATGCACCTTCTCCGCTGCCATTACCGCAGAATTAGCGAAGGGGATGTCTCCCATGGAAGCCATTACGAGTGGCAGGGCGTTCATTCAAGCGGCGATTGAGGATGGACTGAATCTTGGGCAGGGTCATGGTCCAACGAACCATTTTGCTTATCGTCGCCGTCATCAGGAGGTACACTCATGAGTGGGAGGATTCTACCTGCCGAGATGCGAGAGTATCTTCGGATGTATTTGGTGATGGGAAGTGTGAACTGTTCGGTAGGACCAGAGCAGGTATTAACTGAGGCTTTGGCTGGCGGCGTGACGATATTTCAATTCCGTGAGAAGGGGAATGGCGCTTTGGGCGGTGAATCGCTGATTGCACTCGCCCGCAGGCTTAAAGAATATTGCCGTAAGTCTGGTGTGCCGTTTATCGTAAATGATGATGTGGAATTAGCGCTGGCACTGGACGCAGATGGCGTACATATCGGCCAGGATGATGAATCGGCTGAGTCTGTCCGTAAGCGGATCGGCGACCGGATTCTTGGCGTTTCCGCACATACGGTTGAAGATGCCCGCCTGGCCATCCTTCATGGCGCGGATTATTTAGGGGTAGGGCCAATCTACCCGACCATCTCCAAGGCCGATGCCAAGGATGCACGAGGCCCCGCGATTGTACGTGAGATGCGAGAAGCTGGCATCGATCTGCCGATCGTGGGGATCGGCGGTATTACGGAAGAGCGCTCGGAAGAAGTGATCCGCGCAGGTGCGGATGGCGTGGCCGTCATATCCGCGGTGACGCAGGCTGAGCAGGTAAGAGCTGCGGTAGAGAGGATTAAGGAGAAGGTTGTTCAGGTGCTGCAGCACTAGGGTCTGTTCTAAACACTCGATGGTAACTTCTCGTTTTTTTTGAATTCCAGTAGCTTTTGATGTCGTACTATTGATCTTTTAGTTGTTCTGTTTCTTCGATATCGGGAACCGCTCCTTCTTAGATAGTGCTTTGGCCCTACCAATCTAAAAGAATAGCGGTTTCTTTTTGTTATTTATTTTTTGGCTGAACATGCACGATGCAGCGATGGGAGGAATGATTCGTACCCGTAGCGTCTGACAATAGTAAAAAGTAAAGAAGACATCATCTCGGAAGATTGCAGATCTTAAATTATCTTGATTTCACTTTAACTCCTATATCTGGAAATCGATTATACTATAAGAAACAGATGCGAGTGAAGGGAGCAGACAACGGCATGATTCCTGAAAAGGACGGGCCATACCTGGAAACTAAAACGGTGCTTGGCAGTAGGTACAGGGTTCACCGACCTATCGCACAGAGCGAATTGTCTGTAGTGTATACAGGCCGATATCTAACAGGCGAAGCCGTGATTATCAAAGAGTTCTACCCGCGAGCTCTGGTTCTACGTGACTTGGATCGGAAAACTGTACTTTGTCGAAAACCTTCGGTTCATGACAAATTCGCTAAACTGCGGGAAGCATTTGAACGGGAAGCGCATATTCTGAAATCCCTCAAGCACCCTTCCATTGTTCGATGTTATGAACATTTTGAAGAGAACGGGACTTACTATACGGTATTAGAATACTGCAGAGGCAGGAGCCTGGAGCGTGTACTACGAAAGAGGAAACCGGATGTAGAACTATTCTTAAGCAAGACTGCACTACCTCTAATAAGCGGGATACAACACTTGCACCGTGAGGGATGGATTCATCGGGATATCAAGCCGGCGAACATTATGATTCTCAGTGATGGAGGAATCAAGCTGATCGACTTTGGCTCTGCTGTAGCCTTGGAGAGGGAAGAGGAGCGCGGTATCGTGACATCTGCACATTATTCCCCTCTAGAGCTGTACTCCAAGGACTCCAGGCAAGGTACCTTCTCGGATGTATATAGTCTGTGCGCAACGTTATATGCTTCCTTAGCAGGTAAGCCCCCCGCAGATATTCGTGAACGTCTAATCAATGACTCTCTGATCCCACTGCAAGAGCATGCTCCAGCGATAAGCGCTTTTCTAGCTGGGCGGATCCAGGCAGGACTATCGATTGATCGCAAGCGTCCGACCCTGGCCATGTTAAAAGCAGCCGTACATATCGAGCGTTATCGCGTTAGCCGTCGGCAGAAGAGTATTACAGCCAAAGTGTAATATCAACTATTGGTACCGCGTAATCACCTTCATCTTGGTTTAAAGCTCAAGGCGGTAGATAGCAATCATTCATCGAAGTGTGAAAAAAACTCAAACAAGCAAATAAGCCGGCAATTATGCCGGCTTATTTGCTTGTTCCTCGATATGGTCTTCAGAGTCTTGAAGGTTATATTCCTTACTCACAGATGGAAGAGGGACAATGAAACTTTTATAAGTCAATACCAGCTCGGTACGTCCGTCTTCAAAAGTAATATATAGTTGCTCTCGGTTATGAAGGATGACGCTTCGACCTTTCGGCAGTACCTTGCCGTTCTTAATTAGCACACAACGTCTGGCGCCTGTTATCTTCAAACTTCCATTTCTGCCTGGTCTGATCCGAATATCCGAAGCCTCTGGAAGAGATTCGTGTACATCCAGAAAATGAAATAGTTGCTGAAGTGTTAGGTGCTGATATCCCCTGACTCCTCTAAGCAGCCAGTTCTTTACTGCGGGTCTGCTACCACTAGCGGTACGGAGAAATACGCCCTCCAGACTGCCGTTAAAAGAACGTTTTCCCGTCATTACATATGCCCATGCCCCTCCAATAATCACGGCTGCAGCTAGTAGAGATAGCATGAAAGGCAGTGATGGACCACTATTTCCGGCCCCAGTCTCACTCAGAAGAAGCTCGGAGGTATGCAGTGCGTCTGACAGCTGTCCTGCGTTTAAGTACAGACCGCCCGTTTCACTCGCTATCCATTCTAAACGTGATAGTTTCACATTGTTAGTGGTATGAATGGCAACGGTATCGATTCGAATACCAAGATTCTTGGCGTCCTTAATGACTTCTTCCAACTTTAATAAATGCTCCGAAGTTAATTCCCCTTCGCGATAATCTATACCGCCGTCAGATAGAAGTATAATTCTATTAATTTTTGATTCCTTCTCGGTTCCCGATGTGCTTATGGAACGCAGACCTTCTTCCAATCCCATGATGAGATTTGAGAATCCGGTATTCTTCGTATCTGCTATTCTCTGCAGCAGAGCGGTTCGTTCATCGGAAGAAAGAATCGCAGGAGCGTTGGAATGAATAATCGTATCCTGATAGGCGATATAGCCGATAGAAGCCTCAGAAGCTGATTGACTGTACAGATGAATAATTTCGCCTGCTGTGCTCATCCCGCCGTTCCGATTCATCGAATAGCTGACATCCTGCACAAAAATTGCGGATTTAGTAGAGAGATTCGAAGTAGGTCCATCTGACTGGGAAGCTGCAGAAACCTCAGTCTGGTTGAGCGTGAATGATATGAACAAGGTAAAGGCAATCACCCGGATCAAATAAAGACGTACGTTCCGAACAGGGACAACGTTATGCATGACAACAATACTTCCTCTCTTTAGTCACTAGAGTTCTCATCATAAAGAAGGTACACCCGCACTGATAGTCTTAGATAAAATTACCTGTTAATCATAAGCATTTCAAGTAAAACCCTTCGACAATATATGCGAAAAAAAGATATCAAATCACGCAAAAAAAGGTAGATTTTTACTACCCTTGTATGGATTTATGAAATTCTGAGGAAAAAAACATGAGTTTATTTGTAGAAGTTCTTCCAATTATGAGGAAAATTAACTTTTAATATAAATTATTAAATTAAAAACGGGTCTTAAGTCTTGCCATATGATAAAAAAGACATGTTTTCCTTCATTTGACAAAAATTCAATATGATACTTAATATAGTTCTTGATTCATCTGATGTGAACGGAGTACTAGATGAGAGGAGGAAGTTGTCGGGAATCACATTTTCGATAACTGCAGATCATGGACATTATCAATCAGACCAATCGCACGATGTTGTTCGAGGAGATTAATCCGGAGGTGTTGGATCTACTTACTTTAGTAGGCGATGTCCGAGATATCGACAGCCTTAGCGATGACACAATCAAAGAAATCAACAAACATTTACTAGTCAAGAATTTCGATGAGTTTTTAAACAAGTTTTCACCAACGGTCTACTCCTTTTATAATGCAGCGAACCAGAAGGTTGTCTACACGCTCAAAAAGCCGGAGGGGATTCCCGCCGAAGCCATTTCGGAGATTCAGATTAATCAGGATAACGACTTCCTGAAAATGCTGTTTACCCTGATCGACACGAAAAAAAGCCAAGGTATGACCAATGTAGACTTCAAGTTTGAAAATCTGCTGGACATGATTTCGCCTAAGAAAGTCATGGATGACATTAGGCAGGTGCGCAAGGAAATTCATTTCCTGCACAGCCAGTATGATTCGCTGGATGAAGGAGATCCGAAAAAGCTGGAGCTTGGTGATAAGCTCAACTATATGTTTGAGGATGCAAGCCGGAATTACAATAACGTCATGGCGATGCTGCCGCTTGCCATTGAAGATATCAAGACCAGACTTCTTCTTGGCAGTGCGCAAGAGGATCAGAAGGCCGAAGCTTT
This sequence comes from Paenibacillus sp. GCM10028914, assembly GCF_042666275.1. Lineage (NCBI taxonomy): Bacteria > Bacillati > Bacillota > Bacilli > Caryophanales > Paenibacillaceae > Paenibacillus > Paenibacillus sp. GCM10028914. The sequence continues at coordinate 282,346 of NZ_JBHTFO010000002.1, forward strand.
CCAGATTGGAATGCTGTCGATCGGAGACAACGGAGAACTGAAAATCTTAGAAGCGCCTAAGAGTGACAGCACAGAGTTGGCGCTTTTGGAAGATTCGACAAGCGGTGAACTGGCCGAAGTATTCGGCGAGGATTATGACGCGGTGACGGAATCACCGTCAGCATACGTTAAAGACCTCGTTGTAAGAACATTTTGTCCGCTTCCAGCGGTTAGAGATGACATTAATATCGATACTGAGGTCAGCAATTATAATACATATCTTGAGTTTTACAAGAATGCGAAGGACGATTTCGTTAAGACCGTAAAACCTTTGGTTGAAAAAATGATCGGCGTCAAAATGTTCTTTGATCAGTACGCGACTAAAAACCGCGGTATGCAGCCGGCTCTGCTCGTTACGAATACGAAGCTGGATATGCTGGTCAAGAGCAGCAACATCAGCCGCCTTGAGGCCTATCTCAATACGGTAAATTCCAAGAACGATTTCTCGGATACCGTATGGTTTGGAATTGTACCGTCAATCGAGATGGACTCGCAAGGAAGAGCAAGAATCAGTCGTGAACGGTTCCGGGGCAGTGAACGTACCTCTCGTTTGGAAGGTAACACGATGGAATCTCTCTCAATGCTGCTAGATACCATTAAACGCTATAAGGTTCAGGTGTTCTTCAGTTTCCAATCTGGTGAAGAAACGACCTTTAACAACTTGTCAACGACAGGAGTGGATAAGTATATCGATAAGTGCGCTGTTCTCACACGTAAGGAATACAGTGAATATGCGATCCCATGCCTTCCGAATTTTACAGTCATTCCGAAGGATAAATCCGGAGTTGTCATCGATAGCCGTATGCTTCAAACAGAATACGGTGTCATGCTGTCAAAGGAAAAGGAAGACATCTTGAAGCTGTGGATTGAAGGTGTGTATATCGGCGCGGCATATGTGGCGGCCGGTATTGCTGCTGCTTGTCAGTGTCCTGAATATTTACGGGAGAACTTTAAAAATGTAAGCCGTGAATATCCTGGTGTTCGTTTTGACATCGAAGCTGGAGATAACAGTCTTCGAGCCGTAACGACAATGGCCAAGGAAATATCCGGGTTCACGAATAACATCAAGGATTCGATTAACCGCCGTAATTTCGGTTTTGTGTTCTCCTCGGAAAATGCGAAGCTGCAAGATAAGGATATTAGACGGATTACGGTATACAAGGCGAGAAGCCTTGCCTCATCGGAAGACGGTTATGATTCGATGTACAAGACTCTGGTCAGTACGTATATCGAACGGATGCTTCGTTTTCAGACCGGTGACTTCAAATATGAGAATATCGTACGCTTCTTCAGCAACAATCCAAGCAGCCAAAAGAGCCGCTGGATGACAAGCCGCGGATTTGTTAATTCAATTCTACAAGAAGGAGACGATATGAATTTCACGATTGATGAAAAGACCAATCTGTGCCATATCGACCTGGCTTATAACGGCAATGTCAAGAACCTGGAAGTGACGATTACGAAAGCAACCTCAGCTGCAAGAGTTTAGATCGAAGATCAGGGAAGGAAGCTCCGGGCCGGTTTGCCGGAACACCTTAAGTTAGGTGAGGGGGACCGGCCCGGAGACTAATTCATTTTAAAATTTTAGGAGGAATGAGAATGGGATTCAGATTGAAAGTAGAAGGCGCAGAAACGATTGAGCTTGGACTCGACAACATCAAGACGGTGAAGTATGACACAGACACACCGGACGATTCCAACGCTAGATCTACAGATGTTGGTGCAACACTGATCATCACAGGGAAAATTATCACAGCGGTTGACGGCGAAGCAGCTGACGACACTCTTAAGCTCGCGACTTGGTCGCTTATACCAGCAGAGAAAGCTGACTGCTATCGTAAGGTTACGCTGGAAGTTATCGCAGCGGATCAAGTGGTCCGGAAGGTGCATTTCCCGAATGCCTTTGTTGTAGATTACAACGAAACTTTCGGTGACACAGAAGGCGTAGGTACTTTCAGCGTTCTGATCAAGCAAAAGAAAGACAAAACCGAGCTTGCCAAAATCGAAGGCGGTTACGCAATTTAGTACATACATCCGGGTGTCCTTCAGTAATTATGCAGCATGTTAAGAGGCCTTTACGGCCTCTTAATTCCATATTTGCTTACGGCGCTGACACGAAGCGTGACATACAGAAATGAATCAAAGCATAAGGGTGAGAGCAATTTGAATTATTATCAAATCTTGGGTGTTGAACATACGGCCGAACGTCAGGAAATAAGAGAAGCATATCGCAGGCTTGCGAAGAAACATCATCCGGATGTCAATCAGAACAACCCGGAGGCCTCCCAGATGTTTCAGAAGGTGCATGAAGCCTATCGGATCTTATCGGATGAACGTTTACGCGTCGACTACGATAGGACATCCGGAGTCAGCGGCGGAAGTGATGATAGCAGCACAAAGTTCACTTCAGCCCGAACCGAACAGGGCTCAGGTATGGGAAAAGCTGCGTTTGATCCTTCGAATCCGGGAGGGCACTTTGAGACGTTTTTTGGGTTTAACCCGAAACAAGGTGCCGACGGAATGAAGAAACGAAAAGACACTTCAGCTGATGGGCCGATTGATATCGGAAAAACATTTGAGAGTTTCTTTGGACGCCGCAAAAGCTGATCTTTATGATCTGCTAGAGCATAAGCATCATTATGAATATCGGAGGGAATATCGGTGAGAAATTTATCAGACTTGCCGGCGGGGCCGGAACATCTTCCTCGGCAGGGGCGGTCAGGATGGCTGATTGCTGTTGATTTCGTTATTGCTGCGGTAATCGTTGCGGCTTTGACTTATGTGTTTGTTTACAGCGGCAGCGAAGCTCTCAAGTGGTCGATGGGCATATTGTCAGCAGCCCTTCTTACAGGATATATCGTGTATTACTACCGGAGCCGGAAGATAGATCGTGTGGCTGACGAGGATACGCTCACCGGCATATCCAAGCTCATTCTTCTGAATGAGGATGGCGACAAAATCAAGGAGTGGTATATCCAGGGAGAGACTTCGGTGCTTATTGGCAAAAGCTCGCAGGACGGCGAAGCGGATGTGGATTTGTCGGATACAGAATATTCTTCGCTGATCAGCAGGCACCACGCCGTTCTGAACCGTGTAGCCGGTCTTTGGTATATCGAAGATGTGGAGTCTCGTAATGGCACAGGTATTCAGCGAAGCGGCAAAGGAGCCAGGGTCAAGATCGAAACGGATAAGCCTTGCAAAATCGAGAGCGACGATGTTCTATACATCGCCAATACTAAATTAATCGTCAAGTAATACTTACATATCTATTACGGAGGGGAAAATCATGAGTTTGTCCAGATGCTCTAACGGCCATATGTTCAGCACCCGAAAGCATGGTTCAACATGCCCATATTGTCATATCTCGGTTGATCAGCCAGTGAAAGGAGAGGTTCGCTCTTCTGTAGCTGACAATGATGAAAGAACGATGCCATACATGGGAGAGACGGAAGGTGTCAGTCCAGTAACAGGATGGCTTGTCTGTATTGAAGGTCCGCAGATCGGTCAGGATTACCGGATTATGGCCGAGAAGAATTTCATTGGTCGTGCTGAAGATATGCATGTCCGAATTATTGGTGATAATGCGGTCTCCAGACGAAATCATGCTGTTATTGTATACGACCCTAAGAAGAGAAACTTTTATCTGCTTCCTGGTGACGCTTCCGGTCTCGCCTATCATAATAATGAGGCCGTTTACTCACCGGTTGAACTGACACCGTACGATATGATTCAGCTCGGCAAAAGCAAATTTATTTTTATACCGCTGTGCGGCCGCCACTTTGAGTGGGAAAACACGGCAGGTTAAGGGGGAGCGCCATGCGTGAACCAGATTATATCCCATATATCATCGTTCTTCTATTCGTTATAGCGGTGCTGTTTCTCTTGATAGGGCGCCGCTGGATTCACACAGCTATGGGAAGACCATCCGTTGCTGTCGGAAATGGGCAGACGATCGGACGGCGAAACGAACAAGATGACTATTTCTCCAGCATATCAACCTCTAATGGAACCCTCGCCGTTGTTGCGGATGGGATCAGTGGACTGACGAATGGCCGTTTGGCGAGCACGGTTGCGGTGACCACCTTTGTAAGGGAGTTTGTCAGTCAAGACCGAATTACGGATCTGCCTGCTTTCTTCACGCAAGTGGCACGGCAAGCGAACCGGGAAATTCTTCATCAACTGAGAGGCGCCAGGGGAGGAACAACCCTCGTAGCGGCTGTGGTACATCATTCGCGTCTATATTGGGGAGCTGTGGGCGATAGCACGATCACTGTTTATCGTAACCGACAATTCATTTCGCTGAACCGGATGCACATTTTGGAGCAGGAATTGAAGCTTCGCTGTCTGGCAGGAGAGATCACCCGTGAAGCTGCGATAAGTCATCCCATGCGCAAACGGCTTGTGAACTACTTGGGCTTTGACGGATTTAAAAATCTGGATGTCTGTACAGAACCTTTCTTGCTTCAAAAAGGAGATAAGGTTATTTTGCTTAGCGATGGCGTGTATAACACGTTGTCGGAAGTAGAGCTAGAGGATATTTTATCGAGGGAGTTGTCTCCATTCGAAGCAGCTGAGCAGATGATCCACGCCATTGAGCAGAAAGGATTCAAATTCCAGGATAATGCCACGGTTCTAATTCTGGAGCAGCGTCATTAAAACATAAGAAAGTAGCGGGGGTTAGGATGAGAAGGGAAAATAGCGAGTTCCTGACAGGGTTCCTATCTGAGGAAGGAACGTCCATTACCAATAAAAACTACTTTGCCTTCATGCAGCTGGATGATATGGCTTGCTGGGTATTGGCTAACGGAATTGATAACGATGACGAGCTTGAAAGTGCAGAGACGGCTGTGAAAGTTCTGATGGAGTGTTTCGAAGAAAAGCCGACGATGTCCAGGTTTCGGTTGAAACGGTATCTGAATGAAGCACATGACATCTTGAAATACGAAAGCCAGCGGGTTCGTCTTAAAACCAGTCTAGTTATGGTAGTGACCAACTATAACAAAATGGTATACGCCGTTTCAGGAAACAACAGGCTGTATCATTTTCGCCATGGAAGATTGGATGGCAAGAGCAAGGATCAGAGCCTGGCTCAAGTGTTGGCGGATAAAGGCCGCATGACAGACGAAGCAGTGGATCACCATGAAGAGCGGCATAATCTGCTCAATTATTTAGGGGCACCAGACGGATTTAATCCATACATATCAAGAAAAAAGAGACTTAACGACGGCGATATCCTCTTGCTGCTCACTCCCGGAATGTGGGAGGGTGCGAATAGAGGGGAGATCCAATCGGCCGTCAGCTCGGCGGACGGTCCTAACAGTCTGGTCGATACACTGGAGGATATTCTTCTCAGCAAGCAGCGCCAGGTTGTTCCTAATTATACGGCTGCGGCCATTTATGCGAACAAGATTTATAAGGAAGATCCAACGAGAAGAAAAAAATATATCAAACTGGCATTCGCTGTTCTGATCCCGCTCATCTTGGTTGGCGGAGGCACTTATGTATATAAGGTGCGGGACGCGGCCCGTAAAGCGGAAGCAGCCGCAGGTATCGTCCAGCATGAACAGAATGGTGACACTTACATCGGAGATGAGAACTATGCGGAAGCTGTTAAGGAATACAGCGAAGGCCGTAATGATGCTATGAAGGTCAAGAATAAGCTGCATGCGACACTTCTTGGCAAGAAACTACGGGTTACTCAATTAATCACCGCAGGGGATGCATCCCTGAAGGAAGGGGATTATGACAAGGCTCTGGGAAGCTTCAGCAAAGCCCGGAAAGAAGCAGAGAATCTTTCAGTATTCTCACAGGATGTGCTGCTCGAGAAAGAAGAAGCTGCCCGTAACCTGCAGAAGGTAATGGAGCTTGTGAAGGATGGCGAGCTTAAGATGCAAGGTGGCGATTATGCCGGCGCCAAGCTGGTGCTGGAGAGAGCTCGCCTCGCATCGATCGAACATTCCCTCACCGGTACGGAGAAGAATATCAAGGGAATTCTCGACGAGGCCGATCTGAAGCTGCAAAGCATTGTCAGAGAGCAGAAGAAGCTGCAAGGCGAGAAGCTTGAGACCAAAGGCGATAAGAAGCTGGCTGGTCAGGATTATCAAGCGGCCATTGATTCTTATGTCATGGCTCAATCGGTTTACCAAGAAATCGATATGCTTGAAAAAGTTCTTGGGGTTGAGCGCAAGATTACCAAAGCAGAAGAGAAGCTGAATCCCACACCGACACTTCCTGCTGCGACTCCAGTAATTCAGCAGTCACCCGTTAATCTTGCTCCTACTGCACCCGTAACTGAAGGTATTAACAGCGCCGGAGCAGGCTTGCCCATTCAGTATACTTCACCAAATCTAGTTGGAACGAATGTCCCGAATGTTGACCAGTTATCAGCCGAGAACACGGCCGGAATCGCAGAAGAAGCAGCCGATCCTACACAGGAGCAGAGCAGCGAGGAGGCTGATTCATGAACAGCATGAAAGAACTGGTGCAGGAGAGGTTAAATCGGATGGAGGATCTCGAACAGAGAAGTCTCTTAAAGCAGATTATGAGCGGTCTGTTTCTGAATTTAGCAGAACACCAGCAGCAGTTGCATGATCAGCTTGAAGAACGAATAGAGGCTGAGCTCGCGCTGGAGGCAGACCGGTATCATATTTTTACAACAGTATGCGCCAGGGACGAAATAGATCCTCTACATGATTATCTGTTTCCGATCCGTATGGATGACATGAAGGCAGACCACCTGAATATGAAGCTGATATCGGAGCGCTTAAGGCAGGGAGAGCCGGTACGGCTCACTTCGGTTATGCTGGACTGCGGATTAGAGCGACTGAAGGAACTCGAATCCGAGAATCGGAGATTTAAGGGAATCATTCGGACGGCATCGCAGGAGAAAGAAATCGAATTATTTCTGAAACCAGATGATACGTATGTTAAAGAAATGGAGAAGCTTTATCAGCTCTTCCGGCTTAACCATCTGCCATGGAAGACGATAAATAATCCGTTTGCTTTTAAATTCTATGAAGTCATTCTGGGCGGTGAGGAGAGTGGCTGGGGAATTCCTGAGGATGAGATGATTGTGGAGATTTCGATTTATCTTGAGGAATACGAGCAATTTAAACGGACCGAAATGGTTCCGCTTTGGAATGTGCAGCCTTTGTTGATGAAGCCAGTCGGCTTTCCGATGCCTGCACGGGATAAGGTGAATTATGAGCATTCTTTTCCACTTCGAAAGACAGGAGTGGAGCATGGGTACTTGGTGGATCATGAACCTGATTTGATTCGTTATGTTATGCACCGAAAAGAGACATTAACGGTTGTATCTCCAAGAGACCGTGCCGAAGTGTGGCGGGCACTCCGTATTGTGAAGTTGCCTGAAGAAGACATGCTTATGAAATCCATGCGAATTTATAGCAATTTCCGAAATGAAGGATTCGTGGATGGTTATTCCCGTCGTCAGCCGGGAGCGGTTAAGACGAAGGGGGAAATCATGCGGATTATTCATGGCCTGGAAGCTTCCCGAGCGTTGCAGATTACGGATGTCCGTATTTCCGAAGCTGGAGAGAACCCAGCGGTTGTTACGTATGACATGAACCCGTTCATTGATGACCGAATCAGGGCGGAGTCTGGAAGACCCGTATTGGTCCTTGCTTTTAAGGGAGACAGCTCGGTGCAATCGCGGACAGAGCTGGAAGATGTAATGAGCTTTGTGGTATCGGAAGTACAGCTCTATTTTCCGGAATACCAATGTGTTGGGGGTTGGGCATGAACTACATCTGGGATTTGATGATTGCAGCTGAGCAAGCGGGCTTAACCAAACCGGATATTATATTTCGTCCAGCCCGCAGTTACTCACCTTACATGGAGCTTAGTCCGGATGAACTGAACGTCCAGACCTTCGACAAGACGATTGAGATCAATCCTCTATACCGTTTTGAACATATCTTAGGGGAATTGGCTTATCTGAATCCAAATGAAGAATCTGAGGTGCGGGAAGTTCTGTTTGATATCATCATCCATTTCCTCGCTGACATGGACCGAATGCAAGGAATGAGCAAGCGGGAATGTTATATTTCCATTCTAATTCGTGATCTGCAGGACGGTCGGTTCGGTGAACATATTCAGGAACATATCGGATTGTTCAATCGAAGAGAGCAAGAACGGATTGCGAACAACTTGCTTCGGCTGTATGAGACAGGAGAAGCTCTGCACTGGTATAAAGACACGATGCGTACTATTTTTCCGGCTTGCCGAATTTATGCACATTGCGAAGACAGGGACGAGCTTATTGTTGTCATAGGTGAAGAGGAGAGGCGAGATACGGTCCGTAAAGCTGAAGTGCTCCAGGAATTGCTGCTTCCGTTCCGATTTCATGTCGAGTACTACTGGAAGTATCATTTCGGCATGATGGATATTAATGAGACGATGATCATCGGGGCTACAGCCATTTATTAACGAGAAGAAGGGGATGACAAGCATGTTCTCATACCGGCTGCATACCGGGCGTGAAGCGAGGGATCCGGGTGTCGACCGCAAATATACGGAAAATGAACTGTCCGGCCTGACTACTTTTCAACTGCGGGAGATTTGTTATAGGGAAAAGCTAGTGCAGGGTTACATCAATACAATGGATCGAGATAAGCTCATTCGCACGATTTTGAAATACAGAGGCGCACAGAAGAGCCGCTTGATTTCAGGGAAAAAAGAAGGCGGATTTGAAAGACTTGAGATGGTCTTGTCTAAATACATGACCCAGCCGCTGTACGGTGAAGACAGCATTCAAGTACCTGCACGAATCATACTGTATCCCGGGCTTAAGGTAGACCGGCTGGATGGATATCAGGTATCGGCTGGATCTCTCCTCTCCGAATCTAATGTCCTTCTGGTGAATGAACATCAGCAGTTATGTGCGGTTCTAAATCTGGTCAAGGATGGAGAGCAGCCTGGAGTCTTCTGCCTTACGGCAGATCAGAATGCTGATATTCGCAAAACGCTCAACCGAAGCTATAGTCTGATGTTTTTCCGAGAGCAGGACTCAGATTATTTATATAGGACTTATTACGAAGAAGAGCCTTTGCCTCCTGCGAATCTGTATTTCTACCGTATTCCGGTATCTGAGCTGGAGATTAGAGAACTGGAAGAGACGGATACGGTGCTCGCCATTGATTTTGGGACAACCAATACAACAGCTGGAGCATATCTGGATATGAGACATACCGGTTCATCTGCTGCTGCAGACATGATCAACGACCGGATTCGGCCAGATGCAGTCAATTATGTTTCATTTCCTGATCGGACGGGCAGAACCGAGGAGTGGATTGAGCTGCTTCCTACCGTCATTGCGGTTAAAGACTGCTCTGATCCGGACCGAATGGAGTACACTTACGGATTTGATGCATTGAAACTGATGCGAAGCAGCGGTTACAGCTCCCATTGTTCTGTATTCCATGGATTAAAGCGCTGGGTGAATGATTACGATCGTACCGAAGAGGTCATGGATGAACAGGGCAATATGGCCGTGATCAAGCGTAGTGACATGATCCGTGCCTATCTTTTGCATGTTATCGCCATGGCAGAGCACCAATTCAAATGCCGATTCCGTCATTTGCATATTTCAAGTCCGGTTAAGATGAAACCTCAATTCAGCCAGATGTTCGCGGAAGTCCTGCCGGAGTACACGATCGAGAGTGAGAAACAGCTGGATGAAGGGTTATCTGTACTGTTTAACACGATATCCGATCAGATCGAGAACAATACGTTTTTGGACGGGGAGACTTACAAAGCACTGGTCATTGATTGCGGCGGAGGAACGACAGATTTATCTTCCTGTGACTTCAGGATAGAAGACGGCCACATCTCCTACAAAATTGATATTAACACTTCGTATGAGAACGGAGATACGAACTTTGGCGGCAACAATATTACGTTCCGAATTCTTCAATTTATGAAGATTGTGTTTGCTTCCTGTTACCGCGGTGGAAGAACAGAAGCAGATATTGACCGATTGATTGATGTTCCGTCCAACGACATATTCCGCTATGTGGATGAATTCGGTGTTCATGCCGTGTACGAGAACTTTGAAGCAACATATCGTGAAGCCGAAGACATCATTCCTACATATTTTAAACGTTATGAAAACCGCTCCCGTGAGGATTATCTCAGGGTACGGAACAACTTCTACTTCCTGTGGGAAATGGCTGAGAGCATGAAGAAGGAGTTCTTTCACAGGACGGGAATTTTGCGGAATCGTTTCCAAGGCAATGAAGAAACACGGCAGGAGAATGATCTTAAAATTACGGCGCTCGACAAATGGTATCTGTCCATCCTCGAGAACGGCGAATTCAGAGAAGTGTATCAGTATCCGGATGTGGTGTTCAACATTAAGGAAATCAACCACCTGATCAAGGCAGATATTTATGAGATTGTCCGCAAATTCCTGGACGATTTCTATCGACAGGGAACACTCCAGGATTATTCGATTATCAAGCTGACAGGCCAGTCCTGCCGGATCGATGTATTCCGGGAAGCGCTCAAGGAGTTCGTACCTGGCAGAAGTATCGAATTTAAACAAAAGTCGGCCGAAGCCGGTCAGGTTCCTGAGCTTAAACTCGCCTGCTTGCGCGGTGCACTTCGCTATCTGAGCGCACGAAATGCCGGGAAGATCGAAGCAACTATTTCGCATCATGCACCGGTTGTTCCTTATTCAGTAACAGCTTACACACATAACGGACAGGAAAGAGCGCTTGTAAGCAGCCTCGAACGACTGAACTCCATTCATGGATCGATTTCCCGTCCTGCTGATGTGAGTCAGATTGAACTCTTTCTTAAGGATAGTGAAGGCGGCCTCAGACATAAATATGTATACACCAATGATTCATCCCGCTACCGATCCGTTATGTACAGCCAGATTGAACAGGAGTATGGCGAGCATATTCCGCAAGATGAGACGGACTCCATTATGAACGGGGAAGTTAAGTTTTTTGTATTCTCGGGCAACAATCACTGGGGATTCCATGTCGTTCCCGTGGCACGGCAGAATGAACAGCTATCGATCGGACCGAAGTCATTTTTTGCATTCGAGAATGATTTGTCGGAGCTGGACTTTTTTGACGGATTGAAATAATCGGCAGATGTGAAAGGAGGAATGAAGCCTTGTTACACAATCATTATCCTGTATTCACCAAAGGCAGAATCCTCAAGCTGGAGATGCTGGAGAATCTGAGAGACTATCCCCGCTGGATGCTGGACATTCTGCACACTGATTTATCGGATGGGATTGTAGCAGGCATGGATATCACGGTAAGAGAGAACACGCTAATGATATCCAAGGGAGTCATCAAACAGGCCGGAAAAGTCTATGTGATAGAAGAGGAGCAGCAGATCAGCTACGCATCTCATGGTACGGAACAGGTGCTGCGGATCAGGTGTCTGCCTGAGCAGCACGGGAAGGATTTCATGGCCTACCCGGTGGAGATTGTACTGGACGGCCGGTCTGCCGATCCTTCATCCGAGCTTGAGCTTGCCCGCTTTAAGCTGAAGCCCGGAGCGAGCCTGCGCTCGTCCTATGAGAGCTTCGCTGATTTTGCTACGGAGTTTAATACATTAAATCGTATTTATGCAGCATATGCTTCACTGGATAAGAGTACGTTTTATCCGGATGCACTGCGGTATTTTGCGCGAATGGTTATGGATGCCGGAGGGGGGCAGGCCAATGATTATGCGTTTGCCATGCAGGTTCTTTCCAGTGAAAGGCCGACTTGCCGCGATGCTGTACTGTATTATATCGGAATCCGTCTTGGTACGGGCTATCGGACGCTTGATAACGGACAAATTCATAAATATCTGAACCGAATTCTTGAGGAAATCCGAAGCGGTTCAAGGGGAAGAAACGATTATCGAGGAAGCGGGATACAGCGGATGCTGGTGGATTGATTAGAGGGTAGATGAAGGGATGCGAGAACGGGAAAGGAAGGTGATCAATCATGAATCAACATCATATAGACGAGACAATAATCGCGTTGACCCACAGCCTTGAGGGAGCTGATGAATCGGCTGCTGAGGAGAAGAAAGTGGCGGACGAGACCTTGGAAGAGGTGGATGTACACCGGGCATTTCTCACAATCGACGGAGAGACGATTCCGTTTCAGACTGTTACCGTTCTGGACGGTAAGCTGTCGCTTCGGATACCGAAGACATTTCGTCTAATGAGGCCGGAGGAAGCAAGGCTGAAGTATCCATCCGAGCACAGGCCTGAGTTTATTTTTACAGATGAGACACACACGCTTAACCTTGCTTTTAACCTCACCTCTACGTTGCTTGACGAAAGTGAGCTGGAAGACTTTCAGCAAGCGATGTGCCAAATGATGCGCAGCACACAGCCTATTGAACGCTGGCTTGGAGAACATGAGGAGATCATCGACGAACGAAAGACGGGAGCATGTGAATTTGTAATCCCTACGCTGAACAGCAGTGTGTATAATCTGATGTTATTTGCATCCGTCAATGATCGAGCTCTGTTAATTACATTCAACTGCTTGGAGGAACAGCAGCCTGAATGGAAACCGGTAGCACAGGCTATGCTTCGTTCCATTAGGTGGAATGCCGGTGATATCCATAATGCCGCATTACAAGGAGGAATCGGACGATGAGCGCAGTCTCTGTCATTACGTATGGGAATTTACAGGTGACTCCTTATCAGCTTGTCAATTTGCAGGAGCTATCTCTGGTCAAAGAAATTAATGAGCATGCCAGGCTTCGCTTTACCGGTATCATCCCGGAGGAAATGCAGCACAGTTATGTGGAGATGACGGATCAGGATACGATTGTGGAAGTGAGTCAGCTTGATGGGCAGGGCGAGTCTCAGGCTCTGTTCAGCGGAATCGTCCTTGGGATCGAGGTCAAGATGGTTCGCGGGATTTATTATCTCGAGGTGGAAGCTGTGTCTCACAGTTATAAGCTGGATGTTAAAAGAAAGAGCCGTTCCTTTCAGAATACCGGAATGATTTACGGCTCTATGCTGGATATTGTGGCACAGGATTATCCTGATATCGATATTTTGGATGATGCGACAGGCGGGAAAGCGCTTGGCAAATTTACGATGCAGTATTTTGAGACCGATTGGGCTTTCTTGAAAAGGATCGCATCCCGTTTTCATACTGGGCTGGTTCCTGCGACGACCTTTGACAAGCCGAAGCTGTTTTTTGGAATGCCAGAAGGCGGCGTGAAGGGGAATCTAGATAACTATCATTATACGGTTAGAAAACAAATGGGCTCATACCGTACGGCGGTGGAGAATCATAATCCTTCGCTAGAAGAGAACGACTTCATCTATTACGAGGTGGAGACGCAGGAACAGGTGCTGAATATCGGTGATGCCGTCCGGTTCAAGGACAAGATGCTGATTGTGAAGGCGGCACATACAGAGATGAAGAATGGTCTGTTGAAGCACTTATATACGCTTTGTACGCGTAAAGGATTAAGTCGTCCGGAGTTGTTCAATGAACCCGTTACTGGTGTGTCAATTCAGGGGAAGATCATTGAGGTCGTTCAGGATACGGTGAAGGTCCACTTAGAGATCGACAAGGAGCAGAATCCTGGGGAGGCATATCGTTTTCCTTATTCGTCGGTCTATACGGCAGAGGGGAACAGCGGATGGTATGTCATGCCTGAGAAGGGAGACACCGTTCGTGTCTACATTCCATCGAACAAGGAAGATGATGCGATCGCGCTAAGCTCGGTACGTCAGGATAAGGCGGAAGGGACGAATAACAAGCTGGGTAATCCGGACAATAAATTTTTCCGTACAGCTTCCGGTAAAGAGCTGATGCTCACACCTTCCGAAGTATTGATTACAGCCAAGGATGGGGATATCTTCATTCGTCTCAGTGATACGGACGGTATACAGATCAGCAGCAGCCAGAAGATTCAGATTATCGCCAAGGAAGACATCATGATGGAATCACAGAAGAAGATTTTGATTTCCGCTGGCGAAGAGCTGAGCATTACCTGCAAGGAGAGCAATATCAAGATGGACGGCAATACAGAGATCGTTGGACAGGAATTGAAGACGAACTGACTTCAGGTTGGGTCATGATGGGAGTGTAAGCATGAACAAACAGGAGTTATTGAGAGAGTTCGATGAACAGAAAGCTGCGCCGCTGCGGCATCAAATGCTGTTACAGATTGAAGAAGCTTATCAGCGAAAAGGGGAGGTATTCGCGGCCGAGTGGGCTGAATCTTTCCGCCGCCTATGCCGGAATGTAGGGGCTATTCAGCGGGCAGGCCGCAAAGGCCCTGTTTCATATATTACCTATTCCCTGCTCCGTACCCAGCTCGCTGCTGGACGTTCGGTATATCGGATTGAAGCTGCGGATGAATCATGGTTTCTAGACTCTTCGCCATACCGTGATACCTATGATTCTGCCTGGGCGTTCGATTATCTCCATCAATATAGGAGGGAGATCGCTGAAGCAGCAAGGCCTTATGCCGGACAGATCGGAGCAGCAGATTTGGATTGTATGCTGCAGCGAGAGGCTGCACAGGTTCATGCCTATATCATCGGTATCGGGCGGCTGGCTATGGAAGAAGCCTCGGCATCCGCAGAGTTCGCTCAGCTTGAAATGACCGAGGTATTCGAGGTTCGTGTCGGTGAATACCTCGATGTTAGCGAGGTTGTATATAAACGGGACAGAACAATTAAGGATACAGATGCGGTGCGAATATCTTTGAACCGTCCTGAGAGAAGCAATGACTATGCCTATGAAGACCTTCGGAAGCTCGATTTAACTGAGCTGTCGGGCCGTGAGTCGGATCTGCGATATGCCGATTTATCAGGTTGTGAACTAGAAGCTGCTGTGCTGGCGGAATCGGTTCTGCTTGGGACGGTTTTTGCTGGAAGTTGTATGAAAAATGCGGATCTATCGCACAGTCTCATTGCAGAAGCGGATTTCCGGGGCTGCGACCTGCGCGGTACGAGCTTCGCTGGTGCTCTCGGAATGAAGGGCAGACCAGAAGCAACGATCTGGACCATGCCAGGATACCGGGCGGTTGATTTCCGCGGGGCGAATCTGGAAGGAGCGGATTTTCGAGGCGCGGCGCTCAACGGCGCCTTGTTTACAGGGGCTCGGCTGGAAGGAGCGGATTTTACGGGGGCGGATCTTCAGGATGCGGTATTTGATCGCTTGCCCGTAGAGCGGTGATGAGAGGAGGGAATGAAGATGGAATATTTCGTGTTGGAGCGGGATGATCGTGTAATTGATGTCATCACCCCGGTGTGGGAACAAGCCGTTTGGAACAAGCAACCGGGGAAAGATGGGCTGGATCAAGGCGGAAATGCGGGAATGCTTCATCTCAGGTCTGGAAAAGGCGAATATCCGGATTATCTGGACTCTCCCGTTCCACTATTATCGAATCGCTTAAAGTATCTAGTGGATATGGCGGCACCGGGTGTGCTGAAAAGGCCTGTTGTCATCGGGAATCCAGAATTGCTTAGGCAGGAGCTGTACTGGGTCATCTCCCCTCCGGTACTGGATGTACTCGGAGAGAAGACGGAGTTTAATAAGGACGGCACCATATCAAGGATTTTCATCGATAAGGAAAAAGCCGGGAGGCATACGCTGTTCCGGCCAAAGGGAATACGAGAGCCTATCATCATCGTAAATCTTGCACTGGCCGAAGCGTTTCTTCGCAGAGAAAGCATCGGTTTTTGTCTTAAGTCTGTGGAAGTTGAAGAGCGGAAGGGAGAGTTGGTTGAGAATGCTTAGAAGAATGGCTCCGAATCCCATTAGCATGGGAGAACCGGAAAAAAGCTATGTTGTCGCGGGAGCAGTTCTGACCTGCTCTTTCGGTACACAAGCGGTTGCATTGACGATGCCTGTTAGTCACGGCGTGTTTATTAAGGACAAGGCTCAGATGAATATCCAGGATTATCAACCTATGTTGAATATCAAGCCTTTCGGCAATTGCCGCAGCATGAGCAATCCCGCTGTACAGGCTGCGAATACACCTGCTCCCGATCCTGACAATCCGGATGCAGAGCTAGAGCCAATGATTGTGGACGGCTGGGTGCGAAAAGCACCATGCACACCGATCATAACGATGCCTTGGATGGGCGGTAAGGATGATGTGTTGATCGAGAATGAGCCGGCACTGCTGAACACCTGCAGGAACAGCTGTATGTACTGTGGAGAGATCACGATTGTTGATGACGGCCAGGAGGCTTAAACGGTTGAAGAATGGTTCCATGTAAAGGGGGAGTCTTATGGAAACAGCTGTAAAGCCTTCGGGATACGGGGAAGTGCAGCTTGTAGCTCCGTTCGAAATACAGACGCTTCATGAGCTGACCATTGAGCGAAGGGTAAATGAGCATGCTCGCCTGAAGCTGACGGGTACGATCCCGGAGGAGATGAAGGAAGCTTGTATTGAATCAGATATTTCGTCTAACAACATATTGGTGAGTCTGCGCCGGGAGGGCGAAGATGTACGCAGGCTGTTTTGCGGCGAGATCACCGAACTTACGGTCAGGCATGTACGTGGTGTATATAGGGTTGAACTGGAAGCTTTATCGCTGACCAGCCGGATGGATATCCGGAAGAAGAACCGCTCTTTTCAGAATACAGGAATGTCTTATGATGAGTTGTTAGATCACATCATTCGAGAATACCCGGGTGCTGATTCGATCACTGTAGCGCCGGAAGCCGGGAACCTGGATCAATTCACCTTGCAATACAGGGAAACGGATTGGGAGTTTATGAAACGGCTTGCGTCCCGGTTCGGCACGGTACTGATTCCAGAAGCGACTGCCGAGAGCGGGCCGAAGTTCTGGTTTGGTGTTCCGGAAGGAAACGTCTGCCGTCTGGAGGAAGAACCGGGTTTTGCCGCCGGGCGGATATGGGAGCAGCGGGGGCCGGATGGCGGGGTGCTCGGAGATCTTGACGAGACTCCCGTGTCCCCATATACCGTGGTGAGCGACCGATATGTCCAATTGGGTGACCGGATTGATTTTCAAGATCAGGAGCTGACGGTTGCAGGTTCCACCGCAGTGATGGATGGTGGACAAATTCGTTTCGAATACACCCTGATGCCTGAAGAGGGTATCCGTCAGAAGCCAGTATACAACACGGCGATTACTGGCGCATCCCTGGAAGGCCGGATCATTGATGTGAAGCAGGATACGGTACGGCTGCATTTGGATATCGATGATTCTCAGGCTAAGGACAATGCCGTCTGGTTTCCGTATTCATCTGTATATACGGCCGAAGGTAACAGCGGTTTTTACTGCATGCCGCAGCCAGGCGATGCCGTACAACTATACATACCAGGCTTTAAAGAGGAGAAGGCATTGGCACAGGGATCGGTGCGCAAAGGAGGAGGAAGCTCCCCAAAAACGCAGGATCCGAACATGAAGACCTGGGGAACCAACCACGGCAAAGAAATGCAGATGGGTCCCAATCATATGTCGCTGATCGCCAAAGAGGGAAGTTTGTTCATTAACTTGGATGCCGGAGAAGGTATTCAGATCGTAAGTGATAGCACAATTATGGTGATGGCACAGCAGGATATCGAGCTGACGGCGGAGAAGAAGCTAGAGATAACTGCGGAAGAAGCGATCTACCTGTTGTGTAAGGAAAGTAGCCTCATTCTGGACGGAAAAGCAGACATACAGGGAACGGAAGTCAAGCTGGAGGGCCTGATCAAAGGGCCGGTCTTCGTACCGGATCTGCCGCCAGTGCCGGAACCGGAAGACCCTCCGCCACCGCAGCTACCGCCCCCGCCGGAGAAGAAGAAGGGCTTCTGGGACAAGATGCTGGACGGCGTACAGGTAGCCTTGGATGTCGTGGGTATGATCCCCGGCGTAGGCGAAATTGCGGACCTCACGAATGCCGCCATCTATACCGCACGTGGCGACTACACCAATGCAGCTCTGTCCGCAGCCGCAGCCATTCCATTTGCAGGTTGGGCAGCAACAGGAGCGAAGTTCGTGAACAAGGGCGCAAAAGCGCTCAAAGCTGGGGCGAAATACGGCGATGAAGCGCTAAGCGTTGCCAAGACAGTGCAAAAAACCGGAGACGCGGCAGCTAACACGGCGAAATTCGCACCATCTCCTGGCAAGGTCAAGACTGCAGCACGGAAGATAGAAGAGATTAAAGAACAGTTCAGTGACATACAGAAGATGAAAGACACCATGAAGGGCATGGCGATCGGATTCGCTGTCGGGGCCAGCCAGGAAATGGTCTTAAATGCGGGCCTAGAAGCTCTGAGTGAAGTCATCGATGAAAGATATGCAATGGCCATTGGCATGGTCTTAGGCTTAGGCGGCGGTGGCGGCAAGAAGAGGGGCGGCGGCAGCAACAACGGCATTGCCTCAGGCGGCGGTTCGAGTGGTGGCTCTGGTGGTTCTGGTGGCGGCAAGCCGCGGAAGGATAAGGATGGAAAGAAGAAGGACACGCCGACTAAGGATAAGGATGAAAAGCCAAAGGACAAGCCGCTTAAGGATCGGGATAAGGATAAAGATAAAGGAAAAGATGAGAAAGAGCGGGAAAGAGAAGATAGGGACGATAGGGAAGATAAAAATAAACGTGAAAGAAAGGAAAAGGAGAAGTTAGGTTCTGAAGGTAGTAAACCATCCAAAGAGGAATTTGATAAATTAGTAGATAAATCAATGGAAGATGCAGCGGATAGCTTGCCACCGTATACTAGGAAAGCGCTAGAACCGAAAAAATTCAAGAAAAAAACTGAAAATGACGATGGAACAGTAACTTATACATTAGAAAAAAACGGTAAGGAAATTAAAGTGACTTATGATCAGAAGGGCAACGCTATATTCAATTCGAAATACGATACGTCTCTTCCCAAAAAACTATATTTGGCTGGGGACACAGAACAATTTAGTTACTGTTCACGGGATATTTATGAAAGAGCGATGAAAGATCCGAAGCTGAAGGAGCGATTTACAAAAGAAGAACTAGAACTATTTAAAAAGGGAGAGAAACCTGATTATTATACATGGCACCATCACCAGGATAGTGGGAGAATGCAATTAGTTGATTATACCGAACATTTGGCCTCACATACTGGTGGTAGAGCATACTGGGGTGGAGGAAATAAAGCAAGAAGTGGTAAACTAAAAAAAGAAATTATTAAAGAATTAATGGAGAAAATGTTATGAGGATAACTTGGGAGCGAGTAGTCGGAGAAGTATCAGAAGATATTATAAATAAAGTTGAAAGAACATATGACATAGTATTCCCTAAGGATTATAGGGAGTGTGTCATTAGAAATAATGGTGGGCATCCTAAACCAAATATATTTTTCTACAAAGATGAGGGAGAGGGAGTATTTGAACATTTACTAAGCTTCACAAGCGAACCGAACATAGTTGTCGTTTATGAATTTATTCGTGATTATATGCCAGAGGGTATATTCCCATTTGCAACTGATCCTTTTGGTAACCAATTATGTTTTGATTATAGAAAAAATAAGGATTCACCATCCATTGTGTTTCGTGATCATGAAGAAATAGGTGAAGAAGGAATAATAGAATTATGCGATACTTTTTCTGAACTGCTAGAAACATTACACGAAGACAATGATGATTTTTATGAATTTAAGAGTTAAGGAAGGGGATAAGTTATGAAAATTAATGATTTTGAGTACTCTTTTCCTTCAGTAAACATGCAGGATATTGAATTATTCGAAATGAAATATGATTTTTCTCTGCCAAATGATTATAAACAATTCTTGTTACTAAGTAACGGTGGGAAACCGGGACCACGAAGAAGGTTTATTACAAATGATGAACTAAAAGAAGGCGAGGTTGAATCTTCTATTCTTTTGTTCTTCCCTTTGACAGATGAAGTAGAGTCTAATTTGGAGAAGAAATATCAAGTGTATACTAATTCAAATGTAATTCAAAAAAAATATCTGCCAATAGGTGAAACACCACGTAACAATATGGTTTGTATGGTCATAGATGGGGATGAGAAGGGGAGCTTGTATCATTTCGATATGGGATATGATGATTACTTAGATAAAAGTCTTGAGGTAGAAGCTGAGCATATTAGATTAATTACAAGAAGTTTTAATGATTTTATTAATGGGTTATTTACAGCGAAATAATAATTGGATGTTTCAATTAGAGAAGGGATTGGGGTATTTAGAAGCTGACTCAAAGCGGTCTTTATTATATAGGACTGTTTATATACCTTTGAGCAAACTATTTTAATAAGAGCGCGCGATCAGCAAGCACCCCTCTAAATATCTTGACAAAGAACTGATAATATTAAGAAGCTTACTCCAACTTAACTATGGTTAGGAGTGAGCTTTTTTTATATCAAAACTCTAAACTGAACAAGATTATAGAAAGTTGATTGACGAGGCCGAAGCACGTGGTGATAGCAAGGCCGCTGATGATTTAAGATACGAACGTTACTGTACAGATAAAGAAGCTAAGGGTGAGGTTCCGAGGAGCCGCGAAGATTGGAATATTACAAAGGAAAGATTGAATAAAAATGCTAGTCGTGGAAGAGAAGAAGAAAGGAAGGGAAGAGAGTCACTGGAACAACATCTGGGTCGTCCACTAAAAGACAACAATGCAAAAGACAACAATGAAGATAAGGTGAAAACATTTACATCTAGTGAAGGACATATAACGCGACCTGATAGTATTGGGATGAATAAAAATGATGAGATAGAAATAGTACACGATCATAAGCACCATACTGGTGAGGGCGATCAAGTTATTTACAATGATCCACAGATGCGGGCACAAAAGGAAATGGCGAAGGCTGGTAAGGACGGACGTCATATAGTGACAATGTCAAGTGACAATCCAGATTTATATGGTGTGCCTCCGAAACCAAGACCAAGTACTCCTCTGGGTGTTGACAGCGAGATATATTATACCGATCCTTCTAGTGGTACAGTAACTCATAAATGGGTAGTTAATATGAAAACTGGAAAAGGTAAATGGGTGAAGCTATAAATTGAATTGGAGGTATTTGAAACTATGAGTGAATTACCTAAAGTTTTTGGCATTTCTATGTTTCCTAATGTTGAATTAGAAGATATAGATGTAATAGATAGTATATTAAATGTTTTTGAATCAAACGATTATTTTAAACCAACTTCATGGGGAAATAGTGAGCTGGTAAAGGTTGATTATGACCGTGATGAGATTAGGGAAAGGATTAATTTGAAACAACCAAGGTTTTCAGAGCTATACCTTCAGCGAGCAAAATCAATAGAGTATTCGGGAAGAGTCGATCTCATATCAAATTTCAGAAATTATTTTGGTTTTTATTTCAAAAAAATACCCAAAAAACTTTGGCCTGAATTTTATGAACTATCAGACAAAATTGCAAGGGTTATTAAGCCGAGGTATGGAATTACTCATGGTTTTTGGCCAGGTCCTGAGACGTGGCAAACTGAACGTGAGCGTTTAAATATATGGATGGATTTTTGCTCTCAACCTGCTCCTGTTACCTTCGGACCGTGTGGTCCGACGGGAATGGGAACTCGAACTTATTTTAGCGGAGATATACTTGATTTATTTGGTAGAGATGTGATCAGGAATATCCCAGCCAACGTGACAGACTTGGATTGGGGAGGTGTTCGAATTGATCTTGTAGAAAAGCCTTGGGAGGCAGATGCTAATGAAGTACTTGATCGCTGGATTGGTGTAATGGAGTATTTGGAACCATATGAAGTATTCGCTATACCCACCTTTAGTGAAGATAAGAGCTCCGTTTTTTTTGATTCAAACGTAGCATGGAAAAGATATATGAAGAAATAACAAATGCTGAGACGAGGAGGAGAAATAATGGCTGATCAAAGAAGCGAAAGAGAGGAGATACTTTCTAAGTTAGCGGATTCTGTATATAAAAATGAAATAGTTGAATTAATAGATATTTCGAGTATGGATTTTACTTTTTCAGATCTTTCTGAAGTCATGGCTGATCGAATGACAGCTACAGGTGCTAAATTAAGGGCAACCGTTTTTATCAGAGCGTCTTTTCGTGATTGTGACTTTGATTCCGCTGACTTAAGAAGCTGTAATTTTGAACATGTTGATATTGCAGATTGCTTTTTTAGGGATGCAAACTTCTATAAATCAACCATGAGATTTGCAAGCATAAATATCAGTTTTTGCGACAGAGCATGTTTTGATGAGGTTGATCTAACCAATGGAAACTTACTTGACACCGCGTTTAATGGTAGTACATTTCGAAACGCAAATCTATCAGGTGTCAATGCAAAGGATGCAAACTTCAGAGATGTCGATTTCACTGGTGCAAATCTTGCTTATGGAAATTTCGAAGGAGCGAATTTTATTAATGCAAAATTGGATGGTGTAAAGTGGGCAGGAGCGAATATTATTGGGGCCAGGTTTGATGAAGGGGTACTAGAATTGATCCAAAAAGAGTTGTAATTAAAATATTTTAGAATATTTATTGGTCAGTCAAAAGTTTTTCATCTCTAAATGCTCAGTGTTATGGTGTTTTTTAGAACAAATACAAGACTACATTGATTTGGCAAAAAATAAATATGGAATCGAAATCAGATTTAGGGAGGAGTAAACGTGTTAGATAAAGATATTGTTTTTGTTTTAATGAATATCAAGTTTATTGAAAGATATAAGGAGATAGCTAAAAAGTATTTGTTTAATGCTAATGAGAGTTTCGAAAACTATGATAGTGATGAAGTACAAAGTATTATTAATGACTTAGGGTATGAGGTTTCGTTTAACAAAAAGGAGAAATTCTTTAGGATTATAGAATCCTACAGTCCTTATAGGTTTCAATTCAATATCTCCTTGAAATACGGTGCTGCTGAGTTTATATGGTCTGTATGGAAGGATTCAGAACTAAAGATGGGTGGGACATGGGGAATACTAAAAGAACAATTAGATGGATTAGAGAATGACAAAGTGAGAAAACCAATATTCCGTAATTATGAAGAACTGAAAGAAATATTAGCTGATGCGTTTTCGATATACGAAGATTTTAAACGTGAGTATAGTGCAATATAAAAAAACAGTGATTGAAAGGTTTGTAAGATGATCAATTCAATATATTATACTACAAGAAAGAAAGGAATCCAATCAGACAGTCAGTACATATGGTAGCAATATGATGAGGAATTACTCCAACTTTAGAACAATCATAGAAAAAGATTGAACTGAAAAATACATATAACAACTATCTAAGGCTTATTCCAATTTGACGATAAGGAGGAATGAGCTTTTTGTTTACATAAAAACTCCGGTTGTTAAAAGGTTATTATGATGGAACAACAGGGGGGATCGGTTGAAAAAAATATAATACTAAAGATATTAACTCCCATAGGAGGTTTTAAAGTGTATAGGGTATACAATGAGAATAATGTAAAAGTAACTGTGACAGAGAAATAGTTGGAGGCTTATTCGGATAAAGATGGTACAGGTCAAACTGCTACGGGGTGTCAGGACGATCTGGGAAATTGAAAAATAAAATACTGGAGTTGTTAACATGGGATTAGAAAAATGGACTTTTGTAGAGGAGTCAGTTGATGATGCTACTATAGCTTTAGTTGAACAACTTTTTGAAGTGACCTTCCCTAGAGATTATAAGGATTGCATCAAAAAATTTAATGGTGGTTACCCTGAGCCTAATAACTTTGATTATGATAACGGCGCACAAGGAGTATTCAATGATCTGATTAGTTTTACAAATAGTGAGCTAAACATTACCATGTTTCATTATCTTTCAGAGGATTCGATTACCAAGGGAATTATACCATTTGGTAGAGACCCGTTTGGCAACTTAATTTGTTTTGATTATCGTTATACCAAAGAATCTCCATCGATTGTATTCTATGATCATGAAGAAGTAGGGGACGAATCTATAACGCTCATTTGTGAATCTTTTTCGGAACTTCTAGATAAATTATATTCTATGAAATAGTAGGTGGTTTTTGTGAATATTGAATTTGAGTTTTCATTTGAACCAGTTGATAAAAATAATATTAAAATTTTTGATGAAACGTATAATCTTAATCTACCAGATGACTATAAGAATTTTCTTCTTTGTCATAATGGTGGGAAAACGGTTAGAAGAAGGTTTGAAACAAATGATAAGACAATAACGTCGTCAATCATGTTATTTCTTCCACTTAGTAAAGAAAAAGATGATGAATTAGAATATTTTTTCAAAAAGTACAATTTGGGCAATATAGTCCCATCCAATTTTATACCCATTGGGATAGATCCTGCAGACAGCCTTATTTGTATGTCTGTCAGTGGGAAAGATAGAGGTTCCATTTACTTCTGTGATATGGATTATTTTTCAGAAGATAACGAATTGAAAAAAGAGTGCATTAGATTAATTACTCCTAGTTTTAGTGATTTTGTAAATACTCTTTTTAAGCCCAATTAATTCCGATATCTAGGGATTCGGGCTTTGTGAGAGGAATTTATTAATATCTCTTAGTAAATTCGTAAGACAATGAAGAAAACCTTGATTGAGTACTAGTCTCTCAATCAAGGTTTTTCATTACTTTCCGCAGCCGTAGCCATTCCTTTTGCGGGCTGCGCGGCTACAGGAGCGAAGTTCGTGAACAAGGGTGCGAAAACGCTCAAAACTGGTACGAAGTACGGCCATGAAGCGCTAGGCGTTGCCAAGGCAACGCAAAAAGCGGGCGAGACCTATTCAAGTGCTACTAAAACAATAACTTTTTCCGGTGTTCAAGGGGGTACTTATGCTTTGAAAATAAAAAATATTGGAGTTACCACTGCTAGTGGATATGGATCAATCAACGATTAAGTAAAACAAGAAGGCCAAGAAGGAGTCATTGTCGAAAACAATGGCTCCTTCTTTATGAAATGAAATACTATTTTGATGAACTTGATGGAACATCAGTATCAGTCGGGTTTTCATCATTTAAGGTTTTATTTAAGAGCAACGAATTGGGATAATTTTTAAGAAATTCTGCTTCATCTACTTTTAAAAAAAACTCGCCTTCAAAAATTAGTTGATTCGTAGTAGGCCCGATTTGATTTAAATTTCTTGCTATCTCCGATTCCTTAAAGATACTTTGTTCATCTGCTCGCAAGAACATGCCATGAGGTGTATATAGTTCACTATAATTCCCTTTTGCGATTTTTGATTCTACGGATTCTACGTTTTTTACTGATTCTTCGGATTCTACGGATTTCACGTTATTTGTTGAAAAATTAGTGTTAACAGGATTTTTAACTGTCTTATTTACGGTTTCCATTTCTGGATAGGTCTCTGCTTTTGAATTCGATATTAATACCACTCCTGAAATAATAGTCACTGCAAAGGCTATTAAATATATTTTTTTAAACATATTACCCCGCCCTTTCTATACCAATAATTATTTCCTACTTTAAAACATTATATTCACCAACATGTTGAACGAATTGATAAGGTCTGTGAAGGAAAAGATTAAACTATAAAATGTTTCATTTTCCTAATTTTATTATACTTGCTTTCTGAGAGAGAGCAAAAAAATTCAAAGAACAATTTCCTGATAGTGATCGTGGCTTACATGAGAGAAACTGATCCCAGCACTCTTTGGAAACGGGTTCGCTCAACATTATGTTCAATACCTTTAGTCTCCGTAAAGGTATAATCAACAAAAGATCAGAACGAAGATAGACAAATAACAGTGCTACGAGAACAGGGCATTCCGGATGAATACATATTTATTGACAAGGCCAGCGGAAGAAATTTCGATTGGCCTGAATATAAGCTCCTGAAGCGTATTTTGCGTGAAGGCGATATCTTGTTTGTTAAGTCTATCAATAGAATAGGTTTGGCCGTAACAAGCAAGAGATCCTAAAAGAGTGGCAATGGTTAATTGATGCCAAGATACACGTTGTTGTGATCGACCTTCATTCCTATTCTTGATACAAGGAAGTATGAAGACCTGGAAGAGGATCGGTCAGCTCATTATGGATTTAGTCCTTAGATTCTGAGTTGGCTGGCTGAAGAAGAATGTAAAGGGATTAAACAGGCACAAGCTGAAGGAATTGCTGAAGCAAAAAAGAAGGGAAAACACCTGGGGCGTCCGCAGATCAACCTGAATACTCTTTACGCCTGGGCAAAAGGGCATACTGGATTCGGAGTATCCGCGCTGGAAAGATAATGAGTTATCCGATGTAGAATTTATGAAGAAGCTAGAGCTGAAAAAAAACACTTATTACAAGATTATAAGAGAGTATGAAAATCAATTCATATTACGAACATGAAAA
>NZ_JBHTFO010000003.1:0-118340 GCF_042666275.1 Paenibacillus sp. GCM10028914
AACACTTACGTATACATTTACGTTTATGTATTCGTATATGTACACGTCCACGTAAACATTTACGTGGACTTAAAACTCGTATTGCTGTTACACCTGACACAAACGATTACGTTTATGTACGTGTAAACATTTACGTATACATTCTTAACCTTATAGGGGGATTTCATCAAACAAAAAGAGGTCATCCGCGATCCAAGCAGATAACCCCATTTTGTAGTTATTGTAATACGTAAATGTAAACGTGTACGTTTACGTACGTATCTATTAATTTGCTTCATTAAAATAAAGCCGCAGTGCTTCATTGATTATCCTTGTTTTCTCCCCTCTGCCATTTTCCGCACTCTGACTGTCTAACCTCTTTTATGGATGACAACCTGGTGCGGCAAATCGCAGCAGGCGACATTGCATTGAAGAGTTTGAAAATAGACGATTATCGCGGACTGGGTATTGATAGATCCTGGGAGGCGATTCACTATTTGCTCTGTGGTGATATTTCCGATGGAAAGCCCCCTCTTGGATATGTTGTTCCGCTGACGTCAGATAAAGGCATCGATTTTGGCTCATTCGGGGCGTATTCCTTACACGCCGAGCAAGTTGCAGAAGCACATCAGGCTATGTCTAAGTTAGATGAAGCGCAGCTCCGCTTGCGGTATGATTTCCCCGCTATGGTTAAGGAAGAGGTATATCCACTTGAGCCGGACACTGTTTCAGACGAGGATGAGGATGAGTTCTTTGTCTACATACTTCAGTATTTTAACGAAATTCGGAATTTCTATAGCCAAACTGTAACCGAGTGTAAAGGTATCATCTTCTATATTTTCTGATCCTATGAGGGGGAACCGAAATGAAGACGATCAAGGGCATGATGGAGCATATGTACTGGGCGGATGGACGCATCTTGGACGCGCTCGAAGAGATTGAGACGAAGAACACGGACCTTCTGAAGCTGGTTCGACACGTTGCTGTCGCGGAACGAGTCTGGCTGTCCCGATTGCAGGGCAAGGGCAGCGTTCAATATTCGTTATGGGAGGAAGCTGAAGACCTGGCGGCGATCAGGACGATGTTCGATGAAAACGCTGAGGCATATCGCGCCTATATCGAAGGGCTCGAGGAATTCGTCTTGGACGAGATGATCGACTATGCGAACCAGAGTGGGGTTCCTTTCCGAACATCCGTCCGGGACATCCTGTCGCAGGTCCTCTTACATGGTCAATATCACCGGGGACAGATCAACCGGGCACTTCGGATCGAATCGGCAGAGCCTGTCCAAGTCGATTACATCACGTTCGCGAGGCTCTAATCACACTTATAAATTGAGAGTCACATATCTAGTATATGTGACTCTTTTTTTTCATGATAATAGTATCTGTTTGTTTACAATCCCTAAAGCTGCGAACAAGGAACACATCGTTGAAAATCTAAATGCCATAGGATGGGAATTAGAGAAAGACGATATTGACCAGATTGAGAGTCACTTCCCAACTGTAAAAAAGGATAAATTTAATATGCAACATTATCCAGTGGGATTGCGTTTACCTAGATGAAGGGAGCATAGCATAACATGAAAAAAACAATAATCTCACTATCACTTTCTTTAGTGTGTACCTTACTGATCGGTAATCCAGCAATAAGCTTTGCTAATAAGTTGTCGGATACGGTTGACAATGGAAAAGTTGAAAATGGACGAATGCTGATCCCATTACGTGCAGTATCGGAAAGATTCAATTCAGAAGTGACTTGGAACCAGGCAAAAAAAAGCATTAAGATTATTCGTGGTAAACGAGAGCTTTTGCTGTTTGTTAATTCACGTACCGCTTTATTAAATAACGCTGCAATCAGCCTTGATGTGCCAGCAAAAATTG
This sequence comes from Paenibacillus sp. GCM10028914, assembly GCF_042666275.1. Lineage (NCBI taxonomy): Bacteria > Bacillati > Bacillota > Bacilli > Caryophanales > Paenibacillaceae > Paenibacillus > Paenibacillus sp. GCM10028914. The sequence goes on from NZ_JBHTFO010000003.1 coordinate 1,863, forward strand.
ATAAAGGAACAACCTATGTTCCAGCACGTGTTTTTGCTGAAGCTTTTGGCGGTACAGCCCTATGGTCCGCACAAGAGCGAAAAGCAACGATTACAATCGGTACGCAGCAGGTATTTATCCATACAGAGCCAATAAAAACTTGGAGAATGAGTCAGGAGAGAATAAACGTACTTAATGCAAAGATTAATGAAGCTACCGACCTCTCAAGTTTTTCGCAAATTCGAACATATTTTAGTCCTTATTTCACTGACTCATTTATTAATAAGATTATTCTTAGTAATGGGATTAAAAATAACGCTGAACTAACTGAAAAAGCCGACATTATCTACAGCGGTACCACAGCGGCGAAAATGCACCAATCTGCTTACTTAGAAAGTGGTCCTATCAATCTTGAGCTCGTTGATCGTTATGTATTCTACAAACTCGTTGAAGGCAAATGGAAGGTGGATGATGTTAATGTAGGCAGACAAATTATTGAGCCATAGTAAGGATTATGCCGATGTTACAGACGACGGCAAGATCGATATTGAAGATCTTGCGACAATTGCGGGATTGATATTGAAATAATTTCCAACCAAACATAACAAGGGATCACGCTTCGTATGAAGATAACGTGATCCCTTGTTTAATATGGATACATATCCCAAAACTTTCTCTTGCGTTACAGATCGGGCGCAAAGCTAAAATCGATGAGAATATCAGGAAGATTTGACGTTTATGATTATAGCGTTTCCCAGGACTCACTATTAAAAACCCAAAATTGTGACACATGTCAAGGGATAATTCCGTTTAGGTAGCGGGCAGGAAAGTTTAAGCTGGCAGAGGAATAAATATACAATCGATATTTACATAAGGAGGCCGTAATATGCCATTTCCAACACATATCGTAGCTGCAGGTGGATTAGTGGAAGATGGGCAAGGAAATATCCTTTTAGTAAAAACCCATGATGGTGGTTGGGTTTATCCTGGTGGACAAGTAGAAGTTGGAGAAAATCTGTTGGATGCCTTGGTTCGTGAAATCAAAGAGGAAAGCGGGATTGACACCATGGTTAGCAACTTAATTGGCGTCTATTCGAATACTGGGATTTTCAAATGGTATGATGGCGTTACTGATGTTCCTACTCAAGTTATATTTGATTTCGTATGTAGACCTGTTGGTGGGGAGTTAGCTGTTTCTGAAGAAACAACAGATAGCCGTTGGGTGGCGAAGGATAGAGTACTTGATTTTATAAAACACCCAGCTATACGAACTCGATATCAAGCATATTTGGAGTTTAACGGAGGGGTAAATTACATGGAATATGTAACGAACCCCGAGTTCAAAATCAAACACCAAACAGGTATAACGAAGAACGTAAATTAAATAGTATGGGGGATTATGGACATGACTGAAATTGAAAAACTACTCTTGACCATTAAAGAAAATGATCAACTTGAAGAACAGATTGGCGCAATACTATGTTTAGATTTTTATGACAATCTGCAAACACCTTACATGCTTAACTATCAGTACATATTTAGTATTCCTGGTATGGCATTCTGTAAAGATGGAGGCGGCGGAGAGTATATATTGTTAGAAGATAGTAGTATTGCTTATTCTGGTCAAGCGGATGAATGTGGTCGTGTAGCCGAAAATGTGAAGGAGTTTCTGGAGTTGATATTAAACTGCGCTTACAGTTGGTATAACTATACTCTGTTGTATAAGCATAATTCTGAATTTCTAAACGAAGATATAGTGGAATATGAGCTTGAAGGACGAGAGCAGTTTTTGGATGCTTATGGGGATGATTTTTCTAATTATGATGATTTACAACAAATAGTAGCAGAAGCACTGCACCTAAAAATTTCACAGGACATTAGAAAAGATATCCTGCCTTTATTTTTTAAAGCTGCAATGAAAGAACCAAAGTTTTACTGGGAAGAGCAAGATTTAAAAAGAAGATCAACAGACCTAATAAATTAATATTCTGAAAAGAAGATAGTCCGATTCCAATGATGAAGGAACACATACAATCAAGAAGAATAACAATACAATGCCATGCGAGATGCTTTCACAGGACATTGAAATTTCTAAAACGTTTGAGCTTTACTTGGTTCAAGCATTTTTTCGTTGTTAATATGATTACCACCAATCGTAATTCTTGTGGTAATTTGTGGGGGGTGTGTTTTGTTTGAAACATTTTTCATCATACTGCGTCTAGTGAAATAGGCTCTTTTCCTGAATTAGCCAACCCAATATTAGTCATCTAGAAGGAGACAGAATGAATCACATGAAACGTGGATTACTGATTTTTATTACTATTTTAAGCTTGTTAAGCTACCCAATTTCCGGGTATGCTCAGGCCCAGGCTAAAGAACTCAATTTCGAGGATCTTTTTAGCGGGGCTGTTATTCTCTCGATTGGAAGTCCAAACGCGATTTATGACAGTGAAGACCGAATCATTGATGAGAATAACTATAATGTTGTGCCTTATATTAAGAATCAACGAACCTTGGTACCACTGCGATTCATTAGCGAAAGTCTTGGTGCGCGTGTTGCCTGGAATCAGGCATCGTCGGTCGCAACAATTACTTATGCAGGAAAAGAAATTAAAATTACACTAGGCAGCAAAACGGTACTTGTCAATGGAAAGAAAACAGCGCTTGATGCACCAGCAGAATATAAACAAGGCAGGACTTTTGTGCCCCTACGAGTGATCAGTGAAACTTTAGGTAAAAAGGTGTTTTATAACCGCGGAGTTCTCGTGATCAGTAATAAGTCCATTTTAAATGCGAATCGAGATGCAGAGATCGTAGATTATTTGAAATTCATGCTTGCACCGTATTCGAAAAGCCCTTACACCGGAAAGAAATTGTCTAACCAGAAAATCGCAGGTTTTGAACAAAGTGTCGTTCTATTGGAATCACTTGATCGAAGCGGAGAATCGATAGGTTTTGGCAGTGCATTTGCGGTAGGTTACGGCTTGTTCTTGACGAACTATCATGTCATCGACGAAGCGAGCAGTTATGTCATCTTTACGGGAAAAGATCAGGTATATGAGGCCGCTGGGATCGTAGCGGTAGATAAGAAGAATGATTTAGCTTTGGTGAAAGCGAAGATACGTACCAATGTACCTCCGCTTCATATTGGAACAACGCAAACCTTGTCCAAAGGACAGGCAGTTGTTGCCATCGGAAATCCGGAAGGTCTGCAAAACACTGTATCCACTGGTGTGGTTAGCGGGCTCCGTGTCATTGAGAACCAAAGCCTGATTCAATTCACAGCACCGATTGCTTCTGGTAGTTCAGGAGGAGCACTATTTGATAAAAAAGGTGAAGTTATTGGTGTTACTTCATCAGGGTTGGAAGAAGGGAACTTGAATTTTGCTGTACCGATCGATTATGCAAAATCTTGGATAAGTAAATATAATTCTATGACCTTCTCTAAAATTTCGGTGCTGAATCAGGACCAATTCAGAGAACCATCAAATGGCTCAGGAACGAGTAAGCCGGAAAACAAACCAGAACCTCCTGTAATTACACCTGGAGGAAATGTGAAAGTTTTAGATGAAATTATCCAGGAAGCCATTACTCATCCATCGAAAGAAGTCATCTATGCAATTGATGATAGTGAGTCAACCATTATATTGTATGATTTAACTCAGAAAAAAGTAATTAAGACCTCTGTTCCATTCAACAAGCCACCACGGAAGTTGGCTTATGCAAGCGGAGAACTTTACGCTATTTTCAGCGATGAAGAGTATAGTTCCTATCGTGATGATGACGAACAGGGTGGAACCGTAAAGGTGCTTGACCCCAACACATTGCAAGTGAAAGATGAGTGGGATGTTTACATTGACCCATACGATGTCGTAGTAGATGAAACGGGTCATGTCTATATTACATCAGGTTCAGGACAGTGGACCTCCATTAAGAGTTACGACCGTTCTACCCACAAGGCGCTCTCTTCTTCAACGATTTACGAAAAGAACAATATTGTGATGCATCCGTCCAACAACCGAATTTATTCTGTGACCAATTCTTTGAGACCAAGGGATATCACTGTATATCGAATCAGTGAAGGTAGCCTCACAACGACATATGACTCTCCTTATCATGGAGACTACAGCCTATCAACCGTGATTGGCATTACACCGGATGGCAAATACATTGTAAACGGTGCAGGCACTGTCTTAACAGCTACTAATAATAAAAATACCGACATGTATTATGCGGGATCTATAGATCCTTTTGAATTCGTGGTTGCGAATAAGTCACAAACCTCTAAGTTTTTTACAGCAACCAACAATAAGATCAATCAAGTAGATACTAAGACACTATTAACGAACAAAACGTACAAGACGCAAGGAACGATTGTGAAACTCTTGATGACAGATACTCAACTCATTGCGATTACCAAAGGTAACGTTGCAGGATCGAATGTATCCAAGTATGCGTTTGAATTGATTATAAATCTATAGTTTTGTTAAGCTAGATAAGAACAATACAAAAGAAGTGCATTCTATGTGAGATAAGCATTGATTGCGCTTCTTTTGTCTTTAATTAGCGGATTTATAAATGATATTCGATTCTGAAGCGATGAAAATAACAGGCAGGATAGCTCAATGTTTTCGCGAATATTCTACATTATCGAAAAGGAATTAAAACCACGAACTAGAGAGTTGGTGTATACGTAATGAAACAGAAAATCATTTTATTTTTAGTAACTTCAATTCCATATGGTCTTGCGATGGGGATAATTTTTGTGAATGATAAAAACGAATGGTTGAAAAAGTCATTAGTGTCTGGAATAATATTTGGATTGTTAATGACAGTGATACTATCAATTATTCAATGGATAAATCAAAGGAGACTAGGGCAGAAGAAGGGTAAACTAAAGGTTAATAATACAGTAAGATTTGAAATAGAAGATTCAAAACAAGAAATACTTGAATTGTGTGAAAAATCATTAGTAAATATTAAAAAATGTATTATCGAAAAAAGTAATCTTGATGAAGGAACCTTAACCGCTAAGACAGGGGTAACTTGGCTAACTTGGGGTGAATATATATTATTTCAGTTGGAATTTATTGATGATAATAAATGGATGGTTAACGTTTCAAGTAGACCAATTGTTAAGACGACAGTAATTGATTATGGAAAAAATAGAGATAATATCCAGAGAATTATAGAGTATATAAGAGATAAAAAGAATAGTGTGAAAATAATTCAAGATGATTGCAACATCACCTAACATTCATATTTCATTTGGGATTAGCAACCCATAAATAATACCCAAGTTGAATTATGCTAAGATGTAGTTAATGTATAAAGTAGATATTTCTTATGAACAAAGGAGAAATGAAAATGAGAAAACTCGTTCTATTTCTGCACGCATCGCTTGACGGTTTTGTAGAAGGGCCGAACGGTGAAATGGACATTGGCTGGGTTTCCTATGATGCTGATTTGGAGAAACACGCGAAAGAAATTCTGAGTACTGCCGACACTGTCATTTGGGGACGTGGGACTTATCAGATGATGTACAGTTACTGGCCATCTGTACCTTCGAACCCATCAGCTTCGCAGTATGAACGGAATCATGCCGAGTGGATCGAAAAGACAGACAAAATCATTTTTTCCACGACGCTGGAGAAAGTCGAATGGAACAATTCCAGACTGGTGAAAGAAGATGTCGAGGAAGAGATCAAGAACCTCAAAAAGCAGCCAGGTAAGGATATGGTCATCCTCGGCAGTCCTAGGTTCGCACACTACCTTATGCAGCTTGATTTAATAGATGAGTATAAAATTACGGTTTCTCCAGTCCTCATCGGTAGCGGATTGCCGTTATTCCAAGGCCTCAAGGAGAAGATCAATCTTAAACTTATCGAAAACAAGACATTTGATTCTGGAGCCATAGGTCTCGTTTACCAGACGATAAGATGACCGTGTCACCTAAAGTAGATTACGCTAACAGGTAAAGATAGTTCAAGAAAATTGTTGAAGATATTTCAAAAAAGACATTAACATCATATAACAATGAATTATAGCATCCATTCTATTGTTCCTTGGTTGTCAGATGTATAATCAAGGAAGAAGCTCTGATAACACAAGACCCAGCCTAAGATAGGAGCTATCATAGACTGGGTCTTGGCGTGTACGCACAAATGGGATAAGTTTTTACTCTTATATCATATCTAGGCTGTGTTGCAATGTTCCGTTATGTGAATCTTGTGATGTCTGTAAAATGTTTATTAATATTGATTGCTAAAACGTAATTGGACTACTTATATAGAGATGTTGTAAGTGGAATAAGGAAGGCGCCATCGGTGGATTGTTTAACATTAATAGAGATGTTGTTGACTCCGATAATATCTATCTCTATGGTCTGCATGCCACTAGCTGGAGTAATCCCATCCACTTTTTTAAGCAATGTATTCTTATCATTATCTTTAATTTCAATATTTTCAACTTCTGTATCGATAGCAGCAAACTGCAAAATCAGTTTATGGTACTTGCCATTTGGACTTAAAGCAGTATATTTAATATTTGAACCCGAAGAATTGTACAGAACTTCACCATAATCTTTGTTGTTGAATTTTGTTTGAGCAGGATCTTTGGAATATAACGTATCGTTAAAATTCTTCTTGCTTGATTGCAACACCTTCTTTAAGCTCGCCAATAATGACCTCTTTAGCTTTCGCGTCATAATTGACCGGAATGTCCAGTACATTGGAGACGGCTCTTACCGGCAAGTATGTTGTGCCTTCATATGTAATAGGAAGGATCGCTTTCCCTGCTGCATCCTTCATTTGTGTGATTTCCCCATTAACTTGTTCCTCATCAAAATCCCCTCCAAAATATAATTCACTTCCAAAAATTTTACATTTCAAATTTGTGTGAACAATGGAGCGTTCGTTATAAAAAGAAATTTTAGACGGTTTAAGTAACAGTATTGTTATAAGCAAACCGTAATGGAGTTGGAAGTGAAGCAAAGGAAATAGTCGTAATGTTATCCCCCTTACCGGCAGGGATTTCCATATAGTGGTGAAGAGTAAGTGCTTTAACTCCGAATTACACCCTTACAGGGAAATAAGTTTAGCTAGAGAAAACAGTTTGTTGTAAGCATTTACATGGAAGTATTATACTTACCGCACATCACATCGCCAAGATTAGACAAGATGCTCAGAACGATGTGAAACCACGAAAGGAGGGACATAGTGAAAAGTCAGTGTCTTTGTTCAGGCGCCCATCCTGAAATCAAAGATTCGATAGATTGTTACCTAAACAATTGATATGAGGAGGTTTTGATTTGAAAAAATTAAGCATAATCCCGTTAACCTTGGTATTAATGTTGCTGCCTTCGATGGCACTTGCTAAAGGTATACCTACGGATGGAAAGTCGTATGCCCAGATTGCGGATTCACTCGGTAATCTAGCCTACAACAAGACTGTGGTTGTAAGTAATGTGAGTAAAGTCGTACCAAGGAATAATCTCGCACTACATAAACCAGTAGTGGCAAGCAATATTCAAAGCGATAAATATAGCGGAGAAATGGCAGTGGATGGTGATCCCGATACACGCTGGGCCACAACAGATGCTGATATGACTCATACATTAGATATTGATTTAGGAAGCAAGACTACTTTTGATAGAGTGGAGCTGATGCAGTTTCACGACAGAGTAGAGAGTTATACAATACAATACTGGACAGACAATGCTTGGCATGATGCATATTCAGGTGGAAAAGTTAAAGCAGGCTATACGAATGTGACCGAAAAAGATCATTTTCAGCCGGAAATTGCGGAATTTTCTCCCGTTACCGGCAGTAAGATGCGGTTAATTATTAATGCATATAAAGTTGAACCGAGTTTTTGGGATATCGGTGTGTATAACACAGCGGACATCTCGGTTGATCCTGTAACAGATCCTTTATATGATGGCCCCAAAGCAGTAGATGCAGACCCGGGATCCTATTGGAAAACAGAGGATAATATCACGTCTGCAACGCTCGATGTGGACTTTGGTCATAGCATCTCTTTGAACAGGGTAGATTTCTCACAGCCCACTGAAAAGATTGGTGAGTATATCATTCAATATTGGGATGGTTCTAAGTGGGTAGAGGCGTTTCAAGGTATATCCTCTTCGACCAAAGAAAGTGTTGAATTCAAGACCGTTACCGGCAGTAAGTTAAGATTACAATTCAATGTAAAATCCGGGGTTACCGGAATAGGTCTTTCAGAGCTTGAAGTCTATGACACGAATGCGGATCCGGGATTGTCCCGAGGACAACGGGTGTTGATCGATAAGGGACTGCAGCAACAAGCATGGATCACCACGGATCAGACAAGTCGTTATTTCCCTACGGCCGATGAATGGAAAAATATACACTTTACGGCACCGACTTACTATGAAGCTCCTATGTATAACCAAACGTTTCATGATGCGCTGCCCGATTCCCAATGGTCTTTAGCGAAAGCTCCATTCGCGGAACATTTAGTTGGAGGACCGACATCGCAAGAACATTTTCTAAATGAACAGCAAAGGGCGAATCTGACCAATCTTGTCAGCATGCAATTTGGAGACGAAGAAGATTTTAACGCATCTGTCGTTAAATCTCTTAAGGGTTGGTTTGATTTAAGCCGAAAATTATATCCAGATGTGATCGTGCATTCCAATCAATATGCAGGTCAATGGAAAACCGAACAATTAAGGGCTTATACACGTGCTGCAAAACCGGACCTCTTAACTTATGATTGGTATTATTTTGATCGGAACGATCAGCATCCGGGTGGAAGCGCCAAAGAAATATATGATGATATTAATAAATTCCGAACCATTGCTTTGGAAGGTTATGATGGAACAGGACGTTCGCCGATTGCTTTTGGACAATACACACAAGGCTTTACATCCGGGGAAGATTACGTTCCTTCCGAGTCCGAGCTTAATATCGTTTCTTATGCTACCTGGACAATGGGAGGGAAATGGCTGAACTTGTTCCGCTGGGAGAAGGACGATGGAAAAGATGATATTAATCCGTATATATTCTACGATAATAACGGCAATTTGACGCCAAGTTATGATCAGTATGCTGAAATAGTGAAACAGGGAGACGCTCTTGGAGATTATCTCGTACGTCTGAACAGTACGGATGTGCGAATCATTCCGGGAGATCATATGTCAAACGGCAATGTTGTTGCAAATCTCAAACCAGATACCATTCCAATATGGGATCCTTCGGTCGATGCCCGCATTCGGAGTATTGCTGTTCAGAATATCGGAAATGCCAATCAAGGGTTAAAAGGGGATGTGCTGATCGGCTATTTTGAACCACTTAACGGATTAACGAAGGAAGACAAAAAATTACTTCCAGCCCCACATTCGAAATACTTTATGATTATGAATGGACTGACAGCGAGTGGAGAAGCGGGATTATCCGACAATACGAGTCAGAAGATAACGCTCGAACTCGATGTTAAAGGGGAAGGTCCAAACTCACTGTACCGTGTCAATAAAGATACAGGGGTAACAGAGCGTGTTCAGTTGACTCACATCAAAGGAAATCAATATCGATTGGACATTACACTTGGCGGAGGCAAGGCAGATTTGTACTTCTGGAAGTAATATATTTCATGAATTGGCTCTCCATTTGTATAGGAGAGTCAATTTTATTTTATGGGAAATCAAAAGTGAGGTGAGCAAAGTGAATAAATCGATTCCATTGCCTGGTAACTATTTCTTGGATTGTGTTAATCTGTTTAATAGTGAACTCGATTTAGAGAGAGGGATGTTACTTGAATAGAAACGTTCTATATATTGAAGATAATGAGAAAATTGGTGGTTGGGTAAAAGAAGAATTGGAACAGCGAGGATTTTCAGTTCAGTGGCTGCTTTCTGGTGAAGGAGCCGAAGATAAAGTGAATCAGCATGAAGTCGTTATTATGGATATCATGTTACCTGGATTAGACGGATTTACTGTGGGAAAACGATTGAAAAAGGCTGCTCCTGCGGTTCCTATTTTGTTGTTATCTGCTCGAACATCGATAAATGATAAGGTAGATGGTTTACAATTTGCTGATGACTATTTAACGAAACCTTTTCATACCGATGAATTAGTTGCAAGATTAGAAGTATTAATCCGTCGAAGTGGCGTACTATATTCCGAACGTATCTCCTTAGGAAATTATATAGAAGTAGATCCAGAAGGCAAAATGGTATGGAACAAACGCACAGGTGAAGAAGTTATATTGACAGGGAAACAACATCAAATATTAATGTACTTCCTACGCCACCCTAATCAAGTTTTGCCGAAAGAACAAATTTATGAAGCCATTTGGGAAGAAGCTTATATAACGGGTGATAAAACATTAATGGTACATATCCATCGACTGCGTCAAAAGTTGGAACGTCATCCAGATTCACCAGAGATTATTGAAACGTTAAAGGGAATAGGCTATCGGGTGAAACTATGAAACAGACTAGATCATTATTTCGTCATTTTCTAAAAGGACATTTTCTATTTATCTTTTTCCCTCCCATTGTGCTTATATTCTTCTCTGCGTTCGTTGGGGTTTCTAACAATGGAGAAGTACTGAATTCGTTATATCTTTTTTACATTATTTTATTTTTGTTTAGTTTTATTATTGTCGCATTTGTTGTAATATCTTGGATTTTCTTCTTGAGACTTCGTAAACGTCTCACCCGCTTACAGGAAGTCATGTCATTTTCAGCGAATCATAACTCTTTTCCTAAATCAATATATATTCAAAGTGATCGTATGGATGAAATAGACCAGTTAGGAAGTTCTTTTAATTGGATGATTCAGCAGCTTGAAGACAGTCGAAAGCGAGAATATGAAGAGGAATTATTACGTCATCGACTCATCGCGAATTTATCTCACGACTTACGAACGCCACTAACTATTTTGAGAGGACATATCACCAGATTAAATAAAGAATCTATGAGTGTAGAAGGGCAAGGCTCATTAACAGAAATGAACCATACGATTACAAGAGTCGGAGATCTAATGGATGATTTACTATCCTATACTTTGCTTACATCAGGGAAACATCCATTTCATCCCATTTCAACAGATATTGGACGTTTAGTAAGAGCATCAGTTGCTGCGTGGTACCCTGCATTTGAAGAAAGAGAAATTCAGCTCGATGTCGATTTACCGGCAGAGGAGACTTTCTATTGGGAAGCAGATCCTAAATGGATGACACGGGTTCTGGATAATTTATTTCAGAATATTCTTCGCCATGCAGCAGAGGGGAAATATGCAAACATTGTGGTTGATGTAGACAAAGAACAGATCATTGTTGCAGACAGAGGACCAGGTATGGATAACTCTTCCTATGAGCGTGGGGCGGGGATTGGTTTATCGACTTCAAATTATATGCTGAAAAAAATGAAGCTGAAAGCTGTCTTTACATCAAATGAAAATGGCACAAGAGTAGCTATTGGTAGAGCTTAACCTAAAGTTAAACCAGATGTAAACGGCATGATAACCGAGATGTAACTTTGCTTCTTTATAATTAGAACCATAACAGAAAGGAAGTGTTATGGTTGCTTACAATTAATAACTTAGTCAAACATCGCGGAAATCAAGAAATCTTATCAGGGATCAGCTTTAAAGCTAGACCTGGTAGAGTAACTGGCTTTTTAGGTCCAAATGGCGCAGGGAAAAGTTCTACACTTCGCATCCTGCTTGGATTAGATCGTGCCACCTCAGGGAGTGCACTCATTAATGGGAAGCCGTTCGTAGAATTACATAATCCTCTAACAACAATAGGTGCTGCACTTGATGGATCTGGAGCTCATCGTATGCGAACAGGACGGGCACATTTGTGTTGGATTGCTCGTGCCGCAGGGCTGCCTCGTTCTCGTGTCGAGGAAGTTCTGGAGATCGTAGGTCTTACGAATGTAGCTGGTAAAAGAGTTGGGAATTATTCCCTTGGTATGGGAAGAAGACTTGGAATGGCAGCCGCACTTCTTGGTGATCCCGAAATATTGGTCTTAGATGAACCCGTAAACGGGCTCGACCCACAAGGAATTCGCTGGATTCGGACATTTTTACGAGAACGTGCTGCGTCTGGTAACACGGTGTTGTTATCCAGTCATCTCATGGGAGAGCTTGCGGAGACTGTTGATGATGTGGTCATTATCAATCATGGAAAAATCGTTGCAGATGGAACATTGGAAGAAGTAATAAGTAATCATTCTTCGCTGGAGGAAGCCTTCTTTGCCCTGACATCTGATCATGCAGGTGACATATTATGAGAGCATTCAAAGCAGAATTATGTAAATTGTTCTCCCTGCCGGGCATTTGGCTTGCCTTTCTTATTGGAGCATTTTTTCCAGCGCTCATTGCTGTCATGGTCAGTTTAGATAACAAAAAGGAGATTATAGCTGGAGTTAGCACAGGGCTATCGGATGTTGGCTATTGGGGACTCGGTTATGGCGTGCAAGGTGTCATTATTCTTGGTGTGCTTGCTGTCAGCAGTGAGTATTTAATAGAGAGCAGTGAGTCTGGTGGAGGGAGGCAGATTACAACAAGTTTAACTGCTGTTTCATCAAGGCTTCATTTTTTACTGGCCAAAGCGGGCGCTGTGGCAGTGATCAGCATACTGCTTTGTATAGTGGCTATTATGACAAGTGTGCTAGCAACGTATCTTATTCTTGGTGAATATACCCCTGTATATGAATGGTCTAGACTTATCGGTGTAGTCTGTTACTGGACATTCACGGCTCTTTTAGCACTTGGGGTTACTTTGCTAACTAAAAATAGCATCATCCCGCTTGCTGTGCTCATGATTAATTCATCCGTTGTATCATTTAGTGTCTTGCTTTATAAGGTTACAAAGTTGGCGCTTTACTTACCAGATCGGGCTGGACTTGAAATGTTAATGTTTCCGAGCGACAAATTTTCAATCCCGTCCACAGACAGTTTATTCGACAGATTTCACACTCCGGTCACAGGAGGTTTAATCATGTTTGCTTGGGTAGTCGCTATTTTCATTGTTGCAGCTATTGTACTCCATAGGAGGGACGTTGCATCATGAGTGTCTCATTTAGAAGAAAGATAACACAAATCCTTGGTGCTGAACTGGATAAATTAGATACGTTACCATGGATATGGCTCACTCTTATGAGTACATTCATTCTTAATTTAGTTTTAGCCGCAGCTTTTACTTCTGTTGGTCTACAAGGAGCAGCAGGAATGCAAAGTATACTGAATATGGGACTTGCTTCTATGAAATATCTTCAAGCAGGTTTCATTATTCTTGGTGTCTTAGGTACTTGTTCGGAGTATACGGGTGGACAGATTCGAATTACTTTAACTACAATGCCTTGGCGTTGGTTTCAGTTAACCATGAAGCACTTAGCATTGGTGATTATAACCTTTCCTATGGCATTTATTATTGTTGCATCAGGCGTGCTATATACTTTTATTATGATGAGAGAAGCAGCTGTAGTGATTGAATTAGACACGATGTTAGAAACATTAGTAGGTGCAACAGGCTATCTAACATTAACCACACTTCTCAGTGCAGCTATAGGCGCATTATTTAGACGAACCACACCTGCTTTAATACTACTGCTTGGTTATTATTACGTTGTCAGTCCATTGTCGAGTAATTATCTATCTAGTATTACTAATTATTTTCCGGATACAGCAGGATATTATATGTATATGCCGCCTTCTCTTGATGAAATAAATGTCCTTACGCCAATGCAAGGGACAGGTATTACCATGTTATGGACACTGATCTTTATTACAGTAGCTATTGTATCTTACCGTAAACGAGATGCCTGAGTTTAGGATCTGCCTTTCTGGAAAAGGATTGGCTTAAACTGATTTATGATGAGTAAAAGCGGAGAACTTTTACTGCTTAGCACAGAAGGGATATCTATGGAGAAGATAATGAAGAAAAATCAAAGTAGAGTAAATGATAAACTATTTACAAGATTTTCATAGATGTTAGAATTATATGTACTTCATAGACTGAGAAAGCAAGAAGTAGGGGTGAGCCATAGGTGAAGCAAGTGTTAGTAATTAAGAATGAACGGTCTTTAGCTAAGAAAATAGTAAGCGGTCTTAAGCAAGAAGGCTATTTCATTCTAACACTTCACAATGAATACCAAGGTTTAAATATAGTATATGAACAAGACTGGGATATTATCGTATTGGATTGGGATTCATTGAGTATGTCTGGACCAGAAATTTGCAGGCAAATACGCGCGGTTAAAACGACACCGATCATCATTGTGACCGACAATGTATCCAGCAAGGATTGCATAGCAGGATTACAAGCAGGAGCAGATGATTATATAAGAAAACCATTTGTGAAAGAAGAATTAGTAGAACGGATTAAAGCTATTCTAAGAAGAACGGATGGTAACCTGCCTAACGAGACTTTTGGGTTCAAAGATCTCTTCGTTGATGCAGCCAGTAATATTGTGACAAAAGGTGGCGAAAATCTCTCGCTCACTAAGCGTGAATCTGATTTGCTTTTATTCTTAATCAAGAATAAAAATAAAATACTGAGCCGTGAAATGCTATTGAACCAGGTTTGGGGATATGACACCGCGGTAAATCCAAATGTAGTAGATTTGTATATTGGGTATCTAAGAAAAAAGCTAAAGTGCGAGGAGAAGGACAAGTATATTCAAACAGTTCATGGCAGGGGCTATTCAATGACTGAATAATAGTAACAGTAAACAATATAAACATAATTGGAAAAACACGAGTAAAACAATTTCAACCTGTTTTACTCGTGTTTTTTGTTCTATTAAATCCGAAATCAAAATTCGACATCCCTCACAAGATTTTCACATAATTAAAGACTATACTAATCAACAGAACGTTCAAATGAAAATGATTATCATTAGCGATTAGGATCGATAGCAATTCCGATCCATCCTAATCAATAGACTTTATCATTTTCAAATAAATTACATAATAAGGGGTAGAAGCATGAAAAAAACTAGGTTTTTAAAGTTAATCGGTATTCTGGCAATTTTGACTTTGATGTTAGTAGCTTGCTCAGATTCAAGTAAGGAAAGTAACGGAAGTAATGATACTAATCAAGAGCAAAAGACTACTGAAACTAAAGGAACTGAAGAGGCTGCTAAGCCTACGACGGTTGAAATCACTGATGCCCATGGAACTGTTACTGTTCCTGTAAACCCTAAGAATGTAGTTTCATTAGATAGTAGAACTTTTGAAACTTTAGCTGATTGGGATATTAAATTAGCCGCTGCACCAAAGGATGTTATGCCTGCGGAATCACCATATGTTAGTGATGAATCTGTTCAAAATATTGGGAATCACCGTGAGCCAAATCTTGAAATTTTAGCAGCTGCAGATCCTGAACTTGTCATTATCGGTCAAAGATTTGCTAAGTATTATGAAGATATAAAAAAATTAGTGCCAAATGCAGCTGTTATTGATCTGAATTTTGATGTCTCTGAGGAAGCAGAAAAACCAGGGGAGAACTTAGTACAAGGATTTAAAGATGCTACAATTACTTTAGGGCAAATATTTGATAAAAATGAAGAAGCTAAACAATTGGTAGCTGATTTCGATAAAGCGATTGAAGATGCGAAGTCTGCCTATAATGGATCAGATACAATTATGGGTGTTGAAGTTTCTGGTGGGAATATTGGCTTTTCAGCTCCTCAATTTGGACGTGTTTGGGGACCTATGTATGAAATTTTCGGATGGAAACCAGCTTTAGAAATTGAAAATGCAACTTCAGATCATAAAGGTGATGATATTTCAGTTGAAGCTATTGCACAAAGTAATCCTGATTGGCTATTCGTACTAGATCGTGATGCTGCAGTATCTTCTACAACTGATGCCGTTCCTGCTCAGGATGTTATTGATAATTCACCTGCTCTTCAAAATGTAACTGCTGTTTCTAAAGGACAGATTGTTTATGCACCAAATGACACTTACACCAATGAATCCATTCAAACGTTTATTGAGATATTTGAAAACCTTGCAAATACTTTAGCTAAGTAGTTTAAAGGAGCATAACCATAGTGTCGAGAAATGTAATTGTTGGGGTTGAGAATAATTCTCAACCCCAGCTTTCTAACCACAATAAGATATGGACCAAACCTTTTATATTTGCGATTATCGTTGTTATTATTTTAGGCATTATCTCACTGTTTACTGGAGTTTATGACATACGCGGACAAGCAGATGGAAGGGATATGTTTTACATCACTCGTGTTCCAAGAACAGCTGCCCTTATGCTTACAGGAGCCGCTATGTCCATGGCAGGACTTGTAATGCAGCTCATTACACAAAATCGCTTAGTTGAACCTACCACAACCGGAACCATTGAATGGGCGGGGTTAGGACTTCTTGTTGTTTACTTATTATTTCCTGCACCAACACTAGTTCTAAGAATGACGGGGGCAATCATGTTCTCTTTTATAGGAACGATGATTTTCTTTTTGTTCTTAAGAAGAGTTAAACTTCGTTCGTCTTTAATTGTTCCGATTATTGGACTGATGCTTGGAGCAGTCATATCTGCAGTTTCCACTTTTATTGGACTCCTCTTTCAAATGACGCAAAATATTGAATCATGGTTTGTAGGTTCTTTTGCAGCAGTTCAAGTTGGAAGATATGAATATCTATGGCTAATTGTTATCGTAACTATTCTTATTTTTATTTTTGCTAACAGATTAACTTTAGCTGGATTAGGGGAAGATGTTGCGACAAGTCTTGGAGTTAATTACAATCGGATCGTTCTATTGGGAACAGGTCTTATTTCTATAGCAGTTGGTATTGTTGCAGCTGTTATTGGAAACTTGCCTTTTCTAGGTTTAATAGTACCTAACATTGTTTCTATGTTTAGGGGAGACGATCTGAGAAGTAATCTGCCTTGGGTATGTGTGTTAGGAATGGGTACGATAACGGTTTGTGACATCATTTCTCGAACAATCATAATGCCTTTTGAAGTACCTGTTTCTTTAATTCTTGGAACAGTAGGGGCAGTCGTATTTATTTCTATTTTATTGAGACAAAGAAAGCCAAGGAGGCTAAGATGAGCGCATTGGAATATAGAATGAATGAAAATGTCGAAATCGATTCTAGCCTCCAAAATAAAAATAGATCAGCTAGAGCTTTTCGTTCTAAGAAAGAAGAAAAACGTTATTGGATTTTGCTGATAACATTGATTGTTTTGGGCATCTTTTCTTCATACGGACTTTTAGTTTATAACAACCCAGTTCCAATAGATTCCCCTTCTTTTATTCCTGTAGTTAAGAGAAGGATCGTAGCTATTATTGCAATGATCATTGCTGCTATTTGTCAGAGTCTGTCGACCGTTGCTTTCCAATCAATTACAAGTAATAGGATCATAACCCCTTCACTTTTAGGTTTTGAATCACTTTATTCAACAATTCATACGAGTACTATATTTTTGTTTGGCGCTGGTGCATTGATCAATTTTACGGGTATTGGGCCTTTTCTATTTCAAGTTGTTATTATGGTCTTGATGAGTTTGATCCTGTACGGATGGTTGCTGTCCGGTAAGTATGGAAATTTGCAACTTATGCTTTTGGTTGGAATTATTATTGGAACTGGGCTGAATTCTGTGTCAACTTTTATGAGAAGACTTCTTGCGCCTTCTGAATTTGATATTTTACAGGCAAAGTTGTTTGGTTCTGTGAATAATGCAGATCCACAATATTTTCCCGTTGTCATTCCGATGGTAATCATTGTGGCATTATTACTTCTTGCTTATTCTAAGAAATTAAATGTTTTATCGCTGGGTAAGGATGTCTCAACTACTTTTGGAGTAAAATATCAATCTAGTATAATTTATACGCTTATATTAGTTGCTATTTTGATGTCAATTTCAACAGCGTTGATTGGACCACTAACATTCTACGGATTTTTAGTTGCAACTTTGACTTATCAAGCAGCGCCAACTTATGATCACAGATATATTTTTCCTATGGCTCTTGCTATAGGATTTTTGATCATAACGAGTGCATACTTTTTTATGTATCATGTATTCCATGCTCAAGGTGTAGTCTCAGTTATTATCGAACTATTTGGTGGAATCATATTCTTAATTGTGATTTTAAGGAAGAGGGCCTTATGATAAAGATTGATAATGTTAGAAAGTTGTATACGGATGAAGTGAAAATAGGACCTTTGAATATTGAAATACCAAAAGCTGGTCTTACTTCTTTAATCGGACCCAATGGTGCTGGAAAGTCTACGACACTTTTGATGATTGGAAGACTTTTGGACATGGATGAAGGCCAAATTCAGGTGGCAAATATGGATGTTTCTGAATCTAAATCTAAAGACTTAGCAAAAATATTAACTATTTTACGACAAGAAAATCATTTTGTAACAAGGCTGACGATTAGACAACTTGTTGGATTTGGACGATTTCCTTATTCAAAGGGAAGATTAACGAAAGAGGACGAGGCTATTATTTCTAAATATATCGATTTTTTAGAATTGACTGATCTAGAGAATAGATATTTAGATGAGCTTTCGGGTGGTCAGAGGCAAAGGGCATATGTAGCCATGGTTTTGTGTCAAGAAACGGAATATGTACTATTAGATGAGCCTCTTAACAATCTTGATGTTGCTCGTTCTGTTCAAATGATGGAGCATTTAAGGCAAGCTGCTAATGAGTTTGGAAGAACCATTCTAACGGTTTTGCATGATATTAATTTTGCAGCCAAATATTCTGATAGAATCTGTGCTATGAAAGATGGTCAAATTGCCGCTTTTGGAACAGTAGAAGAGGTTATGCAACCAGATGTTTTGACAGATATTTTTGAAACAAAAATAGAAATTATTGAAGGGCCATATGGGCCAATTGCTGTTTATTAGTTACAAAGCTGAAAGCCTCGAGAATTTATTCGAGGCTTCTTTTATATAGATTAAATGTTATGTTAGAAGTATATGATAACAACAAGTAAGTGAAAAAAGGGGAGCTCTAATTGAAAGAATATAAAACTCAAGCTATAGCACCAAAAACACAACCATTTAGAAAAGAAGCCTTCGAGAAAATGTATATTATTATCATTCGCTGGTTAGGAAATTCAGGATTATTTATGAATAGTCGCGGAACATGCGTTATGATCGATCCTGTCTTAATCGGTTTTGATATGCCCATGTTAATTGATATGCCTATTTCACCGGACAATGTTCCGTATCTGGATTCAATATTAATTACTCATTGCGATAATGATCATTTTAGTCGTGAGACATGTAAAGCGCTGAATGCGGTATGCGATACTTATCATACTACTAAATATGTTGCCGAATTAATGACTGAAGAACAGATATATGGCGGTTGTGGTCATGATATTTATGGCACATTTCAAATCAATCATATTCATGTTCAATTAACACCCGCCGACCATGCGTGGCAAAATGAGCTGGAGAATCAAAACCGAGTCTTTAAATTTGAAGATTTTTGCGGTTTTTATATAAGTACTCCTGATGGTTCTATATGGGTAGTTGGGGATTCTAGGCTGCTAGATGAACATTTGAAAATGCCAGTACCTGATGCAATACTCTTTGACTTTTCTGATCAATCGTGGCATATAGGGTTGGATAATGCTATCAAACTAGCGAATACCTATCCGGACACTAATCTGATTTTGTCACATTGGGGGAGTGTAGATGCTCCTGATATGGATGCATTTAACGGTGATCCCAAATCACTTGTGGGCCGAGTTGTAAATCCCGAACGCATTCGTGTATTAGCACCAGGCGAATCATTTGAATTGCGGAGAATATGAACGAGAGGCTAAAAAGATGTACCGTCGATTACTGGAATTGTTGTTACTAACAGATAAACAGCTGATTTGAAACTAAATTTATTGACCATAATAGTTATGATAAAAATATAAGGATGATATCATGATTTATATCTATAATGACTATGGTGGGACACATACAACAGCTCTTGCAGCTGCTTATCACTTAAAAGAAATAACCCAGTCAGAACGAAAACTAACTAAAGAAGAAATATTAAACGTTAACTATTTCAATAAATTAACTAAAGATGATGCGGGAAAAATCATTTTCCACGGGATAGATGAACATGGAGATTCAGTATATACAATAGGAAGAAGATCCTCTAATGAGAAAAAAGTTATTATATTAGAGAATGAAGAATTTAAATAATACGAAGCAACCGTTCAAAGGGGAAAGCTCCCGGTCATATCACGGTGAAAATGTAAAAAAAGACTTAACCCTGGATTACAGAGTTGAGTCTTTTTTTATCATTAAGCAAGTCTCATTTTAAAATCCTGATAGCCGAACTCACGCACGATGCGGCAATTACCGTCTTTCTCCCGAACGGCGATTGAGGGCAGCGGCATTCCGTTGAAGGTGTTGGTTTTGACCATGGAGTAGATCGCCATGTCTTCGAATACCAATCTGTCACCGCTCTTCAAGGGTTCATCGAAGGAATAGTCTCCGATAACATCGCCTGTAAGGCAGGTCGGACCGCCAAGCCGATAGGTGTATGGCTTCTCCCCAGGTTCACCCGAATCGACAAGGGGTGGACGATAAGGCATTTCCAGAACGTCCGGCATATGGCAAGTTGCTGACGTGTCCACGATCGCAATCTCGATACCGTTCTTATGGATATCCAGTACGGAAGTTACCATATAGCCCGCATTTAACGCGATTGCTTCTCCGGGTTCAAGGTAGACTTCCAAACCGTATTTATCCTGCATTCGCGTAATGCAAGCTTCGAGTTTTGGGATATCATAGTCATCTCTTGTGATATGGTGACCACCACCAAAATTGATCCATTCTATCTGTGTCAACCATGACCCAAACTTTTCTTCTACTGCATTCAGCGTAGTCTCTAAATCGTCCGAGTTCTGTTGACATAGGGTATGGAAGTGCAGTCCCGTAACGCCTTCTGGCAGTTCCTGCTGGAAATCTTCCCGTTTCACACCAAATCTGGACCCCGGTGAGCAGGGATCATAGATTTCATGTCCCGTTTGCGTTGAACATTCCGGGTTAATGCGAAGACCTACCTTTTTTCCGGCTGCAAGGGCTTTTCCTTTAAACTTTTCCAGCTGAGATAAGGAATTAAAGATGATATGATCGCAAATGGAAACAATTTCATCCATTTCATCTTCACGATAGGCAGGGGCAAAGACGTGAGTTTCTTTGCCCATTTCTTCGTGACCCAGCCTTGCTTCGAATAAACCGCTCGCAGTCGTACCGCTCAAGTATTGTCCAATGAGGGGATACATGGCGGTCATGGAAAAAGCTTTTTGCGCAAGAACAATCTTGGCTCCCGTACGCTGCATAACGTTGTTCAGAATGCGTAAGTTTTTTTCAATGAGTGCTTCATCGACTACGAAACAGGGTGTCGGCAATTCCTCGAACCTCATATTAGCGAACGGGCTCCAACTGTTTAGCTTCCTCAGGCAATGCGTCCACAAGCACCGGATTGAAGTCTTCTACCCATGGAAGTCCCCATTTATTCAGCTCTTCCATGAATGGATCCGGATCGAACTCTTCGATATTGAATACACCCGGTTTATTCCATTTGCCGGTCATGACCATTGCCGCGCCGATCATGGCAGGTACGCCCGTTGTATAGGAGATGGCCTGGGAGCCAACTTCTTTATAGCACTCTTGGTGGTCGCACACATTGTAGACATAGTAAGTCTTGTCTTGGCCGTCTTTTTTCCCTTTAAAGATACAGCCGATGTTCGTCTTACCTACTGTACGAGGTCCAAGGGAAGCAGGGTCCGGGAGCACAGCCTTCAGGAATTGAAGCGGAATGATTTGTTTTCCTTCGTATTCAATAGGTTCGATGGAGGTCATTCCTACGTTTTCAAGCGCTTTTAAGTGCATGAGATAGCTTTGACCGAAAGTCATGAAGAAACGGATGCGTTTCAGTCCAGGCATGTTTTGCGCAAGGGATTCAAGCTCTTCATGATACAGAAGGTACATGTCTTTTTGACCGACTTCTGCGAAGTTATACTCGCGTTTAATTTCCATCGGTTTTGTTTCGATCCATTTTCCATTTTCCCAGTAGCGTCCATTAGCGGACACTTCACGGATATTGATTTCCGGGTTGAAGTTGGTTGCGAAAGGATAACCATGATCCCCGCCGTTGCAATCCAGAATATCGATATATTCGATTTCATCAAAATAGTGTTTCAGTGCATAGGCGGAGAACACACCCGTTACGCCTGGGTCAAATCCGCTTCCTAAAAGAGCCGTAATTCCTGCTTTTTCAAAACGTTCGCGATAATCCCATTGCCATTTGTATTCGAATTTCGCCGTATCTTCCGGCTCATAGTTAGCTGTATCCATGTAGTGCGTTTTGGTGGCCAAACAAGCATCCATGATCGTCAAATCTTGATAAGGCAGAGCGAGGTTCATGACGATATCCGGTTTAACTTCGTTAATGAGAGCGATCAACTCGTCTACGTTGTTGGCATCTACCTGTGCAGTTGTAATCTTAGTATTGCCGCCGTCCAATTTTGCTTTCAGCTCATCACATTTGGACTTCGTACGGCTTGCAATGCAGATTTCTTCGAATACCTCGCTGTTTTGAACACATTTATGTATTGCTACAGATGCTACGCCGCCGGCGCCAATGACTAGTGCTTTTCCCATTTTCCATTCCCCTATTCCAAATTAATTTTGTAAATGTAAAAACGGCAACAAAAAAAGCAAGCGAAACACGCATCACGCGCATCACACTTGCTTCGATATAGTCAAATAATAAGAAAGTCCCAATAAACATGACCAGACAAACCTCATACGTGCTCGTCAGTCAATCACAAAACTCATCGTTCATGGAAAGGCTCTTAATATTCAAATATACGTTGTTAGGATCAGAGTCTATATAGCAAATAATTACTTTTACCACTCTTATTGACCGTTTCACAAGTTGTGTGCATGTGCACTGGTTGTAAAGTAACCAACTTATAAAATTTGAGCTTTTAACTCAATCAATAAGGCAACGAAGTTGCCAATCGGCATTTGACCCGGCTGTCCGTATGGCCTTAACTTCCTTAGGGAAGTGGTCAAAGATTATCTGCTTGGAAAGATCCTAAATAAGAGCTGAATATTCGCTTTCCAAAAATCATGCATCATCATATTAGCAGGCTAAGAGCTATAGAGCAAGAAAAATTTTCAAATACAAGTATATTTTTTTCTCAACGGTAGACATAATCGGTTAAATTCAACTTCCGATTTATTGCTGAACTGTTGTTGTTTCCAAGGGTAACTTTAGGATGACGTAGTATGATGGTATGAACAATTGAGAGCACTTTCAATCGTTTCAAATCTCAAGTATTCCCTTTACTTAAGCGAGGATCGAGGCGTATAATTCGTTCAGGCATCGAATGAGAAGAGGGGAATTAATTATGAATAATGGGTTAGTCAACGCTATTATCGCGTATATCATGTGGGGGGTTCTCCCACTTTATTGGAAGTTGTTTGACGATGTTCCAGCAGGCGAGATTCTATCACATCGGGTTGTTTGGTCGTTCGTCTTTGTGGGTATTATCGTCGCCATCCAGCGCCGCTGGGATGATATGAAGCGGATTGCGACTAGCCGCTCGCTCCTGTTGCCGCTCACCGCCAGTGGACTGCTGATCGCTGCGAATTGGCTCATCTTCATCTGGGCGGTTAACAACGGCCATGTCGTAGAGACAAGTCTTGGCTATTATTTGAACCCGCTATTGAACGTGCTGCTCGCGGTCGTCTTCCTTCATGAGAAACCAAACCGCGGCCAATGGATTGCGATTGCCATTGCTGGTGCTGCGGTACTTATCATCGCCATCGACTACGGGCGGTTCCCGTGGATCGCGATCTCACTAGCCGTGTCGTTTGGTTTGTATGGTCTCGTGAAAAAGAAGATCGTGCAAGACGCTTCTATAGGCTTACTGTCGGAGACGGCTGTAGTCCTGCCATTCGCGCTCGGATACTGGATCTACTTGGCCGCTGTGGGAAAGACTACGGCATGGACGCTGCCTGCACCCATGTTCGTCGAACTACTTCTTTCCGGCGTGGTAACAGCTCTGCCGCTGCTCTTTTTTGCGCGGGCGGCCGCCCGAATGTCGCTGTCCGCACTCGGCTTCGTACAATACATCGGGCCGACGATCATGCTGTTATTAAGCGTGTTTGTGTTCAAGGAATCAGTCTCGCCGGTTCTACTTTTCGGCTTCGCGCTCATCTGGACATCGCTCTTCGTATACGTTGTAGCATCGGTACGAAGCACGAAATTCGCAAAGGCGAGCTGATTAAACGAGTTATTCATCAAGCTAACGGGATACATTAGTTAAAAACAGAAAGGAGCAGTTTGCCATTTGGCAGCTGCTCCATTTTTTATTGAGTAACGGTCAGGATATCAAGGGAATTTTCGAATAAAAGCAGCCAATGACTGATCGCCAGGTATTCGAACGCGATGAAGAGTTAAATATCCCTGTTTCTTCTCGGCGTAGCCCGGTTTTGTCGTTACGGCAAACTCAAATCCAGCACGCTTAACGACCTGAATGACATTCTTATTGAATTTACCGGAAGGATAAGCAAAAGCAATGATGGGATGCCCTAATCCCTTCTCCAACCTTTGTTTAGCTCCCGAAATTTCGTCCACAAGTTGTAACTGGTTGCTTTTTGTCAAATCTACATGATGGCGGGTATGCACACCAATTTCAATGATACCAGATTGTTCCATTTCCTTTGCTTGACTCCAATTCAAGTGATTAGGTGAACCAATATAATCACTGGTGGCGAATATTGTTGCTTTCATTTGAAGCTTTTCTAAGATTGGGTAAGCGACTGTAAAATTATCTAAATAGCCATCATCAAAAGTAATCAAAATCGGTTTGTCCGGGAGCGAT
Source organism: Paenibacillus sp. GCM10028914 (assembly GCF_042666275.1). Classification (NCBI taxonomy): domain Bacteria; kingdom Bacillati; phylum Bacillota; class Bacilli; order Caryophanales; family Paenibacillaceae; genus Paenibacillus; species Paenibacillus sp. GCM10028914. The sequence goes on from NZ_JBHTFO010000003.1 coordinate 26,725, forward strand.
TGATCCGTCTTCCAACTCATTAAATCCTTGAACGTGATGGTATTATATCCGGAATTCTTTAAGTGTTCCATCTGTTTATAAAATACTTCTGAGTGCACAGTAAGCGAATTAGATTGATTGTTGCTAATCGAATGGTACATCACGATAGGAATAGATTCTGTGTTGACTGAGACCAATTGAGTTTCTGTAGCAGATTGTTTTTTCTCAATATGTAATTGGAGAGGGAGATTCGCTTCTTGTTCACATCCATTTATAAACATACTAATTAACAAAAGAAAAGTGTGCATAATGTGCAATTTTACTCGACCTCCAAATAAATCTTGTGCATTTCATTCATAGCCGATTAAAGCCAAAGAGCAGGATAGCTGAATAAATTCGTGAATACTCTACATTATGGAGTTTATTACGAAGTTCATGGATTAGACGTTATATGATACATATGGTATGCCCATAATTGTGGGCTGAAATGAGGGGGAAAGTTATGGCTTTTATTTAAAATAGTGTCTACCCGAAATGAAAATGGTTTAAATACAATGAAAGCAATGTAATTATTTGAACTTTCATAAGAGAATTTATTTTTAGTGGTTGTTCATGTTAAGGGAGGTGGAAATAGCTATGCATAAAAAAGATAGGAATATAACAGGTATTATATTGGCCGTAATTTACTGTGTTGTTCTTTATGAGTTTTTAATTGATGCACCCCCTGGTGAAGCACCCAATAATCCGCCCTGGGCATACGCAATGATTCCACTTGGAGCTGTTGTAATCACCACTCTCTTTGATTATGTGATCAAGTTCGATTTCTTCAAAAAAAGGAAAAAATGAAGAGAGGTAGGAGAAATCGTAGAAGAAGAAATTCTTTATTGCATCAAATCATAAGATGGATGTAGGTGAATAAGAGGATGCCGATAACACGGTGATCGGCTTGTTATTGCTGCAGATGGAGCAATTAGCGAGATAGAATAAGGAGTTGAGTTGTTTTCCTCTCATCTCTTTTTGTTATTATTTAGGAGAGGTGAGCTATTAAATGTTATCAGTTGTATTTATTTGTTATTCACTTTTTATAATTGGAGCATATTTTTATCAAATAAAAAAAGGGAAATTTAATTTTAAAGGCAGCAGTACGATTATGCTCATGTTAGTTATTGTACTTAGTTTAGTTGTTGATATATCTATCATTGCAAAAATCATTTGTCTAGGTTTAGTTAGTTTATCTTATCTTTACGGCACATTAAAATACAGAGCAAGTTGATCTAACCACATTAAGCTATCGGGAAACGTTAGCTCATGCATAACATGACGGCAACCGGCCATATCGGTTGCCGTCGTTGTGCTAACGGGAAGGATTCTTTAATTAACTAGTCTATCCGTTGATATAACTACCTGTTTAGAACTTATCGTTATGGATACCGATGTCCTTCATCAAGATGCTGCCTTTTGCCGTTTGGTCAAAAATAAAGCTGATCTTGCTGATCCGCTGCGGCATAAAATTGGAGTTGGCTTCGATAAAGTCGGACACATTGAATGAAAAGTTCTGAAACACCGGCTCCTTGGTCATTTGTAAGAAACCAAACGGTCGCTTGGCTAGGACACCTTCAAACATGGGTAGAAGGGGAGAGACGTGGCTAAGCGGCAATCGGCTAACGTTTCCGTCTTCATCTTCCACGGATACTGTCAAGTCGACCAACGCGTTGGTATCGCCTGTCTTACGATCGGTATCATTGTTAGCTATGGAAAACACGATGCTACTTCCTTCAGATGTATCGATTGCCGAATCGGGCAAAATGACCTTATAGGCAGGAATGGATGGAGCCGCCGTGTTATCCCATTCCAAGGAAACCGCGCTGTATTGGTCATCCGTATGTTCCATTTTCACCTTGTCTTCCTTCCAGACTTTGAGTGACTCGCCTTCCAAACGTCCACCGGGCAACGTCGTAGTCCCAGGATCGTAATCCTCCTCATAGCTGCTGATCATGGTGGTGTTGCCATCCCAATAATTACTGACATACATCGTTTCGGGGAGCCATTCCCTGGCGTATCCAAGATCTTTAAACACCATTCGGTACTGGTCATTGTCCTTTAGCGTGGCTTCCAAAAAGGAAGAGATCAACACTTCCGCCGCGAGAAACTGTTGTTCACCGGGTAGAAGCTCGGCGTTATTAAACAGCATGTTTCCAAATCCTACAGCATCGGTTCTTCCCCATTCCGAGTTAAACTGTCCATGATTCGCCCCATAGATATATACATAAGATTTGAAAAACTTATTGTTCTCCGTGAATTGGGTGCGATAATACTGATTTGCGCCGGCAAAAGAGCTAACGTCCATATCGTGAGAACCGTGTAGGGCCAAATAGTTGATATTCTGGAGTTCAATAGGCTGCCCGCTCGGCTTGTACTGCATGTCAGTACCGGCGATCGAGATAAGGGAACGAATGTTGAAATGGTAGTCAAACTTGATGTTTGCATCCTCAGGGTATGTAGTCAATTCATTATAAGACGCTGCCGTAGTAATGGCTTCGCCTCCTCTGGAATGCCCTATTAGCGCGAGATGTTGCATATCCACTTTTCCATAGAACGGATTTCCTTCAGCGGTGTTCCATTTATCCCACGTCTTCAGATGCTCCAGTAACAACCAACCTCTAGCGCGATTTTCATCTTCCAATCCGTCGAGAACTAACAGATCGTCATACGGAGAACTATTCAGAAAATTCTCATCAATCGAAGCCAAGATATACCCACGACTCGCCAGCAATTTGCCCAAATAGGCATACCCCGGATCGGAAAAATCGGTCGCGAGATGGTTACCATGCACGATTAACACGAGAGGGAAGGGGCCATCGCCCTCAGGATACCAGACCGTGCCGTTTAACGGCATGGCTTCGGGACCAAAGCCGAAAGTGTTTGTTCGCCGAGAACTCCAGTTACCCACAAAGGCCGAGCCGTCAACGGATTCTGTTATCAGTCGTTCTTCGACGCCAAGATCCTTGCGGTACGTTGGATCACTTGAATACGTAATGGTTTGTACACGAAAAGCCCCGGGTTCCGCTGGATTGGCCGTTGATGTTTGGTATTGCTCAGATGTTTTGAAGGCTTGCAGCGGGTAGAGAACCTGAATTTCAGCATGACCGCCGCTCGTGAGCCAGTAACCCAGAACGCAGATCAAAATCAAGACAGCAGTAGCGCCAACGGCTGCCGTTGTTTTCACCCATCTCGTGGCCTCGCGATATGCTCCCTTTATGAAGCGATAAAGCAAGCCTCCAAGCAGTGAAGAAGATAGGATAATGCAAAAAACAACAAACAGTGTCAGCGGCATGGATCCTAAAAAGCTGATCAGCAGCAAACAAAACGATGCAAGCATGAACCACACATAGCGAGAGGGCATTTTTTTCGCCCAATGCAGCAACCCGGCAATGATACCCGTAATAATCAGGATTGCAACTATGGACAGAACGGTTCCTACCAAATAATCCACAATACCCCGTGATCCAAGATAAGAGTATGCTTGCACGAACACTAGACATAACGTTATAAGAGATAACGCAAGAACAGCTCCCTTCCAGCCTGAATCAAGGGAAGAAATGTGTGGTAGAGGAAACTTGGGTATCCTCCTTTTTTTTACTTCTTTTTGAGTATTTGAACTGATTATTTTCATGGAAGTTCCACCTTTCGAATTCTGTTCCAGTACATCGTAAGCACTTCTCCCTGTGAGCACGATGCGTGGTTTGGGGCACGCTTGGATGGCTGTCGACCAAGTTCGCTTACATATTTTATCGCCGTAAAATTCGGTGTTATACGAAGTTTCATATATTCAAAGATCTTTTCGTTAATCTATGAATATCTGATAAGTCGAGTAATCATAAGAAGTATACTACAAACCTGAATCGGTAACATCCGCTCTGAGGCGGACTTCGATCTAAAATACGATATACGATGTTCATAGAATGGTTGTGAATGTATTTGATGGATGAATTTTGAATAAAAGAAGGAAATAGACAATAACTACAGAAGTTGATATTTTCAATTTCAAAAAGAGGAGAATGGTAGATATGTCGAATGAAAAAGAAAAAATGGTTGAGCTAGATGTTGAAAAAATCAATATTGTCGATAAGGAAGGAAATTTACGAATGACTTTATTCAATAGTGATCGTATTCCGGATCCTATAATAGATGGAAAAACTTTAACTAGGTCAGGGATAATTCCAGGGTCCGGAATGTTATTTTATAACCACGATGGTGATGAATGCGGTGGATTAGTCTTTGGCAGCAGAACATACACTTCTGAAGAATTTGACGGGAAATATGCAGGGAAAACGGAATCGATGGCCTCATTGACTTTTGATGGCTATAAGGGCGACCAAGTTATACAAACGTATTTTCACGAGAATACTTTAGGAGACCGTATGTATGGCAATGTTCTTTATGATCGACCAAGTGGAGTGACCAGAGCACGAATGGATCGGTCTCAAGATGGTTCTGTTGGAGTCAAATTAGCTGACAGCAAAGGACAAGAACGTATTCGCTTACTTATAGATGCTAACGATGTTCCAGTACTCGAATTCCTCAATGAAAAAGGAGAAGTGGTTTACAGTCTTCCTCCTAAAGATTAATGGAGTAGGTTAGTATTTATTATAGTTAAAATGTTGAGGTTATTGTACTCACGGGACATGATAACTCAATGAAGATAAATAGAGGTGAGTCTATGAATCCGATCATGATTGATTTTCCGGATGAGTTTTTTACACAGCGTCTACTAATTAGAACGCCTAGACCCGGTGATGGCAAGGTAGTATGTGAAGCTGTAAATGCTTCGATTGAAGAGTTAAAGCCTTGGATGAAATGGGCTCAGGAAAAGCATACCGAGTATAATTCAGAACTTGGGATAAGAGAAGCACATATTAAGTTTCTAAGTAGAGAAAATCTAAGGCTGCTAGTATTTTTGAAGGATACTGAGCAATTTATAGCCTCATCAAGCTTACACAGCATTGACTGGGAAGTTCGGAAGTTTGAGATCGGGTACTGGATTGATACTAGGTATAGTGGGAAGGGCTATATGACTGAAGCTGTACAAGGTATCGTTGATTTTGCTTTTAATCACCTGAATGCAAATCGATTAGAGATACGTTGTGATACTAAAAACACGAAAAGCAAGATGATTCCCGAAAGGTTGAAGTTTGACCTGGAAGGTGTTATTAGGAATGAAGATCTTTCTGTTGATGGAAGCGAATTAAGGAACACGAACATATATGCAAAAGTAAAGTAATCACCCTTGCCTGATACATACATTGGCGATCGGGAAACGTTATTGAATAAAGAAGGGAGGGCAGCCGAACATTGTGATCGGCTGCCCTTGTTCAACTAGAGAGAGGATAGCTTAGTAATTACGCGAATATTCTTTATAAGGAATTATTTGCGAAATTCGTAGATAAGACGTTATGATCCTACACAAAGATAAAACCTTAGGAGGAATCATGGCAGAACCAATAATCGTTGTTCCATACGATGAGAAATGGAAGAATGAATTCATTAGAACTGGAAGTTTACTTAGGCAGGCATTAGGGGACATTGCGATACGAATTGACCATATCGGCTCTACATCGATAGTTGGACTAGCTGCAAAGCCGATCGTCGACATTCAAGTATCGGTAAAAAACCTAGAACCCATGAATTATAAACCTTTAATTGAATCTGTAGGTTACATACATCGAACTGACAATTTGGACAAAACAAAACGCTATTTTCGTGAAAGTGAAGGAATGAAAAGAACACATATTCATGTTCGTGAAATAGGGAGTTGGTCAGAACAATTCGCACTATTATTTAGAGACTTTTTACGTGAGCATAAAGAATATTGCAATGAATATGTTGAAGCGAAGTATTCTTTGATGAAACTTTATAAGCATGCATATGAACTTCATCAATATGTAGAAGGAAAGAACCCGATTATTTGGAAGATAATGAACGAAGCCAGTCAATGGAGTCAAAGAGTTGGATGGAAACCGGGGGAAACAGATATATAGAGGTTGGATTCAAAGAGGGCGTATGCATCAATAACACCATATAAAGAAAGGAATCCTTCTATTCATGAATAATTCTCCCAAGCATACAGTGACCGCTGCTGCGGTTGTGATAAATAATAATAATGAGATTTTATTGATTAATGGACCTAAGCGAGGATGGGAAATTCCAGGTGGTAGAGTTGAAGAGCAAGAATCACTATCCTCTGCAGTAATGCGGGAAACTAAAGAAGAGACGGGAATAGATATAGAAATCATTAAGTTTTGCGGGATATTTCAGAATGTAAAGGAGTCAGTCTTTAATACATTATTTCTAGCAAGCCCCGTTGGAGGAGAGTTTAGAACATCGAATGAAAGTCTGGAGATTGGATATTTTACAATTGAAGAGGCTTTACTTAAGATAACTTGGAAGAGCTTTAAAGAACAAATTGAATATTGTATAAATCATAGAGAACATTTTTTAGTAGAGTTTAATAACCATGATTATAAGAGAAGGACATTTAGTGGGGACATCAAAGAGGACTCTGATTTCTTATAGGTGTTGGGTGTGCTATACATGAAGCACCCGAGCATATTTATAATTACAACGATACAACGGATGATGAATTATCTTTAATGAGTTTAAGAGGTCGATTCCATATCGGAAATCGCCTTTTTTTGTTTTATTCGCACAATTTCGTGTCCTGAGTCAAAGATAGAACTTGTACCGACTGCTGTAAAGGGCAAAATATATCCCAGTTACCGATTAGATATATATTAACTGAAAGTTACTGTTGTCCCAATTTTTAGTATGAAGTAATATGAGATTATCCTTATTGAAAGCGAGTGATTAACATGAGAACCATTAAATCCGTTATAGAAGCAGTTATTTTTGAGGAACGGAAGGGTTAAATGCTTTACCTGATCCTTCCGTACAAATCCGAAAACGGAGGGAAAGTAAATATGTCTTTTAGTGAATATGGTGAACTATGCACGGAGGTTTATGATCTAACCAAGAAAGTTGGGCAATCATTCAGCGGAGATGTTGAATATTATCAAGAGAAACTTAAAGATTGTAAGGGGCGCATTCTGGAGGCGATGGTTGGCTCTGGACGTGTAATCATACCGCTTCTTGAATCTGGCTTGATCGTAGACGGAGTGGACTATTCTCAGATAATGTTAGCCTCATGCCGCAGACGTTGTGATGAACGTGGTCTAACCACTAACTTATATGAGGCCGACTTACAGGAACTTTCTTTACCTAATCTGTATGAGGCTATTATCATCCCAGGAGGCTCATTTTTATTGATTGAACAACGGGAAGAGTCTCTGCGGGTGCTACATCGATTGTATGATCATCTGGAACCAGGCGGCCAGTTGATTCTTGACCTGTTTTTGCCAGATAACAATTGCAACAGTTCTGAGATGGGGCGATGGGGCGGATCGGCAACTTATCATTTGCCTAACGGCGACATCATCACAATGGAAGGAAAATGTGTGGAAGCTGATTTATTTTACAATCAATACCGTATCAGCTACTTGAAGTATGAAAAGTGGCGTGGTGGGGAGTTGATCCAAACGGAATTGCAACGCTTTGCGTTGCGGTGGTACGGAATCGAGGAATTCAAATTTATCTTGGAAAGCATAGGGTTTTCCAATGTCAGTGTTTGTGCTGACTTTGAGGATGGAAAAAAGCCGACACGTGGAGATCAGAAGTTCGTTTATCAAGCCACTAAATAATGATTAACACAAGCTCCTCGTACTGTAAAGTATGAGGAGCTGTTTAAGCTAACAAGAAATGTTAGTTCATATTGTTATAGTACATAACGATAATTGAGATGAGGGGGAGTATACTTGCTTTTTCACTTCAGTGAAGATGATAGTATCAATATTTTTGTACCAAAAGAGAAACAAAATCGTCCGGATTTTCCTGCGGTAGTTTGGGCACTAGATGAAGAGCACGAGTTTTCGTACTATTTCCCTCGAGATTGTCCCCGAATAGTGTGTAGGAAAGATGAGGCAACAACAGACCAACATTTACAACTCTTCTTTAATAATTCAATTGCCAACACCATAGTTACAGTAGAAAGTGACTGGTATACGAGAATAATAAAACAAAGCATATTTAGATATAGCTTTGACGATGAGGGTTTTGAGCTTTTTGATAAAACAGCTGGCTACTACATCTCTCGCCAAATCGTGAAGCCCAAAACAGTTGAAAAATATGAGGATTTGTTGGAGAGATTACTCCTAAAAGGAATTGATATAAGATTCACAACAAATTTATATCCCCTTAGGGAAGCAATATTAGCTTCCGACTTCAAAGGATATGGGATACATAGATTTAATAACGCAAAAAGACTCTAACTAATAAATAGTAAAGACTATTATCCTAGTACTTATTTACGCGGAGGTATCCAATGATTAGGATCACTGCCAAAGCAATTATTGAACAAGATGGTAGGCTACTTTTAATAAAGAAAAAGCTTGATCATGTTGGAGTTTACTATACTTTACCGGGTGGAGGACAAGAGCTAGGTGAAACATTAGATTATACAATCATGCGAGAGTGTAAGGAAGAGCTTAGCATCAATATTAAAATTCTTAAAATCTTGTGTGTTAGAGAGTATATCTCAGCGAATCATGAGTATTCCTTTCTTCAGAAAGAGGTTCATGCTCTTGAGTTTGTCTATCACTGCGCTATCGATGTAGGAAGCCAATTAAGCTCGTTACAAAGCGATGCGGGCCAAATAGGTTTTGAATGGCTGAAAATTTCTGATATCATCAATTCATTAAGTTCAAGAACTAATGATATTAAATTCCCTAAAACCTTAGCGGATTTTTTAGAAGAATATTATATTCATCAATCTATAGAAACATTCTCTAGCTTTAAGTTTCTTTAAAATAATTGAGATGAGCTTATCATCGATCCCCTAATCTCAATGTACTCAAATTTATAAGCGATAGAGTACATTCGGGAATTGTATTCACCCTCTTCTACACATAATGCAGTATAAAAAGACCTGTTCTGACACGCTTCAAGTCTACTATTAAGACTTAAATTGAGTTACAGAACAGGTCTTTTCCCATCTTACTTTTATACGATTTGAAGTTCTAACTACAACGATTCTACTTCAAGTGTAGCTCCAGGCGGCAATACGGCTTCAACTCGATCTCTGACATGCTGATTAAGCAAAATTTCCGCATCCAAGATGGCTGCAATCCCTTGATCCGTCGATGAGCGAATGAGTCTTCCTAATCCTTGCCGTAAGCGAAGCAGCATATATGGCAGGTCTACTTCTTCATATGCTGATTCAGCAGCTTCCCGTTTAGCTATAAATACAGGATCTTCCGGTGGATAAGGCAGTGACCAAATAATAACGTTGGATAATGAAGGTCCCGGTACGTCCAGACCCTCCCATAGGCTTGCCGCGCAAAGCACGCTTTCCTCTGAATTTTGGAACTCAGCTATGAGGCTGCTAATCTCACGGTCACCTTCATACAGCATGGTATAGGATGCAAAAGATGGATGGTGCGAAGCAGTTTGCTTAAACTCGCGAAGCTCGTTCATTGTTCTAAATAACAATAGAGCTCGTCCTTCGGTACGTTTGATCAGCTTGGCTGCCAGGGCCAGTTTCTTCGCCGTATCAACCTCACTCCGAATATCTCCCTCTTGCAGAAGTTCACTCGGTGCGATTAGCTTCATCTGCTTCTCGTAATCATACGGAGAGTTCACGGAAAATGATAAATATTCGCTGATTCCGAGACTTCCTGCTACGTAATCAAAAGATCCATCTACCGACAAGGTTGCTGAAGAGAATACAATCGGCATTTGAAGTCCGAATACCCGTTCCTCCAGCACTTCCTTGACCGTTTGCGGCATAATGGCAAGTGTTGTAGCACCATCCTCATTTTCTTCCGCCCAACATATGAAAGTATCTGGCTCACGGAACAGATGAAGCGCAGTTTGGATCATTTCCAGATGTTCTTCAACGATACGCAGCTTATATTCATCAAGCGTATGCAAGCCACTCTCAAAGACCAGTTCTTCATCAATCGCTTCAATTGTACTTTTCCAGCGATTCAGTTCTTTGAGAAGCTTCTCATCAATTCGGATTTTTTTTCGATCTGATCCGGGTATCGCTGAACTTTGCTCTGCTATCAGAGAAAACACAAGCTGACTCTGATCAATAGAGTCTTCAATTCGTTCGGCTAGCGATTCCCTGATCTCTCCATCAAGAAGACGAGTAATAATCTCTTCATATGCACTATGCTTCAGCTTATAACTGAGGGCATGTTGTGCTGCCGATTCAAGTAAATGTCCTTCGTCAAAGACGACTGAACTATGTTCCGGGAGCAGGGGAAGCTGACCTTCTCTTTTTCTACCCTCATAGGTCCATACATGTTCCATGTAGTAATCATGGGAACAGATAATAAGGTCTGTAGATTTTCGATAATGGTCACGAGATAAGGTCATGCCGCAGCGATGTCTTTTATCACATACAAAACAGTCCTGAAATGAATCCCAGTTGATCTTATTCCACTGTTCATCATTCAGATGTGGGTATTCCTTACGATCGCCGTAAGGGTAAAAAGATTGCATCGTTCCTGGGGAATGAACAAAATCAGGAAGATTTTCATACACGTCTTCTATAACCGCCGCATCTTCATCTTGAAGACGAACGCCGTCTATTTTTTTGAGACATAAATATTGATCAGGGGATTTACCAAGCCGCGCATCAATCTGTAAATCCAAATAACGGGCAAGCTTAGCAATATCTCCTTCTTGTTTCACAAGTTGCTCAATGAGCGACTCATCTGCACAGGCAATGACTGCAGGCTTACGTGTATATCTTGCATAGTTCACTGCATAAAGCAAATACACCAGTGTTTTTCCCGTGCCTACTCCTGCCTCTGCAAAAATCGTTTTCTTGTTGGCATAGGCTCTTTCCAATTGGAAAGCCATAAATATTTGTTCATCACGGACATCAAATCCATGTTCAGGTAACACATCATAAAAAACATCCGCAACCCAATCGCCGACCTGCTTGACGAACGGTTCTGACGGATCATAGGAGAAAGGATATCGCTCCACACTTACGCCTCCAACACTATCATATTCTTATTAGGAAAACGATAATTATCTCACGAATGAAGAGGTTTGGCAACCTGTCTTTCTCAACAGATTTATGCAACATTACGATCGTAAATGTTTATGCTTTCCACTCAACTTTTTCTAGATAATTACCGACAAAAATATAGACAAATTTACATCATGGGGGTAACGAAATATGATTATCTTTTTACTGATATTGATAGTTCTCATAATGTTATTCGGAGCAAATACTGTTAAAAGCTCCGTTGCTAGTGGTTGTTTAGTTTCTTTTGGTTTAGTGGGTTCCGTTATAGCTTTTATTTTCTTAATGGAGTTTTTTGAAAAAACTAAATGGTACATAGCTATTCCTGTTACACTTGTAGTCCTTTGTGTATTCACTTGGATGGTTAGAGGAAAAAAAGAACCCGCTAAAGCAAATGCCACATTCAAAGTTTTTAAAGATGGACGTATATCGTTGATTATGATTTCTCAAAACGATAAAACGGTCCTTCTAAATCCAAGAGAAGTTAAACAGATGCTTCATGGATGGGATGTTATCAACAACAAGCATCTAGATACTGTTTTTGGAACTTTCTTTGAGTTTAATTATGTTCATGAGGTTTTCACCCCTGAAATCGCAAAGAGTTTAGCGAAAAAGGGGATAACAAGCTATACTTCGATTAACCAAACTCGCCGATTAACTCTATACCAAACAGGAGACACGGTTAACCTAAATAATACAGCAGTAATTGAATTAAAGAGCTGGATTGAGAATATTAAGAATACTGATTCTTTTATTAAACAGTTGTACGATGCCGACTTATAATCTAAAATGCGTAACACAAAACCCCTCCTCATTCAGTGGAAGGGTTTTGTTCTATTTCACCTTACATATATCCATTCGTTTCCGTCAAAGTCTGCCAAGGTTTGGTATAATTATCTTGAATCGTGTTTTTAATTCTATTTCTCATTAGCAGGGAGGTATTTTCCATCCGTAACGATGAGCTGAATGATCCAAATACACCCGCCGATCCAGTAAATGAAACCGAAACCCCAGTTGAATGGGAAGAAGAATTTTGGAACCTGGAGGATGACAATGAAGAGGATGAGTTGAATCCCCCACCCAAAAGAACATGGATCAAAAAAACAATTATTCTTATGCTGGCCATTCTGCCACTCGGTAATCTAATCGCTTTTATACCACAGATTTATAATCTACCGACATTGCGGTTTTTGAAAAAGGATTCCCAGTTATCACAAGATGAACTGATCCAGCATTATAAGGAAGCCGTTGTCAACGTCAGTATCGACAATCGGAAAGGTACAGGGTTTAATATCGCTCCAAACGGACTCATTATTACGAATCAACATGTCATGGATGATGACAAGGCTGGCATAATCCAATTTCTTAATGGAGAAACATATCTGGCAGATGTTATCGTAAGTGACAGCGAGATCGATATCTCCATACTTAAAATTAGAGACCATGTGAACAACCTGCCTACACTGCAATTGGAAACAGAGATAGCGTATCAAGAGGGAGACCCTATTCATGTCATTGGGAATCCGCTAGCATTCTACCGAATCGCGACTGAAGGCACAGTGATAGGATTAACCCCAGAAGAGAGTCGCCCGCTTCCCATGCTCATGATCCAGGCGCCAATTCATAGCGGAAACAGCGGCAGCCCTGTTATTAACAATAAAGGGAATGTTATTGCAGTTGTGTATGCCACAACAACTACATCACAGGGAGACCAATCTATCACTGTAGGTCTTGCTATTCCAATTGATTATTTGGAGAAATATGAAAAGATTATGTTTCAATAGACGTATTATACGTGTTTATTAATCGCAGATATGTGTGAAATGAAGAGTGGAGTAAGAGTATTGTTGTTGAGATTTGATATGGTCAGGCCATCCCACAAAGGATGGCCTTTAAACTTGCCGTTACTGACAGCGCGGAGAACCATACCACAAGTAACGGTGAACTCTATCGTCTATGTTGCTGACATAGCGACGTTTACAAAAAAGTTGCTAAGACTCGCTCCTTTGGATATGATTATTTAATGAAATTTAATGTACCAAAAAGAAAATGAACATTTAAAATCAAATATAGGTAATAAAGGACAGTGAGGTAAGCGAAATGATTGCAAAAACAGAAGAAGATTTTAATGGTTTGAAGGAAATTGGCAGAATTGTTGCCTCTATTCGAGATGAATTGGTACAAAGAACAGTTCCCGGCATAACGACAAAAGAGCTTGACGATATAGCCGAAGAGCTTTTTAAGAAAGAAGGCGCAATTTCAGCTCCAAAAGGTGAATATAATTTTCCTGGCTATACTTGTATTAGTGTTAATGAAGAAGTGGCACATGGAATTCCAGGAGATCGGGTTATTCGTGAAGGAGATATTGTAAATGTAGATGTTTCCGGTTCAAAGAACGGTTATTTCGCTGATACAGGCATCTCGTTTGTAGTTGGTGAAGGAGAAGAAGTATTAACCAAAATATGCGATGTTGCCAAACAAGCATTTGAAGCTGGTCTAAAAAAAGCAAAACCCGGCTCCAGAAAAAGTAGAATTGGAAAAGCAGTATTCCTGACAGCAAAACAGCATGGATTAACGGTCATCAAAAACCTAACAGGACATGGTGTTGGGCGTGCTATACATGAAGCACCTGACCATATATATAATTACAACGATACAACGGATGATGAATTATTAAAGGAAGGGATGGTTATCGCATTTGAACCATTTATCTCAACCTTTGAAGAAGAAGTATTCCAAAAAGGAGACGGCTGGACCTTTGCTACAAAAAATAGCTATGTAGCTCAAATTGAACATACGATTATCCTTACTAAAAATGGTCCAATTATTGTCACACTATAATGAATTCAAGAGGTCGATTCCAATCCGGAATCGGCTTTTTTTCGTTTTTATCGATACAAGTGTATACGAATACTAGAACTATTAAGCACCTTCATCTGAATTTTCAATTGAACGAGTTTCTGAATTACTACATAATCAAGTGGAACTAACAAGTTATTATCAGCAGTTGGATCATTAACTAACGGCCAGGAAAGTGCGAGGAGTATGTGGAATAAATATACAAACGTTACTGTGAAAGGAGGTAGTATTATGCCATTTCCAACGCATATCGTAGCCACAGGTGGATTTGTAGAAGATGGGCAAGGAAATGTCCTTTTAGTAAAAACTCGTGATGGTGGTTGGGTTTACCCTGGTGGACAAGTGGAAGTTGGAGAAAATCTGATAGATGGTTTGATTCGTGAAATCAAAGAGGAGAGTGGAATTGATGTTTCTGTTGGCAGTTTAGTTGGTGTCTATTCGAATACAGGGATTCAGAAATGGTATGACGGCAAGACTGATGTTCCTACGCAAGTTGGATTTGACTTCGTATGTGAGCCTATAGGTGGCGAATTATTATCTTTCACTGAAGAAACAACCGACAGCCGATGGGTAGCGAAGGATAGAGTTCTCGATTTGATTACACAGCCCAGTGTTCGCTTTCGATATCAGGCTTATTTGGAGTTTAAAGGAGCCATAAACTATGCGGATTACGTAAATAAGCCCGAGTTTACAATCAAACATCAAACATATATTTCGAAGTAGGTGGTTTCTCGCTGCTGACCAACGGGAACGATACTTGAACACTAGCGAGAAAAGGATAGAGGGCCATTCCGTGAAGGATGGCCCTTAAAACATGCCGATTCTCCGACATCTATAAATTCAAATCTCTTATAGATATTATTTCCATCATTCTAAAGCCTGTAATACAACTGGTTTTTGTTAATCCTGGTCTTAATTTGAGTAGGTAACCCAAGCTCCCTAATGGGCATGGTGAGAATATTGATTCAACAAACGGGCTATTTTATTAGATTATCTGAAATAATTAGTCTTTTAATTGAGAATCGTTATCATTTGTTGTATATTAAAAAGGATACATATACTTGAGTAGGGAGGATATATAATGCAAATATACTGGACTAAAATAAATAAGATTATTGATGAAACACCTGAGGTTAAAACGTACCTGCTCGACTGTCCGGAAGACTTTAAGTGGGAAGAAGGTTCCCACACCCACTTCGCACTAGAAGGTTTTAATGCCGGAGATAAACCAAACCGTGGCCTGATTCGCCACATGTCAATCTCTACATTACCGCACGAGAATTCAATCGGTATCACAACACGGATCAGAGAGCAGTGCTCTGAGTTTAAAACGATTTTAAGAAATCTTAAAGTCGGTAATGAAGTTGCCATATTTAAAACTCATTCGAATATACCGCTTAAAAGAGAAGGCAAAAATGTTTACCTGCTGTCATCAGGTGTGGGCCTAGCAACTTTCAGACCGCTTGTTCTTGATTATTTCGAACGTGCTGACAACGTTAATCAAATTCATTCCTTGAACATCGATTCATCAAATGATTTCTTATTCGCTAATATTTTCAAGTCCGATCCTGACAAGAAGTTCACATCACAGTTCGTCGATAATCGTAAAGACTACTATGAAGAAGTGAAAAATCTTGCTAAAGATCAGGATGGACATTTCTATGTTGTCGGCAGCGACGAATTCCTCGTTCAGAACATTAAAGTACTGCGTGAGCAGGGCATCAAACCGGAACAGATTATGCTCGACAAGCGTGAACAACAACTACCTGAGTTTTTATCATTTGATTTGAACTAATATAAAACCGTCTTTAGGAAGCAACCGTATTCCGATATGCCATCGGGGAACGGTTGTTTATTTTTTCTAGAATCGATCTCGGTTCTAATAGAAAGTATACTCGCTTTGTCCCGATAAGAAACAAACTTTATTTGATACAACGTGTTTTTATATTTAGATACTTAAAACTGGTTGGGAGGAGAAATAATGCAGGAAAAGGTTTTTGGTAGTCGGTTCAGTTTAAGGCTAAGATACAACTGAAGGAATTTTAAGAATAATGGGGAATTCTATTTTTACCCCCTATGGGAGATATCAGTAAAGTGAGGGAGATACAATGAGTCAATCCGTAAATGAATTGGAAAAAGAAATAACAAAAAGAGTACGGATGAAATACCTCTTACATTTACCAGATCATTATGAACAACAATCATCAACTAAGTGGCCTTTAATCTTATTTCTTCACGGGGCAGGTGAACGTGGAGATGATCTGGAGTTGGTAAAAACACATGGAATTCCTATGATAGCAGAACGCGATCCTTCTTTTCCATTCATAACGATTTCCCCACAATGCCCGGAGGATTCGTTTTGGAATGCTGAACAAGACGGACTGATGGCATTAGTAGATGAGATCATTGCAAATTACAACGTAGATCCAGATCGGTTATACTTGACGGGACTAAGCATGGGTGGTTATGGGACATGGCACTTAGCAGCAGAATATCCAGGAAGGTTCGCGGCTATCGCTCCAATATGTGGTGGAGGTAATCCCAAACGGATACATCAACTAATAGGAACTCCCACCTGGGCATTCCATGGCGCAAAAGATGATATAGTTCCTATTGCTGAATCAAAAGTAATGGTAGACGCACTTCTCGAAAACGGTGGAAAGGTCTCTTTCACAATTTATCCTGAGTCGAATCACAACTCCTGGACAGAAACATACGATAATTCGGAATTATATAGCTGGTTTTTAGGTCATTCATTAATGGTAGGAAATGAACGAAAAAAGATAGTTGACTAATCGTAATAAGGCAGCTGAGCAAATAATCAGCTGCCTTATTCATTGAAGTAACGGGCATGTTAGTTTAAGGGACCATAGGTGGCAGGAAAGGAATAAATAATAAGACCACCTTTGAACACCCAATAAATGGACTTGAATAAAATAATAATATAGGTTGCATTATGCAAGTAATTTGTTTATGTTATAAATATAACTTGTAAATTGCAAGTATTCAAAAATATCGTTAAGGTAGTCAATGATGAAACATAATTTAAAAGATGTATCTCAACTAGATTGAGTTGTATTCAGTTATTAAAAGTAAAGAGAAAACGACTAATATGGTAATATAACCACGATATTTACTTGCATAATACAAATATAATTAAAAAGGAGTATAAACATGATCAAGGAAATCCTAAGCGAGTTTTTTATAATTGCATTTGAACTACTTGCGCTATTCGTAGCTATATCATTTGTAGTTAATTTACTTCAAGCGATCGTACCTTACGAAAAAATTAATAATTATCTTTCAGGGAAGAATACCTTTTTAGGCGTAATCGCAGCTCTTGTGTTTGCTTTTGTCACACCATTTTGTTCTTGTTCTACGATACCAGTAGTTGTGAACCTATTAAATAAAAAAGTGCGTTTTGGCATTGTTATGGTGTTCTTATTCTCATCTCCTTTATTAGATCCAACTATTATTACATTAATGGCTGCGATGCTCGGTATAAAAGTCGCTATAACTTACACCATTATTACTGCCATTTTCTCAGCAATTATTGGTCTATTGCTAGAAAAATTAGGATTTGAAGCAGCAGTAAAAAAGGTGAAAATGAGTGGCTATAACGAAGGTGAGATGAAGTTTAGCTTTAAGGCTGCAGTAATAGAAACGCTCAATCTTATGAAGACTGTGTACCCTTATCTTCTTATTGGTGCTGCAGTTGGAGCATTCATTCATGAAGCTGTACCGACAGAATTTATTACGACATATTTAGGAGGAGATAAATGGTGGCTCGTTCCAATTGCAGCTGTCATCGGAATTCCGTTATATGTCCGCATTGAAACAATGATTCCTCTATCGAAAATATTAATTGCAAAAGGAATGGCCTTTCCTCCTGTAATGGCTTTGATGATAGGGTCAGTTGGAGCGAGTATCCCAGAAGTAGCGTTATTGAACTCCATCTTCCATAAACGATTGGTTGTTGCTTTTGTTGCTTCAGTGATTACAATGGCTACCTTATCAGGATTCTTATTCTATATTATTTAAAGGAGGTGAATACGAACCATGTTGAACCTGTTCAAGAAATCTAAGAAAAATAACGATTGCTGCAGTATGAAAATTGAAGAAGTAAAAGAGGAAAAGCAATCTTGTTGCAATATAAAAATCGAAGAAATAAAAGATCAAAATAACACAACTCATTCTTCAGATAGCTGCTGTACGACTTCACCTTCCTCTCCGTCCTCTAAATAACACAAAAAAACAAGGCTCTGTTAGTATTGAGTCTTGTTTTTTTACTGTATTTAATTTTTTAGGAGTAATGTCATAGTTCCAAGACACAACAAATAAAATATCAAATCCAGGTGATAGGTCAGAGCTTGTACTTTATTCCTGAGGCTTTAAGCAATAAACACATTCAACAAGAATCGGTGAGAAGACTCTGTAGGAAAAATCTAAATATTCTTTATTACTTTCACATTACTTTCACAACAGCTTTTCCATAATCTTTACATCAACATATTCACCATCCAAGATACCATGGTTTTCAAAAACTCCTACGTCACGGTAACCAAGTTTATGGTATAAAGCTTGACCATTTTGATTAAAAGGAAAGGTGAACAATACGATTTTATAAAAGTCTTTTTCCTTAGCTGTTTTCTCAAGGTGTGTGAGAAGCATTTTGCCGATTCCTTTCCCCCTGAAGTCACGATCTATGTATATGGATAGGTCAGCAACACCATCATATGCACAACGCTGAGAGTAAGGGTTGAGGGAAGCCCATCCGATTACTACGTTATTGTATTCAGCTACAAATACAACGTAACGATCCTGATGCTGTTGAAACCATTTATTCATAAATGTAATATCTTTTGGATCAACTTCTAATGTGGCTATGCGATCCTCAATTCCTTGATTATAGATGACTAATATTTGTTCTATATCGCTAATGACAGCTGTTCTAATAGAAGTGGTTGTCAATGTTAATTCCTCCTATACTGAAATATAGAGGTCTCTATTATTATTCTGATATAGGGCCACAACATTTACTGGATTTAGCCATCGCTTCATTAAAAATCTTAACGGAGTGAAGCACAGTTTCTTTTTCGAATTCACTCATATATGAAAACACTTCGTTAAGATAGTCGTTCATTTGTTGATCAATCATAGTCGCAATAAATTTACCTTCTGTCGTAAGGGCAAGGGTGTGAACTCTTCGGTCCCGAGGATCTGGTGTTTTTTTTACTAATTTCATTTTGATTAAGGATTGGACCTGTCGGCTAAACGTCGTAATATCAGTTCCTAAAGTCTCAGCAATTTGTTGCATCGAAGGGTTATGCTGTCGGTCAATCTCATACAAGATGTGGCTTTGAACTAAGGAGACGTCGTTTCCTCCAATACTGCAGCAGTTTTTATTCAGAAGACCAAATCTTCGTGTCATGATTTGAAATAATTCACGTGCATTTTCCATCATATATCACCTCACACCTTAGTTATACATTCTTTATTTGCAATATGCAACTATAACTAATGTTTCAATCGCAGCACTTGATAGTAAGAGATTATCTACGTACTTGAAGTCAGACACATTTTCGATTAACATATAAGCATTGAATTATATGCTTATGAAATTGTGAATTCTATTTTCCGAAAAAGGGATGAAACTTAATGGAGCAGATGAATGAAATTGCCGAGAAGCTTAAATTGCTTGGAGATAAAACAAGGCTTACCATGTTGGCGCTCCTAAAAGAAAGAGAATGGTGTGTTTGCGAGTTTGTTGATATTTTTGACATGTCGCAGCCTGCAATAAGCCAGCATTTAAGAAAGCTAAAGTCTCAAGGAATTGTAAATGAAGCAAGGCGAGGTCAATGGGTTTATTATTCATTGAATGTCGCGGATAAGCCATATATCCAAGCTGTGTTGAATGAGATACCAAGTTCTAATGAAATACTGACATCGTTAAATAAGAAAATTAACTGCGCTTGTGATTAACCCGTAATCAGGAATATTTAGCATGATATAGATGGATGCTAAATATAATCCTGTTAAATATATAAGTATATATTTATATATTAATTTAGTAGAGAAGAATAGCAAAACTTTATTCTAGTTCAAGATGTAATTGGAGGGTTTGTACATTGGTTTCTGTTATCTTGGCAAGTATTATTTTTCTTGTTACTTTAGTTTTTGTTATTTGGCAGCCTAGAAATTTATCCATTGGATGGTCAGCTTGCGTCGGTGCTGTAATAGCACTTCTCGTTGGAGTCGTTAATTTTCAAGATGTATGGGATGTCACCCAGATTGTATGGAATGCTACGCTAGCCTTTGTTGCTATTATTATCATTTCATTGATCTTGGACAAAATCGGTTTATTCGAGTGGGCCGCGTTACATATGGCTAGAGCTGCTCAAGGAAACGGTATTCGGATGTTTGTGTATGTATCGATACTTGGAGCTGTCGTCGCTGCTTTTTTCGCAAATGATGGTGCTGCTCTTATCCTAACACCTATTGTACTGGCGATGGTTCGTGCACTTCATTTTGACGAAAAAAAGATATTTCCGTTCATCATCGCGAGTGGTTTTATAGCGGATACAACTTCTCTACCGCTTGTGGTCAGTAACCTGGTGAATATCGTATCAGCTGATTTTTTCGGTGTTACCTTTAGTGAATACGCTAGCCGTATGATTGTTCCCAATTTGTTCGCTTTAGTAGCCAGTATCCTTGTGCTCTACTTATTTTTCCGTAAGAGTATCCCGCGAAAGTTTGATGGGACACAGCTCAAGCAACCATCGACGGCGATTCAAGATCCTAAAATGTTTCGTTTAGCATGGATCGTGTTAGGTGTTCTGCTTATCGGTTATTTTGTATGCGAATTTGTCGGTATTCCGGTTTCCATTGTAGCGGGTGTTATCGCGATTTTCTTCCTGCTTATGGCCAGAAGAAGTCCGGCTGTACAAACAAAAGAAGTGCTTAAAGGTGCTCCATGGGCAATCGTATTTTTCTCGATAGGTATGTATGTCGTAGTCTATGGCTTGCGTAATGCCGGTCTCACAGATCTTCTCGCAAGTGTCATACAGAGTATTGCCGATCAAGGTCTGTTTGCAGCAACCATGGGTATGGGATTTATCGCTGCGATTATTTCATCGATTATGAACAATATGCCAACCGTCATGATTGATGCGTTAGCAATCGATGCAACAAACACATCTGCAGCCATTAGAGAGGCATTAATTTATGCGAATGTTATCGGATCGGATCTAGGTCCCAAGATTACACCGATTGGCTCATTGGCAACGCTATTATGGTTGCATGTTCTTTCCACCAAAGGTGTGAAGATCAGGTGGGGGACGTACTTCAAAACAGGGATCATATTGACCATCCCGACATTATTTTTTACCCTTTTAGGTTTATATATTTGGTTAACCATACTTTAATTTAGCAATAGAGGAGAGAACGGATATGGAGAAAAAGACACTTTACTTTTTGTGCACAGGAAATTCTTGCCGTAGTCAAATGGCTGAGGGATGGGCCAAAAAACATTTGGGTGATGATTGGAATGTCTATAGTGCAGGTATTGAAGCTCATGGTCTAAACCCTAATGCAGTTAAAGCAATGAATGAGGTAGGAATTGATATTTCGAATCAAACTTCCGACATCATTGATCCTGAGTTGTTAAATCAATCCGACCTAGTGGTCACCTTATGTGGTGATGCTGCCGATCGTTGTCCGATGACACCTCCACATGTTCGACGTGAGCATTGGGGATTTGACGATCCTGCCAAGGCGCAGGGCACCGACGAAGAAAAATGGGCTGTTTTTAAACGAGTTCGTGATCAAATCGGTGAACGTATTGAAAAATTCGCTGTAACCGGCGAGTAAACACAATTCTTGGAGCCTGGGTTAGATCGGTGATTTTATTAGTTGAATTAATTTATATAACCTTGATATTCCATACATTTGAGACTCGATCCTCGTATCAAGGTAAGTCCTGATATTCTCAGCCAACTTCATTATACTTTGCAGATCTAAAATGTTCGGTAGCGGCGATCGTTTGCTTGAAGTTCACGGTATCCTTTGAATAAACCCAGTATTAAAGATATTTGTAATGTTTTCTGGGTATTTATAAGGTTTTCCTTCTTATTATCGATAAACCATTCAATTGGCTTGAATGTTATACAATGGATTTACATTGCTTCTACCTAACAGACTATTTATACTTAATTTAACATAACAATTGAAGGGGAGACCAAATGAGCAAGTATAATATTCATAGTGACTTTGAGGAACTTAAAAATATAAAGCTTCCTTTTTATCCGATAATATTACCTATTCTTAACAAGCTTGTTCAGCGAAAAAATAATCGAATGAAACTACCTGATACAATTAAAGTTTCCAATAAAAGAATTGAAAGCTATCAAGGTGGCGAGATTTCACTCACCATTTATGAGCCAGTTCATGTTGGAACCGAGAATTGTATAATATATTTTCATGGGGGAGCGTTTGCTATAAAAGAAGCGCCTTATCATATTAATTTGTGTGTAGACTATGCTTTAAAAACACCTTGTAAGGTTATATTTGTAGACTATCGATTGTTACCGAAACATAAATTTCCTTATGGGCTAGAAGACTGCTACTCGGCGTGTAAGTGGGTAGTGGCTAATGCAGATCAATTGAATATTAATAGAGAGAAAATAGCTGTAGTTGGGGATAGTGCTGGTGGTGCGCTAGCAGCAGGAGTAAGCTTATTAGCAAGGGACAGAGGAGAAATAAATATCAAATTTCAAGTGTTAATTTATCCTGTAATTGATAAAAAACAAAACACAAATTCAATGAAACTTTATTACGATACTCCTATGTGGAACTCAAAATTAAATAAAAAAATGTGGAACTTATATTTAAAAGGAGTATCAAGTGGCCGTTATGCTTCTCCAATAGATGTTGAGTCGCATATGAACCTTCCAGCGAGTTATATTGAAGTTGCTGAATACGATTGCTTACGAGATGAAGGAATTCAATATGCGGAAGCTCTAAGAAAAGAAAAAGTTCCTGTTCAGCTTAACATAACTAAGGGGACTGTTCATGGGTATGATATCGTTGAGTCGAGTAGTATCACAGAACTTAATAAAGAGATACGTATAAAGGCATTACAAGATGCTTTTCGAGATTAATAACCCTAGCCATAGTGTATTGGTTAGGGTTATTTTTAAAATTATTGAGATGTCTTATTTTCACAAAAGGTTCCCGTTCCAAATTACTTGTAATTAGAAAAGTATTGTTTAACAAATTGGAGGAAATGAATAGCCGCTCGAGATAAATAATGCTTTTTGTTCCAAGCAATTCCAAAAGTTCTTATGCAAGTTGGCTCAATGATCTTTAGTTGTACAGTCTCTTTATTATTAACTCTGTTTCCAAGTGATAAAGGAAGTGTAAGAGTAATACCAAGCCCCATCTCAACTAATGTTTGGATCGCACTTGTTTCTTCTAGCTCAAAGGCCACATTGGGTTCAAATCCTGCCTGACGACAATATTCATCCGTAATATCTCGAAAGCTAGTTTTAGGAGGTAAAGATATAAAGGATTCGTTAGACACTTCACTCAAACGAACGCTTTCTCTCGAAGCTAATCGATGATTCTTTGGAACGGTTAAGCTCATTTCTTCTTCTACTAATGTAAACCATTCAATATCGGGACCAATGATCGGAAACGTCGATAGACAGAAGTCGATGTTAGATTTATCTAACTCCATCTTCATTTCCATGGTAGAGTTTAGTTGTCGCTGGGATATGCGGACATCAGGATACACCGCCAAAAACTCCTTTAAAAGTGTTGGCAAGATATGAGGAAGCATCATGCATATCTTTAGATGGCCTCGATTTAATCCGGCCATTTCTCTAATCTCAGTTTCGCCTTCTTCTAATGCCCGAAATGCGTCTTCAATTTTATCTAAATAAACTTTACCATAGGAATTTAATTTTAGGTGCTTCCCATGTCGGTCAAATAAGGGTACACCTATTTTCGTTTCTAAACGTTTAATAGCGTTGCTTAGAGACGGTTGAGATACGTTTAGCATTGTGGACGCCTTCGTCATGTTTTCATATTGGGCAACGGCTTGAAAATACTTTAATTGCAGGTATTCCATTCATACCCTCCATATCACATCAATGTAATATATAAATCATATACTTAGTATTATACATGATAAAAAATAGTATGTATAATAATTTACATATCATACAGCTTAGAAGGATGGGGTAGAAATGTCGGAAGAACGACAGAGAATATGGACGAAAGATTTCGTCATTATTTGTTTAAGCAGTTTTTTTATGTTCCTTACTTTTTACGTATCAGCTACAGCTTTTCCACTATATTTACGAGATAATTTAAGTGGCAATGCACAGCAAATGGGATTAGTGATTACCATTTACGTCATTGGGGGAGTTATTATCAGGCCATTTTCCGGTCTGTGGGTGGATCGTTTCGGTAAAAAGAATCTTGCACTTATCGGGATGATCATTTTCTTGTTAGCTTGTATAAGCTACTTCGGTGCAAAAGGAATCACCATTTTCTTGTTAATTCGTTTTATACATGGAATGAGTTATGCAGTTGCCTCAACGGCAACAAATACAATGGCAGCCTCTATGATTCCATTCACCCGAAAAGGAGAAGGAATGGGGTACTTTAGTATGTTTATGAGTATAGCCATGGTTATTGGAGCTGCTTTTGGCCTGTTGCTCTGGAAAGATCAAAATGGAATGTTGCTCCTGACAGCGATTAGTGTTATAGCTTTTATTTCTTTGCTATTAGTACTTCCACTTAAGGATAACAGCCACTCTAAAGATCAAATGAAGCAACTTGCTTCCCCCCAAAAATTCCGTCTCAAAGAAATCTTTGAACCGAAAGCATTACCCATTTCATTCATTGGATTCATTTTGGCGTTTTCTTACAGTCCTATCGCAGGTTTTATCGCTCCTTTCACTAGTGAAATTCATCATTCTGAAGTAGCTGGTATGTTTTTCGTTGTCTTTGCGATTATGATTGTTGTTTTTAGGCCGCTGGTTGGCAAACTATTTGACAACTATAGCGAGCATTTTTTGTATTATCCAGGCATTGTTTTATTTGGGGGTGGGCTACTCCTTTTGAGCCATGCACATTCAGGAACTTTTGTGCTACTAGCTGGAGTATTTATGGGAATCGGTTTTGGTGCACTCTTTCCTTGTTTCCAAGCACTTGCAATAAAGCTTTCTCCCACACACCGAACAGGAGCTGCAAACGGTACATTTTTCCTCCTTTTTGATTTGGGATATGGGGTTGGATCATATGTAATGGGCTCCATCAGTTCCCATACGAATTATCGTACGATGTTTACAGTTGCTGGTATTATCGCGCTGGTCTCAATGCTATTTTACTATTTTATTCATCATAAACGCTTAGCGCCTATGGAGAGAATCAATCACACAATTACCGAAGTTGTTGAATAAAACAGATGAATTTTCTGAGACTACTTTGATCTAATACTTAGTAACATAGTAATTATGAATGTAAAAAAAGTCTTTGGTGATTGTGCCAAGGACTTTTTTATATTTATGCTGTCGGGTGACAAGAACATTGTTACATTACCGATATGATGTTATCAGCAGCAGGCAAGGTTAAAGTGCGATTGTTGTTAGGATAACGGGCAGGATAATTTCGAATGTTACTAATTATTTGAAAATTATTCTAGGATTCATATTATTATTATCTTTTAATAGTTGAAGACATGCAAAGGTATTTTGGAACATCGAAACAGGAAGCGGTAGATCGCGTCAACAGTTACTGGGGCGGGCTAGATCGCACAGATCAAGATTACCGTGAGAAACCAGCTTATTGGGCTTATCAAATTTACAGTGAAGATGAACGATGGTGGAATATGAAGAAGGAGGATATTACACCACGTGAGTATTCAAAGTCAAAAATCTGTATTTATCCTGATGAACCATTAGATGATGAATATCTACCTAATTTTAAAATTGCAGAAGCCGAAGAATACAGATTAATTAAACTATACTATTCTAATATTAAGGATGAAAATTTTTTAGATGTCTTGGAAAACTATCAGGAGTTACGAGGGAACCAGGAAGATAGTATGTGGTGTGTTTTTGCAAATCAATTTGGTCCTTGGGATGATATTTATTTTGGAGAAACAGGAGTTATGTACTTTATTGAATCCTCAATTGATGGAGATTACCACGAATTCGTTGTAGATAACGATCATTTCTATAACTATCTTGAATCTGCAAGCTTGGAGTACTTAAAACGAAATCCAAAAGATGAACAAGTCGTAAAGGGTTATTTAAAACAGATTAAAAACAAACTGGGGCTAAACTGAAATGATCATGATTTATGAATTAGTACGAAAATGAAGCCGTTCGATAGTTATAGCCCCGTCAAGTAGACACGAATAAAAGGCATGTGATCTGCGACCATTTCACGGTTTATTACCGGGGAATGGTCGTTTTGCTTTATCAAGATACATAACAATCGAATAATTATACCCGGGTAATATTGACCTTTTATTTTACCCGGGTATAATTATTAAAGAAGTTATAAAGAAGGAGGTATAGCATGCAGACTGAACCAACTACAATAAGTTGTACTGCCTTTGTAGGGAGGAAGAGTATTGCCAAAGGGACACTGCAGCACGTTGTTGCTATCATAAAGGATACCCTGAATGACAAGGAATTCGCCCAATTGCTAATCTTTGACGATTTTACCGGAAAACCAATCGATATTGATTTTCGTGGGAAAACAGCTGAAGTACTTCAACGATTGAGCAGCCAGGCTGGCCATGCACCAGATGTGGAAGGAAGTGAACAACCAACGCGGCGGGTTGGTCGTCCCAAGCTGGGGGTAG
This sequence comes from Paenibacillus sp. GCM10028914, assembly GCF_042666275.1. Taxonomy (NCBI): domain Bacteria; kingdom Bacillati; phylum Bacillota; class Bacilli; order Caryophanales; family Paenibacillaceae; genus Paenibacillus; species Paenibacillus sp. GCM10028914. The sequence goes on from NZ_JBHTFO010000003.1 coordinate 53,595, forward strand.
TATCCGGTGAGGTTACTTTGCTTCCTCGACATTGGGATTGGCTTAAATCTCAACCCGGAGGAGCCTCAGTAACTTTGCGAAAACTGGTCGATGAAGCTCGCCGTTCTGGGGAAAATGAGAGTAAGGTTCGCGCGGCACAAGAAGCAAGTTATCGTTTTATGACGGCAATGGCGGGCGATTCCCCTCAGTACGAAGAGGCCTTGAGAGCACTGTATGCTGGGAACCAGAATCGTTTTTATCAGTTGATTGACGATTGGACACCCGATATCAGAGACCATATTAAAACATTAGCCGAGAATGCATTCGTAAAGGGAGAGACCTAAGAACAACTTCAAACGGCGTATCTGACAGTCATTTAATGAAGGAGAAAACAACAATGAATATTCTGAAAGTAAACGGCATCGATCTCGCCTATGACAGCTATGGCAACGAAGCTGACGAAACCATTCTTCTGATCGCCGGGCTTGGGACCCAGATGATCCGTTGGACGGTTCCGTTTTGTGAGATTTTGGCGGCGCGCGGATTTAGAGTCATTCGCTTCGACAATCGTGATACCGGTCTATCCACACACTTTAACCATTACGCTACGTTAGATTTTGAAGCACTCGCAAAAACACTTATGTCGGGACTGCGCCCGGATATTCCATATACACTTGATGATATGGCTGACGATGCGATCGGTCTGCTTGATGCTCTTGGGATAAAAAAGGCTCATTTCGTTGGCCGCTCGATGGGCGGCATGATTGCCCAGCTTGCAGCCAGCAGATACCCTGAACGGGTTCTTTCCCTTACTTCCATCATGTCGACAACAGGAAATCCTGAGCTTCCACCAACATCCCCGGAAGTCATGGGTTTGATGACTCGACCCGCACCGAATCCAGCGGAGAATGAGGCAGGGTATTTGGCTCATAGCCTGGCTTTTGCCAAACGTATTGCCGGTACCGGCTATCCGTTCGATGAGAACGAGTATTGTTCGCTGATTCGAGAGGAAGTTCAGCGAGCTTATGACCCGGGCAGTGTTGGACGACAAATCGCAGCAATTGCCGTTTCTGGCGATCGTCGTCCGTATCTCGAAAAAATAAATGTTCCAGCATTAATCATTCATGGAATGGACGACCCTATGTTTGTCCCTGCGTGTGGAGAAGATACGGCGCAAGCCATTTCTGGTGCTGAGCTTATGTTGCTTGAAGGCATGGGACATGAGCTTCCGCCGCAGCTATATCAAACCATTGCTGATGGCATCGAACGAATAGCCCGACGCAGAGGGTAACTCGTAGTATGAAGAAAAAACTTCTATTAGATAAATGCTTATGAATTGTTATTTGAGTCGTGTCGGATGACAAAAACATAGTAACATTAGAAGCCGCTGATTATGCGGCTTTATATATATATGTAATCAAGTTCTTGTAGTTATAACAATTTGAATATTAAATAAGCGTTATTACTACGCCAACAGGCAGTTTAGTTGAAAAAGGATAAAATGTTTTTTTATAGAAAATATATTAAATGCTTTATATCGAAAGTGTTTTTGGATTACCGCTTTCAATATCTAAATGAAATTAAAAATTATTCATAAATTTAATCCTTATAAGAAGGGAATGAGAAATATGGCAAATATCGAGCACTTACAGACTGTGAATGTTCCCGCTTCAACTGTCTATGAAGCATTAACCACTACAAAAGGACTTTCAGAAATATGGACAAACGAACTAGTAGTCAATGATCAAATCGGTTGTATAAATGAGTTCAGATTCGGCGGCAAAGGCTTAACAAAGATGCGAGTTGATGAGCTTGTTACCGATAAAAAGATTCTGTGGCATTGTGTTGATTCAGATCCAGAATGGATAGGTACGACAATTTCTTTTGATATGGAGGAAAAAAACGGGAAGACTTCAATCGTTTTTCGTCAGATGAATTGGGAGGAAGTGACCACATTTTATCGCTTATGTAATTATAACTGGGCTATTTTTTTGTACAGTCTTAAACAGTATTGCGAAGAGGGCGAGGGTCTCCCGTATCATAAACGGAAGTTTTAGGGCAATCATTCGTTCAACTAACGGGGTTCATGCTTATGATTATGTTTTTGTCGATCACTACGGCATCTGTTATTTCCCAACTAGATTTTTAATCGCCAACATCGAATGATCTTGAATGATGCCTGTGTCTACGAAATCAAATGCAGCGTATAATGTTTTAGCTTTGACATTACTTGTTCGATAAAAAAGGGTTACATATTCTGCTTCCCCGTATGGCATAGTTTCAATATCCATCAACATTTTTTCAAAGGCAAGTTTGCCATATCCTTTCCCTTTATAACCCTTTTCAATCATCATATGCCAAATAAAATAGCTCTTCTTTCCGTAAAAAACTTCATTTTCAAATGATTCGTGATCCAACGTATCATAAATATACATCAAAAAACCAACCGCAACGCCATCAGCATAAATGGCTAAGGGATTCGCTGGTATCCCATCTGCGATCAACACATGAGCGTCTGCAAAGCTTCGGAGGTTCGTAGTTTCTATAAATTCTTTCTGGTTTTCTCCAACTTCAAGTGCTATTACTTCATCTATGTTATCCCTGGTTAATTTTCGTAATTCAATCATTTCTTTATTTCCTCTCCTAGGACAATCCACTACCACACATAGTGTAAAAATTCCAAGTATCTTTTCCATTATTCAAAAAATAGGGTACAAAATATTCACCAATGCTTGTTCCGCTAAAGATTGCTGAACAAACTAAAACGTCCTTTTAAAAACAATACCATGTTAATATCTTACAAGCCAGATATATGTTACTAAACCCGTTTCTTTTCAAAAAATAATGTTACGGATTACCGAGTGTCGGACTAGGAGCAGGGCTCTATAGAAAATATCTAAGTTTCATCCAGAATCAGACCGATATATAGTTGGTAATACTACATATTTTGCAAACTCGGAGGATTCTATGTCTAAAAAAATTATGTTGTTAATTTCCTTGGTTATGTTATTTACTGCTTGCTCTAACGAAACGAAGGTGGTAGATGAATCAATAGTCCCGCCATTATTTAAAGCTGTTCGAGATAAAGATACTGCTAAAGTTAAGGAGTTAGCTAAAGGAAAGCCAGAATTAATAAATGATCTTTACCAAGGAGAATCTGTACTTCATGCAGCGATTTACTCTGGTGAAATCGAGATCATTCAATCGTTGGTCGAAGCGGGTGCCGACATTACATTGAAAAATGAATCCGGAGAAAGTCCTTTTTTTGTTGCAGCAGATTTAGCCAATGTAAAGGCGATATATTACTTTTTGGATAAAGGAGCCAATCCAAACGAGGTGAATTTAGTAGGTGATACTCCATTGATGAAATTTGCCGTTCGAGGAGGCATTCCCGTTGATGTATTTCTCGAAGTATTGGACCGAATGATAGATGAGGGTGCAGATTTAACGATAAAGAATAATCAAGGAGATACCTTTTATTCTAAGGTAAAGCCAATGTTAGAAACACAGAACACCATTAATGAGATAGAGAAGCGGCTACCAGACCCTCAAAGGGATGAAATTAAAGTATTGGATACATTAGAAAGTCATCCAGACTCTAGTGCTTATAGAACAATTTACGGAGACATTATAGGGTGCCCGAATAGTGGGATGGGAGCAATGGTTGTAAGTATAGATGGAGTTGTTCATGCTATTAACGGTATTGCGATTGGATATTATAAAAATCTCCCTGAATATACTGGAGAACACTTTGATGAGTATGTGTCGGCTTGTAATAAAGGGTTAGAGGAAACTGAACTGGATCCTGTAATTGAACCTTGAACATCCCCTTTAATTGGTAATCTTTAAAGAGGTGATAGAGTGAAAATAAAAAGGAGGTTGAGTATGGAAATTAAGTTGCGAGAAATTGTAGAAAATGATTATACAGAAGTTGTTTTTTTATTGAACGATGTACTTAGAGTTCGCAATGTTAATATTGAAAACTTTCGAGTTACTATGGAAAACATGAATAATGCTGGAAATTACAAAACATTCGTTGCATTATTTTAAAATGAGGTAGCTGGTTTCGTGACTATAGTTCAGGCGTTATCCGTAAGGTACACGATTGGTTATATACATATTCAAGGTCTTGCTGTCAAAAAGGAATTACACAACATAGTGGGATAGGTACAAAACTACTAAGACACACTGAGAATTATGCTAAAGAAATAGGAATATCAAGTATAATTTTATGTAGCGGATTTAAGCGAACTGACGCCCATGCTTTTTATGTGCACAATGGCTATGACAAAGATTCCTACTGCTATGATAAGATGATTAAACTTGACTAACCATTATACAAGCGAAGAGAGGGAAAGGATCTTTGAAACGTGTTGTCGTCTATGATCCGGATCTTGTCAGATCCGTCAATTTGCCTGAGGAGGTAGAGGTATACTTGCTTAAGGAAGGGCTTCCTCTTATCGAGCCCGCGGATGCGGTCTTAGGCGTTCACTTCCAATCATTCGCGGATATGGGGCTTCTTCACCTTGGAGAAAGTAAGCTACTTCCTATCGGATACGAATGGGAGCCGGAAAGCGCCATTTTGGGGCTGGCTCAAGGTTCGGGGCATCTATGTTACTTCCAACCGTGCTCCGGACAATCAGGATTCGTCAACTCGGATGTCCGTCTGTTTTTGTTGTTCTTATCCTGCGTCCGATCTTTTATAGTAAGTCACTCTGAAGGTGATCAAGTGACGATATGGACGGCCGAGGAGATGCGTGAACGACTGGCCGCTTTCCGCCGAGGTGAGATCGTCCCGCAGCGTCCGAAACGACCAGTCTTTGACCGGAAGACGGAGTTGACCCGGATGCGGGCTTTTTTTGAAGAGAAGGATGCGGCCAGCCTGGCAGACGAAAACCATTGGTGGAGCTGCGTGCTTGAGCAACTGGAAGACGGCTTGTTATAGAACTTAGCAGACAGTATCTTCCGTCCGAACAGGAGTGAAGATATCAAAAAGCATTAATTAGTTAGACACGATTGGATGATGGTAATCATATAAAGATGCGAACAATGATAGGTTCTATTCTTTTCAATGGTGTATTAATGGTCACTTTGAAGCAAACAAAGGAAACAGGAATTAAGGGACACAGAGGGCATGGTTTTGGGATGACTATTAAACTAACGGGATACGATAACTCAATCAAATTATGAAGGCAGCTGATCATTGAGATTGGCTGCCTTTATTTAACTAACGGCGGCTATAATGGACCAATTTACTCAACTTGAAAAAGGGATCAATGATTGGCTATATGGAATCGAGCTGCTTCCTAGAACACTTGCTCATCAGGACTTTTATGAGATGAATATCATGTTGAATTCTGTTCAACAACAAGAAGGGAAACTAACCTTAATTGATTGGCAATTCGCAAGTATTTCAGGATCGGTGAGGATTTAGGGCGGTTCTTAGGTTTAAGTGTTAGTCGGGGTCAGATACCGATTGAACATTTTAAGATCTACCTTGAATTATTTATTTCTTCTTATTTAAAAGGGATGAGGAAGGCTGGGTGGGATGGAGACGAAGACCTGCCTCGTTTCGGATTTCTAGCTGCATTTGCCTTACGTTCGGTATGGGAAGTGCCGAAAATGCTCAAAAATCTTTTACAAAATCCTGAATCACACGAAAGTAAAAAACTGATGTTAATTACGGAATTGCAAATGGAAATTTCAATAGAAGTTGAGAGACTTCGTGTCAATTCAATACTCAAGAAAAAAGGGCAAGAACATGTTCCAAAAACATAGTAGCAATAGAAGTCGCTGATGTGAACAGCACCCCAATTGATAGATTGAGTCTAACAATTGGGGTGCTGTTCACAAGGATGGCCTTTAAACTTGTAGTACAGCACAATAACGGTAGCATGAGCTATATCCTTGAAGAATTCACTTTTTCAAACCAGCTGCAAAATATCAACGTGAACTGTTATGGTTGAAAGGGTTCGAGCCATTTCTTCAGGAGTTTCTTTCCTTCCACTATTTAGCCATTCTTGAATTACTCCAAAATGAGTTGATGCCATATAAGATGTTACATATTTCAAAGGAACCAATGATTCATCCTCATTTATATATTTGTTTCTTGCCCGACTCTCGTAGCACTCGCTTGCTCATCCGCATGCAGAATACCCTGCTTCAATGTGAAAACACACGATCGCAACAAAGTTTAACGCGGAAATCAGGCATTCACCCAGCCTTGGGTGAATATCTTAATGGGAAATTACTTTTTAATAATTGAGGTGATACACTTGGGATACTTTGTAACTGTAGAACCAGGGGTCAACGTATTTATAGAGGACATCAATACGAAGGGAAATAAAACGATACTTTTTATACATGGATGGCCGCTAAACCATAAACAATTCGAATATCAGTTCAATTTCCTTCCAACGCTTGGATATCGTTGTATCGGAATGGACTGGAGGGGATACGGTAATTCGGATAAACCTTTTAGCGGGTACAGTTTCGATAGATTAGCAGATGATGTCCGGATGGTCATCGAGACATTACAGTTAAGAGACATAACACTGGCAGGACACTCTACCGGAGGCGCGATCTCGATTCGTTATATGGCTCGTTACAAAGGGTATGGGGTATCTAAACTCGTCCTGATCGACGCTGCCTCTCCATCTAGCGTTCCAAAAGAATTTACAAATAAAATCATAGAAGATACAAATCATGACCGACCGCAAATGCTTCAAGACCAAACGGGAATTTTTTTCTTTCAGTATATTTCCGAACCGAAATCCGATTGGTTCGTTTTAATGGGATTACAAGCGGCGAATTGGGCGACTTCCGCCATTATGGTCACGCTTCGAGATGAAGATGTTTACAACGATCTCGGTCAGATCGATGTACCCACATTAATCATCCACGGAATTCATGATAAAGTCGTTCCGTTTACCCAAGCTGAGGAAACTAATAAACTGATCAAAAATTCGAAGCTAGTTCCGTTCCATTACAGCGGCCATTGCGCTTTTTTAGAGGAGCGCGATAGATTCAACCAATTATTATCTTCTTTTGCTTAACGACTCGGAATAGCAACACCGTTGCCAATTAATTCATAAGCGTAGAAGCTGCACAAGTACTTCAGTATAGGTGTTCAATCGTGACAGCCATAAAAGGCATCGTTAAACACTTGAACAACAAGCTTTGATATAATAGCAGATAACAGGTATCTATTTTTCTATGGAGGTGAGACCTTTTGAAAACAATCGGGGTAGGTTTCTTACATGCATGGCTCTATGCAAAGCCAGTGTAGGATATGGCAATGCTTTGCATAGAGTCTAGGAACAATCACACTGCCAGCGATGAATCGTAATATTCTACTAACTGGCTTTGCACCTTATTGATTTAAGGAGTGAAGCACATGAAATATTCAAAAGCCGAAATTATTTTTCCAGAAGAATTGCTACGTATCATTCAAGAATACGTTCAAGGCGAATTGGTTTATATCCCAAAACCCAAAGAGGCACACTTAAAATGGGGCGAGAAAACACATAGCAAGAGTAGGGTTTCTGCTCGAAACGCTGAGATTAAATCCTTATTCCACAATGGAGTCAGCATAAGCGAGTTGGCGGAGCGGTATTTCTTGTCCTGTGAAAGCATAAAGAAAATTATTTATAAAAAGAACTAATGAAATCCGCTAAATCGTCGTATCGATGGTTTAGCGGATTTTGTGCAAAGATGAATTAAATCAACTTATACATAGCAACTGCACCTCTAAATCGATAGACTCAAGTTAAGGTTGTTCTGATGAAGGACGGCCGGCTCATACGAAGGGGTGTAACGAATGAACGAAAACATAAAAAAGAAGCTGCTGGGCAAAAATGAACTGCTGATCAACATGGTGATCGAACGCGCAAGAAGAGATTTTCTAGACGATATCGCAATTATTGGGCTAACGGGTTCATTTAGCACCGGGGATTTTCACGAGAAGAGCGATCTTGATTTAATTATCATTAATAATACAGAAAGAGGATGGGAAATATCCGATTGCTTCATCTTTGATGACGTTGGATATGACATCTATTGCACGCCTTGGGATACAAGAATACACGCGCAGTCTACCTTGGAGAGTCCCAACGTATCGAGCCTAACCGAGCTCAAAGTACTCTATTATGCAAAGCCTGAGGATTTGGAGAAACTAAACGAATTCAAGCAAAAAGCTCTTGATGCACTTGCGAAGCCGATAGGAGAAGCGTGTCTTAATCGAGCAAAAAAATGGATCGATCTGGCTAAGCAAGCATACAGCGATACGATCCTGGGTGAAGATATCGGATCAGTGCGACATGCATCTGCCAGCGTTCTGTACAATCTAGTCAATGCCTTGGTCAGCATGAATAACACGTGCATCAAACGAGGAATCAAGCGATATTTGGAAGAAATACGCTCGTATCGCTATGTTCCGGATGATCTCGAACCCTTATACATGTCAGTCATCGAAGCTCACACTATTGAAGATATCCGAATAGCATCTTTTAATATGTTGAATAGCGTTACCAAGCTACATAGCACAATGTGTGATAACTTCATTTTTAAACCTGCTCCAACTTTTGAAAATCTGAGGGGAACTTATGAAGAATTGTGGTGTAACTACCGCAATAAAATCTTGAACAGTGTTATAACGAACGATGCCTCCTATGCCTTTCTTTCGGCCTTTGGAGCACAGGATTATCTTGATGAAATGGCTGCGGAGAAAGGAACCAAGAAATTTGATCTTATGCAGTACTTTGATGCTAGTGATTTATCAGTAATGAAAGAGAAGTTCCTTGAAATGATGGATGAATATGTAGACGAATATGGTAAAGTCGGCAGAGAAGTTGAACGTTTTACAACCTTCGAACAACTATATGCCCATTATATGAATCATTGACCTTATATCCCAGTTCGTAATAAGTTTATGGACAAGAACATGAGCCGATTACCGATTAGATAAGTATCCAACTATTTTCGTGCAATTTCATTAAGCTAACGGGCAGGATCGTGTAACATTACGGCTTTCTGAGCGTTTAAAAGTTGAGGTGATTTTGATGAAAGTTGTTTACACTTTCCTTTTGGTAATTTTGATCGCTGGTTGTACGGAATTAAATACTAAGTCTCCTGTTTCAGAATCAAATTTAGAGTCCGAAGCATCGTATGTAGACTATATTAATATTGGAGATAAGCACTATCTAAATGCTTGGGAACTTGCGTTGACCGATACAAATGGAATCACAGAAATTGGTGAGGTTGAGAAAGGATCTATAATACCGAAAGGTACTCCGGTATACGAAATTGCGGGCTATCCTGAACACGATGTAGTTGCAGTAAAAACCGGCTATAACAATACTGGCTTAGTATCCAATATCTCTGGATATCTTCTTTACGTACTGCATGAGGAGGGGAAGTCTCATTATCCGAATATCCATGATCAACAAATCAATCAGATCAATATTTATAGAAGTAGTAAATTACTACGAGAATTGAAAGGAGAAGATATAGGTAGTTTTCTTACTTTATTCCAACAGCAAGGACCGTACAATGAATTTCAATTCGAAAAAGAAGCTGAATATTCTGTTCTATTTATAGGAGATAATGCGTTAGGCACTAACTACAGGGTAATGGAAAAGAACGGACAGTTTGGGCTTCCTCATATTGAGAGCAAACTACCAGATGAAATCGCGTATTATTTTATGTAGTATTTCATATTGAACCAAAGTATTGTGAGCATTACGCTAAAGGAATACGTAAGATTTAATGAGGAGGGGCTGAATAAAATCAGCCCTTTATGAGATTACGAATGGGGGTTGCGTATCTGGCAAAAATAGGATACAATCCTTTTTAGTTAGTGATTGATCAATTACAACTCGTTGGTAGGTAATCTCGACGAATAAGAATATTGAAAATGTAGCACCGAATAAAAGTAAATTCATCTTCGAGCTAATTGTATAAAGAAAAAAGCATAAAGTTCTCAAAATTTGTAATCATGTAATTGATCAATCACTAACAAAATATAAAGAACTGAAACTGAGAGGAGATAACCCCATGAATCATTTGTTTGTGTATGCTCATCCGAGAAAAGAAAGTTTTAACCATGCCATTCTGGAGACTGCTGTCCAAGCCCTTCAGGAAAAGGGACACGAAGTTATCGTGCGCGATTTGTACGCAATGGAATTTCAACCTGTCATTAGCAGCAGTGAAATTTTGGGTGGAGTTGGCGAGGACATTGAACAGGAGCAGGAGTATCTGAAGTGGGCGGACGTCATCACTTTCATCTATCCAATATGGTGGACCGGACTCCCAGCAATCGTAAAAGGCTATATTGAACGGGTCTTTACTTATGGGTTTGCCTACCGTTACGTTAAAGGCGAGCAAATGGGATTGCTAAAAGGAAAAAAAGCTATAATCATCAACACACAAGGAAAATCGCATGCCCAGTATGCAGCCAGCGGCATGGATAAGGCGCTACGACTGACTTCCGACAAAGGAATATTTGAATATTGCGGCATAGAAGTCTTGCACCATGAATTTTTTGAGTCCGTACCGAGCTCCGATGAGGCGACGCGAACGGCTTGGTTGAAACAGATCGAAGGCATGGCAGCCAAAGCGTAGGTAATCGTCTCTTAAAGATTGAACAGTTGTATAGGGCTGGATTTCTCATCCTGTTTATGACAGGAAACATTCTGGTTTCTCCGTCTTCGTAAAGAGCATTTGTTGAATTGATCCTTCGCCCCTAGTATAATTAATTTTTATTGATCAATTCACTTTCTATAGGGAGGAACATTAATGGCGAAATCCGAAACTGCAGCAGTCAATCGAAGAGCGGACATTATTTCAGCTGCAATCGAAGTGTTCTCGGAAATAGGCTACTATCGGGCGACGACAGCGCAAGTGGCGAAAAGGGCGAACATCTCCCAGCCTTATGTATTTCGATTTTTCGCTACAAAAGAGCAGCTGCTGTTGACAGCGATTGAGGTGTCATGGACCCGAGTCATTGAATCATTCCGTAAAATTGTGGAGACGGCTTCCGCTGAAACGCTTGAGAAGCAGTTGATCCAAGAGTACGAGAGCATTCTGACCAAACACCAGAATGAGATATTCTTGCAGTTACAAGCACAGACCATTCGAGAGGAAGCCATTCAACAGACGATGCGTGACGGGTTTAAGCAAGTGCGAGAGCTTGTACTTATGGCCTTTTACAATGCTGGCATTGCAAACCCCGAAGAGCGGACCATGCTGTTCCTCGCACGTGGAATGCTGTGCAATGTCGCAGTGGCGATCCAAATGCCAGAATTGATGAAAAGGTGAGTGAGAAATTAGTTTAAGATGTTTAATAATCACTAGTTAGTGATTGATCGATTAATATTAAGAATACGGATTATTCTGAAGCACTGAACTGGAAATGTCTTTAGAGAGACAAAAATGGGTAAAAGAAATTACTTTATATCTAATAATACAGCCTGTCTCAAAGTTAACTTATGAGATAGGCTGTATTTATTAGTTTCTTACAATGTTACTCCTAACAAACTCAGAATCATTAATGAGTATGTTCTCGATATTTATGTTACGGAATTGGAACGATACCAAATTGCCCGAGAGCCCGACATCCGTTTCATGGCATCGATTGGACATGCTGTTGTGCACATTGGTTTTCGGAGATAAGGTTGTCAAAATCCAATGATAAGAACATTGTTAGATTCCCGATTTGATTTCATCGACGGCGGTAGACGCCCTTTTTTTAAACTAATATTACTAGTTCGAGATAAAGATACAGCTAAAATTAAGGTGTTAGCTAATGGGGGACGTCTATGCAAAAGCGGTCGATCAGTTTGCGGCATTAATGGTCGGGCGGAAACATGAAAGCTCCCCTAAGCGTGAGCTTTTTTTGGATAGAACATACAGGTCATTCCCATTGAATTTCCTTTTATCTGTAACCTTTTGGAAAAAAATGCGTTTAAAGGGTAAAGAGAAAGGAGAGAAAATATGAACAACGTTAAAAAGCTGCTTCTGCTAGTACTGATATCTGTACTGCTCGTGCTAGCTGCCTGTACCAATACAACCAATGAAGCGCCGAATAACGTGCCGAAACAGGAAGAACAGCCACAGCCACCGAGGAATGAACAGCCAAAGGAGAGCGATCCAGAAGATACACCAGCAGAAGAGGAGGCGCCCGAGGAAGGTACACCACCGACAGCACTCGAGTCTGCAAAGACCGTCATAACTGCGCTTGAGAGAGGCGACATGAGCACAGTAGCTAACTGGGTAAGCAGGGATAAGGGTCTGCGTTTCTCCCCTTATGCATATGTAGATCTGAAGAAGGACGTACACTTTTCTAAGGACGAGGTTGCAGGCTTGATGGAGGATACGACTTCATATGTATGGAGGGCGTTCCCTGGCAATGGTGAGCTTATTGAAATGCCTTATTCTGAATATCATCAAAAATTTGTATATGATGCGGATTTTATAAACAAGGGTGAGATTTCACTTAACACGGTGTCTGGTGAGAGTACTACGCTCAATAATTTGAATAAGGTATATCCGCAGGAAAGCTATGCCTTCGTCGAATACCATATCAGTGGCATCGACCCGACTGTGGAGGGAATGGACTGGCGAAGTCTTCGTCTAGTATTCGAGAAGATTGGTCAGGATCACGCACTGGTTGGAATTATTCATGATCAATGGACACCATAACATGATTAAAATCAAATCACCGCATGCAGTCAGCATGGGGTGATTTGTTGTTTGCTGGCATAGCTGTGAATAATGCTGAGCGTGCTTGAAAATGAGGACAACAGGATGGTGGCATTTCGTTCGGATATCTAATGACACAAATGTGCTCACATTCAAATAATGTACTAAAGCCGGATTGCTTGGGCTCTGTATGAAGCATATTGGTATTGATTTGTAAGATTATCCAGAATACAATATAGTAAATATCTGGTATGTGCAACTGGCGTAAACGTGGATAACAACGAGGGAGCAGATACTCATACGCCGTATGCCTGGGCAAAGTATTTGATCATAGATCAGATGCTTTTTTTATTTCACATAATGAAAGGTCAGGTGCTCAGTAATGAAGATGGCTTACATTCTGTTTGACAATATGACTACGTTAGATCTTGTTGGTTTTTATGAAGCTGTAACATGGATGGGAATTCTAAAAGCAAAAGAAAATGTGTCGTGGGAGTCGAAGGGAGTGATCGAATGATTCCTGCATGTTTTTCAAATTATTCCTCAATCATACCTATGATTAATGAGGTTACTGAATGGTCATTGTTAAGAAAATGGGCCCTTTCAGAAGTCTACAGAGTAAGACTCACAACAGGTGTTTCACGTATAATTAAATGGGGCGGCAATGAGATGGCGGAAGAAGCAGAAGTTTACCGGAATTTGGTTCATCCCCTACAAATCAAGGCTCCAGAGATCTTTGAGTTTGTTAAACTGAAGGATAGCGGAGTCATGGTCATGGAGGATGCGGGAGAAAAAAATTTGGAACAGCAACCGTATCCTTCTCATTTCCTTGAAGCATCAAGAGAATTAGCAAGACTAAGAGTCAAAGCAACAGAAAACATAGAAAGTATGGTACCTAAGAGGATCATTGACAGATACTCCATTTTAAAGGAACACTTTTTAGTGCTGCTAGATGATCTGATAAAATCGGATAAGCTAGCAGAAACCGAAATTTTATTGAAACTAAAAAAAGTATTACCCCGTCATCTAGAAAAGCTCTATCAAATGATACCAACTTCAATAATTCATCATGATTATCATGCAAAGAATCTTTTGCTTCATAACAATGGCATTGTGCCAATTGATTGGTCCTTATCATATTTGAGTCCTCATCTCGGTGACTTATATTGCTTGGTCAACGAGGCTCACTCTTTGGGATGTCTAACAAGAGAGGAAATATTATATGCTTATCTTGACGTAACTGGCTATCAAATGGCTCATCTAATCTGGCAATTGCAGGTAGGCGGTTTATGTTGGCTGATCAAGACAATACATTGGCTTGTTTATGGTGGGACAGATACAATCCCTGGCTCAGAAGCTTGGATACCGGACTTGTTAAAAGATTTAGAAGATCTTTACCAGGAAATTGTGTAGTGTCTTTACGTTAACGGGAAACGATAGTGCAATGAAGTAGGATCAGTAGTATTAGTAGAGTTGCCGATTACCAAAAACGAAGTAACATTACGGGCAATATAGGTAGAGCAGAAGTTATGTGCGTTAGAGGGTGACAATACATACGTTCTAGCACAAGCAATAAAATTGAGTGATTTTGATGAGATTATTCTTTTCTTATTTGGTAAACCCTAGTAATATCTAATTTAGAGATGTAAGAGAGGGGAATCTGTACTTATGTTGAATACCTTGAAATGATTAATTAATTGGATAGAGACAGTGGCGGTCCTAGGTTCTTAAGGATGCGTTTATTTGTCTATCTTAAATCATTCAAGGGATACATGGTGTGGACAATTATATTCCCATTACCGAGCAGATACCTTTGTATATCTGCTTTTATTTATGGGAAAAAATACATCTCTTTTGACACAATCATAGAGTCCCTAATAGGGGGAATTTTCATGAAAAGTCAGTACGAAAAAGAAGAAGCACTAACTGGAGGGAATGTCTCCAATGTATATCGTTTGGGAGAAACTGTCCGACGAGAATTAAAGCCTGACAGTGTTAAAATTCATACATTGTTAAGGCACCTTGAAAGCAAAGGCCTAAATGGCGTGCCAAAGTTTCTAGGTATTGATGACAAAGGGAGAGAGAGATTATCCTTTATCGAAGGAGAAGCTGGAAATTATCCGTTAAAAAAATACATGTGGTCAGACGAGACTTTAAAAGGGATCGCAAAAATGCTTCGTCTCTATCATGATGCGGTGAGTGATTTTCCAATAGAAGAACATTGGCAACCCATTGATAACACCCCGCAGCCATTTGAGGTGATATGCCATAATGATTTTGCCATCTATAATATTATTTTTAATCGTGAAGAACCGATAGGTGTGATTGATTTTGATTTGGCTGCTCCTGGTCCAAGACTTTGGGATATCGCTTATACGCTTTACACTTGTGTTCCTTTAAGTAGGCTTTATCATACGGAAGCAGGCGAAGCCATTTATTATGATTCGTTAAGGGATGCTGGGCGAATCAAACAAAGGATTAAATTGTTTTTTGATTCCTATGGTATGGAGGGAATAGATAAAGGGTTGTTAGAGATGGTATTGCTACGAGTTGAAGGATTATGTAAAACCATGCAAAGGAAAGCCAAAGAAGGCGATAAGGCGTTTCAAAAAATGATCGACGAGGGACATTATGATCACTATCAAGAGGAACTTCGATTCATTCGCGATCACGGAAGAGAGTGGAATTAAGAGAAAAATCTTAGTGAAACAACGAAGTGTAAGCGTGAAAAAAGAAACCATCTAATAAGAATATACTGAAAAGTAAAATAGTGAGGCCTTTCCCAACTATCAGTCGGGGTAGGCCTCACTGTTTTTGTGTATGGTTGTATCTATTTAAGGTGGTGTTTCTCTTGCTCCCAAGCCCTTTAATTCAGCCTCTTAAGCCAGCGGGGCAGGTGAATTGAGTGTTTGTAACGAATACATATTCTGATTTCCAAAAAATAGGTTGATTAACTTGATTTCAACATTCGAGTAATGCAAACATCATTAAACTAAAAGGAGTAACTTTTACAATGAAGGATTTACAAAATTTTGTTTCGGATTACACGAAAGATAAGAAACATTTACATCTTGCTATCGGGATTATTAGGGAGGGAGATATTGAATACCATTCGTTCTGTAATAGTAAAAAGAAAAGCATGGTCCCTCCTGAGAATATGTTGTTTGAAATCGGATCCATAACTAAAGTTTTTACATCCATACTTTTATTAGAAATGGAACGGGAAAAACTCGTTTCCCCGGATGATATTGTTGGGAAGTATGTGCAAAACGTTGACAACGATTATTTGAATAAGATTACCTTGAAAAATCTTGCTACTCATACCTCAGGATTACCTATATTGGCAACAAACCACATATTGTCTAAAAATAGATCGAATCCTTATTCAATGTATACTGAGGAAGATTTAACTGCTTTTTTATCTAATGCTGACTTCACTGATAAAATTGGTTCGTTTGAATATTCCAATATCGGTGTGGGCTTACTAGGAAATATTCTATGTAAGGTGTCAAGAAGTACGTATGATGAACTGTTACAAAAATATATAACGACTCCATTAAAGATGAATGAGACAGCCGTTATGCTTAATTCAGAACAGAATGACAGGTTTTTGAATGGACATGCTTCATCTGGGAAAAGAGTCCCTCATTGGGATCTCTCTATATATGAAGGAGCTGGGGGGATTAAGTCATCTGTTAGCGATTTGAGTTTATTTGTCCAAGCTAATCTAAATGATGATAATCCGCTAGCCTCTACACTAGAAAAAAGTCATCTCCCTATGTGGATCGGAAATTCAAACCTTTATTTTGGCTGGGGTGAGGATAAAGTTCTAGATAAAGGTATCCTCTGGCATAACGGGGGTTCAGCTGGTTTTAATAGTTATCTAGCTTTCAACAAGGAACTCCGTGTAGGAATTGTATTACTATCAAATTATTCTTTTTTCTCGAATACTCTAATGGATTATTATTTTGCTCAATTAATAAAATTGATTACTAAAAAAGAGCCTTCTCAAGGAACTATGATCGACTTTACAGGTAAAAAAATATTTGAAGCAATCATATCTAGTGAAAAATCATTAAAGTAACGGGCAGGATAGTCTGATTTAGGGATGAGGTATAAAACATGGAAATTAATCTGATGCCAGTTACAGTAGAGCAAAAAGAAACTTTATACAACCTTTATCAATACTATCTTTATGATTTCAGTCAGTATACTGAAGAAGATTTGGAAATGAATGGACAGTTTAATATTGACTTGGATCATTATTGGGAAGACCCTAGATGGAACCCTTATTTGGTATGTCATAAGGAACGAATTATCGGATTTTTAGTAATACTTCTTGAAAATTATGATACAAATCCTGATCCAACTCACGTAATTTATGATTTTCTGATTCTCAATAAATATAGAAGAAAGGGATTAGGGAAACGAGCCGCTATTAAGGCGTTAAATTTATACCATGCAAATTGGAAAATAGTGCAGATGAAAGATAATCAGCCAGCAATACTTTTTTGGCGGGATGTAGTGAGTCAATATACCGCTGGAAAGTATATCGAAGTTTTTCGAGAAGATCTAAACAAATATGTACAATCGTTCAGCAATTGATTTGTTTCTGTTTTTTGGTGATTTCGTGTAGAGTGGTTTTACCGGGCCGTTAGTACCTAAATTGGAGGTTCACGATGGTGAGTCCAGAGATATTAAATAAAGCTGCTGCGTCTTTTGGGTTTGATACTAGCTCTCTTGTGTTTATAAGCAACTCAACTAATGAGGTATTTCGTTTTGCAAAGAATGATGAGTCCTTTATATTAAGAATAACTGAAAAGTCTCATGCTTACGTCGGAAAAATAAAAGCAGAAGTTGATTGGGTAAACTACTTGGTTCAAAACGGTGTCCGTGCATCATTACCAATCAGAACTATAGATAATCAATTAACTGCTGTGTACGAAGAGGACGAGAAGTGTTTCATTGCAACAGCTTTTCATATGGCACCCGGAAGATTCTTTGATAAAAACGATCCTAAATTGTGGGGAACATCTATATTTAAGCAGTGGGGAGAAATTATGGGCAAGATGCATATGCTCTCTAAATCATACATCCCCTTAGAAAACAAAGAGAGATGAATGGCGAAAATCTGAAATTGAAAACCCGCATCTACAAGGCAAGTATCATGCGCTACTGAAGAGATTGAATTTTCTTGAAACCAGAATTATGAACCTCCCTAATGAGGCTAATTCGTATGGTTTGATTCATAACGATCTTCATCCCTACAATTTCCACATACACGAAGACTTGATTACGGTCTTTGATTTTGATGATAGCATATATGGTTGGTTCTCGTTGGACATTGCAATCGCGGCAACACACGCTGTTTGGTGGGGTGCACCAAAGGATGATAGACAATCCAAAAATGAATTCGCGACCAAATTCTTGAACGAATTCCTTGAAGGATACTTTAAATATAATCACCTAACTGATTATTGGGTTAAGCAAATTCCATTGTTCATGGATTATAGAAACATATGCTCATTCTTTTGGTGGCTTAGCAGCTGGGACGGAGATGAGTCCAAGTTTAATAACTTTCAGCGAAGCGCAATCACATATGCTTTAAAGTTAATCGAGAATGAACAGTCTTTTGACGGTTGTGAGATAGCTTTGAACTAACGGAACGAGAGCTGAAGAGCGATTTGCATGGCCTCCGCTGCACTAAATAGACATGAAAGTTCAATGAAAACATTTGAAGGCAGCTGGATTTTTGGTCAGCTGCCTTCTTCTCATATAACTGGCAGTAGAGCAAGAATAATGTTGACTCTTTATTCAGTAGTGGTACTATATTTCAGCTAGCGTCTACATATGAATGCCTGAGAAAGATAGATGGACACCATTACATTTAAGTACACCTTTTTTAGATAAAATAAAGAAGATTGACGTACAAATTGTGAGTCTAGAAGATGGAGGTCATTATCCGGTAGAACAGACAGCATTAGATCAAATGTTAATCGCAATTGTTATGTTTATTAATAAGGTTTTGCAATAACACAGGCGATGGTTGCTAGGGTAGAACATGTTAACTTTATCATCACAGTTATTGCGGTGATGCTCTCATAAACGTATACCATGCACGTATTCGTGTACAATCCCATTCTATGAAATGGATGTGAAAGCCTCCCGCGAATTATTTATCTTATTTTTGTTAATTATAAAGGTAAATCATTGAAGAGGTGATAAAGTGAAAATAAAAACAATAACACTCTTATTACTCTCAACATTATTAGTTTCTATGAATGTGAGGGGTATTTGTTTAGCTAGTCCTGAAGATCAAAATGAAAAATCAGTAGTGGACTTACGCACCTACACGTTACAAATACTATATGAAGAAATCAATGACTCTATATCAGAACAATATGGAGTAGATTGGGCATTCTCTCCAATAAAAATTTGCGAAATAAATGGCACAAATCTTACAGTTGAGGGGACTCTCTTAAAAGACCATACAACCAAAAAGCTTAGAATAAATTTGAGTAAGGACACATCAAATTATAAAGTTATAAAGATTTCGGAAATTAAGTGATAAGAATTTATAACATGCCAAAGCCGCTCTTTTTATGTACGAGAACAAAAAGAATATAATGTGTCCCATCATATGATGTGAAAGTTGTATAACGACACCAATCCGACCCCATTAAAAAAGGACTAAAGCCTGATTTTTTGGGCTTTTTTTATTTTATGTGGTTTGATTTGAGTCAATATTAAATGCACAAATGTGACTCCAATGTAGGGTTTTTGACACGTACATTGTGAAGGGAAGTACATAATCAACCTGAGCTTGATTGAGCTAATGGATAGGATACGCGAGGAAACGTATTTCTCATACTTTAATTCCATGTTATGGTAATATAGAGTTGCGTTTATGAAAAGTGTACAAGTGAGCGTAAGGGAAATGGATTAAGAACCGTTCATCTTTCTAGCAAGTAAAACATATTTGATCGTTAAGAATGGATGAATGTAATAATACATATGGAGGTAATTAAGTTTGAAAACTCACTACTATCTCAGTTGGTTTAATGATTTTTTTCCAGAGAAGCTGGTCAAATGGTTGCATGAGGATATAAAAGATAGAAAATCGCTTGTTATGATTAGCGCTCAACCATCTGGTTATAAAGGTGAGCAAGTTAGCATTGATGATGTTTTTGAAAGAACATGGTTTAATCAGGCTAATATTATTTTTGATGAATATCATTTAATTGATCTCCGCATGCAGAAGGAAGATGCCCAGCGATTAATTCAAAACGCTTCCGTCATTTTTTTATGCGGTGGAAATCCTATTTTGCAGAACGATTTTTTGGCTGAATATGAATTATCGGATGTGATTAAGAACAGCAATGCCGTTATAATGGGAGCCAGCGCCGGCGCGATAAACATGGCTGCAAAATGGTTATGCTCGAAAAACAATGGCTATGAAGTTGAAACAAGTACTATTTATGATGGTATAGGCTTTGATCATTTTGCCTATGAAACTCATTCTAAACTCGACTACGCTGTGCTGGTTCAAGGCAACCTGTTCCCCTTATCTGAAAAGATTGATGTTTATGCGGCAGAACAGGAGAGCGGTATGCGTGTAAAGGACGGCAAAATAGATATAATCGGTAATGTATATTTAATTTCCCACTCAAAGATTCAGAAATTGGTTGAGACGTTCTACTTAGGGTGAAGGCGGAATAGTTACAAATAAATTTAATAAGGAGTGCTTGATCGTGAAGCTTAAGTCTGTTTTCAAAGGATTAGTATCATCTGCTCTGGTAGTTTGTCTAATTGCTGGATCTAGTATTATACCTGCTTTTGCGGAGTCGACTGAAAGTTCGTCGAAAGATTATGAAGCTAAAAGTGGCAGTCAGTCAGGAACTGAGTTTCAGGCTACATATCCATTAAAAAAGAGTAATGGGGCACAAGTAAACTTCTGGATTAAAAATACTGGGAATGTAAGCGTAAGAATCTCAATTAATGGAGATCTGAAAAGAACTCTCGCACCAGGTAAAAGTGGCCACATTAGTGCTCCAGTTGGTTCCTTAAGTAGCAAATATATATTTAAAGCTGTACCAACGCCTAATGGTGGTAAAATTAGTATAGACTATCGTATTGCTCAAAGAGATTAGATTTGTTGCTTAAATAAAAGTCGCTATTAGCGGCTTTTTTTGTTTTAACAGAACAAGTTCTTGTTCCGAACCAAAGATAAGAACTTATACCGATTGCCGTTTAGATTAAGTTTTAATTATTTACACTGCTCTCGGGCAGTTTTAGTTTAAATTCACGTTGAGAAAACAAGGTGTTTTTTCAAATCAGTGTCGAATATGGAGTGTTGAGATATGAAAATGTATTTATATTGAACGAATAGGGGGATAAGAGATGAGCAAAGGGAAAATCGTATTTTTGAACGGAGTAACCAGTTCAGGGAAAACATCTATAGTAGATGCTATTCAGTTAAAATCGGATGAGTTTTTTTATGTTGTTGCAAATGATCTTTTTGAAAATACAATTGGTGATAACTATCTTCGAGAAGATTATTGGAAATATTTAAGTGATGCAATAATTATGATGTATCATACGGCCAAACTATTTTCTGACCATGGTAAAAATGTGCTTGTCGATGGCATTTTGGTAGAAAGACCTGAGTTAAAACCGCATTATGAAAAAGTTAAAGACATATTTACTGGTTCCCCCTTTTATATTGTTGAAGTATTTTGTCCTTTGGAAATTTGTCGCCAAAGAAATATTGAACGTGGAGATAGAACCGAAGATCAATCAGACTGGCAAAACAAAATTATGGCAAAAGATATACAGTACGACTGTACTGTCAACACACACATAAATTCGTCAGAAGAATGTGCGGATTCAATTCTAAAATGTTTGTTTGGCAGGTCCCAAGGATAATCACAGGACTTAATAAGTATGTAATCTAATGGTGATAACAAGAAGATCTAGGTCAGGGCCTACCTTGTGGTATACCAAACCATTTGAGATATCCAAAATGTCGGGAAAAATAGGTTTAACCTATTCAGATTATCCGCTCAATACAATATACCTCATAAATTCAACTCTTAGTTGAGTATAGACTGCCCAGCACTCAAAAAAGAAGAGATAGCCCTATGTATTGGTATTTTATACAATTGAGATACCCACTGAGGGAAGGGTGAGTAAAACAGATGAATACTAATTTTACAAAACGCTTGTGTTCACAAATCCGGATATTAAGAAAGAATTATGGTCTAACTCAAGAACAGCTTGCAGAACGGTTGGGCGTTTCGTATCAGGCTGTAAGTAAGTGGGAAAATGAACAAACATGTCCGGATATTGCATTAGTACCAGTGATCGCTGAAGTGTTTCGTGTATCAATTGATGAACTATTCGGGAGGAGAATGGTTTTGGAAAATTTGTACTCGGGTTTGATAGCTGAGTATTTATTTCAAGGGGATGCCCGTGACAGCAGTGGGAAAGAGCATCATGGCACTGTTGTTGGAGCTAAACCGTGTACGGATCGATTTGGTAATCCCGATAGTGCCTTTTTCTTCGACGGTAAGGATGATTATATTGTCGTAGAAAAAGCACCCCAATTAAATAGCGATGCTTTCTCTATTTCCCTGTGGTGTTGCTATGATCGGGACACCAAGCTGGAAGGCTGGAATAGTGCGATTGTGTCTCAAGATGGACATTTTAAAAATCGTGTATTTCAACTCAGCACGTATAATGCAAATATGGCCTTTCATCTATTCCTAAAAGGTGTAGATTTACAGATGGATTCACCCATACATAAAGATTATTGGTACCATATAGTAGTAACTTACGAGAAGGATACATTTAAGCTTTATAAGAATGGGATATTAATTAGTGAAAGTAATGGGACGCTAACAACGTGCGACGAGGAACCATTATTCATAGGCAGAAAATCCACGGATGAACCGTATTTCTTTTTCATGGGGAAAATTGATGACGTAAGAATATACGAGCGGGCTTTACTGGAAGAAGAGATCAACGCACTATTTCTTGAAAACAACTGGGTTCCTGTAAAAGAACCAACAGCTCTCGAAACAGATGTAATGGATGCTCCTATAATAGAATGCGTAGAGAGTGTGCAGTTAATGCTTCCAAAAAGAGACATCAAAGTTGCTGCTGAATGGTACATAAAACACCTCGGGTTTAAGCTTCTATTAGCTGAACAACAAGAGTTTTACATATTAAGCTTATATAATGGCCCAAATCTACATTTGCATAGTACTTTGTCCGATGCTGACAACAAGGAATCATTCCCTTCGTTTGTATACAATACTAGGCTTTCTCCCAAACAGTTAGAAGAGCATTTGATCGCTGCAGGGGTTGCAAAAGTAGATATAAGAGATGAAGGATTTGCTTATTTTACATGCTTTAGAGATCCCTTTGGACAAGACTGGGTTGTTAAGCATCATAAGCGTTTGTGAAGTAGTGCTTCTTGCTGCATTAACGGGACACGATAGACAGGAAGGTAGACGATATTTTGTGAACGATATATCCAAGAAGAAATAGTATATTTACAAAATTCTATTAAACTTCGTCATGTATTGCTGTATATTTATTTTCATCAAGTTGAGAATATCCAGCTCCAAAAATCAGTTGATCTTTATGTTAAAAAATTGAATGTTTAAAGACCCGTTGTAGATTTAAATTCAACGGGTTTTATTTTACCGATTAGACATGTATCTAATCGATTTACGTCCGTTAATTCATTAAGCTAACGGGCAAGGTAGTTTAAGATCAATCGCGGGGAACCGTATCACAAGTAGGGCGAAATTTTTATTAGGGGGGAATAAGAATGGAAAGTGGTGCAATTATGGCCTCGCACGCTGAATGACGGTCAGCACTCTTCGTTCTTGAGTGAGTCCGCATGAGCGTCAACATCACGCCACAGCTCGGTGACTCAGATAACATCGGGTTCATCTACGGATTCATTGATAATATACCGCTCGCAAGCCCCTTGCTATTGCGAGCTTATCTAACGGAGGTCGGTGACTTGCCCACTCTAGCCGGTGTGGAGAAAAAACTCATCTCAGCAGAGGAAGCGAGCTTTGACTTCGGTTCACCCATCATTTTTTCTGACACGCCGTCCTGAATTTGAACCGAATAGTCCCCTCTGTATCTCCCCTCCTCCAATTTCATATCGATAAAATCGACGACCTGCTGCAGAGATGCGATTTGGCTAACAATATTTTCTCGGTGGCTCCTTAATTGTTCCACCAGTTCGGGATATTCCGCGGGATCAGTATCGGTGGAGACCATCAAAAAAGGCCGCATTTCTTCCAGTGGCATCCCCGTTTTTTTCAGGCAAGCTATCAGCCGGATTGTATTGATGTCCTCCTGCTGGTAGACACGGTGCCCGTTATCTCTCCGGTCTGCCCGGGGTAGAAGCGCGATCTTTTCATAATAACGGATCGTATCTTCAGAAATTCCGGTTTGCCTAGCGGTTTGCTTTATCGTAAAAGTTTGCTCTTCTTTCATCTTGTCCCCTCCCAGATATATTTTTATGTGCTCATCATACATCTTGGAGCTGGCTCTATGTCAAGTCTCTTATCCTTTGGACAAAACTTAATTTTCCTGCCTTGACTTGGAGTCGACTCCAATTTATAGAATGTGCACTATCAGGGAAATATCCCGACATCAGGAGGAGAAGTGAAATGAACAATAGACAAGATGAAAATATCGCAATGATTACGGGTGCAAGCGCCGGGATCGGATTGGAATTAACCCGAAAATTGCTATCAGAAGGCTGGCAGGTGGTTGCTTTGAACCGTTCCAACTTTCCGCCGGACGATATGAGAATACAAGAAGCAGACAAGAGTGGAGGGCTTCGAATTTATAAAACGGCTGATCTTGCTGATTATGCCAGCTTGAGGGAGACTTTGGAAGAAATCAAAAGCAAGGAACAGCGGATCGATATTCTGTTCAACAACGCTGGCGGGACCTTTCCCGAGCTGAGCTATTCGAAACAAGGACGCGAAAAGCATTATGAGCTGATGACGGTCGTTCCATATATCATTCTGATGGAATTAATGGAACTTATAAAAAGCGGTCACTTAAAAACGGTGGTCAACACCTCATCTTCAGCACTAAAATTTACGAAAGAGTTTAATATCGAAATCCTAGAACGCCCCAAAGTCTTCCGCAAGTTGATTGGTCCTTACGCCACTTCAAAGCTAGCGCTGTCGCTGTGGACTCAGGCGATCGCGCCGCAGCTTGCTAAGGACGACATCAAGATCCGAAGTGTTGACCCGGGCAGCAATAATACGCTAAGAAAAGGAAAAAATTCTGGGCTGCCCATAGTGGTTAGACCGTTGATGAAGCTGTTTTTCTCTCCACCTACCCATGGTGCCAACAAGCTATATGAAGGAGCTCTCGGGGAACACCGTAATGAGACCGGCGTGTTTTTGCTGAAAGGTCAGGTTGCGGAATTAAAATTTAAAGATCAAGCACGGAACGTTTTAGAAAGGATCAATGCGATTTACGAACACGAATTTTCACAAGGTAATTGAACCTTACGGCTATATTAATACCTGTGTGCAGCACTCCCATGGTATCATCTCTAGATGTTCCATCCTTATCAAGCACTATTCTCAGCCCCAAATCCAGTGTTGAGACAGTCCTTCTTTAATTCAAAATCCTTTATTTCATATCGTTGCTAAGAGTCTGACTCCATGTCTCGCTTCCATCCATTTTGCACAAGAGAGTTAATGGTTCGCCTGTGAGTCATTATGGCATTAATAAATGCGCTGCTAGTCACCATTATGACTCTTAACGGTCGAAAGACCTCAGTTACACAATGAAGGTACTCAACTCGGCTGCCTTTCGATTTCGCTCTATAGATGATACAGTGAACCGTATCACAAATAGGGCGAATTTTTTGTTTGGCTAATACAGGGAGTGTTGAAGAACTCTCGACCAGCATCACCTAAAAAGGTTTTAAGCTGCTCATTTGTAAATTGTTCTTTAATCAAATTTAAGAGAGTAGAGTATGTTGATTTAAAAGCAGAGGAGAAATAACGCTTTCCATTTGCTGTAGTCGATTTCATCAACGCAATGTTCATTGCCGCTGCGTCGCGCACATCAACCCCATATAGTTGCGAATCTGCCATAGCTCTATCGTCGCGAAGCATGGCATAAATCATATCATTGTGTCAAGGCACAAA
This sequence comes from Paenibacillus sp. GCM10028914, assembly GCF_042666275.1. NCBI lineage: Bacteria > Bacillati > Bacillota > Bacilli > Caryophanales > Paenibacillaceae > Paenibacillus > Paenibacillus sp. GCM10028914. The sequence continues at coordinate 79,478 of NZ_JBHTFO010000003.1, forward strand.
GCTTGGCCCCATAATATGCGTAGGGTGGATCATTGTCATGATTTTGATGGATCTTCATTACCGTAAGCAATCGTTGATTCTGAAAATCGTCCAACAAGCCACCAATCTAAAGAATGTATTAGAATTTCGAAGTGAGGGTAAGGGCTAAAAATGAATTGTACTTGGTAGTAAACAGTGTTACTCTAAAAGTCTGTGTTCGACAATATATTTAATAATAGTCACCATTTTAGTTGTAAAGAAAGGTAACACTATGATAAAAGTTGATAACTTATCCTTCTCATTTCCACAAAAGGAGCTATATAAAAACATTTCATTTACGTTAGAAGAGGCACAACATTGCGCTTTTATAGGAACAAGTGGCAGTGGGAAAAGTACACTGATTGATATACTGATGGATCCGGAAAGATATTTGTTCGAGGGCAAGTTAGAGATAGACCCAACTTGCAGAATTGGGTATGTAAGTCAGTTCTCGCAAGTAGACAAACCTAAAGAAACAACCGTTTTTGAATATATAGGAGAAGAATTTATTAAGATACAAAATGAAATAACTTCTATTTGTACTGAAATGGAAACATCATCGGATATTGAATTGTTACTAGAAAAGTACCAATCAGCCTTAGATGCATTTGATTCAATGGGTGGGAATGATTTTGAAAGCAACATTAATAAGAAACTAAATCTAGCAAACCTAATGAAGCTAAAAGATCTTAGTGTATCCGACTTGAGTGGTGGGGAATTCAAACTTATTCAAGTGATGAAGGAAATGCTTAGAAGTCCAGACTTAATGATTATGGACGAACCCGATGTATTTTTAGATTTTGAAAACCTAAATGCGCTTAAAAATCTTATTAATTCCCACAAGGGAATGCTGCTAGTTGTTACGCACAACCGATATCTATTGAATCATTGTTTCAACAAAATTATTCACCTTGAAAACACGGAGATCCAAGAGTTTGATGGTCGATATATTGAGTATAATTTCTCATTACTTCAGACAAAAATTGAGTTGCAAGAAATCGCAGTCGCTGAACAAGTAGAAATTGAGAGATACGATAACATCATTGATAATCTTAGAGCGATCGCAACTATTAATTCTGAAGCATCTAGAGGTAGAGCGTTAAAAGCGAGAGTTAGATTTCAAGAGAGATTAGAAGCGCGTAGAATTAAGGCAGCATTTGTAGAAATTAAGCAACCGAATATTAGTTTTGATATTGATCATGAGATTGAAGACACCACTGTTGTAAATGTCAATAATTATAGCGTTGCCTTTGATGAGCTGCTGTTAGACAATGTTAGCTTTGAGATTAAATCTACAGATAAAGTAGCCATTATCGGTCCAAACGGTACCGGAAAAACGACTTTACTCCGAGAAATCTTTAAAAATAGTCATGATTCGATTGAAATCAATGATGATGTTAAAGTGGCTTATTTATCTCAGAATCAAGGCGAGATTCTAAAGGATTGTAATACAATACTAGAAGAATTCATCGATGCTGGGTTTAAAACATATGATGAGGTTAGATCGTATATTTCAAACTATGGCTTTGAAGGCGAAATCGTTAATCAAAAGATTGAATCACTATCTGGTGGAGAAAAAAACATTCTGCAATTGGCTAAAGTTTCTGCTAGTCATGCAAACGTATTGCTTCTTGATGAACCGACAAGCCATTTAGACACTTATACACAAATTGCACTGGAAAAAGCCATTGAAGAATATAAAGGTGCAATTGTCATGATATCTCATGATTTCTATTCTGTTGTAAATGGTATGGACTATGTATTAATCATTGATAATAAGACGATCAGAAAAAAGACTATGAAAAAATTCAAACAGATGATTTATGCTAGTCACTTTGATAAAAACTATTTAGAAGCGGAACAAAACAAAAAAGCAGTTGAAATGAAAATAGAATTGGCTTTAAAAGATACTAATTTTGAATTAGCAAAAGTATTGGTTGATGAGCTAGAAGAGCTAATTAAGTTGCTTTAAATTACAACTCTCTGATTGAAATGATTACAAGAAAGTGAAGTCAGTTACAGCGAATAGGGCTAAAGTGATTTAGTCTGAGTTCAACGATGAAACATGATGTTGGTGGAAATGTATCAACAAAAAAGACACTGATGAATAGAATATCAGTGTCTTTTTACTGCATTGATTTCTTGATAGCTCTTGCCGTGATAGCCTATCCTTTTGATTGTATTACAGAGTTTATGTTTTTCGAAACAGCTATTGAACCATCTGATGTAATACTCATCAGTAAACACTATGAGAAAGCTAAACTGGAATGCGACAACATCTTACAACAATGTATCTACACTGCTTCACCTGGTCCCCTTTAGAGTTTGGAGTAACTCAGAATCATAACTTAAAGTAGAATTAGAAGCCGCTGCAGGAATTAGCAGTACCTAAGGAGAAAATGGTTAACAGTAAAAAAGGGGAGAAAATAATGTCTTTTATTAAAGTTCTCGATGAAGGTTATGTACGACTAGTGGATCACATGGGCACCGATTTAACTGTCGTAAATGCTGCTCGAGTCTCTTATGCCATGGAGTCATCAGAGCTAAGTGAACGAGATATTAAACTCATTAAGTTTCTTGCTCGGGAAGGCCATACTTCACCATTTCGGCATGCTATAGCACAATTTGAGGTTTATGCACCATTAATGGTCGCTAGGCAGTGGTGGAAGTATGTAGTGGGTTCAGCTCATTACGAAGGTACCGGCGATAGTTTAGATGCTTGGAACGAATCTAGTCGTCGATACATAACCGAAGAACCAGCTTTTTATACACCAAAAGCGGATGAATGGAGATCTAGGCCTGAGAATTCCAAACAGGGCAGTGGAGACATCATCTCTTGGGAACTTGGTGAAAAACATACACAAGAATTATTGTCATATATCGAATTAGGGATGGAAAAATATGAGCGGGCATTGGCAGATGGAATTTGCGCTGAACAAGCGCGCTTGTTCTTACCTTCATATGGAATGTATGTACGTTGGTATTGGACCGCATCAGTTCAATCGGTTGCTCATTTCTTAGTGCAACGATTAGAACATGATGCTCAGAAAGAAATACAGGACTATGCAAAGGCAGTACTTGAACTAATACAATCAATTTACCCGACATCTCTTGAACAATTAGTTTTTAAAGAAACTGTGGAGGGGCATTCACCTCTTTCATTGGGTGACACGATTTGAGAAAATATAGTTTACTATTATTTGACTTGGACGATACGATCTTAGATACCTCCTCATGGTTCAACATTGGACTCATTAAAACTCTTGAAATGCATTCTATAACTAGTACACTTGACGCATCTGTGTTCTTAGAGCAAATGTTACATCCTCCGAAAATAATTTTGGAGTCATTTAAAAAACGCGAGCTTTCTCCAGAGGCATTCAAGAAAGCTCGATGGAGCCATGCTTTGTCCTATTTCAATGTCAGATCTGATGCAATACTCATTGATGAAATTGATATGCTATTCATCAAGACAAGTATGGATTACGTCCGCGCAAACGAAACAATTCTCGATTTACTCAAGGATTTGAAACAGTACTATGAAGTAGGAATTGTCACCAATGGATTATACGACCCTCGTTTAAAAATTCAGCAAATGGGATTGGCAGAAGTGTTCCGTGATGAAACCATATTTCACGCAGAACAGTTAGGCTATCGCAAACCAGATCCACGAATTTATACAATTGCATTAGAACTGTTTGGGAAAAAGCCCGATGAGACGCTCTTTATTGGTGATTCTTGGACTCATGATGTAGTTGGTCCAATGGAAGCTGGGATAGACTCTATCTGGGTAAACCCCAAGGGACTCCCTCAAATTACAAATCATATTCCAATTGCTATTGTGCCTGATGTTACAGAGATACGGAGCTTATTACTTAATTAATTGAGGAGACAAGATGAGCGAATATAGCCGTTCTTCTTAAGGTTTACAAGTTGCTTGCAGAGAGCAGATCATCCTTTTAATAGGAATCTGCTCTTTTTTTATTTGCAATAAAAAAGAGAGGTCCATATTTATGAATATAATATCTAAGTTTTTATTGAATCTGCCGATATATTAAGGGGCACCATTACATCAGTAAAGACAACAATAAAAGAAATCCTAAAATCATTCTATTTCTAATGTTGCAACGAATTTCTATACAACCATCTAGAAAGAAGGCTCATAAAATGACTAAATCAAAAAGCAGTTTCGCAAGAAATATATTGATTTTTTTATTCTTGGTTCTAGTTCTAATAACAATAAGGGGATGCCAAGTAATATCCAATAATATAGGGGATCATAGAATCATTCAAGATTTCGAGAAGAATGATAAAGCTATATTCGAAAGTTCGCTCTACAGTGTATCGAAATATGAAGCAGAATTAAAAAAAATTTACCCTGATAAAGATTTATCTGATAGCCGATTTTGCAATTCGAAAGATGACCATCACAGTTACGAGTTCGAAATAAATAAAGAAAGTATTTGTGTCTCAGCGTATTTTGAATCGGAGCAGTTCCAAGAATATTACCCAGATGTATTAAAAGATCGTATTTATTTCATTTCGATTGATTTCGATATGAATACTGACATTACGGATGAATGGGCATTATTGGTCAGAAATGTCTTATTAAGTATAGAAAGAGATGTATCAGTAACGGATATAAAAAATGCAGCATTTAAATTTAAGAAGGAAGTAAACCAAGCGCGTTGTAATGAAGTTAAGGTCTCGATTGGTGGAAATCAATATTTTGAAAAGTGGCATAATTCTGATTGTGATCCTTATACAAATTTTATGATTCGAGTCTTAGACGAAAATATCGCAGAAAGAGCTAGGAAATATTTTGATGTTCTAGATCAAAGTTAGAGAAAATGAATATAATGTGACACATCACATACGAAAGCCTAGTTTTTGATATAAATGGATTAAAATCATATCGGGGGACAAGAACATGGTCCCTTTAAAAGTCGCTATTAGCGGCTTTTTTGTTTTAAAACGGTACAAGTTCTTATCCCGAGCCGAAGATTAGAACCTGTACAGATTGCCGTAAAGGACAAGAACATAGTCCGATTACCGATTAGGCATTTATATAATCGATTTTCGACCGTAATTCATTAAACTATCAGGCAGGTGGTTAGCGCAACTAATTGTTCTCTTTTTCGTTAATGTAATAAGAGGTGGTGAAGCAATGAAGAATATTTCTTTTACTTTTATAGTATTGATTTTTTTAATAAGTGGATGTAGTAGCAGCAATCCAACCGATGAAAAAAGTAAATCAATGCTCTATGATTTCAATGAACCGTTTAGATATCCATTTGAAGTAAATGAAGTTCGCACGGAAATAGCAATTGATAATCCAGATGTACTTCAACAATATGTTTTTCATTATAAAAACAAGCAGACCAAGCAAGAAATAAGGTATATCTTGAGTAAGGTTATTGATAAACCAGAGAAAGTATCTGAGCAAGGTAAAGAACCTTTTGAACTTAAAAATGGGAAACAAGCATATTACGAAGAGGATGAGACCAGCCAATCAATTTGGTGGGAGAGTGAAAATGGATTTTTGGCTCGATTTGTTTATTATATCAACGGTAATCTTGATGAGTTAGGTAGTTATAAATTAGATGTGTCCGACCTAATAGACTTAGCTAGTCAGGTTCAATAGTATCTTTAGTTGGCTTTAATATTCAGTTCATTATTAAACTAACGGGACACGATAGTTTAATTCGATAAGGAAACAACTTACAGTGACATACTTATAGGAGGTAATTATTTGTTTGAAAATATCGACTTTTCACCAGGAGAGATTTTTTATGATGTAACAAATGATGCTTCTTGTTTAAAGGAGGAAGACATATTTCAAGTTCGTTATCTGAACTTGCCAATAGACTTGGTAATCGACTTAGGTTGGTATAGGACAAACTATACCATTATGGTGATTAAGGATATGAATTGGACGAAACCATTGCTTGTTAAGAAGTGTACGGAAGTATCAGACCTTAAATTTATAATGAATGAATGTGCCCTTTTTGTAAGATTGCTTTTAAGAGACTCGCTAAGCTAACGGAGAACGATAGTTATATATCTATAAGATGGCAGCCGATCAATACGATCGGTTGCTTTTTCTTTATGCTAACGGGCAGTTTATTAAACAATTCAATTAGTGTATTAATGACTTTTCGCGTTTGATTTGGTTTTATCAGATTTTATCGTATGAAACAGGTGGTAGACACATTAAAATGTCAGGATTTTATAAAGATGTGTCCGTATAAGATAAATACTAGACGTATGGAATGACTTATTATTACTTCGAATACCTCACAATAGTGGAGCAAAAGCCTGAAAGCAAGTATTTCAAGACGTATTAACTAAGAGAGGCGTGATTATAGAAATGAAAAAAATCTATGTGGTAAACAAAACTCATTTTGATATTGGTTTTACTGATTTAGCAGAAAATGTCTTGCACAAGTATTGCCATGATTACATTCAAAACGCAATCACTTTAGCTGAAGACTTAAGAAAAGAGGGCAAAGACTTTGTCTGGACAACAGGTAGCTTTATTATTGAATATTACTTCAAGAACATGGATGAAGAAGCTTGTAAAAAGCTAGACGACGCCATAAAGAAAGGTTACATTCGCTGGCACGCAATCCCGTGTACGTTTGAATCTGAAACTATGACGCCTCAAACTTTACATTACATGACTTCAATCTCAAAGAAGTTAGATGCTCGTTATGGATACACAACAACAAGCGCAAAGATGACAGATGTCCCAGGACATACAATCGGGATTGTTGATGAGTTATATCGTCAAGGAATTAAATTCTTACACATTGGTGTGAATGGCTCGAGCTCAATTCCAGAAGTTCCAGATACATTTCTGTGGAAGAACGGCGAAAGTGAGATCATTGTCTCTTATTCAGACGACTATGGTGGCATAATCGGAATTGATTGCATGGATAACAAGCTGGCGTTTATGCATACTCATGATAATAGTGGGCCAGGAACAAAAGAGAAAATCAACGGCTTTTTGTCAAAAATGGCGAATGAGTATCCAGACTATGAGCTTGAAATGACTTCAATGGATCAGTTTGCAAATGAAATTTGGGAAGTACGTGACCAACTGCCAGTTATTACAGAGGAAATTGGGGACACATGGATTCATGGGATGATGTCTGATCCGAAAATCATTCGTGACTATCGGATTTTAACGAATTACATGTCTGATAACAAAATAGAAAATGATGATGCTAATTTCTATGCGATGTTAGTTCCAGAGCATACTTGGGGAATGGATATCAAACGCTATTTCAGTGACTATATGAATTATGAAAAGAAAGACTTCCAAAGAGCGCGTAGTTTAGACCAAATTACCGATCTTGATTTAACATACGCATATGGAATTGTTAAAGATGCAACTGTTGGCGAAATGCAATTCACATATAATGAGTGGACTGATCGTTCGTACAAATTTTATGAGTCTTCATGGAAAGAACAACGCAAGAACGTTGATCGTGCAATAGCTTGTTTGGAGCCTGAAGATCAAAATAACATTAAAAAACTTATCGAAGTTCCATATCATATGTTTGAAAACCAAGGTATTGAATGTGGTTTGGAAGAATTGATTTCGGTAAACGGGTATCAAGTTATGTTTGCTAGCGATGGTTCAATTAACCACTTAGAAAAGGATGGAACACTTTACTTTGATCAGGACAACAAACTCGGGGTTCTGAGCTATACAATTGCTGGACAAAATGACTATGATAACCTACGTTACAACTATTTGCGTGAATTACAACATAATTGGTGGGCAATTGACTTCTTAAAGCCAGGAATGGAGATTCAAAAACGCATTCAATTGAATGAACATTTCACACCACATGTTGTGAAATTAGTTAAGGAAAATGATTCGATTATTGTAACTTTAAAGTATAGCCAAAGAGCTGTGGAGGAGTATGGTGCTCCAAGAGTTGTAAAGATTAAATATCAATTTGGAGATAAAGTTGAAATTGCACTTTTATTAAAGGATAAAGATGCAATTCGTTATCCAGAAATTTATTCTTTTGACATTACACCACGTTTGAATTCGCCGTACTTAACTAAGATTCGTAAAATAGATACCGTTATTTCACCTTTTGAAGTGGTAGGTCACGGAAATAAGTTGCAACACATGATTGAAGAGTTAATTTACGATGGTAGCGATAAAAAAATCAATATAAAACCTATTGATGCCCCTCTTTTGGGAATCGGAACAAATAATAATCTAAGTTATAACAACAAATACCATCAAGACAACAATAAATTTACGTTTACTCTATTGAACACAACATGGGGAACTAATTTCACGATGTGGTATGAAGAAGATATTTTCGCTCGTTTTGAATTAGTGTTGGGATAAAACATTTACTGCGATCATTATTCACTCTGTTCACAGGGTAAACGGATATTACAGACAAGATAGCTCAATAAGCACGAAGAAACGGCAGCTGATGAATTGGCTGTCGTTTTCTCAACTCCCTCAAGAACTTTGATATAATATGGGTATCTGGACTATAAGTATAAAAGGGGAGTACAACAATGAATAAAATTTTGCGCAGCAACTCGGCGGAAGCTGAGATTAATACCCTTGGGGCGGAACTGATCAGCTTCAGAAAGCTGGATCCGGAAGCTGAATACATCTGGAGCGGTGACGCCACGTATTGGACAGGTCGTTCTCCGGTGCTGTTTCCCATTATTGGTGCGGCTCGGAACGGAGAGATTAAGGTGGACGGCAAAGCCTATAAGATCGGCAATCACGGATTCGCCAGACGCAGCGAATTTACGCTGGTCCAAGAAAGCGACACCCACGCGGTTTACCGGCTCTCTTATGATGAGAAAACCCTGGCCAGTTATCCTTTTAAATTCAACCTATATATTACATATAAACTGAATGCAAGCACACTGGAACTTAGTTACCGGGTGGAAAATAGCGATGAACAGGATATCTTCTTCCAGCTCGGAACCCACCCGGCGTTCAATTGTCCGCTTGATGACAACGGTAGCCTGCGCGATTACTATCTGGAGTTCGCTGAATCGGAAAACCTTGAAAGGTTGTTCTTAAATTCGGACGGCCTGCTGATCAGCGGCAAATCGGAACCCGTTCTGAAACAAGAGACCATCCTGCCGTTATCCCATGAAATGTTCGCCGAAGGCGCATTAATTTTCCGAAATGTGAACTCTCGGCAGATTTCGCTTAGAAGCAAGCACTCCGCCAAAAGCGTAGTTGTCACTTATAAGGGTTTTCCCGACCTCGGCATTTGGCAGCCTTTGAACGCTCCGTTCATATGCATCGAGCCTTGGCAAGGAGTAGCGGATATGGACGTCTTCGAAGGTGAACTTCAAGCTAAAGAGGGTATAATCACCCTGAAGCCGGGGACGAATTTCACAAGCTCCCTGACCATTGAAATCAACTGACGATCCGAAGGGATCTGCAGGGTTCTCAACTGGTTAAGCTCAGCTCCATACCCTTGCAAAAAACTTTAATCTATAGGAGAGGGCATTGAAGAACTTGCCGTTTTAATTTCACTCATTCTGATTATATTGTCCAGTAATCTATAACTATAACTATGGAGGAGATCAATTGAATATTGTATACTTCTTAATTGGTGTTGTATTTATGTGGTGTTTTATAAATAGTTTAAAAAACTCGAATAATCAAATTATATACAAAATTGTAGCATCTTTAGTATTCGGGTATATGTATTATCACGTTACATATTTGTTGGGTTTTAAATAAAGTTAACATTAAAGCATCCTAAAAAAGGGTGCTTTTTTCATGTATTAATTTCAAACTGATCTCTCATGTAGTATATAGACGGAGCGTAGCGATCGTTTTGAAATGAGGAAATTTAAAGATTATTGGAGTGGGACGGGGCAGAGAGGTTTTTTAAAGTTCATGTTAGTCATTCATTGAACTAACGGGAAACGATAGCTTAACAAATTATTCAAACAGTGAACGTAACATAACATGGGGCGGTCACGTCTATCTGTCAGAAACTATACATTTGTTCAAACCAAACTTTGAAAGAAGTTTTTTCAAGTATTCAAAAAGGATACGTTATTGAATTATGTACTACATCTTCTAAAGAAGAGTTACAAGAAGCGATTTATGAATCTCTTAGTCATTGCAATGTTGAACTGCTTGACGAGATACCTAAGTTAACTTCATTAGAGCAACATTTATGTATTAAAGGATGGAAAAAGGCAACAAAAGATAAAAAATGTGTATCAATTTTATTGAATCCAGACGGCTTTTCTATAAGCCCAATGAATAAACATCCGCGGTATGGTTATCTTGGTAGTGATGAAATAGACATACATTTAAATGTCGAAGATGCAATGGTTAGTAATAATTTAGCCCGAGCAGTTATTCAAGCAATAAACTTATCTAGCCTTTAGTACGAAAAACTTCCTTACGATAGGATAAAACAAGTGAAAAAACAAATGAATGTTTGTAATCCTTTAAACGTCACACTATACAACCATTGTCTGGTGACAAAAACATAGTAACAATAGAAGCCGCTGATTTGGTATTATCCCCTTTTAGTAGACAAGAGAAAAAAGACATCTGGTAAGATGGACTTAATCTTGTTGAACGGAGGGGATTTTTTTATGGCCAAAAAGGGGCAAACCTTCCGGAACTACTCCTTGGAGTTAAAAATGGAGGCAGTTCGGTTGGTGAACGAAGAACATATGAGCATTCGTGAAGTGGCAAAACGTTTAGATATTCGAAATAAATCTCAGGTACAAAGCTGGGCGGCAAAATATAGAACTGAAGGGATTTTGGAACCCACCACTTCAAGACGTGGACGTCCTAAAACGAAGTTCGCTAGCGTTGAGGAAGAAATGGCTTACCTGCGAGCGGAGATTGAATATTTAAAAAAGCAGTATCCAAATCTACACAAGGAGTGACGAGCAAAACAGCCAGATTTGAGATCATAGAGGATTTGCGAGTACGCCATTCGCTTATATGGCTTTTGAAGTTAGCTGAGGTTTCCCGGTCGGGTTATTACAAGTGGAGAAAAGCTAGGCAGACCGCAAATGAGCGTAAACAGAAGGAAAAAGAACTGGAATCACATCTAATGGCTATCCACCGAGTTCATCCTTACTTCGGCTATATTCGAATGACGGTAGCCTTACGCAGAGAAGGCCTTCTGGTCAACCATAAAAAAGTATACCGGCTGATGAAAAAATTAGGAATCTGTTCCGTCATTCGAAAGAAGCGTCGGTTCTTTGGTAGTCAAGTTTCTGTCGTGAATCCCAATCGCCTAAAGCGTAAGTTTCAAGCTGATTCACCACGAACTAAGCTAGTTACTGACATTACCTATATTCGCGCTGGAGACCAGTTTGTCTACCTTTCTGCTATCCAAGATCTGTTTAACAATGAAATTGTAGCTTGGCATCTTTCGGAGCGAAATGACCTTGCTTTAGTTCACGAAACACTCGATATGCTGAGCCAGGATACGGATCTCAGTGGTGTTATTCTGCACTCCGACCAAGGATTTCAGTACACTTCAAAACCATTTAACCGTAAACTTAAGCAACTCGGCATGCTGGGAAGTCATTCAAGGCGTGGGAATTGCCTAGACAATGCCTGCATAGAATCCTTCTTTTCTCATTTAAAGACCGAGAAAATTTATTTGAATGAAGCAGCAAGCAAAGCGGAGGTTGAACAACAGGTAAGTGAGTATATTTTGTTTTATAACCGAGATCGATTTCAGAAAAAATTAAACAACCGTTCCCCGATGGAATACCGGGAAACGGTTGCTGCGTAAAGGCGTCTTTTTTGTTCTGTCTACTTGACAGGGGTATGACCAATTAAGCGGCTTTTTATATTTATGTTATCAAGTTCTTGTCAAAACACAATGACAAGAACTTGATAACATTCCCGACGGATGACAAGAACATTGATACATTCCCGTTATGATTTCATCGACGGCGTCAAATAAAGATAATTTGACGTCTTTTCATTATGCTAACGGGCAGTTTATATGAATTAGTGTGTAACTACTCCTTAGTTTTTTCCGTTATTTAAAGTAAGCGTATAATTGGATTTTTTAAGTATCAGGTTTATTAGAGAAGTAAAGTAGGGGAAAATAAATTCTTTCAAATCCAGTTTGCTTAAATAAGCGAAGTGTGGGTGATTACGGAGTCATAGTCATGGAGGATTTAAAAGAATATTTATTGATTTCTTTAGAAATACATATTTCAAAAATATTGAGAGGTGTTTTTAAAAATTATGAAAAATGATTTTAATACTATAAGTTTACGCTTAAAACTCTTATTATTTTTGCTTCTGTTTGCGTTCATATCGGACACAATATTAATGTTACTAAGTTTTAATGACTATCATTTTATATTTGATACCTCTGGATGGAATACTCCTATCTTAATTAATATAATATTTGTAATTTTAATATTTTTTATAACTAGAAAAAAAATAATATGGCTACCGGCTGTTCTTTTATTTTTTTGGTTAATAGCAAATCATTTTGGTTTTGTAATTATGGATTGGCATTATACCGAAGTGGTCTCTCCTAAAGGTACGGAAACCCTAATTATAAAATACCGCCAAGCAACATTAGGAGAAAGTCATTATTGGTATGAATTCTATCAAAAATCTTATTCTATTTTAATGAAAAAACACATTTATGATGACATGGGATTTATCATTTATAATGACCATTTAAATGCTAGACAAGCATTAGGAATTGACCATGCTAACTGGCTGAATGAAGAAGAAGTCATCTTTGAATCAGCAATAGGTAAAAAAAAGATTATCTTATACTAATAGAGCTTACATAATCTATGAGAAACTCCAAAAGCCTCTTCAGTCCCAAGCCCTTGCAATTGGCAGATGTCGGGTGACAAAAACATGGTAACATTAGAAGCCGCTGATTATGCGGTTTTTTTATTTATGTTATCAAGTTCTTGTCAAAACACAATGCCAAGAACTTGATAACATTCCCGCCAGATGACAAGAACATTGTTACATTCCCGATATGGTCTCATCAATGGCTGCAAATAAAGAAGATAAGACACCCTATTATTAAGCTAACCGGCAGTATAGTACAACAACAAAATGGTATCTGATACAATAAAGTAAAGAACATATCGTAGGATACAGGTGGTTGTCGATGAATAATGCAATTCTGAATCTTGAAAATGAAATAATATCCTTTAAGAAATGGGCAGATGGAGCATCTGTTACATACGGAGAATGGGAAACTGATTATCTTCACTGGGATAAGATTTACAGTGCCGTATATGGAGTCTTAAAACATGATCGTATTGATGAATGGGATGCTGAAGTTTATGAGTTAATACTCTACATTTTGGCAAGAGATAATGAGTGTGAAAATATAATACAGACACTAATTGAACATCCAAGAGCATTAAAATGCCTAGCCCATATAGCCTTGATGAATGAAGATTATGAAGCACGATGGCAGGTAGCCTACGCCCTTGGAGAAATTGCTGATCCAGATAATAATTTAGATGAGCTTTTAAGAATGTTTTTACAAGACAAGCACGAATATGTACGAAGGAGAGCTTCGTTGGCGATAGAGAAAAGAATACTTATGGACTTATAAACGGTTTCCTATATTCAACTAACTGGATATGATAGTGTAATATCGGCTTTAACTTAGGAATATGATAGATTCGGAGGATGATATGAAGTGTACTGAATGTGGGTATGAGTATAATTCAAATGCTGAAAATTGGGTGTACCATGGAGATGCATGTTATGAAATCAAGTCCCATATAATTAATGCCCAATTGCTTAACGAAATAGCTGAACATGCGTTATCTATAGACTCTCAGCTTGAGGAAATTAATATAGATACTTGGCTAATTGATTGCCTTCCTTGCAGTTCGTGCTCTCTTCTAAATATAAGAAACCAAATTAACAGGTTAGAACTTGGACAAAAATATGATAGCAGAGCATTAAACATTAATTATTATTTTTAAAAATCTATTTTTTCTAACGGAAAACGATAGTTGAAATCATGGAGCAGTTTGTCGGTTGGCAGATGCTCCATTTTTCATTAAGCTAATGGGCAGTTTTCCTTACAATATATGGGTACCATTAGATTGATGGGGCAAGAATGACAATCGTAGTAGGGTTTTAAGGTGCGAAAATAAATTACTTCGTGAATATGTTGATAACTATGTAAACAGATTTTCATTTAAATAAGTCAAAAACAAGAAACCATCATTCAAGAAATGATTTTACTGTAACACTTTCACACGGTAAGGATAGCCACCATTTAAAATTTATTTATGGGCAAGGAAAGTGGAACGAAACCTGGAAAAAGTGGATTGAAATAATCCGAATGCTACAGCTGCTGAGGTATATCAACAAGCTGGGAAAATGATGGATGACTACGGATTATGAGGAAATAAAATACATCCATATGGAAAGTAGGGATAGATATGTTATTAAAGAACATTAATGATCTTAAAGAGAAATTAGCTAATTTAGGGATTACCATAACTTTCAGTGAAAATCCAGTAGTTGATGAAACTACCTGGGTAATTTGGAGTCGCATCTAAAAGTTGAGCTTCCTGAGGCATTGAAAAACATATTTCTCAGTGAAGCAAGTGGACTCTTATTAAAATGGTTTGCTCCACCCGAAATTTTTGGGGAAAAATGCACAAGAGGTTACTTTCATCTGTTGTCTCCCATCGAAATCATTGATTTATATGAAGATATGCTTTCTATGGTAAGCGACTTAAGCGTTAATAATTCAGAGATTGAAACAAACGAAGGATTGCAAGTACTTGTTGCAGATTGGCCGAATTGGATTCCAATTATTCGATTCCCTAATGGTGACGCTTTTTGTGTTGATATTAAGAATAACCATTCAATTGTCTTCTTAGAACATGATGTTATGGATGGTGGTCCAAACATTCATGGTACAAAAATAGCGGAGGATTTGGATGATCTCCTGAATAATTGGAATGTCATCGCTTTCGTTGACTATTATGATTGGTCGGAGTGTGTTGATGATAATCGAATTGATATTGAAAATAGTGATTTTTCCAGTATAAGAAAATTAATAAAGTAATTCTTATCTGAGGTTAAAATTTGTACAGATTTCAAATTATCCAAGAACTAGATGAAGATCAACCTTTAGTGAATAGCTATGCGCTAGGCGTTGCAAAGTAACCACATCCTTCTGATTCAAACGTTCATAATGAGCATGTGAGCTATGAAGACAGGGAGCTAAGTTGTTTCTGACTCTGCGATGGCTATTGATCAGGCTGTCGTACAATCTTTGGATGTAGAAAATACAAACATGGTGAGTGGAGAATTTCTTTTTCCGGTCTGGGAAGGTATTGATTTAGTTCGTAAGCTGCCAAAGGGTAATTTGACTTTTACTCAAAAGGATTCGTTAGTCTATATCTCGTCCGGAAGTAGAGGAGGACAGGCGACTCTTAAAGTACTGAGTGCAGAGGAATATCGGAGCTTCCTGAACTAACTCGTACTGAGGTGTTTTAAAATACCGGCAGATGTACTTCGGAAAGGAGTGCTAGCTTCACGATTTGCAGCAGTTGTCGAGATACAAGAACTGCTCCTTTTTTTGGTACGAGAATAAAACGAATAAAACGTGTCACATCATATTTTTTTCATTTAATTGAGGCGAGGCGGTCCGGTCAGCAATTGACCTTTTTTCTATGCTGCAACAGTATATTTCTGACTTTATAGGGAAAGATTGACGATATAGCCCTATGACAGAAAGCGAGCTGAGTATACTATAATGTCTGGGAAAAAAATATATATCTTAATATTTATATTTCTTTTTTTCTTCATTTGTTTTGTGAGGTTTGAAAACCATCATGCTTCGGCAAGTAACAGCCTAGGATTTCACAAGAACGATGTTCCAATAATTGATGATACAGTGAAATTAAAATCGGTTATGTTTTGGATAGTTGAAGATAAATTGAAGGAAGACCTTTTAAACAATAGAGGAAAGGTATCAAATTTTACGGTTGAATGAGTCGAAACTAGCATCAAACTTAATGAGGATTACTCAGTAAATGTAAAGCTTAATATAAGAATAGATCACGACATTATAGATACGGCAGAGTATATGATTTCACCAAAAAAACTCGCTGGCATCAATAATGCAATAGTACTAACAAGCTATATCAAAGACATTCCCTCATCTGGAAAATCGAAATCTTCTAAATGCTGCCATGGGGAAGTTATTCAAGTTCTTGTCATTTTGTTATCAAGTTATATGAAGCATTCGTTTGTTAAGCCCTAAAGGTACAAGTTCTTCCAAGGCGGAAGCATTTTTTGGATGTCGGGTGACAAAAACATAGTAACATTAGAAGCCGCTGATTAAGCGGCTTTTTAAATTTATGTTATCAAGTTCTTGTCAAAACAAAATGACAAGAACTTAATAACATTCCCGACAGATGACAAGAACATGGTTACATTCCCGATATGTTTCATTGAGGGCGTCTAATAAAAATGATTAGACGCCCTTTCATTAAACTAACGGGCAGGATAGTTCTATAGGAAGGAAAGAAAGATTGAGTGTGGAATAACAAAAAGAGAATATTTGATAAGTTATTTTGATTTTTTAAGACTGGATTAGGTTGGGGGGGATCGGAAGTGAAGTACATTATCTTGACGGGAGCTTCACGTGGGATAGGCGAAGCCCTTTGTAGAAAACTTTTATCAAAAAATCATCATCTGCTATGTGTTTCAAGGAAAAAGAGTGAATCACTGATTGCTTTTGCTCACTCTGAAAAGCATAAGATGGATTATTTCGAATTCGATTTGAACAACGTAAATGAAATTGATGTTTTCATGAAAAAAGTATTCGAGAAGATTGATTCATCAAATGTTGAATCAATATATCTAATCAATAATGCTGGTATTGTTTTTAATCAGCTTATAGAGGAGACAGATCCAACTTCAATAATTCAAATGATGAACATCAATTTGGTTTCACCGATGATTTTGACATCTTGTTTTATAAAATACTCGGAGCAATTTAATGTTGAGAAAAAAATCTTAAATGTTTCGTCTGGGTCATCATATAATTTGTCATCAGGAGGAAGTTGTTACTCTACATCAAAAGCTGGCCTAGAGACATTTACGAAAAGTATTGGTATTGAAAAATTGAACGTTAAAATAATGGCGATTAGGTTAGGTATGGTCGATACTGACATGCATGTAGCCACTGAAAATAAGAAGATGTTAAAAACACCTGAGTATGCAGCCGATAGAATACTTACTTTTCTTATGCATAAATTTGAACACGGAAAAACGGTAAAAGCTTGGTAAAAAACATTGATCTGTGATTATATAGGCGTACGCATGAGGACAATTTTTCAAACTTGTCGTTAAGCTAACGGGCAGAATAATTTAATTTAGTGTTTTCATGAACTGATTTCACGTTACCTATCGGAAGGGGAATTAATATGAATTGTTACATTTGTAGTGCGGTTGATATTGATGCCCTTGGAAATAACTTTTACAAAGTTGGCAGTCTTGAAGTAGGCGTATGTGGAATTGAATGCGCAAAAGTATACCTTTCAAGACATGTCCCAAACTCTTCAACATTAAATATAAATAATATATTAAAAAAGTACCAAAGGTTACCACTGTCTCGCGGGGATAACTTATCATTAATCTTTATGTAACGCGATT
This sequence comes from Paenibacillus sp. GCM10028914, assembly GCF_042666275.1. NCBI lineage: Bacteria > Bacillati > Bacillota > Bacilli > Caryophanales > Paenibacillaceae > Paenibacillus > Paenibacillus sp. GCM10028914. The sequence continues at coordinate 97,185 of NZ_JBHTFO010000003.1, forward strand.
ATTTAATTTTCCATGTGGTGAAATCACAGTAATCTCAGTAATTCAGAATCAGGAAGTTCACCCCGAACAGTGTCCCGAATAATTTTAGGTTGTTTATTCGATTACGCTAACGGGACACTATAGTTCAACACTGGGGGGGGAGAATTGGAGGGGATTCTCTCCAAATTTTTTCACCGTTTCGTCTACGTTAGGGCCTTATTCAACTAAAGCGAGTGTTTTTTTCAAGAGTACTTAAGGGAAAAGCATCTTAAGAAAAACAAGATCCAATGGCGATAAATTATTTTAAATTCAAGAACTAATGAATTTGGTTCTCTTACTAAAAGGGGTATAATTAAGACATTCTTTAAACCTAGAGATGGAATTCGTTATTAGAGAAGACAATAATTAAAGGAGCAAGAATCATGAAATATTATACTTGTATGGTATGCGGATATGATAAGCTTGATGAACCACCTATAGATGAATATGGTTATAAGACTTTTGAAGTTTGTTCATGTTGCGGTTTTGAGTTTGGGTATCATGATGATGATTTAGGTTATACCTATAGAGGATATCTTGAAGAATGGATAAAAGAAGGGGCTAAATGGCATTCACTCCCCAAACCAAAAGACTTCGATCTGAAAAAACAACTTCTTAATATGTCGCTATGCAACATAAATTTTGTAGAATAGCCCCTAGATGATGCTAGTTACGGAGCTGGATACCATTCTTGTCATAGCTGAACAATGAAAACCCGCTCCCTTAGTGAGGAAGCGGGTTTTCATTTATTATGTGGATTAGAACAGGGTAGGGGAGATGGGCTCATGCAAAGTTTAAATATTGACCTTACATCGTATAGTGAAACCAAACGTACGTTTATCGATATCTTTGGAATACACGACCGAGAGTATCTGATATCCGAGTTGTTCAATGGCAGCATAAAAGAATACTGGCATATAAAAAGCTTAACAATGGTAAACGACCACCATTAAATAAAAGTGATTATTGATTGGGAGGAAACTTGTTGTGGAATTTTTTATGACTAGTGAAATTCATTTCGATGTTCGTAAAGATTTTCAAGTTATTAAAAGTGAAATTGATGAAAAAATGAAACTACTAGAAGATCGAAGCTATGGAGATAAGGTAGAGCAATTAAGTCTTATTCCAATTATTGTTCACAAAGATTTATTAGAAGAAGGTTTTTTTAAAGAAAGAGTCATGTATAAAAAAAAGGATAAAGATACGGATATAAGACTACAGATTGATCATCAAACATTCAAAAATGCCGATAAAGAAACTAAAAGGCTGCTTGTCATCAACAATATTGTCAACTCCGTCAGAGCATTAGGCTTAAAATTAATGAGTGGGTTCGATGCTGCTTCACTGGAAAGAGATATTTTAGAGTTGTTTAACGTAACAAAAGACGACCTTGATCAATTGTAATAATTGAACTTAGAAAAGCAATTGCTTCCTAAATGGAGGTCATTTCTTTTTTGCTTTCTGTTACACAAGTGTCTTATTAACAGCTTTCAAGTGCTAAATAAAAATTCATGGGCGTTTCAGCATTATCTTTGCAACGGGATTTCGTTTCTAATCTGCCTTTTTTTAATCATAGTGTGTATCAAACAGCATTAAATTATGCTAGAAAAGATCGTGAAGTTACCATTGAGAGATACTTTAATAGGGAGGCTATCGTAGGATGGATACCAACAATAGAATGATTTTTATAGAAGACCAGATTATAGATAAAATAGCTGCTATCAACACAAAACTGAGATTTAATAAAAAAATACGCCTAGAAGAAGAGGATAAGTTATCGGAGTTCTTATCACTATATAAAAATGAGTCTGAACTTGTATCGATTACCGATTAGGCATGAATCTAATCGATTTTCGCCCGTAATTCATTAAGCTAACGGGCATGATTGTTTTAAAAGTAGGTCAGGTATCAACTGAGGATGGAGTTGTAAAATACTGAGCACAATAAACGAAAAACCCAGAGGTGATACATTTGAAAATGAAACAAAGTTTATGCATTTTAGTCTTAATCGGTATAGTGTTAACAAACTCAACTTTAACTTTAGCATCAAATACAGGGGTTAGAGAAAAACAGCTTGAGGAAGCCTTATTACAACAGCTGCACGCTTCTATAGTGTCAGCACTCAAGAGTATTTACAAAACAGAATATGTTATGATTGGATGCAAACAAATTTCTTCCATCAATACACTTGTCACACTTAAAAATAAGGATAAAGAAAGCATACGTGCAGATGCAACGCACGGAGGAACATACTTTGAACTAACCATAAGCTTATGTAATGTGGGACCAAAAGGGGACTATGTTGAACTGTACTTCAAGAATGATACTGCAGGTGCTAGTTACTATTTGGTCGACTATAAAATCACACCTAAAGATTAAGCTAACGGGACACGTTAGTTGAATAAAGATAAGGAGGCAGCCGGCTAGATCGGCTGCTTTTTTGAATATCACGGGCTCTTTTAACAAAGACAGCTGCATACAATCTCCCTGTAGGAGATGATTCAGATGGTTGAGATAATTAGTGCTGTGTTTCGAGTGATCGGTTATGCAATTACAATCGTTGTAACCGCTATTTGGAGGAAAGAAAAATGATTAGTTGAAAGCTGTTCCAGATATTGATTGAATTCACGGAGAACTATAGTTTAGATCAACCGCCTGATATGGGCGGTTTTTCTTATGCTAAGACATATTAAAAGGAGGACGTAGCAACGTACCCCTAATCACCAAGGGTATCCCCCGGCTGAGATAGCGGTCCGCCACGCGTGGCATTTTGCAGACATCCGCTATTTCGCATTCCAGTATAAAGGAAAGCCGAGGGGTACGCATGAGAACACAAGATGAAAATTTATTGAAGCATGAGCTTGCGGTAATGGAAGGCATTATGGAATCTAAGGAGCAATACCGCAAGATTGTCAAAGCTGGAATAGCGAAGTGGGTCAAGGATTTTCAAGAGGGCCGGATCGAGATCAAGACGGTGGATGACCAGAAGAAGCTCATTGAAATAGATATTGAATTGCAAAAGGATGAATTATTATAATAAGAGGTTATTTCACAAAGGTTAAATGTGAAGAGGTTTACAATTTTTTCATATAATGTTATGGTTTTTACCAAGTAAAGGAAAGGAGGACGGATGTAAATTAAAAAATAAATTTTGGAGGTATTAAATGAAACGAATATCTATGGTATTGACTTTGGCTGTTTTTGTGACTTTTGTTTTCTCTGGCTTTGCTAGCAACTCTTACGCATCTTCAAATACTGATGAGTCTTTTAAAGAACTATCTTATTCTTTCGAAGAGAATAATGGTGATAAAGAGATTCAGGGTGTATATCAAGATGTAAATACTGGAGATACTGTTCGCTTTGATATAAGTGAATCAGGTGAAGTAAGAGAAGTTATGCATTATATTAATGATATATTAGTAGTTGAGACTACTTATAATAAAGCTTCAGGTCAAATAATTTCCACCGATCTTCAGACTGGTGAAACCACAACATATAATGTTGATGATTTAGTTACTCCATTAGATCGACAAGACGAGGGATCTACTTTAGACTCCCCTTCATCAGGATATAACTTCGTGAAAACTAAATATAATTCTACATGGAATCAATATGGTTCGTTGTATAAGAAAACAACCGTTAAAGACTCTACGTATATTGAAGTGAATTTCGGACCGGGAACGGCATTAGGCGTTATTTTATCTGCTATTGATATCATATATACTAAGGGCGGACTTACTTCAATACTTAAAATGATTGGCATAACATTTTCTTCTATTGCGCTTGATACTGCTTGGTATGGGATCTTAGATGCAAAAAAGTATCTTACACAAATTGAAGTGTTTTCACAAAATAAACTTGGTTTGAGAAGTGAACAATATATTTTAGAAGTTAAGATAAATGGGGTACCAAAACAAGTGCATGATGGTGGGGATGGTCGTACTTATGATCAGATGATTGATGATGCTATTTATAATGTAATTATCTTAGGTTAAAGTGAGGGTCTTCTAACATGAAAAACACATCAAGAAATACTTTAATGAGAAGACGCATTATATTTGATGCTATTTATTTGTTATTCTGTTTAGTGGGAATAGTGTTGATTGCAGTCACTGGACATTATTGGCTTACTATAGTTCCGATCCTTGCTTTAATACTCGGAATATTTATTCTCCGATATCATCTAAAAGAGTTTAGCGAAAAATCAAAGTAACATACAGTTTCAAGAAAGACGAGCTATTTTTATGGCTCGTCTTTTTTTGTTGGTGGTGGTGATGGTGTAGCATGGCTAGAACACGCGATCCTAACCGTGATCATGCTTATAAATTATGGCAAGAGCACGGAGGAAATATAACGAATCGTCAGATTGCAGAGCAGCTAGGTGTGGATGAAAAGAAGATAGCTGTCTGGAAACAAAGAGACAAATGGAATGTTGTACAACAAATCGAATCGAATAGAATCTGAAGGACTAAATCCATAATGAGCTGACCGATCCCTTCCCGTTTCCAAAGAGTGCTGGGATCAGTTTCTCTCATGTAAGCCACGATCACTATCAGGAAATTGTTCTTTGAATTTTTTTGCTCTCTCTCAGAAAAGCAAGTATAATAAAATTAGGAAAATAAAACATTTTATAGTTGAATCTTTTCCTTCACAGACCTTATCAATTAGTTCAACATGTTGGTGAATATAATGTTTTAAAGTAGGAAATAATTATTGGTATAGAAAGGGCGGGGTAATATGTTTAAAAAAATATATTTAACAGCCTTTGCAGTGACTATTATTTCAGGAGTGGTATTAATATCGAATTCAAAAGCAGAGACCTATCCAGAAATGGAAACCGTAAATAAGACAGTTAAAAATCCTGTTAACACTAATTTTTCAACAAATAACGTGAAATCCGTAGAATCCGAAGAATCAGTAAAAAACGTAGAATCCGTAGAATCAAAAATCGCAAAAGGGGCTTATAGTCAACTATATACACCTCATGGCATGTTCTTGCGAGCAGATGAACAAAGTATCTTTAAGGAATCGGAGATAGCAAGAAATTTAAATCAAATCGGGCCTAATACGAATCAACTAATTTTTGAAGGCGAGTTTTTTTTAAAAGTAGATGAAGCAGAATTTCTTAAAAATTATCCAAATTCGTTGCTCTTAAATAAAACCTTAAATGATGAAAACCCGACTGATACTGATGTTCCATCAAGTTCATCAAAATAGTATTTCATTTCATAAAGAAGGAGCCATTGTTTTCGACAATGGCTCCTTCTTGGCCTTCTTGTTTTACTTAATCGTTGATTGATCCATATCCACTAGCAGTGGTAACTCCAATATTTTTTATTTTCAAAGCATAAGTACCCCCTTGAACACCGGAAAAAGTTATTGTTTTAGTAGCACTTGAATAGTTACCAGCGATTGGTATGCTATTTTCTTCAGCAGCTAGCAAAGTATACTCAAGAGCTACAGTCCCGCTACCATAAGAGGGATACTGGGCAAGCTTTATAGTTATATTCCCGTAAGAGTAATGGTTGAACCAATCCTTAGTTGTATAGTCGTTAGATGAAAGAGGCCCAAAGGAATAGTTTTGCAATAAAGCGAATGGTGTCACGATTGCGTTCGTATTTTCTTCTGTAGAATTTGTAGTAACAACTACCGAACTAACTGCATACGACGTGCTGCTAGTTTCTACTACCGGATCAGCAGCATAAGTGCTTGGAACAACAATAAATGCTAGTAAAGAAGCCGTTGTTAGCAGAGACCTGCCAGTTTTTTAAGTTTCATTACAAAATTCCTCCCATTAAATAGATGTAGTTGCACCACTAAACTATCACATCCATTATATGTAAATGGTGATTCGAGTGATAAGAAATCAAACAATATACATCGGTCCAACGTACAAAGGCCTGATACCTAATCAGGTCTTTTCCTGACCGCAGGGGGAGGTAACGAAAATAGTGAAGGAGTGAATCAATGTAATGAATAGTGAATATTTTAATACGCCAGTACCAAGTAGGCAGTATAACAGTGCAGGTCAGATCATTAACCCTGTTTAAGGACTGTCTAATGACACAAAAGTGGACCCATTACTGGGATCTCGGAATACAGGAAGGATATTTATCAAAAAGACTAAACTAAACGTTAATAATTGCCATCGAAGTAAAGCACCAATGCTTAATTTATGGGATATCGGAAGATCAAACCTAATGACTGTGGAAGCCGTACTATGTGCGGCATTTTCATTATAAAGTACCAATGATAAGAACTTATATGCACATACTTGGTGTCGGAGGTCTTGAACATTCATGCTTAGGTTCTCGTTAGGATAGCACAAAGGGATAGCAACCCATATACAATTTGAATATTAAACAATGCAGATATTTTGCTGTCGAGGGACACGAACATGGTCCGATTACGGATTAGATAAGTATTTAACTACTTATCTCCGCTCTAATTCATTAAGCTGATGGGCAGGATAGTTCAATAAAAAAGAAGAGACGACTAACTAAATGACTGAAGTTCCGTCTATTCAAATGTCATTAGTCATATGTGGTTGAATAGTGTCGGATGACAAAAACATAGTAACACTAGAAGCCGCTGATTATGCGGTTTTTTTATTTATGTTATCAAGTTCTTGTCAAAACACAATGACAAGAACTTGATAACATTCCCGACAGATGACAAGAACATAGTTACATTCCCAATAAGATTTCATCGTCGGCAGTAGACGCCCTTTTATTAAACTAACGGGATCATGGTAAAATTAGGATTGTGATCTTTGGAGGTCTATAAACATGAGATTAAGTTGTGAATCAATAGTATTACAACTTCCTTGCCTGATACAGGGTATATTGACGCAAAGTTAAAGGGGATGTTCTACGACCATCAAAAGACCCTGCAGGATTGTGCACTAAATGTCGGGAAGGGGATTACCTTCTCTGCTATGCTTTGAGTAACGAGGGGAGGCGATATTCATGAATATGCTAGCGCACCTGAACAAATCTTTAAGCTATATTGAGGAGAATCTTACTGATCGTGTGGACTATCAGGTGGCAGCGAAAATTGCCTGCTGTTCGGAATATCATTTTACACGGATGTTCTCATTCCTTGCAGGTATTACTCTGTCGGAATACATCCGCCGAAGACGCCTAACTTTGGCAGCACTCGAGCTAAGCCACAGTGACATCAAGATCATCGATGCAGCGATGAAATACGGATATACCTCGCAGGATTCCTTTACTAGGGCTTTCCAAAGCATGCATGGGATTACTCCCTCGGAAGCCCGGATCCATGGACAGTCCCTCAAAGCCTTCCCACGGATGACATTTCAACTAACTATCAAAGGAGGAATTGAAATGAACTACCGAATTGAAGACAAAGAGGCTTTTCGCATAGTGGGGATCAAAAAAAGAGTGCCAATAGTATTTCAGGGGGGGAATCCGGAGATTGCATCGATGTTTGAAGGACTTACACCAGAAATGATTGATAAGATTAAGGGCTTTTCGAATGTTCAGCCTTCAGGACTAATCAGTGCTTCCACGAATTTCAGTGAAGGGCGGATGGAGGAGATAGGAGAGCTTGATCATTACATCGGGGCGGCCACAACGAATGAAGCACGAGATGGCTTGGCCCAGCTGGAGGTATCAGCCTCTACATGGGCTGTATTCACGGCCGTTGGCTCTTTTCCGAGTGCGGTTCAAGAGATCTGGGGACGCTTCCGAATGGTTTCCGTCTTCGGAATATGAGCTAAGCGAAGGGCCTGAAATACTCAGGAATGAGCAGAAAGATGTATCATCGCCGCAATTTAAAAGCGAAATATGGATACCCATTAAAAAGAAATAAGCAGCGTTTGTTGAAGTAACGGGACACAATAGCTTAATTTAAATGGAGCAGACTCCTCAGTCGGCAACTGCTCCATTTTTCAATGGAGTTTTGTGTCAATTAACAACATCGGTTCAGTCTATTCGGGTGACAAAAACATAGTAACATTAGAAACCGCTGATTATGCGGTTTTTTTATTTATGTTATCAAGTTCTTATCAAAACACACTTGACAAGAAATTGATAACATTTCCGACAGATGACAAGAACATTGTTACATTCCCGATATGATGTCAACGACGGCGGCTAATAAAGATGATTAGACGCCTTTTTATTAAACTAACGGGCATAATAAAGGTAAAAGATGGCTTTTAAGGACTGCGAATATTATAATAGAAGCGTAATAATATAGATTAGTATCATGTCGGATAATATGAATCAATGAGTCAAATGAGTTATAAGGGCAAATTAGCACTAATAGAGTGTGGTCACTGCAAAATAGAATAACAGTAACTATATACTTTTCGAGGTGCTGAGAAAATCAGCCCACTTCTTCATGACGCATGTGAATTTGACATGAACCGAGCTGCCGCAAAAATCGGCAGCTATTTTATTTCTTTGTTGAAATAGGAACTTTATTAAAAAACACCAATTCTCTCGAGTGACTTTCTATATTCGCTAATCAACTCATTCAATCTAGTACGGATGGATTTTACTAGATTAGGTCTTACTGGGTAGTCCATTTATTTTCATTGAAGGAAACAAATATATCTAATAAAATAGTAATATATACCTATTTCGACTAATAAAGATAGGACACTTATTTCGTGACAACTTAAAGACCTTATTTTTTATTAAGATGAATCTATGGAGCTGATTTTATGCAGGGATTGGCACTTGTATTAGCAGGCGGTGGAGGAAAAGGTGCATACCATATAGGGGTATGGAAAGCACTCAGAGAATTTGGTGTTGATAAGAATATTACTGCTGTAGCTGGAACTTCAGTGGGGGCTTTAAATGCTGCATTTTTTATGCAAGGAAATTATGGTCTAGCTGAGAAAGTATGGCGTAACATATCTCATAACAAGCTTTTGGCGATAGCCCCTGATAAAATCGTGGCAACATTAGTTAATCTAGGGTTAACGAGTATATTTTCAATGTCTCAGATAATAGCATTCTCACTAAAGTTCTCACAGCACGGTATTTTTTCACGAGAAGGGTTGATAGAAATTCTTAATGAGAACCTAAATTTGAATTACATAAGTAATTCAAATTTATTAGGATTTGCCACTTGCTGTGAGTTACCATTTTTGAACACAACTTATTTCAGTCTTAATAATTGCACTTCCGACCGATTACAATCCATTCTCCTCGCTTCATCAGCTCTTCCAATTATTTTTGGAAAAGAAGAAATCGATGGTAACAAGTACATAGATGGTGGTATGCGTGATAACTTACCAATAAAGCCTTTGTACGATAAAGGTTATAAGCAAATAATTGTCGTACACCTAGATAGAGGATCTACAATTGAGCATGCCTGTTTTCCCGATACAAATATTATTGAGATATTACCACAAAACCATCAAGGAAATATTATGAATGGTACACTTGATTTCTCACCTGAAGGGTCAGCAAGGCGTATTGAAGAGGGTTATAAGGATACTGTTAGAATTTTCAAGCCAATTTATGAAATGGGCTTATATCAACATAAGACCCATTTGATATTAAGAGAAATGAAAGTGAATGAATCGCAATTTTCAACAAGACGTAACAGGCTTTTGGATGAACGAACATCAATAAAAGTTGAAATTAATGATCTGATGAACAACGGGGGTATAAAGAATGACACTTGAGCTTCAACTAAGAAAAACTGAAAATCTTACGTTAAATGAAAAACATGAAATTGAAGAGCTCATTGAACAAACTATATCAGTATATAAAAACAATCGTTCAGAAATTAATAAGTTAACGATGGAAAGTGTGACATGTCTTGCGGTAAGCAAATCGAGAGCAAGTGAACTAGCTAGCCAAGGGCTCTTCAAAAGGGGTTTAAATAGTCTAAACGGGAAGAACAAAAAAATCCGAGCAGATATTGACCGAAATGTAGCTAAGTCACAATATGCTGCACAGCAAACTATTCAAAAATTAGCTGAACAGAATTTGTTAACTTTTGATCTGGTTATGGCAGTAAACAATAAGTTAAATTCATTAGTTCTTGATATCGATCAAGAACTAAATCAAGTATACAAAGTTCTAGTTTCGTTTTTTAAGAATACTCGGTCAGATATGTTACAAGTCGAAGCAAGATTAGGTATACTTGAACGGAATGTTAACCTGCTTCACTGGAATTCTACCATTGAATATCAGATGTACAAAGGAATAGAATATTCAGAGTTAAACGATGTTGAAAAAGTAATTTGTGTTGTTAATGATTTCTTTGGAATCTCTAAGGGGGAGTGGAATACAGCTGATTTAATGCTTCTTAAAGCAACCCTTTCAGATGTCGGCTTAAATATAAAAGGAAGTTTAAATTACAAAGACTTTTTTCAATATCTGATTAGTAAACCGGCTACAATAGATCGACTATTTAAGGACATAAATCTCGAGCCACTAAAAGAAATTCAACCTATATATGCGTCAGTTGTAAAAGGTATTGATAAAGTAATCAAAATCAGTAACGAAGAAAAGTATATAGTTGAAACGATTTCGGAGCAGTTGGAGCAATCAAACGTATCTGTAGAAAAACATGAATTAAAGTTATCAATTATAAGACAGTATCTTAAAAACAATGCATTTATGATTACTGATATTGATGTAAATGTTTTTGATTTCTCTATTGAATTACTAGTTAATCTTAAAATGATTTCGCAAGGGTCTTCGCAATTAGAAGTAAATGAGGTCCGTTCAATTGAAATAGGCGATTATGTAGAATTCGGCAAACATAAAGGGGAAAAGATCATTTGGAGAATAATAAATGATGAAAATGATACGTTTATGTTATTTTCTTATAAATTCCTTAGCAACAAAATGCCTTTCGGAGGCTTAGGATATTGGGAAAAATCAGCGCTTAGAAAATTTTTAAATAGTGAAAATGACTTTCTCCATGAGTTTTCAATGAATGAAAAAAACTCGATTATTGAAGTGGATAATGAGTATATTGCTTGGCGTAGTACAAGTGAGTTACTCAATTATGATGAAAATGTGGTGGATTGTTGTTCTAATTACGATGTTGCATATAAAAGGACTAGTGTTGATAAAGTTTTTCTGCTTTCATTATTAGAGATTACCCTTTATTTGCGAGATCAGCAACTCGAGTTTCGAGCAATATCAGAGCAAATGAATACCTTCTATTGGTTAAGGGATATGTCCACTAATTTAGATAGTCCAGAGAAGTCTATATTTAATAATAAGATGGACGGCAATGGAACGTGTAGTAGGAGAGTCCGAGGGATTTTCGATAGTGGAGCTATTGGAGAAAATTATTTTAATGATCATCATTATGTAAGGCCGGCTCTCTATATTAAAATAAAATCTCCAATTGGAGGTAAGGGGACATTAGAAGAGCCCTACATACTCGACTAAAATTAGATGTTCTATCACTAGCAGTAACCACATTCAAACTTGTAGTTTGGGTATTTGTTCTTAATTAAAATTAGATACTGTAGAATTATTTAGACACTTATGAGTAACAGCGCCTCACCATCATGTTATGATGGTAAACGATTAGTTACAGCGTTGTTTGAGGGTTGACTCAATGTCCTTCAATCTTAAAGGTCTTTCTCCAATGCGTTCTTCAGTGGAACAATAAAGGTTGATAAAATTCGAGCTTGGGATGCAAGGAGTGCGAATAGGGAAAGGCCAAATTTCGTACAAGGATTTAATTGAAGGGGAACGGTTAAATTGCATCTGTAAATTGATGTCGGGGGACAAGAATATGTTCCCTTTGAAAGTCGCTATTAGAGGCTTTTTTTATTTTTACGGTACAAGTTCTTAAGAAAATGCTTGGAGTGAAGGCGAATTTTGCTGAATATCCGAAATATGAAGACCACTAGGAAGAAATCCCCTCTCTTCATTTTGGGAATAAATGACCTTGACAATAGCGATGGAAAATCATTCAAATAATTTTTTTATGCATTGAAGATCGCCAGTATAATAACTCAATATTCAAATGATTATTTGATTGTTAATAATACACCTTAGTGACAATCGCCTAAGCAAGTGTCGGGGGACAAAACATGGTCACTTTGAAAGTCGCTATTAGCGGCTTTTTTTGTTTTAACAGTACAAGTTCTTGTCCCGGGCCAAAGACAAGAACTTGTACCGTTTACCGTAAAGAAAAAAGTCCGATTACCGATTAGGCATGAATCTGATCGATTTCCGCCCGTAATTCATTGAGCTAACGGGTAGGATAGATTACTGGGATCTCGGAATACAGGGCAGCGGATCATTGAGTTCGGCAACTTTTCGTTGAGCTCACGGGCAGTATATTGAATATAAGTCGCTCTGAACCATACCACAAGTAACGGCGAACTATATTGCGAAAGATACAAAAGAAGCCCCTCCCGAAATATGATCGAGAGGGGCTTGCTTTTCAGGCTATTCCCTAAAGCCAAAACCACCTACATTGTATAGGATCCTTAAAACGGTTAATTTACCTTCCGGTTTTCCCAGATAATCGAAATGCAAATATACCAAATAGTCCAGTAATTACCGTCTGTTTAAGTACTTACCAATATGATACTATGCTTGAGGTACATAATTGGAAGGAGTTGAGATTTTAGTATATGTATTCCGAAAAAATAGGATAGGAGTGGTATATTTGAAGCGTGGAAATAAAATCTCAAAATGCTTTCTAATGCTTTCTTTATTATTAGTTTTTTTCATTTTCTTGAGTAATGTGGGGAATTCAAACTCTACTAGTTCAACTGCTTTTGCTACAGAGGGCACTCAACCTCCAAAGCAAAGCTATGAATACGATTCTTTAAATCGTTTACAAAAAGTAACCTTTTATAAAGATGGTGTTCCGTATTCTCGTCATTATACCTACGATGATAATGGTAATGTTAAATCTATTACTACCATTCCAGCCTCGTAAACACTTATCGCACCAGGAGGACATAAATGAGAATTAAGAAAATAACTAGCATATTTTTATTGATTTCATTATTTTTTGGAATGAACTCTATTTACGTTGGAGCATCTTCACAAGAACAGCAAGCACCAGAACAAGAGCAGAAAGAAACAACACAAGATTTGAAAGAATCGAAACAAAAGGAGAAAGAGTCAACACAAGAAGATTCGAAAGCACCAGAACAAGGGCAGGAAGAATCAACACAAGATTCGAAAACATCAGAACAAGAGCAGAAAGAAACAACACAAGATTCAAAAACACCTGAACAAGGGCAGAATGAACCCACACAAGAACCGAAATCATCCTCACAAGTAAATGAATATATCGTCTCTTTCAAGAATGGAGATGATCCACTCACTGTTCTTAAAAAGAATAAAATTTTAAAAAAAGAGAAAAAGAAGCTTAAAAAGCATAACATTTCTGTCATTGCATTGAGTACCGACGAAGTCGAGCGTTTAAAAAAAGACAGCAGCGTTGAGTTTGTTGAACCAAACGCAAAAGTCTCTATTAACGGAATTATTGCCGTAACAGGAGGCGCAATTACAGATGCTGAGATTAATAATGAGGAAGTTCCTTGGGGGAATGTAGCCATTGGTTCTCACATGCTAGATAAACAAAACAATAAAGGTAAGGGTATTAAAGTAGCTGTTTTGGATACTGGTGTATCGAATCATCCTGATTTACGCATAACCGGGGGAATCAACATCGTTAATGGAACTTCGAATTATGTAGATGACAACGGTCATGGAACTCATGTGGCAGGTACAATTGCAGCACTTGAAAATAATCAAGGCATTGTCGGCATTGCACCAAATGCTGATTTGTATTCTGTAAAAGTACTTGGTTCTGATGGTACAGGAACCTACACTCAAGTCATCGAAGGCATTCAATGGGCCATAGATCATAAGATGGACATTATTTCTATGAGTTTTACTGGTGCGGAAAATAGCGAAGCGCTTCATAAAGCAATAAAAGAGGCAGAAGCTTCTGGAATCATTTTGGTAGCAGCTGCAGGAAATAAAGGATTAGGTAAGGATACCGTAATGTACCCAGCATCATATCCTGAGGTGATTTCAGTTGGTGCAACAACAAAGTCAAATGATAGAGCGAACTTGTCAAGTACGGGAGAGAATCTGGATATCGTTGCTCCGGGTGTCGACATTAGAAGTACTACCAAAAACGGAAGCTATGGAAATATGTCCGGAACATCAATGGCAGTTCCACATGTGGTAGGTGCCGCGGCAGTAATTTGGTCGGAAAACAAGACATCGAGTGCTAGAGAAATTAGAGAACTTATGATGAAAAACGCAACTTCGATAGAACCAAAACAAGAGTATGGTAATGGACTACTAAACTTAGCTAAATCACTTGGGATCATTGACTCAGAGCTTCCACCATTTCAGCAGGATTACAAAGATGAAACCGAGCCTGGGCAAGGTGGAAACGGTGAAATTAGTATAGCTGCCATTGAACGTGGTTCTATTGCTTATTTAGACAGAGGGGTACCTACTCCTCCTAGTGGATATAGCAGCTGGACTAAACTAAATATGGGGGTAGACAGTACGACAGGTAGGGTTTGCTCTGGAACATTTTCAGGTCCATTTAAAGCGGGCCAAACAGCACCCAATCCACCCTTAGCATGTGATACTTCGAATTGGAGTTTAGGCACTTACGAAGTTAAGTATACGTATTACTATCCAGATGGTACTTATAGTATGACACCAGAAATCTTTACGGTAACACCGGAAGCTCCAACTGGTTTAACTGCATCTAAAGTTACACAAAACAGTTTGTTATTGTCTTGGAATCCCGTGAAAGACGTCACTACATATAAAATTCTAGTCAATGGTCAATTGCATAGCAATACGACTTCAACAAGTAAAAAACTAACGAATCTCACGCCTAATACAGCCTATTCTATCAGGATAAAAGCAGTAGATCCTACGGATCCGAACGCAGGTGCAACATCACCCGTAGTTAATTTAACCACAGATGGTCCAGGTGCTTTGCCACGTTCTATACCTCTTATTATTGAAGGTCAAACGTATAATGCTTATCCATATCGAGAGTATTAATTTCAAATTTACAACTAGAACAGTCAATAGGGGGAACATATGAAATCCAAGTGGGTAAGAGTTATAGCACTTTTCATGACCATAGTTTTGCTTATGACATCCGTTCCTTTTTCAAAAGCGGATGCAAAGAATGCCAATAAGGAAAATAAAAAAACAAAAGATCAACGCTCAGAAATTGCACAATCTTTTAAAGTGAAAGAAAGTGAAGTACAGTCACTTTTAGATAAAGGATACACTGTAGAAGAAATTAAATTGGCTTATATGAATCAAAAAGTGGATTCGATCCCTTTAGATAAAGCTTTAGGGAAAGCCAAGAAAGTTCCGATTAATCGTTCTAAAGAGAAAAGTGTTATCGAAAACTCTGCATCTAACTTAGAGATAAAGAAAAAAGAGTCAACTTCTAGTGAAAAAGATTCCTCGGTTGATTCATCAGCTACTGTTGTTGAAAATCCAGTTAACAAGGAAACTTTAAACAATCTGGATATTAAAACTGATACTGCACCATATTCAGTCGGATCTTCAGGGGAGTACATTTCCACTTTAGACGGAAGTGTATCACTTTCAACAACTGATATGACGTTACCTGGTCGAAATGGACTTTCTTTTGATCTGACTCGAACATACAATTCTTCGGATGCCCAGTATTATGACATCAAAGGCACAATTTATGACGATGAAGATTTAATATTTTCTGTATATTTCAAAGGCCGGGAAAAAGTATTTCGCTTAATGTTTGCACCTAAATTTCAAATGGTACATAAAAGAGAGTATGCAAAAGCAGATGGAACAGAAAGCGAAGTACAAACCATTGGTACAGATGAATGGACTCTCGATAGTAGTATAAAAAAGACCGATGCTGATAAATTGGCAGCTAAACTTCAAAATTCTAAGCCTTCTTATGTTGGTCCGTGGTCTACTGTTAGTAATGGTTATAAAAAAAGAGAGATTTTTACTTACGTTGATAATTCAGTTCAGACCGTAGATGTGGACAGGGTGTATACAGAGGTATCTCGAACAGGTGAATTCCTGCGTCATGAATATATTAATGAAAAAGAAGCAAAGGCTGAACTGAATGTATTAAACAGTCTTGCCGGGTCAACTGAATATGAATTCGATGATGCTGAGATTACAGGTACAGATGATACAGAATATCTCATTAAATTATATGATATTGACAATATTGACGATAGTGACCCTAACAGACCTCCAATTAATCCAGCAAGTATAAAGGTTGAACCGAATACAGATGGGAAATGGGTTTCAAGTCAGACTGCGGTTAGTACGTATAACGATACATGGTTCCCGCTTGGAAAAGGGTGGAGCTGGAACATTCCTTACATTAAGGATGGGACCTACGTTCATTTGGCAAGTGGAGGGACATATGAAATAAACAAGGATAAATCTTTAAAAGGTTATCCGTGGAAAGATCTCTCGATTAAATACCCAGGCGACGAACCAGACCTAACAGGGACCGTTTTGGTTAACGGGAAGGAAGAATCCTATACACATGTTCTTAGTTCCATTGATGGTACCAAGCAATACTTTAACGATACGGGTCATCTCATTAAGACTACAGATTCTTATGGGAACTATATTGATTTTCAGTATGCTCACTCTGCTGCCTATGGCAGAGAACTGCTATCAAAAATTCTAGATCCATTGGGTAATGAGATAAATATCTCTTATTCCGAGACGAAAGTGACTGTGACCAGTGGAGATAAAACAGTTACATATACGAAAGTTCCAATTCAAAATAACGGAAATGTTTTCGAAGTTTTGGACCGAGTGACTGACCCAAAAAACCGGGTAACTCGCTATGAATACACGCAAAAGACAAATACAAGATATAACATGCTTAACGGTGATATTTCAAGTGGTATCTCTAATGGCTATTCACTTATTGATACGGTGTATCATCCAACCGGGGCAGAAACCAAGTATGAGTATAAGCCACTACCAATTACCCGTTATGTTGGTCCTGATGCTGTAAATCAGGAATATCAAATCCACTCTCGTGAAGACCGTATCATATATCCGAATCAGGACACACAAAAACCTACGTATGAGGCATATAACCGAGTCAATTTCAATTACGAAGGTGATATTGGTAGCTCATATGGTTCTGATGTTTCGTTTTCAACGATTATGGATGATGGATTAGCCAAAACAACTTATCAATACGATAAAGATTATATCGATGCTTCGAATCCAATAACTTATTATCAAACGAACATAAAGCAAGTACAAAGTGGGTTAGAATCGTCCATAAATTACATCTATGATCGCGCAAAGCGTCTTACTTCACCAAATGAAACGAGTACTACCTATAAAGATAGCCAAAGTGGCAAAGTGAGAACGGAAACTACAAAAACTCTATATGACTCCTATGGAAATGTGGAGTCACAAACAGATGAACAAGGGGTTACAACTCAATATACGTATCATCCAGGAACGCATTTGGTTGATACGATTCTTCAGCCTGTTGATGAAAATCGTAGCGTTTATACTAAAGTTACAAAAACTAGCAATGGCGATCCAGATATGGTAACACAAAGGGAAAACAACATAAACGGAAAGCTACTGGGCAAGAGTGACTTCGACTATGATCAGTACGGTAATGTTTCTACGGTCACGACTACACTTGATGCGGACGATTTAAGTAAGGTATCTGTTCAAACATTTGCTTACGATCCCAAATATAAAAGTGCATTTATGACCGCACAGCAGACAACTGGAGTGGATAGTGCTGGTAACCCCTTTACATTAAAAGTACAGGCTGAATATGACTCTACTACAGGTCAGATGAAAAAGTATATTGATGGGAAAAATGCTGTTACTTCTTATGAGTATGACGAGTTGGGCCGGGTTAAAACAGTAACAAATCCGAATCAAACAACGGTAGATATTGAGTATATTGACGAGAAAAATATAATTACTCAGACGGATGAATCTGGTGCCGTTAATGAGATTCGCTTTGACCCATTGGGACGTGAAGAACAACAAGGGATTTATATAAATGGCAGCTATGTCGCCAAACTGAAGATTTATTATGATTCTTATAGCCGAATCGACTATCAGGAAGATGCAATAGGATATATTACAGACTATGATTATCAGCCAATTTCAAGCGGTCTAAAAACGATAACCACTTATCCAGATCATAGTAAAACTACTATGGTTGAAAATATTGTTGATTTAAAATCCAGCAGTATTGATGGTATAGGTAACACAGTAGAAACTACGATGGATAAGATGGGACGGCCTGTGTCGACGATCGAGACAGCGATTGATTCTAATAATCCATCTATGCAAAAAGTAACACAGCTCGAAAATTTAAGTTATGACTATGTAGGGAATGTTAAATCCCAAGAAGATGCGAAGCACCAAGTTACCAACTTCGAGTATGATTTCCTTGGTAATTTAAAGAGTGTAACGGACGCTAAATTAAATCGAACCTCGTATGAGTATGATTTAGTAGGTAATCTGACGAAACAAATCAATCCGGATGGTACTTTTACTATCAAACAATATGATGAAGCTGGTCGTCTGAAACTTAATCAGCAGCAGGGCGGTAAAGCTGAAACTTTCTTGTATGACGGAAACAGTAATATGGAGGAGCATCATACCCGTACTGGAAAGACCCTTAAATACGAGTATGACTTACAAAATCGGCTGAAGTTCCGTAAGGATGGCACTGAAACTATTGGATATACTTATACCAATGATGGTCTTCGTAGTAGTATGACAGATGCATCTGGCATCACCAGTTACGCTTATGATCATAATACGCGTGAACTTTTAACGATAACTTATCCAGATGGCAAGAAGTTAACATATAAATATGACGATCGAGGTAATAAAAAAAACCAGACGGGTCCATTTAACGACACTGCGGCATTTGAGTATGATTCAATGAGTCGAATTGAGAAAGTGAATGGTGGGCTGGATGGAGCCTATTCGTATTCAAATAACGGTTCCTTACAAACGGAGTCTCGTGGTGATGGGATTACAGCTTCGTATAGCTATGAGGGGCTTTCGCTCACCTCACTTAATTATGAGCATCCGAGCCTATCAGCTGCAAACTATAGTTACCAGTATGATGATAATAAAAATATTGAATCCTTATCTAAAGACGGTATCTCCCAATCATTTACGTACGATGAGTTAAATCGAATTAAGACATCGACGTTGTTTCAGGAAACCTATGATTATGATGTGAGGGGTAACCGAAGTACGCTTCAAAGTGAACAGGTTCCAACAGATTCAAACGTTAATTATGTGTACGATAACTGGAATCGATTGACACAAGTAACCACCATAGACCAAAAGAATGTCGCTTATAAGTATAACGGTGACGATCTATTGATCGAGCGCACTGAAAATGGATCCACTATACGTTATTATTACGATCCATTCGAGAACATCATTGCTGAAGGTAGTGTGCAGTCGGACGGATCTGTAAAGAAGGTAGCAAGCTATATCCGAAATGGCTCTTCACTTAACTATCGTGTAGATGGAACAGGAGACAAACAATATTATGTACTCAATGGTCATGGCGATGTAGAGTACCTGGTTAACTCCGATGGGGATGTCTTGAACTCGTACACCTATGATTTGTGGGGGAAACCTATCTCGAAATCGGAAAAAGTCATGAATCCATTCCTTTATTCTGGCGAGTATTGGGATGCGACAACCGACTTACAATATCTGACATCTAGATGGTATGATCCAAGTGTGGGCCGGTTTATAAATGAGGATACTTACCAAGGAGAACTGACGAATCCGTTGAGTTTGAATTTGTATACGTATGTGAGCAATAATCCTCTTATTTATATAGACCCGAGTGGGCACGCACAAATAATGGGGGCTGGCGGGGGTGGGAACTCTCTCTGGAATTTAGCCAATAGTTCGTATACAGTTGATGTAATTGCTGCTAGAAATTCAAACAGTTCAGGTCAAGCAAAATTATTGAAAAAGCTTAAGAAGGAAAACCCATATTTCTTTGGATCTGATCGAGATGGTATGACTCGAAATCAATTTGATTATTTGTTTTATATAGCAGCAAGAAGTACTAATATGGGCAAAGTAAAATGGGCACTCATACAACTTGATAGACATTTTATGAATGGAAGCTCAGATTGGATGATAGCAGGAGCAGCTAGCGGAGGCTTAGGTGCAGCAGGTGGTTTTACAGGTGGAAAAACTAATAAACTTAAGCCTAGTTCATCATCAGGCGTAGGTGATCATTTAAGACGAACTTATGATATCGGGGGCATGAATGTACGGATTAACAGTGGTCACGGATATAACAGGAGTCATAGAACTGGCAGTGTGAAAGGATTCGGTTCTATGGATGAAATTGAAAGATCAATTTTAACGGATGTAAATTCACTAATTATTTCGGGGACATCTCTACCGACAAAAAACACATTGCAAAGAACAGTGGTTGTTAATGGAAACAAAGTTGGCTATGATGTGATGAAATTGAAAGATGGTACAATTAGTATTTCCACATATTATCCTAAGTGAGGTGAGAAAAGTGTTAATGGATTATGTCGAAACTATTCGAACCCTTCAATTGATTAATTGGGCTGCACTTAAGGAGAATGAAGCTGAAAAGGTAGAGTTAGAGTTTAATTTAGCAATTAAAAAAATCGAAAAAGAATTGGAATCAGTACAAGATGCAGTACTATTAAAAAAGGTTATTGAACAAGATGAGTCCGAGTTTTTATTACCCATTGGTACAATGATCCGAATTTATCAAAGGCTAATAAGGTTGGTAGAAGATAAACGTTCTGTACTAGCAAACTTCGCAAGCTATTTATTGATCTTTGGGGTCGATTGGGAAGATGAAGCTAAACAGATCAATGCTGCCCTTGATACTGCTTATACGGAGAAAGCAACTCACATTGCATTGATAGTCAACTACGATAAATATCAGTCTTAGCCTTAAAGAAAGCCTTCATTGAGGCTAATCTTTTGGTGGGTTACCCAGTAGCAAATAGTCCGGGTGTCGGGTGACAAAAATATAGCAACATAAGAAGCCGCTGATATGAAGTGACCCCCAAAAGTTAGACACGGTTATTTCATTAGGCAGCTTTCTCTAAATGAGTTCGGT